>CAZABC010000008.1:0-44538 GCA_964483405.1 uncultured Anaerolineaceae bacterium
GCGTCGCCGCCGGCGCCGAGACCGCGGGTGATCTTGTCGCCGATCCGGATCTTGTGCGGCGCGTCCGACTGGAGCAGGGCCTGCGCATCGGTGTTGCAGGCGATGAACTCCACGCCCATCATCTCGGCCCGGATCATCCGGTTGACCGCGTTGCTGCCCCCGCCGCCGACGCCGATGACGCGGATCAGGGCGAAGTTCTCGGAATCGGAACGCAGCGGCATCGCCTCTCCTCCGGGTGCGGCGCGTGGGTCGTGGTCGACGGTCGGGCGGCGGGCCCGGGCCGGTGGTACGGCCGGCCGGGTGGTCCCCTCCGGGTCCGCGAGTATACCCCCGACGCGCCCGGGTGGCGCAGGCGATCCCGGTGCCCGGCACGCGGGTGGCCGACGTTCCCGCCGGGCCGGCGGTGCGCCGGCGCACCGCCCCGTCGGGCGCCCGACACGGGCCGTCGGCCCCTTGCGGAGCGGCACCGGGACGCGCACGCTGGCGACGGACGACGCGACCCGAGGGCGTCGTCGCGCACGGAGATCACAACGATGCGTATCCGGTCGCGGCGGGCGAGCAGCCCGGTCTGGGTCGTCGCCGTCGCGGCGGCGCTGACGATCGCCTGGGGCGGCGCCGTCGCACTCGCGGCGGAGGAGGAGCCCGGCGAGCCGTCACCCGAGCCCGAGCCGGGTCTCGCCTGGGATGCGTCGCTCGTCGTGACCTTCCTCGACGCCGACGGCGCGCCGATCGGCGGCGCCGACGTGACGCTCATCGGCGAACGCCCCGGGGCCGAGGGCGAGACGACCTCGTTCTATAAGACGGCCGGGACGACCGAGGCCGATGGGGCGGCGACCTTCGCCGACCTGCCCCGGGCGACCGACGAAGCCGACGCCGAGGGGGTCAGCTGGTGGGTCGAGGCCTTGGCGAGCGACGCGACCGACGTCGACGGCTGCGCCTACGGCGCTGTCCTCCAGGGGGGTACGAGGATCGAGGACCCCGTGGCGGGCGGGCAGACGGCGACGATCACGGCCGAGGCGACCGAGCCCGAGTGGGGCGCCTGCGAGGAACCCGGCGAGGGGGCGCCGGTCGTGACGGTCGTCGCGCTCGGGCTGCCCGACGACGGCGCCGACGGCGGTGGGGCCTCGCCGGAACCGGTCCCGAGCGACGACCCGACGGCGACCGCCGAGCCGGGTGACGGGGGCGCCGACGGGAACGGCAGCGGATCCACCGACCCGGCGGCCGCGCTGGCGCCCGCGGCGGTCGCCGGTGGCTGGGTCGAAGCGACCCAGACCCGGGCCGACGGCGCGACGTGGTCCACGGGCGAGGTCGAGCTGGTCGACGGGGTCGCCGAGGTCCGGGTCCAGGCCTGGGGCGCCGCCCCGGTGACTTCGTCGCTCGTCATCCGGGTCCAGGGTCCGTACCTGCGGTCCGAGACCGATGGCGACTGCACCGTCGATATCGTCCTCGCCGGCGAGACGACCGTCGAGGCCTCGTTCGCGACCGACCCCCCCGATGCGGTCGAGGTCGAGCTGGTCGAGACCCGGGTCGAGGCCGGCTGCGGCGGGTCGACGCCGCCGCCGGTCGACGCGACCGACGGCGAGGGCGCGAGCGCGGGCGGTCCGGACAAGGGCGGGGACGGATCCGAGCTGCCGGCGACGGACGCGGCGCGGGCCGCGATCGCGCCCAGCGGGGCCGACGTCGGCGGCGGACCCGGACTCGCGATCGCACTCGGCCTTGGCGGACTCGTCGCCGGGATCGGCGCCACCTTCGTCCGGCGGCGGACAGCCCGGGCCTGACCGGGGCGGGGGCGCAGAGCCGCCGGCGCCGGGCCGACCGGCGCCAGAGCCGCCGGCGCGCGACACCGCGCCGCCGACTCAGCCCGCGAGGAAGCTGAGGCGGACCCGGCGCTCGGGGTTGTCCCGGTTCGGATCGACGAGCGCGATCGACTGCCAGGTCCCGAGGGCGAGCCGGCCGGCCACGACGGGGACGACGAGCGACGGCGCGACGAACGCCGGCAGGACGTGGTCGGCGCCGTGGCCGGGCGACCCGTGGCGGTGCCGCCAGCGGTCGTCGCGCGGCAGGAGGGCATCGATCGCGGCGAGCGTGTCCGCCTCGGAGCCGGCGCCGAGCTCGACGATCGCGAGGCCGGCGGTCGCGTGCGCGACGAAGACGCTCAGCAGCCCATCGCCGCCGTCGGCGACGTCCGCCACGAACCGCTCGCAGGCGGCCGTCAGGTCGACGAGCCCTCGCCCCTCGCCCGTCCGGACGACGACCTCGACCGATCGCATCGGCGCCTCCGGGGGTCGGACGCTACGGGAAGACGCTCCGGAACATGTCGCGGATCCGGGCCAGCGGACCGCCGGTCGGGCCGGTCTCGTAGCGGACGTCGGCGGCGCCGAGGCCGGCCGCCCCCCAGGCGAGCAGGCCGACCGCGGTGGCGTAGTTCGGCGAGAGGAGGGTGTCGACGAGGCCGCCGATCCCCGTCGGCGAGGCGACCCGGACGGGCATCTGGAGGACCTCGCGGCCGAGCTCGGCGACGCCGGCCAGCTGGGCCGCCCCGCCGGTCAGGATGATCCCGGCGGGGAGCATCCCGTGACCGCCGGCCGCCATCTCGGCCCGCAGGAGCTGGAACGTCTCGGTCATCCGGGCCTCGATGATCTCGGACAGCTCCTGGCGGCTGTGGGTCCGGCCGGCCTCCTCGCCGAGGACCGAGACGCTGATCGTGTCGCCGGGATCGACCGCGCGCAGGTCGCAGGTGCCGTGGGCGACCTTGAGCTCCTCGGCGACCTGGAGACTCGTCTTGAGCCCGATCGCGATGTCGTTGGTCACGTTGTTGCCGCCGACCGGCAGGACGGCGGTGTGGAACGGCGAGCCCTCGGCGAACATCGCGAGGTCGATCGTCCCGGCGCCGACGTCGGCGACGGCGACGCCGAGGTCCTTCTCGGTCTCGGTCAGGACGGCCTCCGCCGAGGCCAGGCTCGAGACGACGAGCTCGTCGATCTTCACGCCCGCGGCCGCGACGCACTTCGAGAGGTTCTGGACCGCGGTCGCCGCGGCGTGGACGATGTGGGCCTCGACCTCGAGCCGGAGCGCGCTCATCCCGAGCGGGTCCTTGACCCCCTCCTGGCCATCGACGATGAAGCCGCGCCGCTCGACGTGGAGGACCTCGCGGCTCGACGGGATCGACACGGCCCGGGCGACCTCGAGGGCCCGATTGACATCCTCCCGGGTGACCTCGCGGTCGTGCCCGGTGACGGCGACCTGGCCGGTCGAGTTGAGGCTCTCGACGTGGTTCCCGCCGACCGAGACGAAGGCCCGGTCGATCTTCCAGCCCGACAGCCGCTCGGCGCGCTCGACGGCCTCGCCGATCGACCGGACGGTCTGGTCGATGTTGACGACGACGCCCTTCTTGAGCCCGGTCGCCGGGACGGTGCCGTGACCCATGATCGTGAGCCGGCCGTCGCGGCTCACCTCGCCGATGAGCGCGCAGACCTTCGACGTTCCGACGTCGATGCCGACCAGGACGGCCTCTCGTTCCACGTTCCCCTCTTGCGCTCTAGATGAAGTGGCGGCGGATGAGCGCCACGTTGTTGAAGATGCGGAGCCCGAAGGTGATCAGCGCGACGAGGTAGAGGTCCAGGCCCAGCCGATCGCCGATGAAGGTGAGGATGACCGCCACGATCGCGTTCGTGACGAACCCGCTGATGAAGATCCGGTTGTCGTACACCCCGTCGAGCTCGGCCCGGACCGCCCCGAGGACCGAGTCCAGCGCGGCGAGGATGGCGACGGCCGTGTACCGGCTGAACTCGAAACCGACGTTGACGTTGAGGACGAGCCCGAGCAGCACCCCGACCAGGAGGCCGAGCAGGGGCAGGAGCACGTGACGTCGTCCTCGTTCCGGTGGTTCGCCGGTAGGCTACCAGACCCTGCCGTCCGACCGGCGATCACGGTGCCGGCGACGGCGAGGGCGACGGGCTCGGCCGGGGCACGTAGGTGCCGTCGGTCGCCGACGCGAGGATGACCCGGCCGACCTCCGCCTCGCGATCGACGAGGAGGCTGCGCAGCAGGCGGACCTGCTCGGGCACGAGGGCCGGCGGTCGGAGCGTCGGGGTGTAGAACCCGAAGACCGCCCGCCAGGCGCCCTTGACCGGGCGGAGGATGAACCCGCTCTTGTCGTCGAGCACGACCCGGAGGGCGGTCGCGGCGCTGCCGACGTCGGCCGGCCGGAGCGAGCCGAGCCGGCGGGCCGCGTCGAGCTCGACCGGTCCGAGGACGTCGCCGACCCGTAGCGCCACGGCGGACGCGCGGGTGTCGCTGAGGATCGGCAGTGGGGTCCCGCCCGCAGCCGCGGCGGCCGGCAGCAGCCGGCCATCCGCATCGACCGCCGGGACCGGCTCGGCGGCGCCGAGCTCGTCGAACACCCGGCCGTCGACGTCCACGAGGAAGCGCCGCTCGCCGGCGGCCCAGACGAGGATCGGCAGGCGCTCGACGATCGTGACCCGGACGGTGCCGGGCAGCCCAGCGGTGACGTCGGCGTGGCGGACGGTCGGCAGCGACTCGATCGCGCTGACCAGGCCGGCCGTCTCGAGGGTCACGAGGTTCGTCCCCGCGGCCAGGCCGAGCCGGGTCCGGACCGACCCCTCGTCGGTGAGTGCCGCGCCCTCGACGCGGACCCGCTCGAGCCCGAAGACCGGCGACGACGCGACCCCATAGAGGGCCGCGGCCGCGGCCACCATCACGAGCATCGCCCCGGCCCGGACGGCCGTCAGCCGGGCCGACCGACGGCGGACCCTGTCGCGGCGGCGGACGTGGCCGACGGTCCTGGCGCTCGATCTCGGGGTCATCTCGGGAGGTCCTCCGGGGTGAGTCGATGGGCGACGCGGCCGGCGTGGCGCTCGCGGGCGAGCCGGACGACGCGCCGGCAGACGGCGGCGAAGTCGTAGCCACCCTCGGCCGGCATCGTCGGGAAGAGGCTGATCGGGGTGAAGCCGGGGATCGTGTTGATCTCGGAGACGACCGGCCGGTCGCCGGCGAGCAGGAAGTCGACCCGGGCGAAGCCCTCGACCCCCGCGGCTCGGTAGGCGTCGCGGGCGAGCTTCCGGATCGTCTCGCGGAGCCCCGCCGGCAGGTCGGCCCGGGTCGTCGTCCGCGACAGGCCCGGCGTGTACTTCGCCGCGTAGTCGTAGAACTCGTGGCCGGGCAGGATCTCGCCGGGCCCGTAGACCTCGAGCGCGGCCGGGTCGTTGCCGATGACGGCGACCTCGAGCTCCCGGGCATCCGCGACGTAGCGCTCGACGATGGCGAGGGTGTCGTAGCGGAACGCGGTGCCGAGCGCCGCGGACCGCTCCATCGGCCCGTGGGCGAGGGTCATGCCGACCGACGAGCCGAGGCGGGCCGGCTTGACCATCAGCCGCGGGTCCGACCCGGCGAACGCGTCGAGCTCGGCGAGGACCGCGGCCGGGTCGGCCGCCCAGCGGGCGGCGCCGATCTCGCGCCACTCGACGACCGGCAGGCCGAGCCCGCGGATGAGCCGCTTGAAGACGGCCTTGTCCATCCCGATCGCCGAGGCCGCGACGCCGGCGCCGGTGTAGGCGCAGCCGGCGGCCTCGAGGAGCGCCTGGACCGTGCCGTCCTCCCCGAAGGGCCCGTGGAGGGCGATGAAGACGACCGTCCCCGGATCGCCCGCGGCCAGGCGCCCGACGCCGGCCCAGGGGTCGAGCGGCCCCTCGGCCCCGAGCCCGGCCGGGTCGTCGTAGTCGGCCGCCGGGCGGTCGCCTCGGCGATGGCCGTCGGGCAGCCACCACCAGCGGCCGGCGAGGTCGATGACGACGAGCCGGGTCGGGGTGCCGTCGGCGGCAAGCGCGGCGGCGATCGCCGTGCCCGAGACGATCGAGACGTCGTGCTCGGCGGACGGGCCGCCGGCGAGGACGACGACGGGGCCCGGGTCCGATGGGGCGAGCGCGGTGAGGTCCGGGCGGGGCTCGGTCACCGGGTCGCCTCCTCGGCATCGGCGGGCCACGGCCAGCCCGTCCAGTCGCCGACGAACTCGATCTCGAAGGCGAGCCGGATCCCGTGCCGCCGCTCGATCTCGGCGCGGACGAGGTCGGCGAGCCGGCGCACGTCGGCGGCGGTCCCGGACCGGTCGTTGACGATGAAGTTGGCGTGCATCTCCGAGACCGAGGCGCCGCCGCTCCGGAGGCCCTTCATCCCGGCCGCGTCGATGAGCCGCCCGGCCGACTCGCCCGGCGGGTTGCGGAAGACGCTCCCCGCCGACGGGATGCCGAGCGGCTGGTGGGCCCGGCGCCAGCGGCGGATCTCGTCGAGCCGGGCCCGGATCGCGGCGGGATCGTCGGGGGCGAGGCGGAACGAGGCACCGAGGACGAGCTCAGGCGGCGACGGCGGGGTCACGCCCGCGGCGTCGGGGGCGAGCTTGAAGCGGCTCTCGCGGTAGGCGAAGCCGAGGGCCGCCCGGTCGAGGACCGCCTCGCGGCCCTCGGCGTCGAGGACCGTCGCCGACTCGAGGACCCCGGCGACGTCGCCGTCGTGGGCTCCTGCGTTCGCCCAGACCGCGCCGCCGACCGTGCCCGGGATCGCCAGGCCGAACTCGAGACCGGCAAGGCCCGCCGCGGCGGCCTCGGTCGCGAGTCGCGCCATCGGCACGCCGGCCTCGGCGACGATCCGCTCGCCGTCGACCCGGAGCCCCTCGGCGCGGTCCTGGATCGCGAGACCGCGGACGCCGCGGTCGGCGATGACGACGTTGCTGCCGCGGCCGAGGAAGGTGAACGGGATCCCGCGCGCCCGGGCGTGCCGGACGAGGGCCCGCAGCTCGAAGCCGTTGTGGACGACGGCGAAGAGGTCGGCCGGTCCGCCGACGCGCATCGTCGTGAACCGCGCGAGCGGCTCGTCACGCGAGGTCTTGATGCCGAGCCGCCGCTGGATATCGGTCCCGGCGGCGACGGCGTCGAACGGGACGGCGTCGGGGACCGGCATGCCGGCCGGCCCGCTCATCGAGACGCCCCGGCGGCGATCGCCTCGACCCGCGCCCGATCGGGCAGCGGCCGCCGCTCGGCGAGGGCGAGGAGGACCTCGGCGACCGCGTCGGCGGCGCCCGGCCGACCGAGCGAGCGGGCCGCGGCGCTCATCGTCACGTGGGCGACCGGGTCGTCGAGCAGCGCCGCCGCGTCGAGCAGGGCCGCCGCGTCGAACCGCTCGTCGGGCACGAGCCGGGCGGCGCCGGCCTCGACGAGGACCCGGGCGTTCGCCTCCTGGTGCCCGCCGGCGTGCGGGTACGGGACGACGACGATCGGCAGCCCGAAGGCCGCCGCCTCGGCGAGCGTCGAGCTGCCGGCGCGCCCGACGACGAGGTCGGCGGCGGCGAGGGCCGCGGTCATCTCGTCGCGGAGGAACGGGGCCGGTCGGTAGCGGTCGCGCCGGTCGGCCGGCAGCCGCTCGCGGTCGGCGAGCGCGGCCGCATAGCCGTCCTCGCCGGTCACATGGATGACGTGGACCCGCTCGACGAGGTCCGGCAACGCCTCCGCGACGGCGCCATTCAGCCGCCGGACCGCCTGCGAGCCGCCGAAGACCAGCAGCACGCGGGCCGCGACCGGGAGCTCGAGGCCGGCCCGGGCCGCCTCGCGGTCGACCTCGCGCGGGTCGCGGATCGGCGTGCCCGTCACGAAGCACGGGGCGTCGGTCGCGAGGGCCTCGACCGTCGCCGGGTAGCTGACGGCGAGGGCGCTGGCGAGCCTGGCGATCGCCCGGACCGAGCGGCCCGGGACGACGTTGCCCTCCCAGAGGAGCGTCGGGATGCCGAGCGGCCGGGCGGCGATGAGCGTCGGGATCGCGACGTAGCCGCCGGTCGAGAGGATCGCGGCCGGTCGCTCCGCGGCGAGGATCGCGACCGCCTGCGGGACCGACGCGGCGAGCCGCAGCGGATCGAGGATCACGTGGACGTCCCGGCCGGCCGAGCGCAGCGAGCGGAGGGCGAGCCGGCGCAGCGGGATCCCCGCCGCGCGGACGATCCCGTCCTCGATCCCACGGTGCCCGCCGAGCCAGCCGAGCTCAGGGGCGTCCGGGCGTGCGCGGAGCGAGCGGGCCACGGCCAGGGCCGGGTAGATGTGCCCGCCCGTCCCCCCGCCCGCGATCAGCAGGCGCATCCTCGACGGTCTCCATGTCGACGGTCTCGCGGGAGATCGAGAGCAGGATCCCGACCGCCGCGAAGCTGATGATGAGCGACGACCCGCCCGCGCTGATGAACGGCAGGGTGATGCCGGTCACCGGGAACAGCGCGACGACGACGCCGATGTTGATGAACGCCTGGATGCACAGCCAGGCGGTGATCCCGGCCGCGAGCAGCGCGCCGAACGTGTCGGGCGCATGGAGCGCGACGCGGGCGCCCTGGACGGCCAGGACGAGGAACAGGACGATGACGAGGCCGGCCCCGAGGAAGCCGAACTCCTCGCCGATGATCGCGAAGATGAAGTCGTTCCAGGCGTTCGGGAGGTACAGGCCCCCGGCCGCCCGGCTCTCGCCGAGGCCGATGCCGAACAGCCCGCCGAGCCCGAGGGCGAGGAGGCCCTGGATGGTGTGGAAGCCCGCCCCGAGGGGATCGGCCCAGGGGTTCAGCCAGGCCTGGATCCGCTCCAGCTGGTAGCTCTTGAGGCCGACGACCGCGACCGCGCCGACCGCCGCGGCGCCGAGGGCGAGGAGGTGGACCAGGTTGGCGCCGGCGATGAAGAACATCGTGAACGCGGTCGCCGTGACGACGATCGTCGTCCCGAGGTCGGGCTCGCGGAAGATGAGGACCGCCACCGGCCCGGCGATCACCAGGAACGGCACGGTGCCACGCCAGAAGGATCGGACCCGGGTGCCGCGCCGGGCGAACCAGAAGGCGAGGTAGACGACGAGGGCGAGCTTGGCGAACTCGGCCGGGTGGACGGCCGGCAGCGGGCCGACCTGGAGCCAGCGCGCGGAGCCGCCGACCTCGATCGGCTGGATCGGACCCATCGGCGGCAGCAGGACGACCACGAGCAGGAGGATGGCGACGAGGAACCCCGGAACGGCGACGAGCCGGAGGTAGCGGTAGTCGAGCCGGCTGACGAGGAGCATCGCCGCGACGCCCAGCGCCGCCCAGAGGATCTGCGGGCCGACGATCGCCATCGTGTCGTTGCGACCGAGGTAAGCCTTGATCCCCGAGCTCGCGTAGACCATCAGGATGCCGATCGCCGCGAGGGCGACGACCGAGACGAGGATCGCGTAGTCGGGCTCGTGGCGGTCGCGGACGAGCCGGGTCGCCCGGCGGACCGAGACCGCGCTCGGACGACCGCCGGCCCCGCGGCCAACCCCGGCGGGCCGGACGTCGACCGCCCGCTTCCGGCGGAGCGTCGCCCCGGGAGCCGTCGCCCCGAGGCTGCCCGACGCGCGTCCGATCATCGCTCCCCTCCTCGCCTGGCCGCCGCGAGCGCGGCGACCGCCGTCTTGAACGCCCGGCCCCGGGCGGCGTAGTCCTCGAACATGTCGAAGCTCGCCGCGGCCGGGCTCAGCAGCACGGTCGCGAGCGGCGGCAGCGCACCACCGGCCGTCCGGGCGGTCGTCCCCGCCGCGTCGGCCGACGCCGGCGAGGCGAGCAGCTCACGGGCGATGGCATCGGCCCGCCGGACCGCCGCCTCGAGCGTCGGCGCCCGCTCGGTCGTCGCGAGCCCGGCGGCGCGGAAGCGCGCCTCGAGATCCGGGCCGCTCTCGCCGATGAGGACCGCGGCGGCCACCCGCTCGGCGACGACGGTCGCCAGCTCGGCGAGGTCGACCCCCTTGTCGCGGCCGCCGGCGATGAGGACGAGCGGCGCCTCGAAGGCCCGGAGCGCGGCGGCGACGGCGTCCGGCTGCGTGCCCTGCGAGTCGTTGACGAAGCGGACGCCGTCGACGACCGCGACCGGCTCGAGGCGGTGCTCGACTCCGCTGAAGGCGGCGGCCGCCCGCCGGATCGCGTCGGGCGCGACCCCGAACAGGAGCGCGGTCGCGACCGCCGCCAGGGCGTTGGCGACGTTGTGCCGACCCGGGACCGCGAGCTCGGCGACCGGCATGATCCGGCCGCCGGGACCGGTGGCCGCCGGTCCGCCACCGGCGAGCGGCAGGCGGCCGACCGACGCCGCGACGATCCAGCCGTCGACGACGCCGACCCCGCCGGGCATCGGCCGCTCGACCCGGTACGGCACCACCGGCGCGACGCCGAGCGACGCGTAGGCCCCGACGACCGGGTCCTCCATGTTGAGGACGAGGGCGCCGTCGGGGTCGACGAGCTCGGCCAGCCGGCGCTTCACGGCCCGGTACGCGGAGAGCGTGCCGTGCCGGTCGAGGTGGTCCGAGGTGACGTTCGTGTAGACCGCGACCGTCGTGCCGCGCGACAGCGTCGGCAGCTGGAGCTCCGAGAGCTCATCGACGACCCGGCCGTCCGGCGCCAGGTCCCACAGCCGCTCGACGAGCGGCGACCCGATGTTGCCGCCGAGGATCGCCGGGTGCGACGGATCGGCGGCGAGGAGGGCATGGGTCAGCGAGGCGGTCGTCGTCTTGCCCTTCGTGCCGGTCACCCCGATCGTCGGGGCCGGGCAGAGCCGGAGGAACAGGTCCGGCTCGGACACGAGGGCGGGTGCCGCCGGGTCGCCCCCGGCCCGCCGGGCGACGAGGTCGGCGAGCGCGGCCCGGAGCCGGGGCTCGGTCGTCGGATAGGCGGGGTTGATCGACGGCGAGGTGGTCACGAGGGCGGCGCCGGCCCAGGCGGTCGCCGGGTCCACGTCGGGCCCGAGCCGGAGCTCGACCGGCCGGCCCTCGAGCGCCTCGATCGCCCGGCCGAGCTCGACGGCCGGCCGGCCGTCGTAGACCGTCACCCGGGCGCCGGCGTCGGCGAGGAAGCGGGCGAGGGCGATCCCCGTCCGGGCGAAGCCGAGCACGGTCACCGGGCGGTCGCGGAGCGCCCCGGCCCGGACGGCCTCGAGCGTCAGCCCGTCGACGTCGAGCGGCCGGGTCGTCGGGGCGTCGGTCGTCGTGCTCACGGCAGGCGGTTGATCGAGGCGAGGAAGAGGGTCACGCCGAGCAGCCCGGCGAGGACGGCGACGATCCAGAAGCGGAGGGTGATCTTCTCCTCGTCCCAGCCGATGAGCTCGAAGTGGTGGTGGAGCGGCGACATCCTGAAGATCCGCCGGCCGCCGGTCAGCTTGTAGAAGCCGACCTGGAGGATGACCGAGCCGGTCTCGACGACGAAGACGAGCCCGATGAGCGGCAGCACGAGCAGCTGCCCGGTGATGATCGAGGTGACGGCGAGGGTCGCCCCGAAGGCGAGCGAGCCGGCGTCGCCCATGATCACCTGGGCCGGGTGGACGTTGAACCACAGGAACCCGAGCAGCCCGCCGATGAGGAGCGCGCACAGGAGGGCGACGTTCGGCTGGTTGCCGGTCCCGCCGTCGGGCAGCGGCACGACGTTGAGGAGGGCGATGATCAGGAACGAGACGAAGGCGAAGATGAGCGTGCCGCCGGCGAGGCCGTCGAGGCCGTCGGTGATGTTCACCGCGTTGCTCGAGGCGACGATCGCGAAGGCGGCGAAGGCGACCCACACGATCGGGTCGATCGTCACGTCGCCGATGAACGGGACGCGGAAGCCCGACAGGCCGTAGGTCTGCTGGATCTGCCAGGCGAAGAAGACCGCGAAGACCGTCTGCCAGAGGAGCTTCTGGCGCGCCCGGATGCCCTCCCCCGTCCGGGCGTTCAGGTAGTCGTCGACCGCGCCGAGACCGCCGACGATGGCGAGCGCGGCGAGCGGGGCGACGATGCCGCCCGACGGGATCCCCCGGACGAGGACGTAGACGCCGAGGACGACGATGATGACGAGGAGGCCGCCCATCGTCGGGACGCCCTCCTTGACGAGGTGGGTCTCCGGTCCGTCGCGGCGGATCTTCTTGCCGAAGCCGGTGTGCTCGAGCAGCCGGATGTAGCCCGGCATGAGGATGACGACGATCGCGAAGGCGAGGAGCAGGCCCTGGATCAGCTCGATCGTCATCGGGCTGCCCCGGGGGCGGCCGGCGCGGCCCGGTCGGGCGACGCCTCGGGTCGCCCGGTGTCGAGCGCCGTCGCGAGCGCGTCCACCAGCGCCTCGAAGGCGGCCCCCCGCGAGGCCTTGACGAGGACGACATCGCCGTCGCGAAGCCGCGGCAGGAGCGCGTCGAGCGCGGCATCGCGGTCGTCGACGACGACGACCCGCTCCGGGGCCATCCCGGCGGCGATCGCCCCGTCGCCGATCCCGCGGGCCCCGCGGCCGACGACGACGAGCCGGTCGACGACGGCCGCCGCGGCCGTCCCGGCATCGCGGTGGCCGTCGTCGTGGGCGTCGCCGAGCTCGAGCATCTCGCCGAGGACCGCGACCCGGCGACCGGGCAGGCCGGCGAGCAGCTCGAGGGCGGCGCGGACCGAGGCCGGCGAGGCGTTGTAGGCGTCGTCGACGATCGTCACCCCGCCGGCGCGCAGGACCGCGCCGCGGTGCGGCGACGGCGACACGGCGGCGATGCCGTCGACGATCGCCCCCGCGTCCAGCCCGGCGGCGGCGCCGACGGTCGCCGCGGCGAGGGCGTTGTGGACGGCGAGCCGGCCGAGGAGCGGGGTCCGCGCGGGGAGGCGCCGCCCGTCGAGCTCGAGGATGAACCGCATCCCGTCGAGCCCGAGCGAGACGACCTCGGTCGCCCGGACGTCGGCGTCGTCGGCGAACCCGTACGTCCGGACCCGGGCCGCGGTCCGGGCGGCCATCCGGCGGACCCGCGGGTCGTCGGCGTTGAGGATGGCCGTCCCGTCCGACGGGAGCGCCTCGACGAGCTCGGCCTTCGCGGCCTCGATCGCGTCGAGCGACCCGATCCGCGAGAGGTGGACGCCGTGGACCGAGGTGACGACGCCGATCGACGGCCGGCCGATCCGGGCGAGGTCGGCGATCTCGCCGCCGACGTACATCCCCATCTCCAGGACGAGCGCCTCGTGCTCGGGTCCGACGCCGAGGACGGTCAGCGGAAGGCCGATCTCGTTGTTCTGGTTGCCCTCGCTGCGGAGCGTCGCCAGGCGCCGGTCGAGGACGGCGGCGACGGCATCCTTCGTGGACGTCTTGGCGATGCTCCCGGTGATCCCGACGACGAGCGGCGTGAACCGGCTCCGCCAGGCCGTCGCGACCGCCCCGAGCGCGAGGAGCCCGTCGGCGACCCGGACGATCGTCACGTCGCCGAGCGCGGCCGGGTCCGCGACGGGCCGCGTCACGAGCAGTGCCGACGCGCCGGCGGCGACCGCCTCGGCCAGGTGGGCGTGTCCGTCGGTCCGCTCGCCGGGCAGCGCGACGAACAGGTTCCCCGGACCGACGAGGCGCGAGTCGACCGCCGCGCCGCGGACCGGGCGCTCCGAGCGGGCGAGGAGGACCCCGCCGGTCGCCCGGACGAGCTCATCGGCGGTGAGCCGGGGTCCCGCGTCGCCGGGCACGGGCGGGGGGACGTGGGTCATCGGCGGGCGCCTCGCACGGCCGGCGCGAAGCGCGTCACGGGACGGCCGTCGGCGACGCGCCGGGGGACGCCGCCGGCCACGCGTCGCCCTTGCCCGGGGTCGGCTCCGGCATCGGCGGCTCAGGCAGGTCGACGATCGTCATCGCGTCCTTGGCGAGGCGGCGGAAGAGCTCGAACGACATCACCGGCAGCTCGATGAACCCGCTTCTGATGGTGGACGGCCGGGCCTCCTCGATCCGGACCGCGATCACGAGCTCGGGCAGGTCGTGACCGACATATCCGACGAACGAGTAGTTGAACTTGTTGACCTTCCAGCCACCGCGGCCGCCGTCGGCCGCGCTGTCCCATATCTGGGCGGTGCCGGTCTTGCCGCCGACGGCGAACCCCGGGATGAGCGTCTTGTCGGCGTAGAACGGGACCGACTCGACGACGTGCCGCATCAGGCCGACCAACTTCTGCGAGGTCGGCGAGTCGATCAGCCCGGTCGCCTGCGGCGCCGGCATCGTCGGCTCGTTGCCGATCGCGGTGACCAGGTGCGGCTGGACGAGCGTGCCGCCGTTGACCATCGCGCTGTACGCGGTCGCGAGCTGGATCGGCGTGACGGCGATGCCCTGGCCGAACGAGCCGTTGGCGAGGTCGAGCTGGCGCCAGGGGACGATCGTCGGGTCGCGGACCAGCCCGCCGACCTCGCCGGCGACGTCGATGCCGGTCGGCCGGCCGAAGCCGTACTCGGTCCACGTGTCGTGGAGGGCGACGGAGGCGTCGCGGGTCGTCTCGCCGAGGGCGAGCGCCACCCGCGCCGCACCGACGTTGCGGGACTTCGCGATGACGTCCTCGAAGGTGATCCAGCCGAGGTTCTTCGCGTCGGCGTCCTCGACCCGGGTCTTGCCGTTGTCGAGGCGCAGGATGCCGGAGTCGTTGACCTTCGTCTTGAGCCCGACCGTGCCGCGCTCGATCGCCGCGGCGGCCGTCAGCATCTTGAAGACCGAGCCGGGCTCGTAGACCTTGCTGACGACCGGGTCGATGAAGCGGCCCGGGTCCTCGGTCGCGATCGCCCGGTAGTCGTTCGCGTCGTAGCCCGGCGCGCTCGCCTGGGCGAGGATCTCGCCGGTATACGGGTCGATGACCACGGCCGAGACCGAGACGGCCTGGTCGGCCAGGAGCGTCGCGAAGAGCTCCTGTTCCAGGGCGAGCTGGAGGCTCGCGTCGATCGTCAGCCGGAGGTCGACGCCGGCCACGCCCGGGTCGACGATCGTCTGGGTGTCGGGGACCGCCCGGCCGTTCGCGTCGCGCTGGGCGACGATCTTCTTCGGCTCGCCGGCCAGCGTCGCCTGGTAGTGCTGCTCGATCCCGTACTGACCCTTGCCCTCGCGGTTCACGAAGCCGAGGACGTGCGAGGCGAGCGTCGTCGTCGGGTCGCCGCCCGGCTGCGGGTAGACGCGGGTCGGCTCCGGCTCGAGGGTCACCTGGCGGACCCGGCCGTCGGCCATGGCGCGGCGGATCGCCTCGGCGGTCGCCTCGTCGAGGTCGCGGGCGAGGACGACGTACGGCCGCTCGTCGCGGAGCTTGGCGAGGAGGGCGGTCGTCGCCTCGGCGTCGAGGTCGAGGATCCGGGCCAGCTCCTCGCCGACCTCGATCCGCCCGACGCGCGACAGCTGGTCGGGGGCCGCGGCGAGCCGGTAGCGGTCGATGGTCGTCGCGAGCAGGACGGTCCCGCTCCGGTCGTAGATCGAGCCGCGCCGGGTCGCCACCTCGAGCTCGAGGGTCGTCTGCTCGCGGGCCTGGGCGGCGAGCGTGTCCCGCTCGACGATCTGCCACTGGCCGAGGCGCAGCAGGAGGCTTGCCGCGACCACGATGAGGCCGGCCACGACGAGCTGGAGGCGGCGGCGCGAGTCGGTCCGTCCGAGCATCGGTCGGTCGATGGGTTACCGGGGGTCGACGACGAGCGGCTCGGCCAGCTGGCCGAGCCCGAGGTCGAGGGCCTGCTTGCGGATCGCCGGCTCGCCGCCGAGCCGGTGGACGTCGGACTCGAGCTCGAGGAGCTGGGCCTCCAGCCGGTCGCGCTGGATGCCGAGCCGATCGATCTCGTAGCCGATCGCCGAGACGCGCATCGTCTGGGCGAGCCAGAAGAACGCGAGCAGGAAGGCGACGACGATCCCGCCGAGGAGGATGCCGACGCGGCTCGAGCCCTGGCCGGCCCGGACCGCGGCGCTGGAGCGGATCCGTCGCCGGACGAGGGTCGCGCCGTCGAGGTCGGGCGCGATGGTCCTGGCGCCGAGCCCGGTCCGCGGTGAGACCGCCGGTGCCGCCGCCCCGAGCCGGGGGCCGGCGCCCGACCGGACCGACAGCCCGGTCCGCGGGCGGGTGCCCTGGTAGACCGCCATCAGTCGGCCCGGCCGAAGCCGAGCGGGCCGAGGCCGGCGTCGCCGTCGAAGCCGATCGCGTCGAGGCGACCCTGCAGGCCGAAGGTGTCCACCCGGACGTCGTAGCTGTCGTGGTCGCGGTGGCGGATCGTCCGCTCGCGGACCTCGTGCTGGCGTCGGCCGTACGACCGTCGCCGGCTGGCCTGGTGTCGTTTGCTCATCGGGGCTCCTCCTGCTCCGGTGGGCAGCCGCCCGACGGACCGTCCGTCGGATCGGGGCGGGGCTCAGGCGGCGATCCGCTCGGCCGCCCGGAGTCGCGCGCTCCTGGCGCGCGGATTGGCCGCGACCTCGCGCTCACCCGGGACGAGCGAGGGTCGCGTGACGAGACGGAGCCGGGGCTGCCGGCCGCAGACGCAGATCGGGGCCGCCGGCGGACAGACGCAGCCGCGGCGCTCCGCCGCGAAGAAGCGCTTGACGATCCGATCCTCGAGGGAGTGGTAGCTGAGGACGACGAGCCGGCCGCCGGGCCGGAGCAGGTCGACCGCGTCGGCGAGGGCGATCTCGAGCGCCTCGAGCTCGCCGTTGACGGCGATCCGGAGGGCCTGGAAGACCCGGGTCGCCGGGTGGATCCGCCGCCGGCCGGGCGGCGGCGCCGGTGCGACGCGCTCGACGAGGGCGGCGAGCGCGTCGGCCGTGTCGATCGGCGCGGTCCGCCGCGCGGCCACGATCGCCCGGGCGATCCGCGGGGCTCGTGGCTCCTCGCCGTAGCGCCGGAAGAGCGCCGTCAGCTCGCGTTCGTCGAGGGTCGCGAGCAGCTCCGAGGCCGGGACGCCCTGGCTCGGGTCGAACCGCATGTCGAGCGGCCCGCCGGTCCGGATGCCGAAGCCGCGCTCGGCGTCCGCGAGCTGGTACGACGACAGCCCGAGGTCGAGCAGGCAACCGTCGACGGCTCCGAAGCCCGCGGCGGGGGCGACGCGGCCGATCTCCCGGAAGTTCGCCTGGCGCAGCACCAGCCGGTCGCCGTAGCGGGCCAGCCGGGTGCGCACGCGGGCGATGGCGGCCGGGTCGGCGTCGAGACCGAGCAGCCGGCCGTCCGGGTCGGTCGCCTCCAGGATCCGCTCGGTGTGCCCACCGCCGCCGACCGTGGCGTCGATCTGAAGGCTGCCGGACGCGGGCGCGAGCATCGTCAAGACCTCCTCCGCCAGCACCGGCAGGTGCCCTTCCTTCATCTCTTCTCCACGACCGTCGAACGGATCCCGAGCGGACCCTGGAAGCGCATGTGGTGGGGACCCCTAGATCCCGAGGCCGGTCAGGTGCTCCGCCAGCCGGGCGGGGTCCTCGAGCTCCCGGCGGACGCCTTCCCAGCTCGCCGGTGCCCAGATCTCGGCGTGGTCGCGGGAGCCGACGATCACGGCGTCGCCATCAAGGCCCGCCCACTCCCGGAGGAAGGCCGGCACGAGGACCCGGCCCTGGCGGTCGAGCTCCGCCTCGATCGCGCCGCTGAACAGGAACCGCTGGAAGGCGCGGGAGCCCTGGTCGCTGACGGGGAGGCTCGCCACCTTGGCCGCGAGGGCGTCCCAGTCGTCGCGCGGGAAGATCGCGAGACAGCCGTCGATCCAGCGCGAGACGAAGGCGCCACCAGCGAGCTGCAGACGGAACCGAGCCGGGACGGCGATGCGTCCCTTCTCGTCCACCGAGTGCCGGTACTCGCCGGTGAACACTGCCGGGCTACCCCTCAGGTGGTCCCCGCCCCTCCGGCGCAGGACCGTGGTCCGATGTGGTCTGACTCCCCACTTGGCGCCACTTCGCGCCACTTCGGCGCATCCTAGCGACCTGAAGGGGCGGCGTCAACGCGGAATCGCGCCGCGGTCGCGTGGATGCCGGCCACTCGGGCCCCGTCCGGGGGCCGGCCCGGCCGCTCGCGCCCCGTCCGGGGGCCGGTCCGGCCACCGGGCCATGCAGCATCGACATGCAACGGCGCTCGGGCGACCGGCGCGATCCCGACGCATGCACCAGACGACATGGACCGAGACACGCGACCGGCCCGAGCGACGCACCGCGGGCCGACGGTGCGGGCTCGGATCCGAGCGTACGAAGGCTGCGGTCCGTTCGATGTCCGTGCGGCATGGAACTCGGCCCTACGGCGGGCTACGACGGCGCGGCCCTCAGGCGGCGACGGCGGCACCGGGCTGCGGACCGCGGGTCGGCGGTGCAGCGGGTCGGCGGGCTACGACGGCGCGGCCCTCAGGCGGCGCCGGGCTGCGACTGCGCGGGCTCCGGCCGGTCAGCGGGTCGGCGGCGGCAGGATCAGCTCGTCGCCGGCCTGGATCCCCTGCGTCCGGGCCCACGGGTTGAGGTCGTAGACCGTCTCGAGCGGCACGCCGAAGTAGCGGGCGATGCTGAACAGGTTGTCGCCGCGGCGGATCGTGTAGATGTAGCAGTCCGGCCGGTCGGGGCACGGCACGAGGAGCGCGTATCGATCGCTCGACGGGGTCGGGGTCGCGGCGGGCGAGGACGGACGCGGGCTCGGGGCCACGGACGGGGCGACGGACGGGGCCTCGCTCGGCGCCACGCTCTCGGCCGGGCTCGGCCCGACCGTGGGCGACGGCCCCGGTGATCCGGGGCCCGCGCTCCCCCCCGGCCCGGTCGGGTCGCCGGGCGACGCGCTCGGCGAGACTGCCGCGACGTCCGACCCGGTCGGGCTCGGACCATCGGTCGGCCCGGCGATCGACAGCCCGCCGCCCGCGACGACGAAGGCGACGGTGATCGCCGCGGCGACGACGACGGCGCCCGCCCCCGCGATCGTCGCGACGGGCCTGGCCCGGGCGACCTCGACGGCCTCCGGCGCGAATGCCGGCACCTCGTTCGTCGCCCGCAGGTAGCGCGGGCACTCCACGTGGCCGGCGGTCAGGCAGACGAGCGACCGCTGGCGCTCCGAGAGCGGTGTCGGATCGCCGACGGCCGCGCAGCGATCGGGCCCGGCGCCGGGGGCTGGCGCCCCGCGTCCCGGCAACCCGCCCGGGCCGCCGAAGCCGTCGAACGAGCCCGGCGGGGCCGGTTCGAGGTACGGACACCGTGGCGACGCGGCGGTGGCGGTCGCCGCGGTCCCGGCCGTCGGCGGCTCGACGGCCACCGCGGTCCCGGCCATCGGCGCCTCGGCTGCCGCCTCGGCCTTCGCCTCTTCCTCCGCCCGGGCCCACGCGTCGGCATCCGGCTCGGGCGGCGGCGCGGGGTCGGCTCCGGGCGGTCGCGCACGGCGGGATCCACGGGCGCGCCTCGCGGTGGGGTCGTCGCGATCCGGCATCCGGTGTCGTCGCTCCTCGGTCCCGCGACCCGCCCGGGGCGGGCCGGTCCGGGCGGAGTCTAGCGAATGGCCCGCCGGGACGGTCGATCGACGGCTGTTGCCGGCCCTAGTACCTTTTCGTCCGTTGGCGACGCGGCCGGCCCGGTGCTAGGCTGCCGAGCCCGGCGCGATGCGCCACGACGACGCGATGGACGACGAACGGACGACATGGCCCTGCCTCTCGAGAACGCGCCCGCCACCCCAGCCGGGTACGGCCTCGCCGCCCAGCGGATCCGCCGCTGCACGTTCCGTCGCCTGACGCTCGTGCCGGTGGCCGAGGGGCGCGTCTTCGACGTCGCCTGCCTGTACCCGGAGCGGCGCCGGCCGATCCCGCTCGGCGACCTCGAGTCGGCGATGCCGATCTGCAACGCGTGCACCGCCGACCACATCTTCCGGCCCGACGAGGACTGATCCGCCGCGACTGTCCCGGACAGGGACCAGGGCCGGGCGGCTGCGCCAGCGAGCGCGACCTGTAAGCCGGGTTCTGTCCCGCGGTCGCCCGCGGGGACGGTCATCCATCTGCGGCCGCCGGTCGCCCGACGGCTCATGCGGCCGACCCGAGGGCTCGGGCGACGCACCCTGCGCCCCGGCGGACCGGGGCCATGCCCTCCTACTTGGCCTTGCTCCGGGTGGAGTTTGCCGCGTTTCACTCCGGCCCCGAGGGGCCGGCATCGTCACTGTGGCACTGGTCCTCGCCTTGCGGCGGACGGGCGTTACCCGCCACCCTTGCGTCGCGGAGCCCGGACTTTCCTCGAGCCGCGTCGGGGTCGCCCCCGCCACGGATCGCGACCGTCCGGTCGCCTCGCTGGCGGTCCGATCGTACACCCCGGACCCGGCCGACCCGCTCGACCCGCTCCGATCCCGATCGGGTCCTCGTGCCTCGGTCCACCCGCGGGCTCGACCCGGCGAGCTCGCCGCGCGATCAGGGGACCCGCGTCAGCTCGAGCGAGCCGTCGGGACCCGAGATCGTCATCGAGTCACCGGCGACGACGAGCCGGTCGGCCATCTGGAGGACGGCCATCATCGCCGCCTCCTGCTCGCCCAGCGGCCCGTCGCAGGCCATCTCGGTCTGGGACATCGCCTCGATGCGCAGCTGGTCGCCGGCGAGCGTGTAGCCGCCGCCGAAGCTGTTGCAGCCGGTCGTGCCGGACAGCTGGTCGCCCTCGAAGCGGATGAAGGGCTCGCTCCCGGCGACCGGGACCACGCCATCGATGCCGGTGACCCGCCACTCGGTCGCGTCGAGCCCGGAGCCCGGCGGGAACCCGGCGCACCCGGCCAGGCCGAGGGCGACGACGAGGACCATCGCGGCAGCCCGGATCCCCGGCGCGAGGGCGGTCCGGCTGGCGGTGCGGGTGACGGCGCGGCGGGCGATCACGAGGCGACTGACGCGGGCGGTGGCGAACATCGACGGCGGCTCCGGCTGCGGTGACGACTGCCCTGCTGACGCCTGATGCCCCGCGCCGGTTGCGGGGCCGGGCGATCCGCGGTGCGTCAGCGCTCCGGGCGGCGCACGACGGAGGCCGGGCCGCCGGCCGCGACACGGTCGATCGCCTCGTTCGCGAGCGCATCGGCCTGGTGGTTCTGGGCGCGTCGGACGTGCCGGGCCGACCATCGGTCGAAGCCCCCCAGCCGGCGGCGGGCCTCCATCGCGAGCGGCAGGAGCTTGGCGTCCTTGATCTTCCAGCGACCCGAGACCTGCTCGACCACGAGCATCGAGTCGAGGAGGAGGTCGACCTCGCGGACGCCCAGCTCGGCGGCCACCTCGAGCGCCCGGACGACGGCCGTGTACTCGGCGACGTTGTTCGTCTGGACGCCGAGGAACTCCGACAGCGTCGCGATCGGCGTGGCGGACGGATCGAGCGCACCCGGTGCGTCGGCGTCGATGATGACCGCGCCAAGCGACGCGGGACCCGGATTGCTCCGCGACGCGCCGTCGGCCCGGATGATCGCCCGGCGCAGCCCGTCGGGCGTCACGAGTGGCGGTCGACGATCGCGGACGAGACCTCGAGGATCGCCTGGGTGATCCGGATGTCGCGCGGGCAGGCGTCGGTGCAGTTGAAGATCGTCCGGCAGCGCCACACGCCGTCGCGGTCGGCGAGGATCTCGAGCCGCTCGTCGGCCGCCTCGTCGCGCGAGTCGAAGATGAAGCGGTGGGCGTTGACGATCGCCGCCGGCCCGACGTACGACTCCTGGGCCCAGAACGACGGACAAGAGGTCGTGCAGGCGGCACACAGGATGCACTTCGTCGTGTCGTCGTAGCGGGCCCGGTCGGCCGGCGACTGGCGCCGCTCGCCCCCGGTGACCGGCGTCTCGTTGACGAGGTACGGCATCACCGAGCGGTACTTCTCGAAGAAGCCGTCCATGTCGACGACGAGGTCCTTGACGACCGGCAGGCCCGGCAGCGGCGCGACGCTGATCCTGCGCTTGCCGAGCTGGTCGACCCGGATCTTGCAGGCGAGGCGGTTCCGGCCGTTGACGAGCATCGCGTCCGAGCCGCAGACGCCGTGGGCACACGAGCGGCGGAAGGTCAGCGTCGGGTCCTGCTCGTACTTGACCCGGTGGAGGAGGTCGAGGACCCGGTCGAGCGGGTCGGCATCGACCGCGTACTGCTGCCAGTGCGGCTTCTCGTCCCGCTCGGGGTCGTAGCGGAGGATCCGGAGGTCGACCTGCATCTCAGTACGTCCGCGGCTTCGGCTGGAAGCGGGTGATCGTCACCGGCTTGTAGTCGACGGAGGGGCCGTCGGCGGTCTTCCGGACGAGGCTGTGGGCGAGGTAGTCGACGTCGTTGCGCTCGGGGTAGTCCTCGCGGGCGTGGGCGCCGCGGCTCTCCCTGCGGTCCAGCGCGGCCGCGACGGTCGCCTCGGCGCAGTCGAGGAGGTAGCCGACCTCGCGGGTCTCGAGGAGGTCGGTGTTGAAGACGCTGCCGCGGTCGCCGGAGCGGACGAGGCGGAAGCGGTCGCGGAGCTCGGCGACCTTGTCGCGGGCGCCGACGAGGAGCGCCTCGTCGCGGTAGACGCCGACGTTGTCCATCATCACGTCGGCGAGCTCCCTGCGGATCCGCGACGCGGTCTCGCCGGCCGGCGAGGCGGTCGGCACCTTGAGCGCCTCGAGCTCGGCCCGGATCGGCTCGACCACGTCGGCGGCGACCTCGGGCAGGTCGACCCCGACGACGTCGCGGACCATCCGCCGGCCGGCCCGCCGGCCGAACACGAGCAGGTCGACGAGCGAGTTCGTCCCGAGCCGGTTGGCGCCGTGGACGCTGACGCAGGCCGCCTCGCCCGCGGCATACAGCCCGGCCACGACCGTGTTCGCCCGGTCGCGGACGACCCGGGCCTCGTTGTCGGTCGGGATGCCGCCCATCGCGTAGTGGGCGGTCGGCTGGATCGGGACCGGCTCGCGGAGCGGCTCGACGTTGAGGTAGTTGCGGGCGAAGTCGGTGATGTCGGGCAGCTTCTCGTCGATGACCGCCCGGCCGAGATGGTGGACGTCGAGGAGGACGTAGTCCCTGCCCTCGACGCCCCGGCCCGCGCGGATCTCGAGGTAGATCGCCCGGCTGACCATGTCGCGCGGGGCGAGGTCCATCAGCGTCGGGGCGTAGCGCTCCATGAACCGCTCGCCCCGGCCGTTGAGGAGGATCCCGCCCTCGCCGCGAGCCGCCTCGGACAGGAGGACACCGAGCCGGTACAGCCCGGTCGGGTGGAACTGGTAGAACTCCATGTCCTGGAGCGGGAGCCCGTGGCGGTAGGCCAGCGCGGCGCCGTCGCCGGTCAGCGTCCAGGCGTTCGAGGTGACCCGGAACATCCGGCCGAACCCGCCGGTCGCGAGGAGGACGGCCTTGGCCCGGAACGTGTGGAGCCCGCCGTCGGCGATCCGGTAGGCGATGACGCCGGCTGCCCGGCCACCCTCGCCGAGGTCGGGGCCGGCCGCGTCGACGAGGAGGTCGACGACGCTGTACTCGTCGTGGAAGACGACCCCGTGCTTGACGCACTGCTGGTACAGCGTCTGGAGGATCATGTGGCCGGTCCGGTCGGCCGCATAGCAGGCCCGCTTGACGGGCGCCTCGCCGAAGTTGCGGGTGTGGCCGCCGAACCGCCGCTGGTCGATCCGCCCGTCGTCGGTCCGGTTGAACGGCAGGCCCATGTGCTCGAGCTCGATCACCGTCTCGATGGCCTCGCGGGCGAGGATCTCGGCCGCGTCCTGGTCGACGAGGTAGTCGCCGCCCTTGACGGTGTCGAACATGTGCCACTCCCAGTGGTCCTCCTCCTGGTTGCCCAGGGCGGCACAGACGCCGCCCTGGGCGGCGCCGGTGTGGGAGCGGGTCGGGTAGAGCTTGGTGATGACGGCCGCCCGGACGCCCGCCCGGGCGAGCTCGAGGGCGGCCCACAGGCCGGCCCCGCCGGCGCCGACGATGATCGCGTCGTAGTCGTGCTGCATCGGGCTACGGCACCGGGAACGGCATGGTCGCGACGACCATCGTCCCCATCGCGAAGATGACGAGCGCGCCGAGGTAGAGGGCCATCGTCAGGGCCATCCGCAGCCCGCCGCGGGTGTAGTCGGCGACGACCGTCCGCATCCCCATGAACGCGTGGAAGGTGACGAAGGTGAGCATCAGCCAGTCGAGGGTCCGCCACAGCAGGTCGCCCCAGCGGACCTGGGCGATCCACTCGGCGGTCTGCTCCGACGGGTCGTAGACGACGTGGACGACGAGGTAGTGACCGAGCGCGGTGACGAAGAGCCCGAGCCCGGTCAGCCGCATCAGGTACCAGACCGCGAGGTCCCAGCCGCCCGACTGCGGCTTGGCCCGGCCGGCGCGCGTCGTGCGGATCACGCCCCACCTCCGATCAGCTCGCCCAGCTGCGGCAGCCCGAAGGCCGGGGCCATGATGTGGTAGGCGACCGGCAGCCCGATGACGACGAAGGCGACCCAGGCGGCGTACCACATCTGGCGGTGGTAGCGGGTCGTCGCCGGCCAGAAGTCCATGACGATGATCCGCAGGCCGTTGAGGGCGTGGTACAGGAGGGCCGCGCCGAGGAGCGTCTCGCCGACCCGCCCGATCGGGCTGGCGTACAGGTCGAGGAGCTCGTCGTACAGCGGGGGGTTGGCGCCGGCAAGCCAGATGTCGAAGACGTGGAGCAGGATGAACGCCCAGACGGCGATGCCGGAGAGACGGTGGAACGCCCAGGCGAGCATCCCCTCCCCGCCCCGGTACCGGAACAGCATCGCGGCTACGACCTCCGACGAGCGTCGATCACGCCGTCCGGTGCGCGATCCTCGCGGCGGCCGGGTCACCGGCGCGGACGGGGCGGACGGTCTCTGGGCCCGATCGTAGCACCGGAGCGGTGGTCCGCGTCGGCGCAGCGGTGGTCCGCGTCGGCGGCCGCCGAGGCGGACGCCTGGCCGTCGCGGAGGCCCGCCGGCGGGCCCCGGCTGCGCTACCATCAGGTCCTCTCCCCCGGCGGTCCCGACCGCACCACGCGTCCCGAGCCCAGGAGTCGCCCCGCGTGAAGATCCAGGAAGCCGACGCGAAGTCGCTGCTCGTCGCCCAGGGCCTGCCGGTGCCGCCCTGGACCGTCGCCCGCACACCGGCCGAGGCGCGCGCCGCCGCGGAGAGCTACCTCGCCGGCGGCGCCGGCCGGGTCGTCGTCAAGGCCCAGGTCCTCGTCGGCGGCCGCGGCAAGGCCGGCGGCGTGAAGCTCGCGGGCTCGCCCGACGAGGCCGAGGAGGTCGCCGCACGGATCCTCGGCATGGACATCAAGGGCATCACCGTCCGGAAGGTCCTCGTCGGGCCCGCGGCGGTCATCGTCAAGGAGTTCTACCTCGGCGCGATCCTCGACCGGGCGACCCGTCGGATCGTCGTCATGGCGTCGGCCGAGGGCGGCGTCGAGATCGAGGAGGTCGCCAGGGTCACCCCGGAGGCGATCCACCGGATCGAGGCCCATCCCCTTCTCGGGCTGCTCGACTACCAGGCCCGGGCGCTCGCCTTCGCCGTCGGGCTCGGCGGCACGAACGTCCGCGAGTTCGTCAAGATCGCCAAGGGCCTCGTCGCGACGATGCGGGCCAACGACGCCGACCTCGTCGAGATCAACCCGCTCGGGATCGTCCGCGAGCGGGGGCCCGAGGGCCAGGTCGAGCGCCTCTCCTGCCTCGACGCTAAGATCACCCTCGACGACTCGGCGCTGCCCCGCCATCCAGAGCTCGAGCAGCTCCGCGACACCGACGCCGAGGACCCGTCCGACGCCGAGGCCCGCCACTACGACATCAGCTTCATCCACCTCGACGGGACGATCGGCTGCATGGTCAACGGCGCCGGCCTGGCGATGACGACGATGGACCTCGTCAAGCGGGCCGGCGGCGAGCCGGCCAACTTCCTCGACATCGGCGGCGGCGCGAAGGCCGACCGGGTCGCGGCGGCGATGCGGCTCATCCTCGCCGACCCGAAGGTCGAGGCGATCCTGGTCAACATCTTCGGCGGGATCACCCGCGGCGACGAGGTCGCCCGCGGGCTCATCGAGGCCCGGTCGCGCCAGGAGCGCGAGGTCCCGATGGTCGTCCGGATCGTCGGCACGAACGCCGAGGAGGCGGCCCGGCTCCTCGAGGAGGCCCGCTTCGAGACCGCGGCGACGCTCGACGAGGCGGCCGCGAAGGCCGTCGCCGCGGCCCGCGCGGCGGGAGGTGCGGCATGAGCATCCTGATCGACCGCGACACCCGGCTCGTCGTCCACGGCCTCACCGGCCGCGAGGGCGAGTTCCACTCCCGCCAGATGCTCGACTACGGCACCAACATCGTCGCCGGGGTCACCCCCGGCAAGGGCGGGCTCCATGCGCTCGACAACCGGGTCGAGGTCTTCGACACCGTCGCCGACGCGGTCCGCCAGACCGGCGCGAACACGTCCTGCATCTTCGTCCCCGCCGGCGGCGCGCCCGACTCGATCCTCGAGGCGGTCGACGCGGGCGTGAAGACGATCTTCTGCATCACCGAGGGCATCCCCGCCCTCGACATGCTGCCGGTCGTCGAGATCGTCCGGACCGCCGGCGCCCGCCTGATCGGCCCCAACTGCCCCGGCGCGACGTCGCCCGGCCAGGCGAAGGTGGGGATCATCCCGGGCTCGATCCACCGCGAGGGCGGCGTCGGCGTCGTCTCGCGATCGGGCACCCTGACCTACGAGGCCGTCCAGGCGATGACCGACGCGGGCATCGGCCAGACGACGTGCGTGGGCATCGGCGGCGACCCGATCATCGGGACGACCTTCCTCGACGTCCTCCAGCTCTTCGCCGCCGACCCGGCGACCGAGGCGATCGTCCTCATCGGCGAGATCGGCGGGGCCGCCGAGGAGGAGGCCGCGGCGTGGGCCGCCGAGCACCTCCGGGGCGTCCCGATGGCCGCCTTCGTCGCCGGTCGGACCGCGCCCGAGGGCAAGCGGATGGGCCACGCCGGGGCGATCATCTCCGGCGGTCGCGGGACGGCGGCCGAGAAGGTCGCGGCGCTCGAGGCCGCGGGCATCCGGGTGGCCTCGTCTCCGACGGAGCTGCCGGCCCTCCTCCGCGAGGCGGGATACCGCGGCTGAGCGGCCCGCGGCCGTCAGCGGCCGAAGGCGACCCGGACGTTCGGGCGGAGCAGGTAGACGAGGACGATCGCCGGCAGGATCGCCGCGCCGATCGCCTGCGGCCAGCCGACGTTGCCGGCGAGCGCCGCGACGACCTGGACCGCGATGCCGCCGGCACCGACGACCACGCCGGCGAGCCAGGCCCACGGCTTGAGGGTGAAGAGGGCCCAGGCGACGCCGAAGTAGAGGACCGCCACGCCGAGGAACGCGACGCCCATGACGAGGATCGGCAGGGCCGGCGAGTCGGCGGTGCTGAGCAGGGTCGCGAACCCGCCGATGATCGTGATGATCCCGTAGGCGAGCGACGGGATCCCGGCGAGCGCCGTGAGCACCGCCAGCACCGTCACCCCGGTCGGCCGTCCGTCTTGCACCACGTGCCTCCTCGTCCCTCGCCCGGCGCCCGGGGGGCGGTGCCCCGCGGTCGCGCCGCCTCCGATGGTAGCCGACGCCGGTCAGTAGCCGAGCGCCGCCCAGGATGGACCGCCGGGTGCCTCGATGAGCTCGACGAGGACGCCGTGGCAGCTCTTCGGGTGGAGGAACGCGACCGGCCCCTCGGCGCCCTTGCGGGCCACCGTGTCGATGAGCTGGATGCCGTCGAGCTCCAGCCGGGTCAGGGCCTCCTCGATGTTCGTGACCTCGAAGCAGACGTGGTGGAAGCCCTCGCCCTTCGCCTCGAGGAAGCGGGCCACGCCGGTCGTGTCGTCGGTCGGGTGGACGAGCTCGACCTTGACCTCGCCGACCGGCAGGAAGGCGATCTCCACCCGGTCCGACGGGATCGGCATGACCGTCTCGAGCTCGAGCCCGAGCATGTCCCGCCAGAAGCCGAGGGCGGCATCCATGTCGCGGACCACGACGGCGATGTGGTGGATCTTCCCGAGGCGGCGGATGCGCTCCGGGACGGCGGCGTTCATCGGTATGGCTCCCTCCAGAGCGACCAGATCGGCGGCAGCGCGGCGACCGGGCGGACGACCTCGAGGGTCCGGAACCCGAGGCGCCCGTAGAAGGAGAGGGTACGCGGGTTCGTCGTCACGAACTCACCCGGGCCCGCGACGGCGGCGTCCGGGGGCACCCAGCAGCTGACCCAGGTCCCGTCGCCGGTCAGCCAGAAGGCGCCGTGGCCCACGAGCTGGCGGAGGTTCGGCGGCGCCGCATCGTCCGCGCCGGCCGATCCCATCAGACGGTGATGACCTCGCGATGCTCGCCCCAGGCCGACCGGAGCCGGTCCGAGAGCTCGCCGACCGTCGCGTGCGCCTTCACCGCCTCGATGAGCGCCGGCATGACGTTCTCGTCGGAGCCGGCGGCTGCCTCGAGCCGATCCATCGCGGCCGCCCAGGCGACCGGGTCGCGCTCCGCCCGGACCCGCCGGACCGCCTCGACCTGGCGGCGCTCCCCCTCCGGGTCGATCCGCTGGAGCGGCGGCGTCGCATGGCCCTCGTCGTCGCGGAAGCGGTTGACGCCGACGACGACCCGGTCACCGCGCTCGATCTCGACCTGGACCCGATAGGCGGCCTCCTGGATCTGCCGCTGCTGGAAGCCGTGCTCGATCGCCGCGAGCGTCCCGCCGAGCGCATCGATCTCCTCGAGGTAGGCCGTCGCCGCGGCCTCGAGCTCGTTCGTGAGCGTCTCGACATAGTACGAGCCGGCGAGCGGGTCGGGCGTCTCGGTGACGCCGGCCTCGTAGGCGAGGATCTGCTGGGTCCGGAGCGCCAGCCGGGCGCTCTCCTCGGTCGGCAGCGCGAGCGCCTCGTCGCGCGAGTTCGTGTGGAGGCTCTGGGCCCCGCCGAGGACCGCGGCGAGGGCCTGGACGGTCGTCCGGACGACGTTGTTGTCGATCGACCGGGCCGTCAGCGACGAGCCGGCCGTCTGGACGTGGAAGCGGCAGAGCATCGAACGGGCGTTCGAGGCGCCGAACCGCTCCTGCATGATCCGGGCCCACATCCGGCGCGCCGCCCGGAACTTCGCCACCTCCTCGAACAGCTCGCTCCAGGCGGCGAAGAAGAACGACAGCCGCCCCGCGAAGTCGTCGACGTCGAGCCCGCGGGCGACCGCCGCCTCGACGTAGGCGATCGCGTCGGCGAGGGTGAAGGCGAGCTCCTGGGCCGCCGTCGCCCCGGCCTCGCGCATGTGGTAGCCGCTGATGCTGATCGTGTTCCAGCGCGGCAGCTCGCGGGCACAGAACTCGAACACGTCGGTCACCAGGCGCATCGACGGCCGCGGCGGGTAGATGTACGTCCCGCGGGCGATGTACTCCTTGAGGATGTCGTTCTGGGTCGTCCCGGCGATCCGGTCGCGCGGCACGCCCTGGCCCTCGGCGACGGCGACGTAGAGGGCGAGGAGGATCGGCGCCGTCGCGTTGATCGTCATCGACGTGCTGACCTCGCCGAGCGGGAGGCCGTCGAAGAGGACCTCCATGTCGGCGAGCGAGTCGATCGGGACGCCGACCCGGCCGACCTCGCCCTCGGCCTGCGGCGCGTCGGAGTCGTAGCCCATCTGGGTCGGCAGGTCGAAGGCGGTCGACAGCCCCGTCTGGCCCTGCTCGAGGAGGTACCGGAAGCGGCGATTCGTCTCGGCGGCCGTCGCGAAGCCCGCGTACTGGCGCATCGTCCAGAGCCGGCTGCGGTACATCGTCGCCTGGACGCCCCGGGTGAACGGGTACTCGCCGGGTCGGCCGAGGTCGCGCTCCTCGTCGAGGGCGGCGACGTCGGCGGGGGTGTAGAGGTCGCGGACCGGGATCCCCGACGATGTCTCGAACGTGGCTCGCCGCTCGGGCGCCGCCGCGACGGCCCTGGCCCGGGTCGTCGCCCGCCAGCGCTCGCGGCCGGGGTCGGATCGCTCCTCGCTCATGGCCGACAGCCTACTCGATGACGAGCAGCAGGTCGCCGACCTCGATGTTCGTCCCGGGAGCCACCGCCACCTTCCGGATCGTCCCGTCGCGGGGCGCCCGGAGCTCGTTCTGCATCTTCATCGCCTCGACGACGAGGACCTGCTGGCCGGCCGTCACCGCGTCGCCGGGCGAGATCGAGACCGCGACGACCCTGCCCGGGATGATCGCCCGGACCTCCGTCGGTCCACCGGCCGCGCTGGCCTGCCGGCCGCTCCTGGCCCGCTCGCGCAGCGACGCCCGGCGCTCGGGCTCGAGCTCGACCTCGATCCGCCAGCCGTCGACGACGATCTCGCGGCGGGTCAGGCCCTCGGGTCCGACGACCGGCGCGTCGGTGAAGACCACCCGGTGGCGGACGCGGTGGCTTCCCTCCCCGACGAGGAGGGTCGCCCGCCGCGGCCCGCGCCGGACGAGGCCGGCGGCGAGCGGCTCGCCGTCGACGAGCCAGGTCGGGATCGCCGCGGCCGATTCCGCGGCCGCGCCGGCCGGCGGCACGGCGGTCGCTCCACCGGGCCCCGGCGTTGACCGGCCATCGGGGCCGAACGGTGCGTCGGCGGGCATCGGCGGCGCCCCGCCGAGCAGCCCCGAGCCGGCGAGCGAGTCGCGGATCGGCGCCAGCGGCACCGGCGGCGGCGCGACGACGATGGCCGGCTCGTCGGCCAGCCGCGACACCCGGCCGAGCCCGACCCGGATCGCCCGCGGGTCGACCGGCGGCTGCGTCGCGCGGCCGTCGGCGGCCCGCGCCTCGAGCGTCACGTCGGCCATCGATCCCTCCCCGCGACGCGACCCGCGCGTCGCCATGCCGAGCCCCGGACCCCCGGGGTGTCGACGGCGGCTCGGGGCGCCGGCGGCGCGGCTCCCGGTGATCGGTCGAGCGGGGCCGTCCCGTTGCCGTTGACGCCGACCGGACCGGCCGTCCGGATCGAGGCGGCGCGGTGGCCATCGCCAGCGCCCGCGGCGACCTCGAGGATCTCGAGGGCGGCGGCCAGCTGGGCGGCCCGGGCGGCCCGGGCGTGGGCCGCGCCGCCGTCCCAGTGCTCGCCGACGTAGCCGGTCGAGAGCCGGCCGGCGATGAAGTCGGGCTCGTCCGCGACGAAGCGGTGGAACGGCACGGTCGTCTGGATCCCGCCGACCTCCATCTCGTCGAGCGCCCGTCGGAGCCGGGCGATTGCCGCCGGCCGGTCACCGGCGTGGACCATCAGCTTGGCGATCAGGTTGTCGTACTCGGGCGGGACCCGGTCGCCGGGCTCGATCGCGGTGTCGACCCGGACCCCGGGGCCGGCCGGCAGGACCCAGCGGGTCACCCGGCCGGGCGTCGGTGCGAATGCCCGGGCCGGATCCTCGGCGCTGACCCGGACCTCGATCGCGTGGCCGGACGGCTCGGCGGCACGGCCCGCGGCCGCCCGCGCCTCGGCCGAGAGCGGCTCCCCCGCCGCGAGCCGGAACTGCTCGCGGACGATGTCGAGGCCGCTGACCAGCTCGGTCACCCCGTGCTCGACCTGGAGCCTGGTGTTGACCTCGAGGAAGTAGAACCGCTCGCCGTCGAAGAGGAACTCGCAGGTCGCGGCATTCCGGAGCCCGGCCGCCGCGGTGACCCTGACCGCCAGCTCGTGGAGGTGGCGGCGCTGGTCGGTCGTCAGGCCGGGTGCGGGCGCCTCCTCGATCAGCTTCTGGTGACGACGCTGGATCGAGCAATCGCGCTCGCCGAGGGCGACGACGGTCCCCTCGGCATCGCCGAGGAGCTGGACCTCGATGTGCCGGGCCGGCTGGATGACCTTCTCCAGATAGACCGAGCCGTCGCCGAACGCCGACGCGGCCTCGGACGACCCGGCGACGAGGGCCGCGGCGAGGTCCTCCTCGCGCTCGACCCGGCGCATGCCCCGGCCGCCGCCGCCCGCGGCCGCCTTGACCATCACCGGGAAGCCGATCCCGCGGGCGATCTCGCGGATCGCCTCGACCTGGCCCGGCCGATCGACCCGGATCGGGTCGAGCGTCCCGGGTACGGCCGGCACATCGACCGACGCGGCGGTCCGCCGGGCGGCGAGCTTGTCGCCGAGCGCCTCGATCGACCACGACGGCGGACCGACGAAGACGATCCCGGCGTCCTCGCAGGCCTTCGCGAATGCGGCTCGCTCGGCCAGGAAGCCATAGCCCGGGTGGACGGCCCTGGCGCCCGTCGCGAGGGCGGCCTCGACGACCCGGTCGATCCGTAAGTAGCTCTCGGTCGGCGCCGGCGGGCCGATCCGGACGGCGACATCGGCGAGCCGGACATGGGTCGCCTCCGTGTCCGAGTCGCTGTAGACCGCGACCGCCTCCATCCCCAGCTCGTGGCAGGCCCGGATGATCCGGACCGCGATCTCGCCGCGGTTGGCGACGAGCACGCGGTCGAAGGGGCGGCGGTCGGTCATCGGCCGGAACCCGCTCGGGCGTCTTTGCGCAAAGACGTCCGCGGCTCGTACCGCGCCCGCGTCGCGCCGGTCACGGCGGGTCGCTGGTCAGAGCGGGATGTTGCCATGCTTCTTCGGTGGGTTCGTGTCCTTCTTGTCGGCGAGGACCTCGAGGCCGCGGATGAGGCGCGGGCGCGTCTCGGACGGGAGGATCACCTCGTCGATGTAGCCGCGGCCGGCGGCGATGTACGGATTGGCGAACTCTGCCTCGTACTCGGCGACGAGCCGGTCCTGCTCGGCGGCCGGGTCGTCGGCCTTGGTGATGGCGTCCTTGAAGATGATGTTCACCGCGCCGGCGGCTCCCATCACCGCGATCTCGGCCGTCGGCCAGGCGAAGTTCAGGTCGCCGCGGACATGCTTGCTGCTCATGACGTCGTACGCCCCGCCGTACGCCTTGCGGGTGATGACGGCGAGCTTCGGGACGGTCGCCTCGCAGTACGCGTAGAGCAGCTTCGCTCCGTGGCGGATGATCCCGCCGTGCTCCTGGTTGACGCCGGGCATGAAGCCGGGCACGTCGACGAACGTGACGAGCGGGACGTTGAACGCGTCGCAGGTCCGGACGAACCGGGCGCCCTTGACCGACGAGTCGATGTCGAGGGCGCCGGCGAGGATCGCCGGCTGCTGGGCGACGATCCCGACGCTCCGGCCCCCGAGACGGGCGAAGCCGACGATGAGGTTCGCTGCCCAGCCGGGCTGGATCTCGAGGAAGTCGCCATCGTCGACGACATGGCGGATCACGTCCTTCATGTCGTACGGCTTCTGCGGGTCGTCGGGCACGATGCGGTCGAGCTCGGGATCCATCCGGTCCGCCGGGTCCCGGCACTCGACGATCGGTGGATCCTCGAGGTTGTTCTGCGGGAGATGCGACAGCAGTCGTCGGACGTAGTCGAGGCTCTCAGCCTCGTCCCGCGCGGCGATGTGGGCGACGCCGCTCTTGGTCGTGTGCGTCGTCGCGCCGCCGAGGTACTCCGAATCGACCTCCTCGTGGGTCACCGTCTTCACGACGTTCGGACCGGTCACGAACATGTAGCTCGTGCCCTCGACCATGATCGTGAAGTCGGTGATGGCGGGCGAGTAGACGGCACCGCCGGCGCACGGACCCATGATCACCGAGATCTGGGGGACGACGCCCGAGGCGAGGACGTTGCGGGTGAAGATCCAGGCATAGCCGGCGAGCGACGCGACGCCCTCCTGGATGCGCGCGCCGCCGGAGTCGTTGAGCCCGATGACCGGGGCGCCGACCTTCATCGCCAGGTCCATGATCTTGCAGATCTTGTCGGCGTACGTCTCGGACAGCGACCCGCCGAAGACGGTGAAGTCCTGGCTGAAGACGAAGACGAGGCGGCCGTCGATCGTGCCGTGGCCGGTGACGACGCCGTCGCCGAGGAAGTGCTGCTTGTCGAGCCCGAACTCCTTCGCCCGATGGACGACGAACGCGTCGAGCTCCTGGAACGAGCCCGGGTCGAGCAGCAGGTCGATCCGCTCACGCGCGGTCAGCTTGCCCCAGGCATGCTGGCGCTCGATCCGGACCGGGCCGCCGCCGAGCTGGGCCTCGCCGCGCATCCGCTGGAGCCGGGCGATCCGATCGTCGTTGCTCGTGGGCACGGGCTGGGGCTCCTTCCTTGCCGCGGCGATGGTGACCCCGGTCGGCGCCGAGCGGCGGACGTCGCCGGGCGGCGAACGTCTTTGCGCAAGGACACATCCCTGGTCGGCTTCCATCATAGGCAGGTCCGCCATCCCTCCCCCGTGTCCGTCGGCCGGACCGGCGAGGGCCGGAGGTCATCGCGCCGGTCCGCCCGGCAGGGACGCGGGCGCTCCGGAGGGCTCCCGGGCCACCGCCCGGGGCTCGACGACTATCCACAGGTTTCGTGCACAACTCGCGTCGGCTGTGGATAACCCGGGCTGTCAGTCCGATGGCACCTGCGGTAGGATTGGCGCCCGCCACGCGCCGTCCGTCGGAGCCGGAGCGATCGTTCCAGTCACGCTGTCGCCAGGATCGAGGTGCGAAACCGTGTCGATCGTCATCGCGATCGCCAACCAGAAGGGCGGTGTCGGCAAGACGACGACCGCGATCAACCTCGCCGGCGCGCTCGCCGAAAACGGCTACCGCGTCCTGTGCATCGACATGGACCCGCAGGCGAACCTGACGGCGGGCCTCGGCGTCAACCCGAACACCGTCGAGCGCTCCATGGCCGACGTCCTGTCCGACGGGCGCTCGTCGCTCGCCGACGTCATCCACCCGACGGAGACCGAGCGCGTCGACGTCGCGCCGGCGACGATCGACCTCGCGTCGACCGAGGGCGAGCTGTTCACGATGCTCGGTCGCGAGACGGTGCTCCGCGACGCGCTGTCGGGCGGCGCCGAGGAGTCCTACGACTACATCCTCATCGACTGCCCGCCGAACCTCGGGCTGCTGACGGTCAACGGCCTCACCGCCGCCAACGGGGTCATCATCCCGGTCCAGACGCAGTACTACGCGATGAAGGGCCTGACGAACCTCGTCAAGGTGATCAACACGATCAGGCTCAAGCTCAACCGGGACCTGCGGATCCTCGGTCTGCTGCCGACGTTCTACGACGGTCGGACGAACCTCGCTCGCGATATGCTCGACGAGCTCCGCATCATCGGCGACCACCACGTATTCGACACGATCGTCCGAACGACCGTCAAGCTCGGCGAGGCGCCACTCGCCGGTCGACCGATCACGACGTACGCCAGCCACTCCGAGGCGGCACGGGCGTACCGCGAGCTCGCCCGGGAGGTGATCGAACTTGGCCAGGCCTGATTTCCGCGCCGCCGCCGCGCGGCGGCTGTCCGAGGACCGTGAGCTCCCGCCCGCGATCCTGAGCCTCCTCTCGCCCGAGGCGACCGGCCGGTCGCAGGGCGTCCGCGTCATCCCGATCGACCGGATCGAGCCGAACCCGGAGAACCCGCGGCTCGAGATCGACGAGGCCGCGCTGGCGGACCTCGCGGCGTCGATCCGGGAGCACGGCGTCCTCCAGCCGATCCTGGTTCGACCGGTCGGCCCCGCGCGCTACCAGCTGATCGCCGGCGAGCGCCGCTGGCGCGCGTCGCGGGTCGCCGGCGTCGACACGATCCCCGCGCTCATCGACGAGATCGACGACGACACGGCGCTCGAGATCTCGATCATCGAGAACCTCCAGCGCGAGGATCTCTCGCCGCTCGACGAAGCGGTGATGTACGACCGGATGATCAGGGACCACGGGTACAGCGTCCGCCGACTCGCCCAGAAGCTCGGCAAGGACAAGGGCTATCTCGAGAACCGGCTCCGCCTGGCCGACGCGCCGGACGAGGTCAAGCAGCTGGTGTCCGTGCGCAAAGACACCCTCTCCCACGCCTACGAGCTGATGAAGGTCGAGGACCCGCGGAAGCGCCGCCGACTCGCCGCCCAGGTCGCCAGCGGCGAGCTGTCGCTGGTCAAGCTCAAGGAGCGCATCGAGGGCCGTCGCCGGAAGGCGCCGCTCGAAGTCGAGGCCGAGACCGCGACGCTCGGTCTCGACGCAGATGCCGGCGCCGACGACGTCGCGGCCGAGGCGGCCGCCGCCTGGACCGGGACGCCGCGGACCGCCGGGCCGATCGGCGACGACTCGCTCGTCGCCGCGAAGCAGTCGCTCGCCGAGGCGATCGAGTCGCTCCACGACGTCCTCCGGAACGAGGGGGCGGTCGACGCGATCAGCTCGGTCGACCGGGCCAACCTCGCCAAGTACCTGACGATCGCGAAGCTCCGGCTGGAGAACGCGATCGCGATGGTCCGGAGCGCCGAGCCCCGCGAGCAGTAGGCTTCCCTCCCCCGGGCACTCGAACGCCGGCGCCGATGGCGCCGGCGTTCTGCGTCTCGGGGGTCTCCGGGGCGGATCGCGGCCGGCCCGGACCTGGGGTCAGGGCTTGGTCTTGTCGGGCTTGCCGGCTCCCTCGGGCTTGCCGGCTCCCTCGGGCTTGCCGGCTCCCTCGGGCTTGGGGTTCTGCGCCCGGCCGCCGGCGGCGACGACCTCGTCCGACGCGGGCTCGCCGACCTCGGCCAGGCCCCGGGCGACGGCCGAGACGTAGGCGCCGTGGTTCGCCCAGCCGGCAGGGGTCTCGCCCTCGGCGGCCTCGGAGACCATCGCGCCGTGCTCGCCCTCGGCGGCGGAGTCCTCGTCGGCGTCGACGTCGGTGTCGACCTCGTCATCGACGTCGGTGTCGTCATCGACGTCGGCCTCCGGCTCCTCCTCGGCGGGCGGCGCGGGCAGGTTCGCGGGAACGGTCCGCCCGCTCGCGTCGGCGGCACGATCGAGGCCCCCGGACGCGGCCTCCGGCAGCGCTCGGGCGGCGAAGACGGCGCCAGCCGAGAGGGCGAGTGCGACCAGCGCGATGAGGATGCCTCGGATCCGTCGCATGATGGGAGCCTCCGTGGGTGGGTCGGTTCGGGTCGGCGGTGGCGGTCGGGTCGGTAGTCTCGCACAGGACAACGACGGAAGGGCAGGGTCGTTAGGCGGCCGAAGGTCCCGCCGCCCGGTGGCCGAGGGTCCGGTGCGGCGACGCGCCGGGGTGCCGCGCCGGGGTGCCGCTCAGCCGCCGATGGCGAGCAGCCAGCCGACGCCCAGGGCCACGGTCCCGGTCCCGAGCAGCTCCCAGCCACGGCCCCTCCGGGCCGGGCGGTCCGAGCGGCCGAGCGCGACCCCGACCGTCCCGACGACGAGCCCGCCGGCAAGGAGCGCGACGGCGACCGGGGCGACCCCGCCGAGGCGGCCGGGGTCGCGGCCGATCGCGCCGACGGCGGTCCCGACGACGACGGCCGCGACGACCGCCCAGCCGACGGCGAGCAGCGTCCAAGCCCGACCCCGGCCGAGGACGACGGCGAGCGTCCGGTGCCCGGTCGCCGCGTCACGCTCGACGTCGACGAGCGTGTTCGCGAGGGCGAGCGTCGCCCCCGCCAGGGCCGCGATCGGGACGAGGACGAGGAACGACGACGGCAGGGTCCCGGTCGCCCCGAGCCACGCGTAGACGGGCAGCAGCGGGATGGCGACCGCGTAGGCGAGGGGCGCCCAGGGGGTCGCCTTGAGCCAGCGGTCGTAGGCGAGCCCCGTGCCGGTCCCGAGCGCCGCCACCACGAGCGTCGCGAGACCCGACGGGACGGTCAGGAGGGTGCCGATCGCCAGCCCGGCGACGACGATCGCGGCCGCCGCGGCAGGCCGGACGAGCCCGACCGGGATCGGCTTCGAGGGCTTCGCGATCGCGTCGGCCGGGGCGTCGACGAGGTCGTTGGTCGCCCCGATCGCGAACTGGAACGCCGTCATCGCGACACCGAGGCGGAGGGCGGTCGCCGGGTCGGCGCCGCCGACGAGGGCGATCGCGAGGACGGCGAGCCCGTCGAGGATCGACGGGAACGGGTGGACGACCCGGACGAGGCCGACGACCCGCCGCGAGACGCTCGGCTGGGACGTCGGGGCGCTCGGGCGGGACGCCTCCCCCACCCCGCCGCCGTCAGGCGTAGACGAAGTCGTGGAAGTTCTCGACCAGGTACTCGATGACCCGGTCGCGGGCGTCGGGGACGCGGGCCCGGAGACCCGGGACGAGGGCGTAGAGCGTGACCGCCGGGACGATCAGCCGGCCGTCCGCGTCGCGCCCGATCATCGCCGGCGGGCCACCGCCGGATGCGAACACCCGTTCGAATTCGAGCTCGCTGAGCTTCGTCGCCCTGCGGAAGTCCGCGACGACGCGGACGACCCCGCGCCGGATCGCCATGTCGCGCATGAGCTCCTGGGCCCAGGCGTCGAGCTGGGCGTCCTCCTGTTCGGCGAGGCGCGACCGGTACTCCTTCGGGTCGGCGGCAAGGCCGGTGGCTCCCACGGGTCCTCCTTGGCGGTACGGGTCGCCGGTCAGTATGCCAGAGCCCACGCCGGCGGCGGACCCGCCTCGCGCCGGCGCTACGCCGGCGGACAGGGTCCGTGGGGCCCCTCGACCGGCACGTCATCGGCATCCGGAGCCATGCCCCCGGCCCGCACAGCCGGACCGACCGCGCCGGGGGTCTCGGCGGGTCGCTCGCCCTCCGGCCAGTCGTTGAAGGCCTCGGTCAGCCAGCGCCCGAGCCGTCCCGGGGGCGCCTTCTCCGGTGCGCCCTGCGAGAGCCGGTAGAGGGCGCACCAGGTTTCGACGGTCAGCGCCTCGAGCCCCTCGCGCCCGCCCCGGCCCTCGGTCGCGATCGGCTCGCCGATCCGGACGCGGATCGTCCGACCGAAGCCGAGCCAGCTCGTCCCGACGATCGCGACCGGCACGATCGGCACCTTCGAGCGCGTCGCGAGCCAGACGGCGCCGTCCTGGAGCGGGAGCAGCTCCCCTTCTCTGGCGTGGATCCGGCCCTCGCCGAAGATCAGGAGCCGGTGCCCGGCGTCGAACACCGCGGCGACCCGCCGCGCCGTCTCCCGCAGGTCCGACTTGGCGGGCTTGAACGGGACCGCGGTGCCCGTCCAGAGCATGAGCCGGTTGCGGCCGCCGGCCGTCATGTCCTCCTCCTTCGGGCCGAAGAAGAACAGCCGCGGTCGTCCCGGCAGGGCCGCCAGGGCCACGATCGGGTCGGCCCAGCTCTGGTGGTTCGCGCAGAGGAGCGACGGGCCGGGCGGCAGGAGCTCGAGACCCTCGACCCGGAGCCGGACGAGGCAGCGGACGCCGACGTGGACGACCGCCTTGGTCGCCCAGTACCGGATCCCCCGGCGCCACGGCGGGACGGGCGCCTCCGGTGGCTCGAGGGGGTCCGCCCCGGGGGCGGGGTCGGGATCGCGTCGCATCGCGACGATGGTACGCCCGGCGACCACCTACGCCGGATCGCCCGCCTCGAGCGCGGCGAGGCAGGGACCGTCGAGCTCGTCGAGGCTCCCGAGGACCAGCGTCGACTCCGCCTCCGCCCCGGGCGCGGGTGGATGCCCGGCGGCGGGCACGAGCACGACCCGCATCCCGGCGGCTCGCCCGGCCCGCACGCCCGGCGCCGAGTCCTCGATGACCAGGCACGCCGCGGGCGGGACCCCGAGCCGCCGGGCCGCCTCGAGGTAGACGTCGGGGGCCGGCTTGCCGCGGCCGACCTCGTCGGCCGAGACGACCTCGCGGAACACCGCCGTCAGCGCGGTCGCCGCCAGGGCGGCGGCGATGACCGCGGGGTGCGCCGACGACGCGACGGCGAGCGGATGCGTCGTGGCCAGGCGCCGAGCAGCGCGGACCCCGGCTTCGATGATGGGCGGGCGCTCGGACCGGTAGCGGGCGACGATCGCGTCCACGACGGCCCACTCGACGGCCGGTGCGTCGGGGCCGGCGACCTCCGGCGAACCCCGGCCGACCCGGGTCGCGATGTGGGCGGCCAGCAGCGCCGCCCACTCGGGGCTGTTGGTGCCCTTGATCGCGGCTTCGTCGGCGGCGGTCCAGGTGGCGCCGGCGGCCTCGGCCACCCCGCGGCGGGCGTCCTCCCACCATGGCTCGGTGTCGACGATCACGCCGTCGAGGTCGAACACCACGGCGCGGACCGGGTGGTGCGGTGCCACGACCGCGGCCTCCTCTTCGATGACGGCGTCCGGCTGGGCGCCGGCGACCGGCTTCGCGAGCGAGGCTAGCAGAGGGCCGATCGGCACGGGCGGCCGCGTCGTCCCGGCCGGGGCGGCCCGGGGGGCGGCCCGGGGGCCGCCCGGGGCTCGCCCGGGGGCCGACCGGGGGCCGGTTCGCCCGGTCGTTCGTGACCCGATGCGACATTCGGCCGATGCGGCGGCCGACCGGACCGGCGATGCTGGCCCCACCGCACCCCCGCCACCGGCCGCTCATGGCGCCCGCGAGGGGCCGACGTGGAGGCTGGAGGCCGACCGACCCGATGCGCATCGACCGCGGGCTCCTGAACTGGGGCATCTTCCTCATCCTGCTCGGGGCGATCCCGCTCGCGGTCGACCAGGGCTGGATCGCCGGCGACTTCGACTGGTGGCGGCTGTGGCCGCTCATCCTCGTCGGCATCGGCGTCGGCATCGTCCTGGCCCGGACCAGGGCGGCTGCCCTCGGCGGGCTGATCGTCGCGACCACCTTCGGCCTGATGTTCGGCGGCCTCCTCGCCGGCGGGCTGAGCGGCCTGCCGAACCTCGGCGTCGGCTGCGTCGGCGACACGGCGACGACCGCCTTTCCCACCCGCGACGGCGACCTGTCGGGATCGAGCGCGACCGTCGACCTCGCGATGGACTGCGGCGACATGACCGTCCTGACCGCCGCCGGGACCGGCTGGACCGTCGCGGGGACCGCCGACGAGGGCCGCGCGCCGACGATCGACGCCGCCGCCGATCGGCTGAGCGTCCGCGACGAGACCCCGGAGGGCGACCTCTTCCGCGAGCGATCGCGATGGGAGGTCACGCTGCCGACCGGGCCGACCCTCGACCTGGCGGCCCGGGTCAACGCCGGCAGCGCGACCCTCGATCTCGCCGGCGCCGACCTGACGGCGCTCCGCCTCACGGTCAACGCCGGCGACGGCTCGGCCGACCTGACCGGGGCGACCGTCGGCTCGATCGCGGTCGACGTCAACGCGGGCTCGGCCTCGCTCGATCTGCCGGCCGCGACGATCGACGGCGAGGTCAGCGTCAACGCCGGATCCGCCGAGCTGTGCGCCGCGCCCGGCACCGCCTGGCGGGTGACGACGAACGACAACATCACGGCGAGCTTCGACTTCGAGAACGCCGGGCTGGTCGAGGTCACCGAGAACGTCTGGGAGTCGCCTGGCTGGGCCACCGCGACCGCCCGGATCAGCCTGTCGGTGTCGGCCGTGGCCGGCAGCATCGCCATCGACCCGGAGGACGGCTGCAAATGAACGACCGGCTCTACCGCTCCGTCGACGATCGCGTCATCGGCGGGGTCTGCGGCGGCCTCGCCGAGCGGTTCGACATCGACCCCTCGCTCATCCGCATCGCCTGGGCGCTCGTGACGATCCTCTCGGGCGGCGTGCTCTTCCTGCTGTACGTCGTCATGTGGATCGTCGTCCCCGAGCAGCCCGCGCCGGGATCGGCCGGCTGGCGGCCCGCACCGCCGCCGGGGCCCGACGCGATGGGTGGCTGGCAGCCGCCGACGGCCGCCGGTGCGGCCGGTGTCGCCGGTGCTGCCGATGCGGCCGGGGCCGGCGGGTACGGCGCGACCGCCGCGGGCGAGCCCGCGACGGCGGCCGACTGGACGCCCGTCGGCGAGCCCGGCGCGACCGGGGGCGCGGGGACACCCCCGCCGAACGCGACCGCCTGGGTACCCCCGGACGAGGTCTACGCCTCGCGGCGTGCGGCCAGGGCGGCCCGGCGCGCGGAGCGCGACCGGAACGGCGCGCTCGTCTTCGGCGGGATCCTCATCGTCCTCGGCCTGTGGTTCCTGCTCGACCAGTACCTGCCCGACGTGAACCTCGGCCAGTACTGGCCGGTGCTGCTCATCGGCCTCGGCGTCGTCCTGCTCGTCGGCGCGCTCGGCCGACGCGGTGGAGGGGCGCCGCCGGCCTAGCGCCCACCGAGCACTCGCGACCCAGCACCCGGTGTCCCGGCGCACCGGGTCGCTCGGCCCGAGCGGCTCGACCTTCGCGTCCCGTCCCGGGGGGCCGATAGGCCCGTGTGCGCGCATGCGTATTCGCGCACCATGGCGCTAATGGATCAGCCCAGCCCGTCGTCCCGCGAGCCTAGGGGCGCCAGGGACCTCGACCGTCTCCGGTGGATCGGGATCGTCCTCCCGGTCGCCTTCGTGTGGGCGTTCGAGGTCCTCCGCTTCCTCATCCTCGACGAGGCCTACAGCGGCGACACCGCCCACCTCGTGGCGGCGACGCTCATGGCCGGCGCGGTCCTGCTGTTCGCGATCGCGATGGCCTACTTCCTCGACCGGGCGCAGCGGCAGCTCGTCAGCCAGAACACCGACCTCGTGGCGACCCATGCCGTCACGACCGCGGTCACCGGTGCCCTGTCGCTGCCGGAGCTCATCGACCAGGCGCTCGAGCGGATGACCGAGCAGACCGGCGCGCTCGCGGGGTCGATCCGGGTCGAGGGTCCCGACGGCCCGATCGTCCGCCACGAGCCGCCCGCGCTCCCGGACGGCCTCGCCTGGCTCGGTCCGATCCTCGACGAGGTCGCCGGTCCGGGACCGACCGAGGTCGCCTGGACCACCCGGATGACGATCGACACCGGCCTCCTCGACCTGCCGCTCGTCCGCGGCGGCGAGGCGGTCGGGCGGCTGCGCCTGGCGTTCCATCCGCCGGTCCGGCCGGCCATCTCCGACGCCGCGCTCGCCGACATCGCCGGTGAGATCGCGACCGCCATCCAGCTCGCCCGCAACGTGGCCGACATCCGCCGCCGTGAGCGGGAGCGGGCCGCGCTCTACGAGGTCGCCCTCCAGCTCACCGGCCGGGCCGACCTCCACGAGACGCTCGACACGATCTCGCACCACGCCCGCGAGCTCCTCGGCGCCGACCGGGCGGTCGTCTGCATGGCCGACGAGCGGGCGATCCTGCGGGCCGAGGGTCGCGCCGGGGCCGAGGGTCGCGCGGGGGCCGAGCGAATCGCGCTCGCCGACGACGGCAGCCTGTGCCTCCTCGCCCATCCGGACGGGCCCGCCCAGCACGAGCACACGCCGGGCTGCCCGATCCAGCCGGAGGTCCCCGGGGTCCGCTGGATGGCCCGGCCGATGCGCGGCCCCGACGGGCTCCTCGGCGAGCTCTGCGTCGTCCGCCAGGACGGCGATAGCTTCACGGCGAACGACCGCGACCTTCTCGGCGCCCTCGCCGACATGGCCGCGATCGCCGTCCGGACCGCCCGCCTCCACGACGCCGAGCAGCAGTACACGATCCTCTCGGAGCGCGACCGGATCGCCCGCGAGCTCCACGACAGCCTCGCCCAGGTCCTCGGCGTCATCCACCTCCGGCTGCGGGCCCTCGAGACGGTCGCGGCCACCAACGGCGGCCGGGCCCTCGTGCCCGAGATCTCCGACATCGCCGAGACCGCCGACGAGGCCTACCGCGACGTCCGCGAGGCGATCCTCGGCCTGCGCGAGACCATCGGGTCCGACACCGGCTTCGAGGGCTCGCTCCGCGAGTACCTCGTGAAGTACGGCCGCCAGACCGGGATCTCGGCCGAGCTCGTCTGCGGCGGGCGGACACGCGACGCGCTCACCCCGCGGGCCGAGGTCCAGCTCCTGCGGGTCGTGCAGGAGGCGCTGACGAACGTCCGCAAGCACGCGAACGCCCGGCACGTCATCGTCCGGCTCGACTGCACGGGTCCGGCGCCGGTCCTCGAGGTCGAGGACGACGGCGTCGGGTTCCACGCTGGCGAGGTCGCCGCCTCCCTCGAGGGCGGGTTCGGGATGGCCTCGATGCGCGAGCGGGTCGAGCACATCGGTGGCACGATGGAGGTCCACAGCGAGCCCGGCCACGGGACGCGGATCGTCGTCCGGCTCGCCACCGAGGAGGGACGTGTCGAACCAGCCGCCGGACCCGGCCGCGCCCCAGGGGTCGACGCATCTGCCGCCGCGCCTGCGCGTCCTCCTGGTCGATGACCAGGCGCTCTTCCGCCGAGCGCTCGCGAGCCTGATCAACGCCCAGCTCGACATGACCGTGGTCGGCGAGGCCGAGGACGGTCGCGACGCGTTCGAGAAGGCGAGGACGCTCCGGCCAGACCTCATCGTCATGGACGTCAACATGCCCGGCGCCGACGGGGTGGACGGGGTCCGGGCGATCCGGGCCGCCGGCATCGAGACCCGGATCGTCATGCTCACGATCTCCGAGGACGACGACGACCTGTTCGAGTCGATCAAGGCCGGTGCGAACGGATACCTCCTCAAGAACGTCCGGCCCGAGCAGCTGTTCGACGACCTGCGGGGGGTGATGCGCGGCGAGGCGCCGATCGCGCCGGCGATCGCCGGCAAGCTGCTCGCCGCGCTGCGCCACGGCGGCGTGCCGTTTGGCCGGCGGGCCGGCGGACCGGGCGGGGGCGGCGGCGGTCCCGGCGGGGGTGCGGGGTCGGCCGGCGGGGGTGCCGGCGGGGCGGGTGGCGGCGGGGGGGCCGGCCCCGGCGGCCACGGCGGTTCCGGCGGTTCCGGCGGTTCCGGCGAGGGCCAGCTCACCCGGCGCGAGCAGGAGATCCTCGAGCTCGTCGCGGACGGCCTCTCGAACAAGGAGATCGCCGCCCGGCTCGTCATCACCGAGGGCACGGTCAAGAACCACGTCCACAACGCCCTCGAGAAGCTCCACCTCACCAACCGCGTCCAGGCCGCCGCCTACGCGGTCCGCCAGGGCTACGTGACGCACGACCCGGACGGGTAGGTCGTCCGAGGCGCGGCGCGGGGGCGCGGGGGCGCGGGGCGCGGCGCGGGCCGTGGGGCGCGGGGCGGGAGGGGCGGCGGACCATGCCGACTTGCATCAGACGCAGAAGT
>CAZABC010000008.1:44638-61929 GCA_964483405.1 uncultured Anaerolineaceae bacterium
CGAGGCATACCGTGGGATACAGATGGCTTCGGCGGATCTGTGCCGCTCGACGGATGGGCCGGACGCCCGGACAGGCCCATCATCCGGCGCAGGACGGCCATGGGGGTCCGTCTCGCCGTCCCGGGCGACCGGCACGGCGGATGCGAGTGGGCACGCTCGCACGCACCGGAGCGCAGTCGGCATGGCGCATCACCGAACGAAGGTGCTCGTCGCCTACCACCACGCGATCCTCGGCGAGGGCCTGGCTCGGATGCTGGGCGAGGATCGCTCGCTCCAGGTCGTCATGGCCGACCTCATGAGCGCCCCGGAGCTCGAGGCGGCCCTCGGCTCGACCCCCGACGTCATCGTCCTCGAGGCCGGCGGCCCGCTGACCCCGGACCAGCTGATGGCCCGAACGAGCTGCCCCACGATCATCGACGTCGACCTCGACTCGACCGAGAGCCACGCCTTCCGGCGGGAGACGTTCCCGGCTCGACCGGCCGACCTCGTCGCGCGGATCGCGGCCTTCACCGGTCGACGGGTCCGGCACCGGCAGGGCGCCGCTCGCGCCGACGGCACCGACGGCGGTGATGCGACGGACCCCGCGGTGGCGGCGCCGGTCGCCGTCCCCATCGTGTCGGACGACGCCGATGCGACCGACCCCGCGACGGCCCCCGTCGGCACGCCCCAGCCGCTCCCCGCGTCGGGTAGCATCGCCTGAGTCATGGTCGTGGAACGGGCGAGCTCCCCCGCCGATGTCGCCGTGCCCGCCGATGTCGCCGTGCCCGCCGATGTCGCCGTGCCCGCCGATGTCGTCGTGCGCGCCGAGCCGGCGAGCCTGCTCGCCACGCCGATCTGCCGCCGCCGGGCGCTCCAGGTCATCGGCCTGACCGTCGCCGGCGGGACGGTCGCGACGTTCGTCGCCGGCTGCGAGCCGCCGCCGCCTTACTGGGCGGTGCTCGAGGTCGACCCGGCGGCGCTCGAGCCCGGCGTCCCGGCCCAGCTGCCCTTCAGCGGCACCAAGGTCGACGGCACCGCGGCCGAGGGCGTCCTCTACGTCGTCAAGGGCGCCGACGACTCGCTCGTCGTCTACGACCCGCACTGCACCCACCAGCGCTGCGCCTACGACTGGGACGACGGCAAGGATCTCTTCCTGTGCCAGTGCCACGACGCGGCCTTCGACGTCGGGGGGGCCGTCCAGTACGGCCCGCCGAAGCTGCCGCTCGTCCGGCTCCCCACCCGCCCGGTCGACGGCGGGGTCGAGGTCGAGGTCCCCGGCGACATCGGCCACGCCCCGGGCGAGGACGGCTGACCGACCGGATCGGCGGGATCGCCGGACCCACCGGACCGACGGCGCCGCCGCACCCGCGTGACCCGCGGACCCGCCGGCCCTCGCGCGCGTACGCGGGAGCGGTAACGGGGGCCATCCGATACAGGCCGAGCGGGCCGTTGCGCCCGGTCGACTGTATCCACGATGTATCTCCCGGCAGGTTGGTGGACGGCCCCCCCGAAGTCACGATTGCCATGTTCGGCCGCACGGTGCGGTCGGCTGTCATCGGGCTATTGGGTGAAGAGCATGTTCCGGGTCACGTCCCTGACCGCGCTCAGCGACCGCCAGATGGACCGCTGGATCAAGCGTCTCGCGGTGATCCTGGTCGTCGGGGCGATCGCCTTCTTCGGGTTCTACATGATCGACCGCTGGCGCCCGCCCGCGGCGCCGATCGTCGACCGCCAGCTCGCGGCCGCCGAGGCGGCCGTCCAGGCCGACCCGGCCGACATCGCCGCACGCGGCCGGCTGGCCGACCTCTACACGGTCAACGGCCGCTACGAGGACGCGATCCTCCAGTACGACGCCATCCTCGAGACCGGCCAGGAGCAGGAGCTCGCCCACTTCGGGCGCGCCAATGCCTACCAGGGCCTGGGCGAGCTCGACAAGGCGGCCGCCGACTATCAGGTCGTCGTGGACATCGCCAAGCAGGGCGAGATGGCCCACATCGACCCGATCCTCAATGCCGCGTACTACGGGCTCGGTTCGATCGCCCTCGAGCAGGGCAAGGTCGACGAGGCGGTGACCCATCTCGAGGCCGCGGTCGCCATCAAGCGAGCCGACGCCGACTCGCTCAACCTCCTCGCCGCGGCGTACCTCGCCGCCGGCGAGCCCGACAAGGCGATCGAGACCGCGAAGCGGGCGATCGCATTCGTCCCGCTCGGCTGGAGCGAGCCGTATGTGACCCTCGCGGCCGCCTACGCCGACAAGGGCGACGCCGCCCACGGCGAGTGGGCGAACGCGATGGCCGAGCTCTCGGCCGGCGAGACCGAGCAGGCCAGGACCCGCCTGCTCGCCATCGCCGACGGCCCCGTGGCGCTCGACGCCGCGATCGGGCTCGGGCTCATCTACGAGAACGAGGGCGACCTCGCGGCGGCGGCCGAGTGGTACCAGAAGGCGCTCGCGATCGACCCGGCCGACTCGTCTGCGGTGATGGGCCTCGAGCGGGTCACGAACCCGACGACCGACGCGTCCCCCGCCCCGGCGGCCAGCCCGCTCCCCGAGCTGCCGGCCCCGGGCGAGGTCGAAGGAGGGAATGGCTGACATGACCGCGTCCCCGATGACCGGCGCGGCGATCGCGCCCGACGTCCCCGTCGCCGAGGAGCCCCCGGTCCCAGTCGAGGAGACACCCGAGGACAGGAAGCGGCGCCGCCGGCGCGCGTTCCTCCTCTTCTTCCTGCTCGCGCTGCTCGCGCTGCTCGTCCTCCTCGCGACCTGGTACCTGCTCTTCCGCCAGCCCCTGCCGATCATCCCGCCGATCCCCGACGCGAAGCTGCCGGGCTACTCGACGTCGCTCTATGGCGCATCGAGCCCGACCGGCGTCGCCGTCACGCCGTCCGGCGACCGGATCTACGTGGCGGAGACCGGCGGCGACTACACCGTCCGGATCTTCGACGGCGGCGGGTCGCTCGTCGGCACGATGGCCCTGCCCGACGACGGCGCGGATCACGTGCCGGTCTATGTCGCGATCGACCCGCTGACGGCCGAGGTCTACGTATCGGACCGCCCGGCGGGCGCGATCCACATCTTCGACCGCGACGGCCAGTATCAGCGCCCGTTCAGCCCGGCCGAGCCCAGGCCCGGATGGCAGCCGATGGGCCTCGCGTTCGACCGGGCAGGCAACCTGTACGTCACCGTCCTGAGCGGTTCGGCCCAGACGGTCCAGGTGTTCGATCGCGCAGGCCAGCTGCTGCGGACGATCGGCGCGGACGCGGGCCTCGACTTCCCCAACGGGGTCGCCGTCGACGACGCTGGCAACGTCTGGGTCACCGACTCGAACAATGGCCGACTGCTCGTCTTCGACCAGGCGGGCGACACGATCGCCCGGGTCGGCCGAGGCGCCGGGGAAGGCAAGCTCGGCCTCCCGCGCGGCCTCGCGATCGACTCCCGGGGCCGGGTCTTCGTCGTCGACAGCACCGGCAATGGCGTCGTGCTGTACCGCGCGGCGCTCGATGCCGACGACCGGGCACCCGAGTACGTCGGCTTCGTCGGTGGCCGTGGTGCCGCCGACGGCCAGTTCGCATTCCCCGTCGGTGCCGCGGTCGACGACCGCGGCCGCATCTACGTCGCGGACACGGCCAACAACCGGGTCCAGATCTGGAGCTACTGAGGCCCAGCCAGAGAGAGGGAGGTGGCAGACCGTCCAACGTCGATCCGCCGGCTGGGCCGGCCACCCATCCACGCAGCCTGACAGCGAGAAAGGAGGTAAGGACAGTGAAGCGCTTGGCACTGCTGATGGCAGTCGGTGCCACTTGGCTGTTCCTTGCCGCGATCCCCGCCCTGGCTGACGGCGGACCCCACGTTGCCGTGATCAACGACGGATCGCTGGGGATCAACGCCGACAGCTGCGCCGGGTGCCACCGGGCACACACGGCACAGGGCCCCATGCTCATCAACGGCGCCGACGAGGAGGCCCTCTGCCTGACCTGCCACGGGGCGGGCGGCACCGGCTCCACGGTCGACGTCATGACCGGTGTCCAGTACACGATCGGCACCGGCTCGGAAGTCCGCGGGACCACCGTCCTCGGTGCGCTCCGCAACGGCGGCTTCCGGCTGGCGCGGATCGACAGCTCGAACACCGCTCGGCGGCGGTTCGGCACCGGACTCGCCGACTTCTATGCCAAGGTCGGCGTCCTGGCGGCCGGCGAGGCCGTCACCTCGGCCCACCTCACCATCGCCGACGACCCCAGCACCGTCGCCACCGACGGCAACGGCATCGACATGCCCGGCATCGCCTGGGGCAACGGGGCGAATGGTTCCGGACCGGGGCCATCGGTCTCGCTGGGATGCGCGTCCTGCCACAACCCGCACGGGAACGGGCAGTACCGCATCCTCAACCCGATCCCGCACCTGACCGGTGCCGACTTCAGCGGCCTCAACACGACGATCACCGTCACCGACACGATCGCCAGCAGCGACCGGTTCGTGACGGCGACGAGCCACGGCTACGTCCGTGGCGACAACGTCACGATCGCCGGCGGGACCGGCTACGACGGCTCGTACATCGTGGAGTCGGTCGGCACGGTCACGATCTCCAGCGTGGTCTACCCGTACTTCAAGGTCTACGCGGCCGGCTCGTCCGGACCGGTCCTCGATATCACGGCCGATCAGACCGGGCTCACCGGCACGGTCGCCCGTGACGGCGGCATCCACGTCACCGACGCCCCACTGCCGCCGGATGGCGACACCCGCAACTACACGGTCATCCAGACCGCGCTCGTGGCAAACGACACGACGACCGGCCCGGTGCTGCTCGCCAGCGAGGTCATCGCGGCAGGCTACGACGCGACCGACGGGGACTACTTCCGCCGGAACGTGCCGTGGTCCCCGACCGCGGTCGACACGGACTGCGACCCGAAAGAATACACCCAGCCCTTGGGATGCACCGTCGTGTCGAACGACGACGCGCCCAATGGCACGGCCGGCGGAGGCACCGTGTTCAACGTCCAGATCAACGCTTGGTGCTCCACGTGCCACAGCCGCTATCTGGCCGAGGGCACGGTCCCCGTCATCGGCAGCCCCTACAGCACCGACTCGGGCGACGCGACCTTCGCGTACCGCCATCCCACCCGCGGCAACCGGACCTGCAACGTCTGTCACGTCGGGCACGGCTCCAACGCCACGATGGACGGCGTCTACAGCTCGGCCTTCCCGTATCCGGACGGCACGGAGCACGCCAGCAGCCGTCTCCTGAAGATCGACAACCGCGGCACCTGCCAGGCTTGCCACGATCCGACAGAGACGACCGAGGGCGGCGACTACGTCGGCCCGCTCCCGACCCCGGGAGTGCCCTGATCCGACAGCGACGATCGGAGGTCGTCCTTCGGGCGGCCTCCGATCACCCGGATAGGCAGGTCTGTCCAGATGCAACGGACCAAGACGTCCCCTGATCGCTCCGGCGGCAGGTCCCCCAGGTGGGGCCGCGATGCCGGCGTCGGGCTGCTGGTCCTCACGCCGACCATGGCCGCCATCTGGTTGTTCCTTGCCGCGATCCCCGCCCTGGCTGACGGCGGACCCCACGTTGCCGTGATCAACGACGGATCGCTGGGGATCAACGCCGACAGCTGCGCCGGGTGCCACCGGGCACACACGGCACAGGGCCCCATGCTCATCAACGGCGCCGACGAGGAGGCCCTCTGCCTGACCTGCCACGGGGCGGGCGGCACCGGCTCCACGGTCGACGTCATGACCGGTGTCCAGTACACGATCGGCACCGGCTCGGAAGTCCGCGGGACCACCGTCCTCGGTGCGCTCCGCAACGGCGGCTTCCGGCTGGCGCGGATCGACAGCTCGAACACCGCTCGGCGGCGGTTCGGCACCGGACTCGCCGACTTCTATGCCAAGGTCGGCGTCCTGGCGGCCGGCGAGGCCGTCACCTCGGCCCACCTCACCATCGCCGACGACCCCAGCACCGTCGCCACCGACGGCAACGGCATCGACATGCCCGGCATCGCCTGGGGCAACGGGGCGAATGGTTCCGGACCGGGGCCATCGGTCTCGCTGGGATGCGCGTCCTGCCACAACCCGCACGGGAACGGGCAGTACCGCATCCTCAACCCGATCCCCGAAGCGACCGGCGCGGGCTTCGCAGCGATCGCCGAGCCCGGCCAGCCCGTCATCGACACGCCGCTCGGCGGCGACACCGATCCCGGGACCCCCGGCATGCAGTATCGCGCGAAGAACTACACGGTCATCCAGGTCAAGGGCACCCAGGGGAACGACGCGTCCTTCCTCCTGTACGCCGACCAGGTCAGCGGCGTCTACCTCGAGACGCAGGGCGACTACTTCCATCGGTACGTGCCGTGGAACCCCGCCTCGACCTCGTCGACGGTCCGGGGATCCGACGCGCCGAACGGACGGCCGTCGAGCTTCAACCTCCAGATGCTCAACTGGTGCACCGCCTGCCATACGCGCTACAAGTCCGGGGGCGGCGAACGGGTCGACCCGATCACCGGCGACCCGGATGCCGTCTACCACTTCCAGCACCAGACCTCGGAGAACGTGTCGTACAACACCGTCTGCACGACGTGCCACGTCGCGCATGGCGGAAACGCGGCCATGACGGGCCCGAACACGACCGCGTTCCCGTATCCGGACGATCCGTCGACGACGCCGGTGGCGATCACCTCCGATTCGAGCCGGCTCCTCAAGATCGACAACCGCGGGACGTGCCAGGCCTGTCACGACCCGACGGACACGACGCTCGTCAACGACTACGTCGGCCCGCTGCCGACGCCTGGCGCCCCATGAGATAGCCGAGGCTTCCCGGCGGACGCCGCCTGCGCCCGCCGGGGACCTCGGACCCGAAGAGACCCACTGATGCGGACGAACGGCCCCCTCGCTCACCGCGCCGGACCCATCTTCGGACTGGTCCTGGTCGTCGTCGGCATCGCCCTCGCGTTCACCCCGGTCATCCCGGCCGCCGGCGCGATCGACCCGACGCCGACGCCGTCGACCGACCCGACCAGCTCCCCGGTCCCCTCCCCCGGCCCGACCCCCGTGCCGTCGCCGGATCCGACGACCGACCCGAGCGCCGATCCGACGCCGACACCGGTGCCCGATCCCACGGCGATCCCCGTCCCGGTCGACCCATCGGTCCGGGTTTCGATCGCCTCGACCGCTCCGGCGACCGGGCGGCACCGACTCGATCCGGGCGGCCGACTCGTCGTCACGGCCACTGCGCGGTCGACGAAGGCCGTCGCGAACGCCCGGCTCACCCTCGTCGTCCCGGCCGGCTGGGCCGTCGCCGACCCGCGGGGCGGCACGGTCGCGGCGTCGGGCGCGACGGTGACCTGGTCGCTCGGCGACCTCCGCGCGGGAGCGACGGTGACCCGTCGGGCCGTGCTCATCGCCCCGGCCCTCGCTGCCGGCGCGGACCCCTCGGTCGCCACCGCGATCGTCGCCCGCCTCCGCCATGCCGCCGGCGTCAGCCGCGATGCCACGCTCCCGGTCCTCGTCGCGCCGGAGACGATCGTGGCCCGGACGACCGTCGCGCGCCTCGACCGCACGACCGACCGCCCGACGTACCTCGGCACCGATGCCAGGCTCGGACGGATCCAGCCGCTCGACACGATCAGGATCCGCTTCCAGGTCCGCAACGCCGACACGCTCGCCACGACGATCGTGCCGGAGCTCGAGTACCGGTATGCCGGCAGGGGGTCGTTCGTCCGGGTGCGCGAGGTCGAGGCGGCCGTCGGGTCCGAGTTCTACCTCGCGTCAGAGTGGCGCACCCTCCCCGGGAGCGACAGGGTCGTCGTCGCGCCGGCCCGCGAGCCGATCGCGACGAACCAGCTGCGGATCGGCGAGCGCGACACGGCGACCCAGCAGCCGGCGCCGGGGCTCCGGATCACGGCCGGCGCCGGGTCGCCGACGCTGCGGATCCCCGGCGACCGCCGGACCGAGGTCGAGTTCAGCGTCCGCGTGACGAACGACGCTCCGTTCGAGAGCGCCTTCGAGTTCCGGCTGGTCGACGCGGGCCGCGAGATCCCGGGCTCGGCCGTCGTGTCCGTCGAGATCGGCCCCGCACGGCCGGCCCGACTCTCGCCCGGCCAGCGGCGGGGCATCGACGTCCCAGTCCCGCCGGGCGCGCGGCCCCCGACCAGGCCGACGCCGGCCGGCGCGACCGCCGCGACGGCCGGCTGGAGCGACGTCGACTTCCCGCTCGCGCCACCGGACGTCATCGTCGCCGGCTGGGCCGAGGACTCGGCCGGCGCTGGCGGCGAGCCCCGCTACCAGCTCGCGGTCGCGATCCCGACCGGTGAGGGACCCTCGCCCGCTCCGGCCGGGCCCGGCGACATGAACCCCCACGCCCCGGACACCTCGCTCGTCTCGGACACCTGCGCGGGCTGTCATAGCACCCACGCGGCCCAGGGGCCGGCCCTGCTCATCGACGCCCCTCCGCAGAGCACGATGTGCTTCACCTGCCACGCGGGGACCGGCTCCGACCTGAACGTCAAGGCGCAGTACGACGCGGCGCGGACGGACGACGCGGTCTCCGAGAACGACCCGGCGGCGCGCGAGTACTACGAGCACCCGGCGCTCGAGATCTCCGACCACGTCCTGACGTCGCTCGACGAGTTCGGCGGCGTCTCGAACCGCCACAGTGCCTGCGGCGACTGCCACAACCCGCACATCGCATCGACCGACCCGTCGGTCGAGACGCCGAACGGCTGGACGGTCTCCGGGCGCCAGACGTCGGTCTCGGGGGTCTCGGTCTCGAACGGCGCGGCAGGGACCGCGCCGACCTACACGTTCCTGGGCGGGGCCGTCGGCTCGAAGCCGACCTACGAGTACGAGATCTGCCTCAAGTGCCACTCGGGGTCCACGGTCCTGCCGTCGAACGCCGGGTTCACGCCGGCGCGATACGCGCTGGACAAGGGCGTCGAGCTGAACCCGGCCAACGCCTCGTACCACCCGATCGAGCGGGCCGGCCGGAACACCTCGACCGCGATGGCCAACAGCCTGGACCGGACGTCGGCCTTCAAGCAGTGGGACTTCACGACGAGCAGCACGATCCGCTGCACCCACTGCCATGGCGACCCGGCGAGGTTCGATGCGACGACGCCGCCGGCCCCCGGCTCGGATCTTGCGCCGCACGCCAGCGCGAACCGCGGGATCCTCCTCCATAACTACCGCGATCGGCTCCTCAAGCCGGCCGGCGAGGCCTACGTCGACGACGACTTCGCGCTCTGCTACATGTGCCACGCGGAGGAGCCGTTCGTCGACGGCAGCTCCGACGCGACGAACTTCAGCCGCCACGCCTCGCACATGACGAGCCTGCGGCGGGCCGGCGGCGCCGGCACCGACATCGACACCGACGGCGCCGGCCAGGGGAACGCGATCTGCGCGGAGTGCCACTTCCGGACCCACGGCACGACCTACGCCACCGACGGCCAGCCGGCCAACGCGCGCCTCGTGAACTTCGCCCCGAACGTCCAGCCCGATCGGGACGGGGTCCTGGCATGGACCCCGGATGCGAGTGGCGGCAGCTGCACGCTGACGTGCCACGGCATGGAGCACCGGGACCGGAAGTACGGCGGCGGACCCGGTCCCGGCGGTCCGTAGCAGGTCGCGTCTCTGCGTCTCATCGGGCCATCACGAGGTCGTTAGCGAGCGCTGGGGCGCACCCGGCAGCCTCCACGGCAACGTCCGGCTCGGGCGGGGCCGCGCCGCGGCGCAGGCTCATCGGTCCACCACGCGGTCGTTAGCGCGGACCCGGCACCCTGCGCGAGCGTCCCGGCACCGGCGCGTCTCGATACCGTCCTGCTGATGGCCGCATGAGCCGGCACGGGCTCGAACCGGGCCGGAGCCGGATCCGTGGAGCAGTCCCGCTGTGCTACGGCTCTCCCGGTGGCCCGACGAGACTCCGCGGGCTCCGCCGGCAAACACCGCGCAGCCTGCGCACGCGCGCATGTACCGGTCGATACATGGAGCGGTCCACTCCTCTATCCCCTGTCCTGTCGGGTCCCGGGAAAGATGTGCCGCCTGCCGGATGGGTGATCGCCCGGTCGGCGGCCACCATGACGGCAGGTGTCAAGGCACCGGCCCGGAAGGGCGGTGCGGAAGGGAAAGGGCGATCTCATGGAAGGGACCATGCGAGCGCGCGTGCGGGTCCGGCGATGACCGCGACCCGGCAGCCGCTCACCCCACAGCAGGCCGAGCAGGAGCTGCTCGGCCGTCTCGGCCTGACCCGGGCCGCTTCATCCGAAGATGTGGAAGCCGCGCATCGCGCGGTCACCGCCTACCTGGCGCACGCGCCCCGCGAGCTCAAGGATTGGGCTCGCCGCCAGGCCGCCGAGGCGGACGAGGCCTACGCCCTCCTCATCGACCCCTCCGCGTTGCCGGACCCCGCCGCCCTCGGGGCCGCGGTGACGCGGTCGGCGGTCGTTCCTGGCGGGCCGGCGACACCTCCGGCCCGCCAGGAACCTCACCCCCAGCGGAACGGCAGGTCCGGCAAGGCCGCCACCGCGGCCGGCGCCGCCGCGACGAGCCCGGGCGCCGCGACCGGCCCCGACGACGACTTCGAGGCGATGCTCGCGGCGGTCACCCCGACCGCCCACCGCGAGGCCGTCCCGACCCCGAACGTCCTCCACGCCGGCGGCCAGCCGATCGGGAAGAAGGACCGCAGCGGCCTGATCAAGGGCCTCGCGGCCGCCGCCGCGGTCGTCGGCGCCGTCGTCGTCGGCATCGTCGTCTACAACAACGGCCTGCCGGGCACGCCGGTCAACGGCGGCACCGGGCAGGCCTCGCCGCAGCCGTCGGCGCAGGCGTCCGGTCCGGTCCTCGACCAGGCCGCGGTCGCCGCGCTGATGCAGCAGATCCAGGCCGACCCGAAGGACACCGAGGCGCTGATGGGCCTCGCCGACGAGTACTACATCGTCGGCGACTTCGGCAACGCGAAGCTCTGGATCGACAAGCTGCTCGAGGTCGACCCGAAGGACGTCCGCGGCCTCCTCGCGAGCGGCGCGGTCGCCTTCAACACCGGCGACCTCGCGACGGCGAAGACGCAGTGGGAGGCGGTCCTCGTCATCGAGCCCGAGAACGTCGAGGCCCACTACGACCTCGGCTTCCTGTACCTGAACCAGGACCCGCCCGACATGGCCGGCGTCCAGCGCGAGTGGGGCAAGGTCGTCGAGATCGCACCCGACTCCGACGTCGCCCAGACGGTCAAGGCCCACCTCGACGCGTTCGCCTCGCCGGCGCCCTCCGCCGGCGCCAGCGCCGCCCCCTCCCCCGCCCCGAGCGTGTCGCCGGCCGCGAGCCCCGACGCCAGCCCGGCCGCCTCGCCGGCCGCCAGCCCGGCGGGGTCGACGGTCCCATGATCGACCTCGGCACGGGCCTCGGCCTCGGGCTCCTCATCGCCTTCGTCGGCGGCGTGGTCTCGTTCGCCTCCCCGTGCTGCCTGCCGCTCGTGCCGGCCTACGTCGCCTACATGGTCGGCACGACCGACGGCGCCCCCGATCGGCGCCGGGCCTTCCTCCACGGCCTCGCCTTCGTCGCCGGCTTCTCGCTCGTGTTCGTCGCCTTCTGGGCCTCGATCGGGGCGATCGGCTACCTCCTCGCCGACCACGTCAAGCTCCTCCGCCAGCTCGGCGGGGCGCTCCTCATCTTCCTCGGCCTCCAGGTCGCGGGCGTCATCAACGTCCGGGCCCTGTGGCGCGAGGTCCGCGTCCCGGCCCTCGCCGGCGCGGCCGGGGTCGGCGGCTTCGCCGGCGCCGGCGCCGGGGCGAGCGGCGGCGGGACGATGACCCTCGGCGGCCCGACCGGCGCGCCGAGCTACGGCCGCTCGCTCCTCCTCGGCACGTTCTTCGCCGCCGGCTGGAGCCCGTGCATCGGGCCCATCCTCGGCGGGATCATCGGCCTGGCCTCGGCGACCGCGAGCGTCGCCCAGGGCACCGTCCTCCTCGTCGCGTACTCGGCCGGCCTCGCCGTGCCGTTCCTCGCGGTCGCGCTCGGCGCGTCGTGGGTCTCCCGGCACCTCACCTGGGTCGGGCGCCATCACCGCGCCGTGTCGCTCGTCACCGGGGCGATGCTCGTCGTCCTCGGGATCCTGATGGTCACCAACACGCTCGGTCGGCTGGCGGCGCTGCCGTCGCCGTTCGGCATCTGACGGAGGTCCCCGCCATGACACAGGACGTCCGGAGCCACCCGGTCGCCGGACCGACGACGCCGGGGGCCGAGGTCGCGACGGTGAACGGCGTCGACGTGGCGCTCGAGAAGCTCTGGCACTTCCTGACGTCGATGAAGGTCGCGATCGTCCTCCTCCTGCTGTTCGCGGTCATCGGGCTCGTCGGGACGCTGGTCATCCAGGCGCCGGCCGGCGTCCTCGGCGACGCCGCGGCGAAGGCCGACTGGCTCGACTCGATCCGGCCCAGGTACGGCGGCCTGACCGGGATCATGGACCAGCTCCAGCTGTTCACGATCTTCTCGTCGATCTGGATGCGGGCGATCGTCATCGCCCTGACGATCAGCCTGATCGCCTGCTCGGTCCAGCGCCTGCCGGGCCTGTGGAAGACGGTCAAGCACCCGCACGTCGACGTCGGCCCGGCGTTCTTCGAGCACGCGCCGCAGCACGAGGCGGTGCCGGTCGTCGGCCGCTCGGCGGACGAGGCGCTCAAGACCGTGACCGCGGTCTTCAAGAAGCACCGCTACCGCGTGGTGTCGACCGACGACGGCGTCGTCCACGTCTACGCCGACAAGAACCGCTGGACCGGCTTCCTCTCGGTGATGGCCCACCTGGCGCTCGTCGTGATCCTCATCGGGGTCATGGTCGGCAGCATGTTCGGGTTCCGCGACGGCGAGTTCATCCTCGCCGAGGGCTCGAGCCTGCCGGTCCCGACGATGGCGGGGATGACGATCGCCCTCGAGTCCTTCGAGGACGCCTACTACGCCGAGACCGGCGCCCCCGCCGACTACGCCAGCGACGTCGTCGTCTACCAGGACGGCCAGGAGGTCCAGCGCCAGACCATCCGGGTCAACGAGCCCCTCCGCATCGGCGACCTCTCCTTCTTCCAGTCGTTCTACGGCCCGGCGGCGGCGATCAAGGTCACCGGCGAGGGCGACAAGACGCTCGTCGAGGAGGGGGTCCCGCTGGCCTGGTCGATGGACAACGGCGCCCGGGTCGGTTCGGTCACGATCCCCGAGGCCGGGCTCGTCGCCTGGATCGTCGGGACGACCGGCTCGACCGACCCGGAGGTCAAGCCCGGCCAGGTCCGGGTCGAGGTCTACAAGGCCGACGAGGCCGGGACGTTCGTCGAGGGCAAGACGATCGACCAGAACGTCGCCACGACCGTCGGCGGCCTCACCTTCACCTTCCAGCGCGAGATCCAGTTCACCGGGCTCTCGGTCGCCAAGGATCCCGGCGTGATGATCGTCTGGCTCGGCTCCCTGCTCCTGATGGTCGGCTTCGTGGCCCGCTTCACGCTGCCGCACCGCCGGATCTGGGCCCGGATCGCCAGCGAGGACAAGGGCCGCACGACGCTCGCCCTGGCGTCGCCCGGGGCCCGTGACGTGACCCAGGGCACCGAGTTCGCCGACCTCGTGGTCGATGTTCGCGCGGCGCTGGCAGCGCCCCGCCAAGCCTAGGAGCGCGAAGATGTACAAGATGTCGGAATACGCCTTCGTGGCGGCATTCCTGGCGATCGGACTGGCGATGCTGACCTACATCGCCTACGCCCTGTCGGGCATCCGGGCGGCCAGGATGCAGACGGCCGGCGGGTCGATGCAGACCGGCACGGTCGCCTTCGTCGCCGGCCCGCGGACCGCGGCGATCGGCCGCTACGCGACGATGCTCGCCTGGCTCGGCTTCGGCGGCCTGACCGTCAGCCTCGCCTTCCGGGCGGTCGCGACCGGCCATGGCCCGTTCGCCAACATGTACGAGTTCTCGGTCGCGTTCGCCTGGGGGATCATGGGCGCGTACCTCTGGTTCGAGCGCAAGTACCACCAGCGCATCCTGGCGATCTTCGCCCTGCCGGTGGCCCTCGGCCTGATGGCCTACGCGACGACCATCCCGTCGGACATCGAGCCGCTCGTCCCGGCCCTCCAGAACAACCTGCTGCTGACCGTCCACGTCGCCGTCGCGATCGTCGCCTACGGCGCCTTCACCGTCGCCTTCGCGGCCTCGCTCCTGTACCTCATCCAGCCCGAGGGCGGCCGGTGGGGCCTCCCCAAGCCGCAGGTCCTCGACGAGATCGGCTACCGCGCGGTCGTCGTCGGCTTCCCGTTCATGACCCTCGTCATCATCCTCGGCGCCCTGTGGGCCGAGGTGGCCTGGGGCCGCTACTGGGGCTGGGATCCCAAGGAGACCGCCTCGCTCGTGACGTGGCTCATCTACGGCGCCTACCTCCACGCCCGGGTCGTCCGCGGCTGGCGGGGCCGGAAGGCGGCGTTCCTGCTGGTCATCGGCTTCGGGGCGACGCTCTTCACCTACTTCGGGAACCTGTTCTTCGGCGGGCTCCACAGCTACTCCGGGCTCGGCTGAGCACCGATGGCGAGCGGAGACGTGCGATGAGCGTTCACGAGGCCAGCGCCCCGCGCTCGGGCTTCGCGCTCGGTGGCCGCCTGGCGACGATCCTCGTCGTGGCGGTCACGGCGGTCCTGATCGCGGTGGTCGCGTTCGTCATCGAGCAGCCCACCGCCGGCGGCCTGACCGACGTCGAGCTGAGCGGCGACGTGGCCATGGCGGCGCCGGCGGTCGGCGAGACCGCGCCCGACTTCAAGACCCTCACGGTCGATGGCGAGTCGGTCAGCCTGTCCGACTTCGAGGGCCAGCCGGTCTGGCTCACCTTCGGTGCCAGCTGGTGCCCGGACTGCCGGGTCGAGGCGCCCGACCTCGAGGCGACCTACCAGAAGTTCAAGGACCAGGGGCTCGTCGTCCTCGCGGTGAACATCGAGGAGGACGCCGAGGCGGTCAAGGCGTACTGGGCCCGGGCGGGCCTGACCTTCCCGGCCGTCGCCGACCCGACGACGGCGATCGCCAGCCGCTACCGGGTCCTCGGCATCCCGACCCACTACTTCATCGAGCCGGACGGGACGATCGCCGAGATCAAGCTCGGCGGCCTCCGGCCCGAGACGATGGAGACGCTCGTCACCGGGATCATGGAGTAGGGCCCTGGCATGACCGACCCCGGCGCGCCCGGAACGCCGCCCGACGAGCTCCCCGAGGTCGTCCCGGCCGAAGCCGCGCCCGAGATGGCCGAGCCCGCTGCGGGCGAGCCGGCCGATGGCGGGTCGGAGGCCGTGCTCGAGGTGGCGACCGGTCCCGGCTCGACGCGCCGGCGGTTCCGGGTCGGCCTCCCCCGCTCGAAGACGGGGCTGTTCGCGCTCCTCCTGGTCCTCGGCGGGGTCGGCTTCGCCATCGCCTTCACCGGCGCCTCGGTGCTCCACTGGACCGAGACGGCCGACTTCTGCGGCCGCTGCCACCAGATGGAGCCCGAGCTGCTGGCCTACGAGATGGGACCCCACCGGGACGTCGCCTGCGCCGAGTGCCATGTCGAGCCCGGCGTCGCCGGCTGGATCAAGGCGAAGGTCAACGGCACCCGCCAGCTCGCCGAGGTCATCCTCGGCGTCTATCCCGAGCCGATCCCGCCGCCCGACCACGCCGACCTCCCGTCGGCCGAGGACACCTGCATGCGGTGCCACTCGCCGAGCTTCTTCGCCCTCAGCTCGCTGACGACGCGCGTCCAGTTCTCCGAGGACGAGCCGAACTCGCGGCAGGCCGTCGGCCTCCTCGTCCGGCCGTCCAGCGGCGACCAGCTCGACGAGAGCCGGAGCGTCCACTGGCACGTCCTTCGCGAGGTCGACTACTGGGCGCCCGACGAGGACACCCAGTCGATCGACCTCATCGAGGCGACGGCACCGGACGGCTCGATCCGGACGTTCATCGCCCGGGATCAGGTCGAGTTCGCCGACGACACCCAGCCCGAGATCGACGCCATCAAGGCGTCGCAGCCGCTCCGCGAGATGTCCTGCTACGACTGCCACAACCGCGTCGGCCACCCGATCCCGAACCCCCGCCGGAGCCAGGACGCCGACATGCAGGCCGAGCTGATCGACGCCGAGCTGCCGTACATCAAGCGCGAGGGCCAGCGGCTGCTGTGGCAGGGCTACCCGAGCGTCGAGGCGGCCGAGCAGGAGATCGCCAAGCTCGACAAGTTCTACGAGCTCAACTACCCCGATGTCGCCGAGGCGAAGTCCGACGAGATCGACCAGGCGATCGAGCAGCTCCAGTTCCTCTACCGGCTCACGGCGACCCCGGAGATGAAGGTCACCGCGGCGACGTACCCCGACAACATCGGCCACATCGACTTCCCGGGCTGCTTCCGGTGCCACGATGGCGGCCACTATCTCGTCAAGGACGGGGTCGTCCTCGACGAGGCCATCCCCTCGGCCTGCGACACGTGCCACACCTTCCCGCAGATCGGCGGCCCGGTCGCCACCCTGCCGCTCGGCGTCCCGCCCGACACCCACGACGACACGCTGTGGGTCTTCAACCACAAGGACGCCGCGCCCTCGGTCGATCCCGGCGGGACCAGCTGCGGCGAGTGCCACGCCCGCGACTACTGCTCGAGCTGCCACGAGAGCGGCGCCATCGACGTGACCCACGACGAGATGGCCGTCAACCACGCCCAGGTCATCCGCGAGGCCCCCGAAGGCGCCGCGTCCTGCGCCTACTGCCACCAGCCGGCGTACTGCGCCAGCTGCCACACGGGTCGGGTCATGCCCGGCTCGGCCCCGTGGCCCGGCGAGGACACCGAGGCGGATGCGGGTGGCGGCGAGACCGGCGACACATCCGCGGGCCCGGCCACGGTCGAGGGCGCCGTCGCCCCGCTCGGCCCGGTCGGACCGGACGGCTACGTCCACCGGCGGGGCGCGACGCCGTCGCCCGGCAGCCTCCGGTTCCCGCTGCTCGTGACCGGGACCGCGGTGCCACCCGGCTAGATCCGCATGCCGGCGTTGCGGGGCCCGGTCATGCCGGGACTCGCGCGGCGGCCCACCACATACCCCGGTCGGGCGCATCCCTTCCCGCCCGACCGGTACCGGAAGGCCCCGGGGGTCGCCCCCGGGGCCTTCCAACGTCCCCCTCGGTCCGACGCCGCGGACCGTCGACCGGGCGCGGGGCGCGGCCTGGGGGCGCGGGGCGGGTGCGGGGCGCGGGGCGCGGCCGGGGGGGCGCCCGGGGCCGGCGGCGGGCATCGCGCTCGGCGGCGCGAGGGCGGGGGGCGCGAGGGCGGAGGGCGCGAGGGCGGGGCACCGCACCCGGCGGGGC
>CAZABC010000008.1:62029-65975 GCA_964483405.1 uncultured Anaerolineaceae bacterium
GGCGGGGCACCGCACCCGGCGGGGCGGGTTTTGCATCTCATGCAGAAGTCCGACGTTGTCCCCGCCCCCGAGCCCGTGGGGGCCCCTTCCGGGCCGCGTGTCGCTGCACGACCGAACGATCCTCGCACCTTCCGGCACGCGTCAGACCGTGGCACGAGCGTCAACCCGCGCCGTGCGACACAGCCGGACGGTGGACCGGTCGCCGCTGGACCCGCCCGGACCCCATCGGACCGTCACGGCGGTCGCACTTGTGCATCAGGTGCAAGTGCCGACGTCGTCGGCGGCGGGGCGTCGGCGCGGCAGGGCGACGGGACGGCGCGGCAGATGAGCGCCGTCTGCTGTGGAGCGGCGGATGAGCGTCGTCCGCCATCCTGCCGCCATGCCGGCTCGGACCCATCGGACGTCGATCGCGACCGCACGCGCGCAGGCCGACCTGGCGACCGCGGCCCAGGAGCTGCGCGCCGCCCGGATCGACATCGGCCTGAGCCAGGCCGACGTCGCGCGGGCAGTTCGGCTCTCGGGCTCGCAGGTCAGTCGGATCGAGCGCGGGCTCGCCTCGACCGTCAGCCTCGCGACGCTCGGTCGGATCGGCGCGGTGGTCGGCATTGAGGTCCGGCTGCGCGCCTTCCCGTCCGGTTCCCCGCTTCGCGATCGCGCCCATCTCGAGCTGCTCGCGCGGCTCCGTCGGTCGGTCCATCCCGACCTCGCCTGGCGGACCGAGGTCCCGCTACCGATCCGCGGCGATCGGCGGGCATGGGACGCGACGATCTCGACACGCTCGTGGACGGTCGGGGTCGAGGCAGAGACGCGGCCGACCGACGTGCAGGCCCTCCTCCGCCGGCTGAACCTGAAGCGACGCGACGCCGGGGTCGACGCGGTGATCCTGCTGCTGGCGGCGACCCGCCACAACCGGGCCCTCATCCGGGCGCTCGACGAGACGCTCCGGGCGGCATTCCCGGTGCCCGGACCAGCGGCCCTCAGGCGGCTGGCGGCAGGTCAGGGGCCAGGTGGCAGCGCGATCATCCTCCTGTGACGAGGCCACGAGCGGGGCGAGGGCTGCGGTCGGCGCGGGGGCTTCGCGAGGGCTTCGCGGGAGCGCCGTCGCGAGGCAGCACGCGAGAGGCACCGGGTGCGGGTGCCGCGTAGGGGCCGCGTGAGAGCCGCGCGTGGGGGCCGCTTGGGGGGCAGGTGGCTCGCCGGGCCCTGCTCAGGCGACGGCACGGGCGGCCGTCGCGGGCACCCCCGTGCCGCCCAACACCCCGAGCACCCGCTCCGCCGCGGCCCGGCCCTGCGAGACGCAGTCGGGGATCCCGACGCCGCGGTACGGCGCTCCGGCGAGGAGGACGGTCGGCGCCGCGGCCGCCAGCGCGCGCTCGATGGCCGCGACCCGCTCGAGGTGCCCGACGGTGTAGCGCGGCATCGCCCCGCTCCAGCGCGCGACCCGGGCGAGCGACGGCTCGCCCCGCGCGCTGAGCGCCCGTGCGATGTCGGCCCGGGCCAGCGCGACGAGGGCCTGGTCGGACCCGGCGAGCGCCGGCCCGTCGGCGACGAAGGCCCGCAGGAGGACCGTGTCGTCCGGCGCCCGACCCGGCCACTTGCCCGACGAGATCGTGCAGGCGGCGATCCCGAGCGCCTCGTCGGCCGGCACGAGGAAGCCGTGCCCGACCGGTGGCGTCGCAAAGGCCGACCACGGGTAGGCGAGGGTGACGATGGCCGTCGAGCCGTGCGGGATGGCGCCGAGCAGGGCGGGCAGCTCGGGAGCCTGCGGTACGACCGACCCGAGGATCGCGGCGGCGGCCGGGGCGGACGTCGTGACGACGACGGCGTCGGCGACGATGACCGAGCCATCGGAGAGGTGTGCGACGGTCCCGCCCGCGCGTCGCTCGAGCGAGGTCAGCGCGACGCCGGTCCGGATCTCGACGCCCGGCAGCGACCGGGCGGTCGCGGCGAGGACGTCGGTCAGCCGTCCCATCCCGCCGGCGAGGCTGACGAACATCCCGAGCGACCGTCGCGGGCCGGCGGGAGCGCCGCCAGAGGACGGGGCACCGGGAGACGGGGCACCGGGAGACGAGGCACCGGACGACGAGGCACCGGACGACGGATGGCCGGGGGTCGGCCCCGGCGCCGTCGCCGCTTCCCGCGCCCTGGCCGCCGAGCGGGCCTGGGCGCGCCCCTGGGCGAGGCCGGCGAACAGCAGGCTCCGATGGTCGCGCTCGGCGTCGCGGAGCGTCGGGACGACCGCGTCGAGCGAGAGCTCGTCGATCGGGGTGCCGTAGATGCCGCCGACGAGCGGGCCGGCCAGCCGCTCGACGAGCGCGTCCCCCAGGCGCCGCCGCAGGAACGCGCCGACCGCCACGTCGCCGGGCGGCAGCACCCGCGGCATCACGACGTCGAGACCCATCCGCGCCTTCTCGGGCCACGAGAACAGGCGCGTCCGGGCGAACGGCATGGCCCGGGTCGGCAGGACGAGGCCGAGGCCCTCGGGCATCGGCACGAGCCGTCCCCGGTGGACGATGAAGACGCCGCGCGGCTCGCGGACGCCGACGAGCTCGTCGCCGAGCCCGAGCTCGCGGGCCAGCTCGAGCGCCGCCGGCCGGGTCGCGATGACCGAGTCCGGACCCTCCTCGACGAGCAGGTCGCCTACGCGCTCGGTCCGGACCTTGCCGCCGAGCCGCCCATCGGCCTCGACGAGCGTCACCGGCACGCCCGACCGGCCGAGGGCATACGCGGCCGTCAGCCCGGTGATGCCGCCGCCGATGACGAGGATGCCCACGCCGCCCGTCCCGTGCCGCCCGCCGCCCGCCCTACGCCGGTGGGACGAAGGGGCAGAGCGGATCGGACTCGAGCTCGTCGCCGGTCCAGGCGTACGCCCGGGCCCGCGAGCCGCCGCACCAGTCGCGGTACGGGCAGCGTCCGCAGCGGCCCTTGTAGGCGGTGACGTCGCGCAGCCGCCGGAAGACCTCGTGGTCGCGGTAGAGGTCGACGACGCTCGACTCGCGGACGTTGCCGACGACGATCGGCAGGAAACCCGACGGGTAGACCGAGCCATCGTTCGAGACGAACATGATCCCGTTGCCGTCGCGGATCCCGAAGCCCCGTCCGACCGAGGTCCGCTCGATGGCCGCCCGGTCGAGCCCCTCCTCCTCCATCGCCTTGACGGCGACGCGCCGGTAGTGGGTCGCCTCGGTCGTCTTGATGATGAACGGCGCCTCCTTCGAGCGCTCGTACAGCCAGGCGTTGAGCCGCTCGGATTCGGCCGGGCTGATCTCGCGCAGCGCCGTCCCGCGCCCGACCGAGATGAGGAAGAAGAGGCTCCAGCGGAGGATGTCGAGCGAGCCCATCAGGTCGTAGACGGCCGGCAGGTCCGGCAGCGTCTCGTCGGTGACGAGCGTGTTGACCTGGAGCGGCAAGCCGAGCTCGCGGGCCCAGCCCGCGGCACGGATCGTCGCCTCGAACGTGCCCGGGACGCCGCGGAAGCCGTCGTGCCGCTCGGCGTCCGAGCCGTCGATGCTGAGCGACATCGTCTGGATGCCGGCGTCACGGAGCCGCTCGAGGACCTCGGGGGTCATCTCCGGCGTCGCCGCGGGCGCGAGCGAGGCGCCGATGCCGCGGGCCGTCGCGCCGGCCACGAGCTCGGCCAGGTCGCGCCGCCGGAGCGGGTCGCCACCGGTGAAGACGACGTGCGGGTACGGCTGGCCGAACCCGGTGATGTCGTCGAGGAGCCGGAAGCCCTCCGCGGTCGTCAGCTCGCGCGGGTCCGGCTCGGCCATCGCCGACGCCCGGCAGTGCCGGCAGACCAGCCCGCAGGCGAGGGTGGTCTCCCAGTAGACGAGCATCGGAGCACGGGCGTAGACCCAGCCCTCGGCCTGGACCGAGCCGACCGGCAGCGCCCCGCCGGGGTGGCCGCCGGGGTGGCCGCCGGGGTGACCCGCGGGATGCCCGGGGG
>CAZABC010000008.1:66075-80393 GCA_964483405.1 uncultured Anaerolineaceae bacterium
GCGAGGGCCTCGGTCGGGCGGGCGAGCGCGGCGGCGGCCACGTCGGCCAGCCCCGCGATGAAGGTCGGGTCGTCGTTCATCGAGCGCGCCCGCTCGAGGCGGATCCCCACCTCGCGCGCGACGCCCTGGGCCTCGATGTCGATGTCGTAGAGGACCTCGAGGTGGTCGGCCACGAACCCGACCGGACGGACGACGAGCTCGCGGACCCCGTCCGCGGCCAGCCGCCGGATCTCGGCGAGGATGTCGGGGCCCAGCCAGGGCTCGCCGGTCCGGCCGGCGCTCTGGAAGGCGAACTCGTAGCGCGCCAGCCCGAGCCGGCCGGCGACGAGGGCGGCCGTCGCGGCGAGCTCGGCAGGGTAGACGTCGCCCTCGGCGACGACCCGGGCCGGCAGGCTGTGGGCGGTGAACATGACCCGCACGGCCGACGGGTCGGCGAACCGCTCGAGCGCCTCGCGGGTCGTCTCGGCGAGCGCCTCGATGAAGCGCGGCTCGTCGTGCCACGAGTCGACGAAGACGACCTCGGGCGGCTCGGGCAGCCGCTCGAGGGCGGCGTCGACCGCCCGCCGGTAGCCGGCCGCGTTCGACGACCGCTGGGGGGCCATCGCGATCGCGACGATCCGCCGGACGCCGTCGGCCGCCATCCGGGCGACGACCTCGCCGATCCGCGGCTCGATGTGGCGCATCCCCGCGTAGACGGGCATCGGCGTGCCCCGACCGGCGAGCTCGGTCTCGAGCGCCGCCCGCTGGCGCTCGACGATCCGCGACAGCGGCGAGCCGCCGCCGATCGCCCGGTATCGCCCGAGGAGCTCCTCGAGCAGCTCGGGGGTCGGCGGGCTGCCGCGCCGGATGTCGGTGTAGTACGCCTCGACCTGGTCGAGCCGGTCCGGGCTGCCGTAGGCCATGAGGAGGACGGCGGTGTCGGACATGGGACGCTCCTTCAGGACGCGGACGGCGCCGGGCCGGCGACCGCAGGGTCGGTGTCCGCGGGGTCTCCGGCACCCGCCCCGTCACGAGCGCTCGCCCCGTCACGGGCGCTCGTCGCATGAACGAGCTCGACGAGACGGGCGAGGACGTCGGGGTCGGTCGCGGGCAGGACACCGTGGCCGAGGTTGAAGACATGGCCGGGTCGGCCGGCGGCCCCCTCGAGGATCCAGCGGGTCGTGGCCTCGACGCCGCTCCACGGGCCGAGGAGGAGGACCGGGTCGAGGTTGCCCTGGACGCCGCGATCGCCGACCCTGGCCCAGCCGTCGGCGATGGCGATCCGCCAGTCGAGGCCGATGACGTCGCCGCCCGCGTCGGCCTGGAGGGCCAGCAGCCCCGCGGTCCCGACGCCGAAGTGGATGGTCGGGACGCCGAGCCCGGCCACGCCGGCGAACAGCCGCCGCATCCACGGCCCGACCGAGCGCGCGTAGTCGAACGGCGAGAGCCCACCGACCCAGGAGTCGAAGACCTGGACCGCCTGGGCCCCGGCCGCCACCTGGGCGCCGAGGTAGCGGATCGTCATCTCGACGAGGACGTCCATCAGCGCCGCCCACGTCGCGGGCTCGGCGTGCATGAGCGCCTTCGTCCGGACGAACTCGCGCGACGGACCGCCCTCGACGAGGTAGCAGGCGAGGGTGAACGGCGCGCCGGCGAAGCCGATGAGCGGGACCGGTGAGGCGGCCCTGATCGTCCGGATCGCGCCGAGCAGCGGCGCGACCGCCTCGTCCGGCTCGAACGACCGGAGCGCGGCGACGTCGGCCGCCGTCCGGACCGGCCGGGCGATGACCGGACCGACCTTCTCGACGATGTCGAACTCGACGCCGAGCCCGGCGAACGGGGTCGTGATGTCGGCGAAGAGGATGGCCGCGTCGACGCCGAGCCGGCGGACCGGCTGGAGGGTGACCTCGGCGCAGAGGTCGGCGTCGCGGGTGATCTCGAGGAGCGTCGCCCGCTCGCGGATCGCCCGGTACTCGGGCAGCGCGCGGCCGGCCTGGCGCATGAACCAGACGGGGGTCGCGTCGACCGGCTCGCGTCGACAGGCCCGCAGGAACCGGTCGTTCAGGCGCCCGGCGTCGCTGGGGCGCGCGGCGTCGCTCATGCCAGCAGGGCGGCCCGGACCGCCTCGAGCGTCGCCTCGACCTCGGCCGGCCCGTGGGCCCCCGAGACGAACCAGGCCTCGAACTGGGACGGCGGCAGGAGGACGCCGGCCTCGAGCATCGCCGCGAAGAAGCGGGCGTAGGCGGCTCGGTCGCTCGCGAGCGCCTCGTCGCCGTTCCGCGGCGCCCCGGCCCGGAAGAACAGGGTGAGCAGCGACCCGACCCGGGCGACGGCCGCCTCGCGGCCGGTCTCGGCGATCGCCGCGGCGATCCCCGCCTCGAGCGCGGCGCCGGTCGCCTCGAGCCGCTCGTAGACCTCGGGCGTCAGCCGCTCGAGCGTCGCCAGCCCGGCCACCATCGTCAGCGGGTGGCCCGACAGCGTCCCGGCCTGGTAGACCGGGCCCTCGGGCGCGATGTGGGCCATCAGGTCCGCCCGCCCGCCGTAGACCCCGACCGGCATCCCGCCACCGACGATCTTGCCGAGCGTCGTGAGGTCGGGCGTGACGCCGTAGCGGGCCTGGGCGCCGCCGGCCGCGACGCGGAAGCCGGTGATGACCTCGTCGAAGATCAGGAGCGCGCCATGGGCCGTGGTCAGCGCCCGGAGGCCCTCGAGGAAGCCCGGCGGCGGGGCGATGACCCCGACGTTCGCCGCGACCGGCTCGACGATGACCGCCGCGATGCGCCCCGGGTGAGCTTCGAACGCGGCGGCGACGGCTGCCGTGTCGCCGTAGGGGACGACGACCGTGTCCCGGGCGGCCCCGAGGGTGACCCCGGCGGAGCCCGGCATCGCGAGCGTCGCGAGGCCGGACCCGGCGTCGACGAGGAGCGCGTCGGCATGGCCGTGGTAGCCGCCGCCGAACTTGACGACGAGCTCGCGGCCGGTCGCCCCGCGGGCCAGCCGGATCGCGCTCATGACCGCCTCGGTCCCCGAGGAGGTGAAGCGGAGCTGCTCCAGCGACGGCATCGCCGCCCGGATCGCCGCCCCGAGGGCGACCTCGCCGGGACCGGTCGCGCCGAGGGCGAAGCCGCGGAGGGCGGCCTCGCGGACAGCCGCGACGACGTCAGGCTGGGCGTGGCCGAGGATCGCGGGGCCCCACGAGCCGATGTAGTCGACGTACCAGCGGCCGTCGGCGTCGCGAACGCGCGGGCCCTCGCCGGCCTCGAGGACGAGCGGCGGGACGCCGACCGAGCGGAACGCCCGGACGGGGCTGTTGACCCCGCCCGGGAAGAGGTCCCGGGCCTCGGCGACGAGGGATGCCTGACGGGAGGCGGCGACGGTCATCGGTCAGTCCTCGGCGAGCCAGCCGGCCAGATCGGCCGCGGCATAGGTGATGACGAAGTCCGCGCCGGCGCGGACGATCGAGACGGCGGCCTCGAGGTGGGCCCGGCGGCGGTCGAGCCAGCCGAGCCGGGCGGCGGCCTCGATCGCGGCGTACTCGCCGCTCACCTGGTAGGCGCCGACCGGGAGATCGAAGCGGGTTCGGGCCGCGGCGAGGATGTCGAGCGAGGGCATCCCCGGCTTGACGAGGAGCATGTCGGCGCCCTCGGCCACGTCGACGGCCATCTCGCGCATCGCCTCGCGGCGGTTGGCGGGGTCCATCTGGTAGCCGCGCCGGTCGCCGAACGCGGGCGCCGAGTCGGCGGCGTCGCGGAACGGCCCGTAGAAGGCCGAGGCGGTCTTCGCGGCGTAGGCGATGATCGCCGTGTCGCCGAAGCCCTCGTCGTCGAGGGCGGTCCGGATGGCCCGGATCTGACCATCCATCATCGCGCTCGGGGCGACGATGTCGGCACCGGCCCGGGCCTGCGAGACGGCCGTCTGGGCGAGCCGCGCGATCGCGGCGTCGTTGTCGACCCGGCCGTCGGCGAGGAGCGGCCCGCAGTGGCCATGGTCGGTGTACTCGCAGAGGCAGGAGTCGGCGACGACGACCAGGTCGGGATCGGCCTCGCGGATCCGGGCCAGCGTCTCCTGGACGATGCCGTCGGCGACCCAGGCGCCGGTCCCGATCGCGTCCTTGGCGTCCGGCAGGCCGAACAGGATGATCCCGCCGACTTGGAGCGCGGCGAGGCGGCGGGCTTCGACGACGGCCTCGTCGGGCGAGAGCCGGTCGACGCCGGGCATCGAGGCGATGGGCTGACGGGTCCCCTGCCCCGGCTGGACGAAGAGCGGCGCAACGAGCTGGCGCGGGTGGACCCGCGTCTCGCGGACGAAGGCACGCAGGGCGGCGGTCCGGCGCGTCCGCCGGAGCCGGTCGGTCGGCGGCGGGACCACCGGCGGCGTGTCGGCGGCGGGCGTCGCGCCGGGCTCGGGGACGGCCGCGGGTCGCGCGAGGAAGGTGGTCATCGAGCGTCTCCATCGGGCTGGCTGGCGGCGGTGGACGGGGTGACTCGGGCGTCGACGAGCCGGCCGACGAGCGCGCCGTCGACGGCAGCGGCGAGGGCGTCGGGGCGGGCCATCCCGGCCTCGGCGACGGCGGTGAACCCGAGCGCGCGGGCCGCCTCGCCGGTCGGGCCGCCGATGGCGACGACCGGGATGGCCCGGCAGGCGTCCGCCCGGTCGGTGCCGGCGAGGGTGAGCAGCCCGCGGAGCGTCGAGCCGCTCGTGGCGACGATCGCGTCGATCGGGCCGCCGGTGAGCGCGGCGTCGAGGCGCGGGGCCGAGGTCGCGGGCGCCTCGTGGGTCGTGTACGCGACGGCCTCGGTGACGGCCGCGCCGCGGGCACGGAGGGCGGCGGGCAGCGCCTCGTCGGCGATGTCGGCGCGGGCGAGGAGGATCGGCTCGCCGGCGGCCAGCGGCAGCTCCTCGCCGAGCGCCCGGCCGCTCGAGCGCGACGGCACGAAGTCGGGCTCGACCCCGCCCGCGCGGAGCGTCGCCGCGGTCGCGTCGCCGACGGCCGCCCAGCGCCGGGTCGTCGGGTCGATCCCGACCCGGCCGGCTGCGGCGAGGGTGGCCTCGGCGCCGTTCGCGCTCGTCACGACGATCCGGCTCCCGGACGCGGTGGCCGCGACGGCGTCGTCGAGCGGGCCGCCGGGCGCGACCGATCGGATCTCGATGGTCGGGACGACGACCGCGTCGACGCCCCGGGCCGCGAGCGCGTCGACGAGCGGGCCGGCCTGGGCGTCGGGGCGGGTGACGAGGACCCGCCGGCGGGTCCGGAGCCGGACGACCCGGGCCGCCAGCTCGGCGGCGATCGTGAGGCGGTCCTCGACGGCGCCCTCGGCCTCGAGCCAGGCGATGGCGGCGACCGGGGCGGGGGCGGGGGCCGGCGGGGCATCGACCGCCGCCGCGACGGAAGACGCCGCCTCGGCCGCGACGTCGCGGGCTGCTCCGGCCCGCAGCCGGAGCCGGCCATCCTCCACCCGCCCCAGCGCGCCGATCGGCGAGCGACAGCCGCCGCCGGTGGCCCACAGGAACGCCCGCTCCGCCTCGACGGCGGCCCGGGTCGCGGGGTCGTCGAGCTGGCCGACCGCCTCGCGGGCGAACGCGTCGGCGGCCCGGACCTGGATCGCGAGCGAGCCCTGGCCCGGCGCCGGCGCGGCGACGTCCGGCTCGAGGACCTCGTCGATCCGGTCGGCCCGACCGAGGCGGGTCAACCCCGCGACGGCAAGGACGAGCGCGTCGCTCTCGCCGTCGTCCAGCTTGCGGAGACGCGTGTCGACGTTGCCGCTCAGCGGGTGGAAGACAAGGTCGGGCCGGATCGCCCGGAGGAACGCGGTCCGGCGGGGGCTGTCGGTGCCGACCCGCGAGCCCGGCGGGAGCGTCGCGAGCGTCCCGCCGCGGACCCGGCACACGAGCGCGTCGCGGGGGTCCTCGCGGGGCGGGAAGGCGGCGACGACCAGCCGCTGGTCCTCGTCGGTCGGGAGGTCCTTCGCGCTGTGGACGGCGATGTCGACCCGTCCCGCGACGAGGGCGGCCTCGATCGCGGTGACGAAGGCGCCCTCGCCCCAGGCGGTGTCGGGCGGCCGGTCGTCGCCCTCGGTCCGGATGATCTCCAGGACGGTCTCGACCCCGACCTCGGCGAGCCGTGCCCCCACCCAGCGGGCCTGGACGAGGGCGAGCGCGCTGCCGCGCGTGCCGATCCGGAGCGGACGCGGACCGGCCGGCGCGGACTCGGGGCCGGGGTCGGGACGCTCGGAGGCCATCAGAGCGAGAACAGCTGGCGGGCGGCCTGCTCGAGCTCGCCGGAGGCGTCGTCGTTGAGCACCGCGAGCGGGGCGTGGAGGATGCCGGCGACGAGCCGGCGGCTCATCTGCTCGACGAGCTCGCGCTCGTGGTCCTCGAGATCGGGCATCCGGCGGAAGAGCCGCTCGAGCTCGGTCGAGCGGCGCGTCTCGGCCCGGTCGGCGAGCGCCTGGATGGTCGGCACGGCGGCGCGGGCGCGGAGCCAGCCGGCGAACTCGGCCTCGGCCTCGGCGAAGCACTTCTCGAGGCGGTGCCGGGTCCGCTCCCGGATCTGGTCCTGCGGGCCGCGGGCCAGGTCGTCGACCGAGACGTAGCGGTCGCCGAGCCGGGTCCGGGTCGCGGCCGGCAGCGCGGGCGGCGACGAGAGGTCGACGATCGGCGTCCCCGACGCGACGAGCGCCGCGACATTGGAGAAGCCCAGGTCCCACGGTCCCGAGATGGCGACGACGACGCCGTCGACCGGGGGCAGCGCCACGTCCGGGCCGTAGGGCGTCGCCTCGCCACCGGCATCGTAGGCGAGGGCGGCGGCCCGCTCGGGGCTGCGGTTCGTGACGATCGCCCGACCGCCGCGACGGTCGATGCCGAGGGCGGCGAGGCGGCTCATCCGGCCCGCGCCGACGACGAGGATCCGGCGGCCTCGGACCCGCCCGACGACGGCCTCGACGCGGTCGAGGGCGAGATCGGCGAGCGAGCGGGGCGGGCCCTCGCGCCACGACCGCGTCTCGCGACCGACGTGGAGGGCGAGCTGGAAGAGCCGCTCGAGGACCGGCTCGAGCCGGCCGTCGGTCCCGCAGCGGGCGAGGTAGTCGTCGAACCCCGCGAGGTGCCGCTCGGAGAGACACTCGCGGAGCTGGTGGAGGATCTGGTCCTCGCCGACGACGACGGAGTCGAGGCCCGCGGCCACCGAGAACAGGTGTCGGACGGCCTCGTCGTCGACGAGCCGGCGGCCGCCGACGGGGAGGTCGGGCAGGTCGAGCGCCGGCTCGTCCTCGTCGGCGGAGGCGAGGGGCCGGGCATAGACCTCGGCGCGGTGGCAGGTGTGGATGACCATGACCCGTGGGTCGCGGGAGATCGCGGCGGCGGCGGCGGCGAAGCGCTCTCGCTCCTCGCTCGCGACCTCGCGGGCATGCGCGACGAGGGCGACGAGGCCGGGACGCTGGTCGGGGACGCTCATCGGGTGGCGGTCTCGCTGGAACCGTGGGGATGGATCGTCCGGGCGGCTGCGCCGCCATCGGTGCCGCCATCGGCCGCGGGGGCGAGATCGGCGATGGACGCCTCGTGGGCCCGGAGCATCGCGATCAGGAGGCGGTCGAAGGCGTCGCGGGCGGCATCGAGCAAGCCGGTCGTCGTCGTCGCGTCGAGGTCGCGGCGCCGGGTCATCGCCGAGAGCTCGGCCACGAACGGGCGGCGGAAGCGCAGGAAGATGCCGGCCGCCGCCGAGCCGGGAAGCCCGGCCGCGGCCGCGGCCGCGCCGTAGGCGGCGGCGTGCTCCTCGCCGCGCCGAAGCCCGGCCTCGCGATCGGCCGCGTCGACGGCCTCGAGCGCGCCGAGGATGGCCTCGATGATGTGGCGGCCGTGGTCGCGGAAGCGGTCCCGATCGTCGGTGTCGATCGTCCCGAACCAGGCCACGTCGGCCGCGGCGCCCTGGGCGATCGCCCGTCGGTAGACCCGGCGCATCCGATCGGGCGTCTCCCCGGCCAGGACGTCGGGCTCGGCGGGGACGCGCCGGCCGCCGGGGAGAAGCGCCTCGATCGCGGCCCGGGAGAATCGGCGATGGCCACCCGGGGTGACGAAGGTCCTGATCCTGCCCTCGTCGGCCCAGCGACGCAGGGTCGATGCCGAGATGCCGAGCATCCGGGTCGCTTCCGCGAGCCCGATCCACTCGTTCCCGGCGCTCCCGCCGCGGGGCCTCCGCCGCACCAGAACCTCCCGAATCTCCCGAACCTCTCCGAAAGTGCGAGCGAATCGTCCGCCCGGACGCCCGCTCGCCACAGGGCCGAGGGTCCCGGAGGGGGTAGAAGCGGCGTCTATCGAACGGCATGGTCGGGCGCTGGTGACCATGTGCCATCCGGCCCATCGGCGGTCGGGTGCCGGTCGGGCCGTTCCTCACTGGCGGCCGGTTGGCCCGCCGTCGTCAACTCGATCCATGACCGCGCAGCGTCCCGCGATGGCCCTCGACCGACTCCCGCCCGGCGGTGTCGGCCGGATCCGGGCGATCGACCCGGCCCACGCCCGCGAGCTCCTCCAGGAGGGCCTCCACCCGGGAGCGGACGTCCGGGTCCGGAGCGCCGCTCCGCTCGGTGGCCCGCTCATCGTCGAGGTCGGGCGAGCGACCGTCGCGATCAGCCGCTCGGTCGCCCGAACGGTCACCGTCGAGTCGTCCCACGTGGACGAGGGGTGGCCGTGATCCACCGCCACGGCCCGGCGGACGCCCGTCCTACAGGCGCCGGCGACTCGACCGGCCACGACGCCGGCGCGGCGGCCGTCGGTGCGACCCCGCTCCCCGTCGTCGCGCTCGTCGGCCGCCCGAACGTCGGCAAGTCGACCTTCCTCGCCCGCGCAAGCGGGCGCTTCGCCGAGACCGCCAATGCCCCCGGGACGACCGTCGGCGAGGAGCGCCGCCTCGTCGAGGCGGGCGGTCACCGCGGCTGGCTGGTCGACCTGCCAGGGACCCGGTCGCTGCTCGACCGGCCCGCCGACGAGGACCCGTTCTGGGAGCGGCTGCTCGCGATCGCGCCGGACGCGCTCCTGGTCGTCGCCGATGCCGGCGACGTCGCCCGGCACCTGCCGCTCGTCCTCGCCTGCCGCGACCTCGGCCTGCCGGTCGTCGTCGCGCTCAACCTCGCCGACGAGGCCGAGCGCCGCGGGATCGACGTCGACGCCGGGCGGCTCCGGCAGCTGCTCGTCGCTCCGGTCCACCGCACGGTCGGGCGGACCGGCCAGGGGGTCCGGCCGGCCGTTGCCGACGCCCTGCGCCTCGCCGAGCGTCGCGTCGCCGTCGCCGAGGGCCTCGCCTCGCCGAGCGCGACCGTCCCGGCGTCGATCTACCCGCCGGTCCTCGAGGCCGAGCTGGCCCGGGTCGCCAGCACGACCGCGGTCCCCCACTCGCTCGGCGCGACCGCCCTCGACGAGCCGCCGACCGGCTCGTACGTCGTGGCCGGTGCGATCTCGACCCGCGGGGCCGCGAGCCTCCTCCTCGCCGACCGGCTCGACCCGGTCCGCTGGCAGGTCGCCCGGCGCTGGGCGACACTCGCCACGGAGCGGCGCGACGCCCCGGTCCCGCTCGCCGACCGCTTCGCCCGGCTGGCCACCCGCCCGTGGCCGGGGCTGCCGCTCTTCCTCGGGGTGACCTTCGGCTCGTTCGCGGTCGTCGTCATCGTCGGCGGCTGGATCGCGGCCATCCTGACGACGGCCTGGGCGGCGACCGTCTCGCCGTTCCTCGCGACCGTCGTCCCGGCGCTCGTCCCGATGCCCGCGGTCGCGAGCGCGCTCCTCTGGGCGCTCGACGGCGGCCTGCTCGGGATGCTGACGGTCGGCATCCCGTACGTGCTGACCTTCTATCTCGTGATCGCGGCGCTCGAGGACTCGGGCTACCTCACGAGCGCCGCGGTCCTGATGGACCGCCTCTTCTCGAGTCTGGGGCTGCCAGGCCGGGCCGCGATCCCGCTGCTGACCGCGACCGGCTGCAACGTCCCGGCGATCTACGGGACCCGCGTCCTGCGGACCCGCCGCGAGCGACTCCTCGGGGCGACGCTCGTGACCCTGACCCCCTGCTCGGCGCGGTCGGCCGTCGTCGTCGCGGCGCTCGCACCGCTCGTCGGCCCGGCCGCGGCCTTCGCCGCCTTCGCCCTCGTCGCCGGGATCACCCTCGGCGTCGGGCTCGCCGCGAACGCGGTCGTGCCGGGACGCCAGTCGGGACTCGTCCTCGAGCTCGCGCCGATCCGCCGGCCGCTGGCCCGCCACGTGATGGCGAAGGCGTGGTGGCGGTTCCGGTCGTTCGTGGTGATGGCGACGCCGATCATGCTCGCCGGCTCGCTCGTCCTCGGGCTCGTCTACGAGGCCGGCTGGTGGGCCCCGATCGGGGAGGCGCTCGCGCCGGCCGTCGGCTGGCTGCTCGGCCTGCCGGCGGTCGCCGGCGTCGCGATCGTCTTCGGCTTCCTGCGCAAGGAGCTCGCCCTCCAGCTCCTGATCGCCCTCGCGGCCGTCATGTACGGCAGCAGCGTCGCGGGGCTCGGCGACCTCATGGGTCCCGAGCAGCTCTTCGTCTTCGCCGTCGTCACGACGATCTCGGTCCCGTGCATCGCGACCGTCGCCACCCTCAGGGCCGAGCTCGGGGGACGGGCCGCCCTCGGAATCAGCCTCGGCACGATCGGCCTCGCGCTCGCGGTGGGCGGGATCCTCGCCCGCCTCCTCGGGATCGCCGGCTCGTCGACCCCGGTCTGATCGACCGCCGGGCGCGGCGCAACCGGCCTGCAACCGCCGCCGGAACGGACCCGCAGCCCCCTCGAACCGGTCGGACCCGCTGACGGCGACGGTCCCGCGCGCGACCCTCCGCCTGCGGGGGCCACGTCGGAGGGAGGAGGGACTCGTGAGCGGCACGATCGACCCGGGCGACACGGCCTGGATGCTCATGGCGACGGCGCTCGTCATGGTGATGCTGCCGGGCCTCGCACTCTTCTACGGCGGGCTCGTCCGCCGGAAGAACGTCCTCAGCACGATCATGCACAGCTTCTTCGGGCTGGCGATCGTGTCGGTCGTCTGGGTCGCCTGGGGCTACTCCCTGGCCTTCGCGCCATCCGTCGGTGGCCTGGGCCTCGTCGGCGGGCTCGACTTCCTCGGCTTCGCGAACGTCGGCCTCGAGTCCGACCCGACCTACGCGGCGACGATCCCGCACGTCCTGTTTGCCTCGTTCCAGCTGATGTTCGCGGCGATCACGCCGGCCCTCATCACCGGCGCGTTCGCCGAGCGGAAGCGGTTCGCCGCGTTCGTCATCTTCACCGTCCTCTGGTCCACCTTCGTCTACTCACCGCTCGCCCACTGGGTCTGGGCGCCCGGCGGCTGGCTCCGTGAGCTCGGCGCCCTCGACTACGCGGGCGGCACGGTCGTCCACGTCAGCTCCGGCGTGTCGGCCCTCGTCGCCGCGGCGCTGATCGGCCGGCGTGTCGCCCATGGCGAGTCGCTCGACCCGCACGACGTCCCGATGACCATCCTCGGCGCCGGGCTGCTGTGGTTCGGCTGGTTCGGCTTCAACGCCGGGTCGGCCCTCGGCGCGACCGGCCAGGCCGCGAACGCGCTGCTCGTCACCAACAGCGCGGCGGCGGCGGCGACCCTCGCCTGGGTCGGCGCCTCGTTCCTCGCGAAGCGGCGGGTGAGCGTCCTCGGCGCGGCCTGCGGGGCGGTCGCGGGGCTCGTCGCCGTCACCCCGGCCTCGGGCTTCGTCACGGCCGGCGGCGCGCTCGCGATCGGCCTGGCCGCCGGCGGGGCGTGCTTCTCGGCGACGCTGCTCAAGGAGCGGATCCGCATCGACGACGCCCTCGACGTGTTCGCCGTCCATGGCGTCGGCGGGATGCTCGGGGCGGTCGCGACGGGTGTCCTCGCGGTCGCGGCGATCGGCGGCGTGTCGGGCGCCATCGAGGGCGACCCCGGCCAGGTCGCCCTCCAGCTCGTCGCGGTCGTCGCGGCCGCGTCGTTCGCCGCGATCTCGACATTCGTCATCGTCAAGATCGTCGACCTCGTCCTCGGGCTGCGCGTCGCCGCGCACGACGAGGCGGTCGGCCTCGACCTGGCGGTCCACGGCGAGGTCGCCTACCAGGCCTGAGCCGACTTCGTCGAGCACGAACGTGGCGAATGGCGTACCCTGCGCGATACGCCCCATCGTCGGGCGAAACCCAGCGCGGCAGACTCGATCCACTCCCTCTCCGGATTCCGCCGAGGAAGATCGCGGAAACCGTCACAAGCCCACGAGGAGTGGATCCATGAGCGTCGACAAGACGATCACCTGCTCGGACTGCAACCAGTCCTTCACGTTCACCGCGTCGGAGCAGGACTTCTACGCGGAACGCGGCTTCACGGAGCCCCGTCGCTGCCCGTCCTGCCGAGCCAGCCGCAAGGCAGCCCGGAACGCCGAGGGCGGCGGTGGCTACTCGAGTGGTGGCTACTCGAGTGGCGGATACGGTGTGGGCGGCTCGCGCGGCCCGCGCCAGATGTACGCCGCGACCTGCTCGAACTGCGGCCAGGAGACCGAGGTCCCCTTCCAGCCGACGTCGGGCAAGCCCGTCTACTGCAACACCTGCTTCGCGCAGCGGCGGGGCTGATCCCGTGACCGACGGTGTGCGCACCGGGCCGAGGCTTCCCCTCCGCCGCTCGACGCCGCCGGTCGAGGAGAAGAAGCACGTCATCGCCGAGTACCGGCACCGGGCGCAGGAAGTGACCTGCGTCTGCGGCTGGATCGGCAGCAGCTCGCTGATGGCGGACGGCCGCACCTCCGACTGGAGCCGCCACGTGGCGGCCTACCGCGCCGGAGGCGGCTGACGCCGAGCGGCGGGTCGAGCCGCAGCAGATCCGAGGAGCGCGACCGGTCCGCCGGTCGCGCTCCTCGATTCCGGGCCGCCTCCGGACCTGCCCCGACAGGCACTCGCTCAGGGCAGCGGGGCAGCGACCCTTCCGCCGAAGAGCGAGATCGTGCCGTCGCCCTCGTTCGCCGTCACGAACAGCTCACGCGCCGGGATCGCCAGCAGGCCCTCGGGACGGGAACCCGTCCGGAGGAACTGGACGAGGCGCGGATTGCGGTCCGTCGAGAGCCGGTACACCGCCACGAAGGCCGCCCGCTCGGCGCCGACGAAGGCGAAGGCGTGGCTGCCATAGCTCCCGACCTCGACGCCCTCGGGCTCCACGCCCTTGTTGTCCGACCGCCCGTCCGGGTACAGACCCTCCGCGGCGGCCGCGAGCTCGAGCGACGCTCCGGCGTCGAAGACGATCCCCCCGCTCGGGCTGAAGATCGAGAAGTCGCGGCTGCCACCGAGCCAGTCGCCCTCGTTCGCGGTGAGCAGGTTGCCGGCCGGGGTCCAGGCGATCGCGTCGGGCTCGCGCTCCTCGCTGATCGGGTCCGTGAACGAGATCGCCCCGTCGTCGACGGTGTCGGCCAGGTGGCTGGAGATGCCGGTCGACCAGGACGCCACGACCGAACGGCTGGCGAGGTCGACCAGCGCGACGGCGTTGTTCTCCTGGAGGGTGATCGCCGCGACGTTGTTCGCGTCGATGTCGACGAACTCGGGCTCGGGATCGGACGGTTCGGTGAGGCCCGGCAGGCCGGTCAGGTCGGCCGTGCCGACGGTCCAGCTCGCGGGGCCGCCGTCGAGCTCGAGGATGAGCAGGAAGCCGGCGGGCGCCTGCGGGAGCCCACCATCGCCGAGGTCCTCGTCGCGCTGGTTCTCGACGGCGACGGCCGCGAAGGTGCCATCGGGCGCGACGGCCACGGCGTCCGGCTGGCCGCCGACGTCGATCGTGCGGACGACGCCCCGGCTGCCGAGGTCGATGACGAGCAGCTCGCCACTCGGCGCTGCGAAGTCGCCATCGCTCGTGTCGACCGCCGCGATCGCCCACGCACCGTCGGGCGTGACGGACACCGACGTCGGCGAGCCCTCGACGGCGAGGATACCATCGGCCTCGGGCTGCGCCGGATCGGTGATATCGACGAAGCCGATCTCCTCGGCCTCCGAGTCGGTGTAGATCAGGGTCATCCCGTCGGGAGTGGCGGCGACGATCTCGGCGACGTCGCCGGCGACCTGATAGGTCGCGAGCGGGACGAAGCTGTTGACCGGTGGTCGACCGGCAGCCACCGGCACCGCGAGGACCAGCGCAGCGGCCGCTCCGAGCAGCATTCCGCGCACGGATGACACAGGTCGGGATGACGGCATCACGGGTACTCCTCCAGCTCGATCGGTCGATCGATGAGGAGGGTCGCGGACCAGGCTGCAGCCCGGGATGAACCCGGGGTTAACGATCGGTTAGCCGACCTCGACCGGTCCGGACCGATCCGTCGAGGGAAGCTGGCTCCGGCG
>CAZABC010000009.1:0-21510 GCA_964483405.1 uncultured Anaerolineaceae bacterium
GTCTCGACGTTGGTGACCCAGTCGCGCATCGCCTCGTTGATGGCGTCCTTGAGCGTCGCGCTCCCCGACGTCACCGGCCGGACCTCGGCCCCGAGGGCGCGCATCCGCCCGACGTTCGGCGCCTGGCGGGCGACGTCCTCGGCGCCCATGTAGACGACGCACGGCAGGCCGAGGAGCGCGCAGGCGGTCGCCGTCGCGACGCCGTGCTGGCCGGCCCCGGTCTCCGCGATGACCCGGGACTTGCCGAGCCTCCGGGTCAGGAGCGCCTGGCCGAGGGCGTTGTTGATCTTGTGGGCCCCGGTGAGGGCGAGGTCCTCGCGCTTGAGGTGGAGCCGGAGGATCGAGGGAAGGAGGGCCGTCGTCCCGGCCGCGGCCGCCAGCGTCCGGGCGGCGTCGAGCGTCTCGTCGGCGAGCCGGTCGGCTCGGTAGAGGGCCGTCGGCCGGCCGGCGAACCCGGCGAGGCGGTCGCGGAGCTCCGCCCAGAACCGGGGGTCCTCGCGGAGGGCGAGGTACGCCCGCTCGAGCTGCTCGAGCGCGGCCATGAGCGTCTCGGGCACGTAGCGTCCGCCGAACGCGCGGTCGGTGCCCCAGCGCCCCCGCTCGTCGGCGTCGATGAGGCCCGGGTCGACGGGGGTCGGGCGCGACGCGACGGTCGGGCGGTCGAGCCGGGCGGCCCTCGCCCGCTTCGCGAAGAGGGCGACGCGCAGCGGGTCCTTGCGCGGCCGTTCGCCGGCCGTCCGGGGCGCCTCGACGCCGGACGCGACGTCGACGCCGACGGCGGGGATGTCGAGCAGCGCGGCGCCGACGTTCGCCGGGTCGAGCCCGCCGGCGAGGATGACCGGGACCTCGCGGGCGACCGCCGCCGCGAGCGCCGTCGCGGGCCGCCGGCCGGTGCCGCCCGGGTGCGGGCCGCCGCCGGTGTCGAGGAGGATCCGCTCGGCGCCGGCCGCGAGGTAGGTCCGGGCCCGCTCGACCAGGCCGGCCACGACCGACGGGTCGGACGGTCGCCCGGCGGCTTCCGCCGTCCCGGCGGCATCGGTCATCGCCCCGGCCGCCTCCGGTGGCAGGTGGACGACCTTCCACACGGTCCGGCCGGTCCGGGCGAGGGCGGCCACGACCGACGGCGGCTCGGCGCCATGGAGCTGGACGACGTCCGGATCGACCGCCTCGACGATCGAGGCGAGCTCCTCCGCCGAGCGATCCACGACGAGGACGACGACCCGCGGGCGGGCGGCCGGTTGCGCGGTCCGCCGGAGCGCCCCGGCGAGGCCGACGGCCTCGACGAGGCGGAGCGCCCGCGGCGTGCCGGGCACGAGGTTGAGGCCGACCGCGTCGACGCCGGCCCGTACGGCGGCCCGCATCCCGTTGCCGTCGGTGACCCCGCAGACCTTGACGAGCGGCGTCCGATCGGCGGCCGCGGGGTCGACCGGGTCGGCGCCGGCACCGACGAACGCCCGGACGGCGGCGGCCGGGTCGGGCGATCGCATCAGCGCCTCGCCGATGAGCGCGGCGTCGTAGCCGATCGCCCGCCAGTCGCGGAGCTGCTCGGGCGAGCGGACCCCCGACTCGGCGATCGCGATGCGGTCCGCGGGGATGGCCGACCGGAGTCGTGCCGCCCGGTCGAGGTCGACCGCGAGCGTCCGAAGGTCCCGGTTGTTGAGGCCGACGAGCCGGGCCCGGGTCCCGAGCGCCCGCTCGAGCTCCCGCTCGTCGTGAGCCTCGACGAGCGGCTCGAGCCCGAGGTCGAGCGCCGCGTCGACGAGCCGGCCGAGCCGCCGCGCCGGGTGGAGGGCGGCGAGCAGCAGGACGAGGTCGGCGCCGGCGGCGCGGAGGAGCGGCAGCTGGCGCGGGTCGACGACGAACTCCTTGGCCAGAACCGGGACCGCGACGGCCGCCCGGACGGCCCGCAGGTCGTCGACCGAGCCGCCGAACCAGTGCGGCTCGCAGAGGACCGAGACGGCGGCCGCGCCGCCGGTGGCGTAGGCCCGAGCCCGCGCGACGACGTCGTCGCCGGCCGCGATCGCCCCCGCAGACGGCGACGACCGCTTGACCTCGGCGATGACGTGGAGGCCGGGGGCGGCGAGCCGCTCGGCGATGGGGCGCGGCGGTGGCGCCGCAGCGGCGCGGCGTGCGAGCTCGCGGAGCGAGACCCCGTCGAGCTCGCGGTCGACGTCCGCGGCCCGCCGGGCGGCGATCTCCGCGACGACGCCGGCGCCGGCGCGTCGGGTCGTCGCCGCCGGACGAGCCGTCGCGGATCGCGCCCCGGTCCCGGTCATCGGACACCTCCGGCGGCGTCCGCCGCGGCACACGCGTCGGCCCGGAGCGCCTCGACCAGCGCGGTCGGCGCCCCCGACGCGATCGCGTGGGCCGCCCGGTCGACGCCCGCGGCGAGGTCGTCGACCGCGCCGGCGGCCAGGAACGCGGCGGCCGCATTGAGCAGCACGGCGTCGCGGCGCGGCCCGGGGTCGCCGGCGAGGACCGCCTCGACCATCGCCGCGTTCTCCTCGGGGGTACCGCCGGCGAGCGCCGCGAGCGGCGCCGGCTCGAGGCCGAACGCCTCGGGGTCGACCCCGTACGTCTCGATCCCGTCGGGCCGGACGTCGTGGACGACCCCGCTCCCGTCGAGCGGCAGCTCGTCGACCCCGGCCCCGTGGACGACGATCGTCCTGGCCGTCCCGAGACGCCGAGCGACCTCGGCCATCCGGCCGGCCGCGGCCGCGTCGCCGACGCCGAGCACCTGGCGATCGACGCCGGCCGGGTTCGTCAGCGGCCCGAGGAGGTTGAAGGCGGTCCGGATCCCGAGCTCGCGACGGGTCGGACCGGCATGCCGCATCGCCGGGTGGAAGGCCGGTGCGAAGAGGAAGGCGAACCCGCGTACCCGGAGCGCGTCGCCGGCCGAGGTCGCGTCGTGGTCGGTGCGGATCCCAAGGGCGTCGAGGACGTCGGCCGCGCCCGCCCTCGAGGTGATCGCCCGGTTGCCGTGCTTGGCGACGGGGATCCCCGCGCCGGCGACGACGAGCGCGGCGGTCGTCGAGATGTTGAACGTGCCGCTCCCGTCGCCGCCCGTCCCGACGACGTCGATGGCGCCGGCCGGCGCCTCGACCCGGACGACCCGGTCGCGCATCGCCGCGGCGAACCCGGCAAGCTCGTCGATCGTCTCGCCGCGCATCCGGAGGGCGACGAGGAGCGCGGCGAGCTGGGCCGGCGTCGCCTCGCCGTCCATGACGGCGCCCATCGCGGCGCGGGCGGCGTCGAGGTCGAGGGTGCCGCCGTCGACGATCGTGGCGAGGGCGGCCCGGACGACGTCGCTCACCGGGCGCTCCCCGCCGGCGCGTCGGCGTACTCGGTCGCGCCCGGCTCGGCGGCATCGCCCGGCTCGGCGGGCTCGATCGGCCCGCCGGGTGTCGCGAGCCCCTGGGTCGCGAACGTGCCGGTCGCCGCGTCGAGGCGCGTCGCCTCCCCCTCTCCGGCGAGCCGGAGGAAGTTCGCGAGCAGGTGCGGCCCCTGCGGCGTCAGGACCGACTCGGGATGGAACTGGACCCCCTCCATCGGCAGCGTCGCGTGGCGGATGCCCATGATCACGCGGTCGTCTTCGCTCATCGCGCTGACCCGCAAGTCGGCCGGCAGCGTCGAGGGCTCGACGCACAGCGAGTGGTACCGGGCGGCGAGGAACGACGGCGGCATGCCTGCGAGCAGGCCGGCGCCGTCGTGGGTCACCTCCGACGCCTCGCCGTGGACGAGGGTCGGTGCCCGGACGATCGTCGCGCCGTACGCGGCGGCCATCGACTGCATCCCGAGGCAGACGCCGAGCAGCGGGATCGATCGCTCGGCGGCGACCCGGATCGCGTCGACCGAGACGCCCGCGGCCGACGGGTCGCCCGGGCCCGGCGAAACGACGATGCCCCGCAGATCGGCCGTCGGGTCGGCGGCGAGCGCCTCGATCCCGGCCCGGTCGATCGCGTCGTTCCGGACGACCCGCACGTCGGCGCCGGCCGCCAGCAGCGCCTGGACAAGGTTGAAGGTGAAGCTGTCGTAGTTGTCGACGACGAGGATCACCGGCGGCTCCCCGGAGCGTCGTCGGGCGCGCCGGCCCCGGTCCCGACGGCCGGGTCCGCGGTCGGCGCCGGGCCGCCGAGCCCCGCGGCGAGCTCGATCGCCTGGCGGAGCGCGGCCGCCTTGTGCTCGGTCTCGGCGAACTCCGCCTCGGGCACGCTGCCCTTCACGATGCCGGCCCCGGTGTGGACGTGGGCAAGCCCGCCGGCGAGGACCGCGCTCCGGATCGTGATCGCCGTGTCGAGGTTGCCGTCGTAGCCGAGATAGCCGACCGCCCCGCCGTAGAGGCCCCGTCGCTCGCGCTCGGCGGCCGCGATGAGCTGCATCGCCCGGACCTTCGGCGCCCCAGAGAGCGTGCCGGCGGGGAAGACCGCCCGGAGCGCGTCGAGCGCATCGGCGTCCGGCCGGAGCCGGCCCTCGACGTGCGACACGAGATGGAGCACGTGGCTGTACCGCTCGACCTCCATGTAGCGGGTCACGGCGACCGTGCCCGGGCGGGCGACCCGGCCGATGTCGTTCCGGCCGAGGTCGACGAGCATGACGTGCTCGGCTCGCTCCTTCGGATCGCGCTGGAGCTGCTCGGCGAGGAGGGCGTCCTCGCGCGGATCGGCGCCGCGCGGGCGGGTTCCGGCGATCGGGTGGGTCGTCAGCCGGTCGCCCTCGACCTGGAGCAGGAGCTCCGGCGACGCCCCGACGACCTCGAACGTCGGCAGCCGGACGAAGAACAGGTACGGGCTCGGGTTCACCCGGCGGAGGGCCCGGTAGAGCGCGATCCCGTCGATCGGACGCCCGTCGGGCCCGGCCGGCAGCTCGAGCGACTGGCGCCGGGCGAGGACGACCTGGATGGCCTCGCCGGCGGCGATCGCGTCCTTGGCGACCTCGACCGCCCGGACGTACTCGGCGTGGCCGAGGCTCGTCTCGCGCGGCTCGACCGACTCGCTCGTCGCGCCGGCGGCCGGCCACCGCGCCGCCGCGCCGGTCAGCTCCGCCGCGGACGGACGGGCCGTCCGCTCGAGCGCCTCGTGGATCGCCCGCTCGGCGATCCGGTAGCGGCCCTCCAGATCGGGCGTCTCGGTGTGGAGCGAGGCGATCGCCGACAGCTCGTGGCTGAGATGGTCGAACACGACGACGAGGTCGGTCTCGAACCAGGCCGCCGTCGGGACGCCGACCGGGTCGCGCTCGGGGAGCGGGACCGACGGCTCGAAGGCGCTGACCGCGTCGTAGGCGAGGGCGCCCACCGCGCCGCCCGAGAAGCGCGGCATGCCGTCGACGGGCTCGATCCGACGCCGGGGGACGAACGCCCGCAGCGCGGCCAGCGGGTCGGGCACGGCGCTCGCCTCGACCGGCAGGTCGGGCTCGTACCGGTCGACCGTCACCGGGCGGGTCTGGACGCGGGCGATGCCGTCGCGGACGTCGAGCAGCCGCCGTGGGCCGATGCCGAGGAAGCTGTACCGACCGAGGCGCTCGCCACCCTCGACCGACTCGAGGAGATACGCCGGACCGCCATCGTCGAGCCGGAGGAACGCGCCGATCGGCGTCTCGAGGTCGGCCGGCCGCGAGGCCCGGAGGCGGATCGTGTCGGCGTTCCCGGCGAGGCGCCGGACCTCGGCCATGCTGAGCGGGTCGCTGGTGGTCATCGGGCAGGTCCTTCGCGGTGCGGCGGGGGCGGCCCCACCGCCCGTGGAATCAAGAACGACCGTCGTCCTCCCGGGACGAACGGTCGCGACCGTCCGCGGTGCCACCCTTGTTCGGCGTGTGCCGCACTCTTCCCACCGACGGGACACCCATCCGGGCGCCGATCGGCGCTGCCCGCTATCGCTGGCGCCTGCGCCGGAGCCTACTGGTCGTCCGCGGCCTGCCCGTCCGGGCTCGGCCGCCCCGCGTTCGGTCCGGAGGCTCCCGGGTCCATTCACCGCCGTCGTCGCCCCGGCTCGCACCGACCGCCGGGTCTCTGGGCCGACGAACGACGGGTACTCGTCCCGATCAACGCCCCGTGTTCGTGATGTGGGCGGGAGTCTATGGGCGGCGGGTCCGGAGCGTCAAGCGCCGCGACGGAGCTCGAGGCGCCGGACGAGCGGGACGGGACCCGGCCACCGGAGCGGCTCGGCGACGGCGCCGGCGACCCCCGCCGCCCGCGCGGCCGGGGCGAGACCGGGCGTCCTGGTCTCGAAGCGGGCCCAGGCGTCGGGCAGGTCGTACAGGAGCGCGATGCCGTCGGGCCGCAGCACGCGGAGGATCTCCCGCATGCCCGCCGGCGTGTCGGACCAGTGGTGGACGGAGAACGAGCTCAGGACGAGATCGAACGCCGCATCGGCGAACGGGAGCGTCTCGACGCGCCCCTCGACGAGCTCGACCCGCCCGTCGAGTCCGGCCGCCGCGACCCGATCGCGGGCGAGCCGGAGCATCCCGGCGTCGACGTCGAGGCCGACGAGCCGGAGCGACCCGTCACCGCGCGCGATGCGGACGGCGAGCTCGCCCGGGCCGAGCCCGACCTCGAGGACCCGCGGCGCCGGGACGCCGGCGAGCAGCGCGAGGGCATCCGCCGCCATCCGGTCGTAGAGCCCGCCGAGGAGGCGGCTGAACGTCGCGTCGTAGGCGCGGGCTCCCGGGGCGCTCGACGTGCGCAGGCTCGCGCCGGCGGCTCGAATGCGGCGGCGACCCGCGACGGTGGCGGCGACCGCGAAGGCGACGCCGACCCCGGCGGCCAGGACCGAGGTGCGGCGACGATCGCGGCGGCGGGTGCGGCTCGGGCCGGACGGGTCGGACGGGTCGGACGGCGGCATGCGGCGCTCCGGTGGCTGGCGGAGAGGGTGGGATTCGAACCCACGAGGCCTTGCGACCCTGCGGTTTTCAAGACCGCTCCGTTCAACCGCTCCGGCACCTCTCCGCGGCGTCTCGAGGATACCGCGGTCGCGCGGCGGCGCCGGGCCGCCGACCCGTCCGCGGTGGTACGGTCCGCGCATGGGGACCGAGTTCGGGCCGCTCGCGGGACGGGCGGCCATCGTGACCGGCGCGGCGAGCGGAATCGGGCGGGCGATCGCCCGGCGACTCGCCCGCGATGGCGCCATCGTCGGCTGTCTCGACCAGGTGCCGGCCGGCCTCGAGCTGACCGTCGGCGCGATCGAGGCCGACGGGGGCCGCGCGGTCGCGCTGCCGGCCGACGTCACCGATCCGACCCGCGTCGGCGCCGCCGTCGCCGAGCTCGAGCGGATCGCCCGGACCGATCCCCTCCTGGCCGTCCATGCGGCCGGGATCCCCGGCCACGGGTCGTTCCTCGAGACCGACGCCCGACAGTGGGACCGGATCCTCGCCGTCCACGTCCGCGGCGCCGAGATCCTGGCTCGCCGGACGCTCCCGGCGATGCTCGTCGCCGGCTGGGGCCGGATCGTCCTCATCGGCTCGGACGCGGCGATGACCGGTGCGTCGACGGTCCCCTACGCCACGGCGAAGGCGGCGCTCGTCGGGTTCACGAGGTCGCTCTCTCGAGAGGTCGCCCGCGACGGCGTCCGGGTCAACCTCGTGGCCCCCGGGCCGGTCGAGACGCCGATGCTCCTCCAGTCCTCGCCCGCCGAGCTCGAGGCCGAGCTCGCGAGCGTGGCGCGCGGCAGCTTCCTCCAGCCCGAGGAGATCGCCGAGACGGTCGCCTTCCTGTGCGGGCCCGGCGGCGAGCCGTTCGTCGGCCAGGTCCTCTCGCCGAACGGCGGGACCGCGTTCGCCGGCTGAGGCGCGGCCCGCGCGGCCCGAGGCGCGGCCCGCGCGGCGCCGGTCAGGCCTTGACGACGAGCGTCTTGCCGATGAGGTCGTGCCAGCCCCGGCGGCGCTTGTCGACGAAGATCCAGATCAGGCCGAGGTACAGGACGGCGATCGATAGCCACAGGCCGACGAGCCGGAGGATCGCCTGGCCCATCGACGGGTTCCCGCCGGTCACCTCGTCGATGACCTTGATGCCGAGGAGGCGCATCCCGATCGTCTGGCCGGAGCGAGCCCACTGGATCGGGAAGTACCCGAAGTAGGCGACGAAGACCGCGCCGACGAGGAGGATGGAGAACGCGCTGGTGAGCACGTCGGTGCCCATGTCGGTCGAGATACCGAGCGGAACGGCGATCACGAGGACCACCACCCAGACGGCGACGGTGATCGCGATCCCGTCGATCAGGTAGGCGATGAGGCGGCCGGCGTAGCCGCCGAGCTCGCGGCCGCCGGCAGCGGTGTCCGGCGGCGGGGTCCAGCTGCCGGACCCGGTCGGTGTCGTCATCCTCGGTCCCTCCGTGGGTGGGCCGCCGGTGGGTGCCGGCGTCGGTGTCGGTGTCGATCGGGCGTCAGCGATCGAGCTCGATGACGACCGTCCCGGCGATGAGATCGTGCCAGCCCCGGCGCCGGCTGTCGATCAGGATCCAGATGAAGCCGAGGTACAGGACGAAGCTCGAGACCCAGAAGCCGATGAGCCGGAGGATGGCCTGGCCGCCGCTGATCGGGCCGCCGTCGGCGTCGCGGACGACGCGAAGCCGGAACAGCCGCATCCCGGGCGTCGCCCCACCCCGCGCCCAGAACCACGGGAAGTAGCCGAGGCTGACGGCGAGCAGGGCGACGAAGATGCCGATCCCCGAGAGGACCGCGAGCGCGTCGCTGCCGGCCGACGCGAAGGCCGCGGTCAGCACGCCGAGGGCGATCGCGACGACCGTCGCGACGACCGACAGGATGATCGAGTCGACGATGTAGGCGACGAGCCGGCCGCCGTGGCCGGCGAAGCGGACCCCCGGGGCGGGTCCGGCCGGTTCGACCGGGGTCGTCCAGGCATACCCGGCTGGAGCAGCCGGCGGCGGGACGGCCGGCGGCGCCCCTTCGGCGGGCACGGCGTACGTCGGGGCAGGTGGGGCGGGCGGTGCCGGTGGGAACGGCTGGCCCTCGGGCTGGGTCGGCGGCTGGGCGGGCGGCTGGTCCATCGGGTCCCTCCATGCCGGCGCGTGGAGCCGGCGTGTCAGCCCGATGGTAGCGGCGCCCGCGCTCGGCGGACAGCCCCGGGCGTCAGGCGGGCGCGACCCGCTCCCGACCGCCGAGATAGGGCCGGAGGACCTCCGGGATCACGACCGACCCGTCGGCCTGCTGGTACGTTTCGAGGAGGGCCGCGACCACCCGGGGGAGGGCGAGCCCGGATCCGTTGAGGGTGTGGACGAGCTCGGGCTTCGCGCCGGGCTCCGGCCGGAAGCGGATGCCCATCCGCCGGGCCTGGTAGTCGCGGAAGTTCGAGCAGGAGCTCACCTCGAGCCAGCGCTCGGCACCCGGGGCCCACACCTCCAGGTCGTACTTCTTCGCCTGGACGAAGCCCATGTCGCGGGTCGCCATCAGCAGGACCCGGTAGGCCAGGCCGAGCCGCTGGAGGAGGATCTCGGCCCGCCCGGTCATCCACTCGAGCGCCCCGCCCGAGTCCTCGGGTCGCTCGAAGAGGACCATCTCGACCTTGTCGAACTGGTGGACCCGGAGGATGCCCCGGGTGTCCTTGCCGGCCGCGCCGGCCTCGCGCCGGAAGCAGGGCGAGTAGGCGGCGTAGCGGAGCGGCAGGTCCGCCGCCTCGAAGATCTCGTCGCGGTGGAGGTTGGTCACCGGGACCTCGGCCGTCGGGACCAGGTACAGCTCGTCGCGGGTGACGACGTACATCTGGTCTTCCTTGTCCGGGATCTGGCCGGTGCCGCGGGCCGAGTCGGCGTTGACGACGGCGGGCGGCCAGACCTCGGTGAAGCCGTTCTCCCGGGTGTGGACGTCGAGGAACCACATGATGAGCGCCCGCTGCAGCGCGGAGCCCGCGCCCTTGTAGACCGGGAAGCCCGAGCCGGCGATCTTGGCCCCGCGGGGGTTGTCGATGAGGTCGAGGGCCTCGCCGATCTCCCAGTGCGGCCGCCGGGTCCACGTCGGTCCGCCGGCCGGCGCGTCGGCCCCGATCTCGCCCGTGAGCGGTTCATCGCGCGGCAGGAGCTCGCCCCAGGTCCGGACGGTGACGTTCGCGTCGGCGTCGCCGACGGGGACCTCGGGATCGGCCGGGTTCGGGATCCGGAGGAGCAGGTCCTCGAGCTCCGCGTCGAGCGCGGCGACCTCGGCGTCGGCGGTCTCGATCCGCGCGCCGAGCTCGCTCGACTCGGCGCGCATCGCCAGGACCTCGGCGTCGGCCTTCGGGTCGGCGCCGCCCCGGATCCGGGCGCCGATCGCCTCCGAAAGCTCGTTGCGCCGGGCCTTGAGCGCGTCGCGCTCGGCGAGCCCGCGACGCCGTTGGGCGTCGACGATGAGCGCCCGGTCGACGATCGCCGGGTCCTCGCCCTTGTCGATGGCCCCCTGGCGGACCCGGTCGGCGTCCTCGCGGAGCCGCTGCTGCCCGACGCTCACCCGACACCTCCATCGCTCCAGCCGGCGGCCTCGCGGAGGCGTCGGACGACGAACGCCGGGTCGAGGCTCGCCAGCAGCCAGCCGGCCCGCGGGCCGTTCGTCCGGCCGAGGAAGGCGACATAGATCGCCCCGAATGCCCGGCCGGCCGGCAGGGCGGCCTCGTTCGCGATCTCGAAGATCCGGGCCTGCCAGTCGTCGCCGCTGGCCGGGGTCGCGCGCCCGGCGGCGATCGCCAGCGCGCCGAGGAACATCCGCTGGTCCTCGCCGAGGGCGACCGCCGTGCCGGGCAGCGTGTCCTGGACGGCGATCCGGGCCCGCTCCGGCGCGTACGTCTCGAGCCACGCCCGTGCGGCGCCGAGCCGTTCGTCGAGGATCGCCCTCTCGCGCGCGTCGAGGGGGCTCCCCTTCTCCGCCTCGACCCGGGCGGCCACGTCGACGCCGGGCACCTGGGCCAGGAGGGCGAGGTGGCCGAAGTCCGGCCGGAAGGCGGCGGCCTCGGCGGCGACGTCGGCCGCCGGGTCGAACAGCGAGTACCGGAACACCGCCTCGTAGCCCGCCGGCAGCTCGCCCTTGACCTCGCGACCGGCGGTCGCCGCGCCGAGCCGGTCGAACTCGTCGAACAGCCGCGGGATCGCGTCGGTCCCCTCCGGGTCGAACTCGATCGCCTGGTTGGGGCGCGGCCGCAGGAAGAGCAGTCGCAGCTGCTCGGCGGGCACGACCTCGGTCATTCGCTGGGCGGTCGCCCCCAGGCCCTTGGAGGTCGACATCTTGCGGCCGTGGATGTTGAGGAACTCGTACGGGACGTTGAGCGGCGGCTCCCGCTCGAACACCTCGCGGGCGATCGCGTCGGAGCGGTCGCGCGACCCGCCGGCGGTGGAGAGGTCCTTGCCGCAGGGCTCGATCGTCACCCCGAAGAGGCTCCACTGGGCCGCCCACTCGAGGTTCCAGGGCAGCTTGGCCCGGCCGCCGAACGGGCTGACCCAGCCCGAGGCGCCACAGCCGCGGGCCCAGGCGACGAGATCCGGCCGGCACTCGTAGAAGACCCGCTCGCCATCCCACGCCGTGACGATCGTCGTGCCGACCTTGCCGCACGCCTCGCAGACGACGGCGGCCGGGTGCCAGGTGTCCGGATGCTGGACGTTGGCCACCCGGCGGTAGATCTCGCGGACGAGCGACGCCCGGTCGAGGGCGATCCGGATGAACGGGTCCATCGCCCCGGTCGGGTAGATGTCGCTCATCCAGTAGTAGCGGTCGGGCCGGATGCCGAGCCCGGCGAACGTGTCGATGAACGTCTGCGCGTGGTGACGGGCATACGAGGCGTGGCAATCACCGGCCTGGTCGGGGACATGGGCGAGGGGGCGGCCCATCTCGTGCTCGACCGCATCGGGCGTCAGCAGCGCCTGGGCGTCCATGGGGTCCATGTCGTCGACCCCGTAGAGGAGCGTGGCCTCGACCCCCCGGGCGCGCAGCGCACGGGTGATCACGTCAAGGATCACCGGGCCGCGGAGGCTCCCGACGTGGACGCTGCCGGAGGGCGTCTTGCTGTCGTTGACGACCTGCGGCCCGTCGGCTCGCGCGGCCAGCTCGTCCGCCCACTCCATCGGCGTCCCTCTCCGTCCGCGCCCTCCCCGGCGGCGCTAGTCGATGCTGACGATCCTGTACGAGAAGTCGCCGGCCGGGACGCGCACGACGACCTTGTCACCCTTCTTGTGGCCGAGCAGGGCCCGGCCGACCGGCGACTCGTTCGAGATCCGGCCCTCCGCCGGGCGCGCCTCGGTCGAGCCGACGATCATGAAGCGCTCCTCGCCGTCGGGGCTCTCGACGACGACGGTCGAGCCGATCCGGACGTGATCGGAGCCGCCGTTGCCCTCCTCGATGATCGTCGCGTTCTTGATGAGGGCCTCGAGCGTCGCGATCCGGCCCTCGACGAACGCCTGCTCGTTCTTGGCGTCCTCGTACTCGGCGTTCTCGGTGAGGTCGCCGTGCTCCTTCGCGTCGTGGATCCGCTGGGCGATCTCGGCCCGCCGCTGGTTCGACATCTCGTCGAGCTCGGCGCGCAGCTTCTCGAGGCCTTCGCGGGACAGGTAGGTGGGCTTGTTGTTCACGTCGGCTGGGGTTCCCCGTCGGCGGTTCGCTGGCTGTGGACGAGACCCCGGTCCCGGGTCCGGGATACACAACGACTCCAGGGGCTCCGACGCACGGGCCAGGCCTGGAGTTCGACCGGGGCGGAATCCTAGAGGCGCCCGCCGGGGGCGTCAAACGGGGACGTCCGTCCGGGCGGGCCGGCCGGACGAAGGACGGAGGGACGAAGGTCCTGGGGACGCGTCCGCCCGACTTCGGGTAGCGTGCGCCGGATCGCGCCCGATCGCAGCGGCCCGCGATCGCGATCCCGCCCGACGGAGGCTCCGTGTTCGATCTGCTCGACGGCCCGGTCCGCGACCTGATGGTCGCCCTCTTCGACGCGATCGGCTACGTCGGCATCGCCGTCATCGTCGCCGTCGAGAGCGTCGTCGTGCCGATCCCGTCCGAGCTCGTCCTGCCGTTCGCGGGTTTCCTCGTCGCGGTGCCCGAGGCGATCGAGCCGCTGACCGGCGTGGGCTGGTCGTACCCGCTCGTCGTCCTCGCCGGCACGATCGGGTCGGTCGTCGGGGCGCTCGTCGCGTATGCCATCGGCTACTGGGGCGGGCGGCCGTTCCTCCTCCGGTTCGGCCGCTGGCTGCTCATCACCCCGGCCGACGTCGACCGGACCGAGACGTTCTTCCGCCGCCACGGCGGCAAGGCGAGCCTGCTCGGCCGGCTCGTGCCGGTCGTCCGCTCGGTCGTGTCCTACACCGCGGGCGTGGCCCGGATGCCGCTCCTGCCGTTCATCGTCTACACCGCCATCGGGTCGGCGATCTGGGTCGCCCTCCTCGCCGGGGCCGGCGCCCTGGTCGGCGAGCGCTGGGCGGAGATCGAGGCGCTCATCAAGCCGGTCGAGCGGGTCGTCCTGCTCGGCCTCGTCGCCACGGTCGCGGCGTTCGCCTGGTTCCGGCTCCGCGGGGTCCCGGCGCCGGTCCGGAGCCTGGCCCGCGTCGCGACCACCCGGCGGCGCCAGGCCGAGGTCCTCGTCGAGATCGACGACCGGGCCTGAGCGCGGCGCCGGTGACCGGCTGAGCCGGCGGCTCGCGAGGCCGGCGGCTACTCGGCCATCCGGGCCAGCCGCCGCTTCACCCGGCCGAGCGCGCCCCGGTCGCCGCAGGCGACGAAGACCGTGTCGTCGCCCGCGATCGAGCCGACGACCTCCGGCCAACGGGCCCGGTCGAGGGCCGCCGCGATCGGGTGGGCCGACCCGGGCAGCGTCTTGACGACGAGGATGAGGCCCGCCTCGCGAAGCTCCACCGGCAGCTCGCCGAGCAGCGTCCGGAGCCGCTCCTCACCGCTCGTCTCCGCCTCGCGGAGCCGCGGCGGCAGCGCGTAGGCGCTGGTCCCCTCGCGGCTCACCTTGACCAGGCCGAGCTCGGCGACGTCGCGCGAGATCGTCGCCTGGGTCGTCCGGAAGCCGCGCTCGCGGAGCGCGGCGGCGAGCTCCTGCTGGGTCCGGATGACCCGCGTCTCGACGAGGTCGCGGATCGCGCGCTGGCGGAGCTGCTTCATGACTTCCATCGGCGGCCTACGGGTTCAGGAACCATATGAGGACGATCGCCGCGAGGGCCAGCCGGTACCAGACGAAGATGGCGAGGCTGTGCGCGGCGAGCCAGCGCAGGAGGACGTGGATCGCGAGGAGACCCGCGCCGAGCGCCGCGAGCATCCCGGCGGCGAGGACCGCGAGCGAGAGGTCGCCGGCGGCCCCGTCGCGGATGAGCCCGATCGTCTCCCAGGCGCCCGCCATCGCGATGATCGGCGTCGCCATGAGGAAGCTGAACCGGGCGGCCGCGGGGCGGTCGAGGCCGATCGCCCGCCCGGCGGCGATCGAGATGCCGCTCCGGCTGACACCCGGGATGAGGGCGACAGCCTGGGCCGTCCCGATCGCCAGCGCCCCCGGGAAGGACAGCCGGCCGATCGTCAGCCCGGTCGGCGGCCGGCGGTCGGCGAGCCAGATGAGGGCCGCCCCGACGACCAGCATGAGGGCGACGAGCCCGGGCTCCCGGACGGTCTCCTCGATGACGTCACCGAAGACGAGCGCCGCGATCACTGCCGGGATCGTCGAGATGGCGAGGAGCCAGGCGAGGCGCCGGTCTGGCTCGCCGGCGAACGAGCGATCGCGCAGCGTCGCCAGGCCGGCCGGGACCAGCCGGGTCCAGTCCCGCCAGAAGTAGGCGAGGAGCGCGCCGAGCGTGCCGAGGTGGAGCATCACCGAGAAGGCGAGCGAGGTCAGGAGCTCGTCGTCCCAGCCGAGCATCGCCGGGACGAGGATGAGGTGACCCGAGCTCGAGATCGGCAGGAACTCGGTGAGGCCCTGCACGAGCCCCATGACGATGGCCTGGAGGACGGTGTCCATCGGAGGGTCGGACCGGCCGGGCGCTGGACCCGGCCGGCCGGACCGGTCCTAGCGGATGAAGAGCGGGGCGAGGACCAGGGTGATCGTCGCCAGGAGCTTGACGAGGACGTGGAGCGACGGGCCGGCGGTGTCCTTGAACGGGTCGCCGACCGTGTCGCCGACGACGGCCGCGGCGTGGGCCGCGGTCTTCTTGCCGAGGACGTTGCCGTCGGCGTCCTTGAGGTGCCCCGCCTCGATGTACTTCTTGGCGTTGTCCCAGGCGCCGCCACCGTTGTTGAGGACCGTCGCCAGGAGCACGCCGGCGATCGTCCCGACCATCAGCAGGCCGGCGACCGCCTCATAGCCGAGCAGGATGCCGACGACGATCGGCGTCCCGACGGCGACGAGCCCGGGCAGGACCATCTGGCGCAGGGCGGCGCTCGTGGTGATGTCGACGACCCGCGCGTAGTCGGGCCGCTGGCTGTAGTCCATGATCCCGGGCATCTCGCGGAACTGGCGGCGCACCTCGACGATGATCGCCTGGGCCGTCGTGCCGACGGCCCGGATCGCCAGGGAGCTGAAGAGGTAGACGAGCATCGCCGCCAGCAGGGCCGCGATGAAGACGTTGACGTTGGCGAGGTCGACCGACTCCATCCGCGGCATCCCGCGGGCGGCGAGGATCAGGTTGACCTTGTCGATGTAGGCGCTGAACAGGAGGAACGCGGCGAGCGACGCCGAGGCGATGGCGTAGCCCTTCGTCAGGGCCTTGGTCGTGTTCCCGACGGCGTCGAGGCGGTCGGTGATCTGGCGCGCCCCGGCCTCGGCCCGGCTGAACTCGGTGATGCCGCCGGCGTTGTCGGTGATCGGGCCGAACGTGTCCATCGCCAGGATGTAGGCCGTCGTCATCAGCATGCCCATCGTCGCGACCGCGGTCCCGAAGACGCCGCCGACGTTGTCGCCCCGCTCGTTGACGAGGCCCGCCTGCTCGCCGAGCCAGTGGCTGGCGAAGAGGGCGATGCCGATCGAGACGGCCGTGGCGAAGGTCGTCTCGAAGCCGACCGCGGTGCCGGAGATGATGTTCGTGGCGGGGCCGGTCTTGCTCGCCTCGGCGATCTCGCGGACCGGCCGGAAGGTGCCGGCGGTGTAGTACTGGGTGATGTAGACGAAGACGACGCTGGTGGCGAGCCCGACGACACCGGCGAAGAAGAACCAGACCCAGACCGGGATGCCGCTCGGGCTCGTGTCGGTGCCGGTCTGCATCATCACCGCGGTCACGAAGGCCATCGCCACCACGGACAGGGCGGTCGTGACCCAGTAGCCGCGGTTGAGGATGTTCATCGGGTCCTCGTCCTCGCGGCCGCGGATGAAGAAGGCGACCGCGACGATCGTCGCGAGGAGCCCGAAGGCGCGGACGATGAGGGGGAAGAAGATCCAGGCGGCCGGGTTCGGCCAGCCCGACTGGACGGCGATGGCGTAGACCGCGACGCCGAGGATCATCGCGCCGATGTTCTCGGCGGCCGTCGACTCGAAGAGGTCGGCGCCACGGCCGGCGCAGTCGCCGACGTTGTCGCCGACGAGGTCGGCCACGACGCCCGCGTTGCGGGGGTCGTCCTCGGGGATCCCGGCCTCGACCTTGCCGACGAGGTCGGACCCGACGTCGGCGGCCTTCGTGTAGATGCCGCCGCCGAGCTGGGCGAAGAGGGCAACGAAGCTCGCCCCGAAGCCGAAGCCGACGATGAGGAACGGGGCGATGGCCGGGTTCTCGAAGCCGCCGTAGAGGGCGAAGATGCCCCACACCCCGAGGAGCGACAGGGCGACGACGAGGAAGCCCGAGACGGCCCCGCCGCGCATGGCGACCTGGACCGCCTCGACGAGGCTCCGCTGGGAAGCGGACGCCGTCCGGACGTTGGCCTTGACGCTGATGTACATGCCGATGATGCCCGAGGCCATCGAGCAGATCGCTCCGACGAGGAAGGCCACGCCGGTCCGGATGCCCAGGTCGATGCCGAACACGTCGGTCTCAGCGACCTCCTCGGTCTCGAGGAAGCCGATCAGCGCCCCGAGGAGGACCGCGGCAAGGAGGGCGAGGATCGCGATCGTCCGGTACTGGCGCCGGATGAACGCGACGGCGCCCTCCAGGATGGTCCCGGCGACGTCCTGCATCGCCGCGGTGCCCTGGTCCCGGGCGAGGACGTCGCGCGCGAGATAGAGCGCGAACAGGACCGCGGCGATGCCCGCGATCGGGATGATCCACTGCAGCGTGCTGGCATCCATCGGTGGTACGAGCATCCTCCCTGGTCGATCGATCGGGCCCCGTCACCGGGCGCACGGAGACCGGGCGCGGCGCGACAGATGGGCCGGGTCCGGGGCCGGCCTGGGCGAGATGGAGCGGGTGCCGCAGGCCGCCGGCGAGTGTAACTCGCGCGTGCTGGGAGGGTCAATCCGCATCCGCTCGCCGGATGATGCATCGCCGGGCGGTCCGCGAGGCCGGAGGTCGCCGGGCGGGCGCCTATACTCGCGACCCGTGGACCTGCTGCTGCCCGCGCTCGGTGCCCTCGTCGTCATCGCGGCGGTCGTCGCCGTCGCCGCGTCCGACCCACGCCTCGGCGTCGTCGGCCTCGCGGCGGCGATGGCGCTCGCGCCGCTCATCGCCGACCCGCTGCCGGACCCGGTCGCGGTCGGCGCCCGGATCGTCGCCGCGGCGCTCGCCGCGGCCCTCCTTCGGGCGGCGGCCCGGGCCGACCCGCTGACCCGCGGGACCCGCATCGGCTGGCCCGCGGACCTTGCCCTCGCGGCCGCCGCCTTCGTCGCCGGCTGGGCCGCTCACGACTTCTCCGGCGGTGGCCTCGGACCGCCCGCCGCGCTCGCCGCGGGCGCCGCCCTCGCGGCGGTCGCCGCTCCCGCCCTCGTCGACCGCCACGACCGCTTCCGGATCGTCGTCGGGGTGATGCTCGCGATCACGGCGGCCGACCTCGCCGCCACCGGCATGGCGGAGCCGGCCAGCGCCGGCGCCTCGCTCCTCGTCGCGGCGGTCACGGCGCTCGCGGCAGCCGTCGGCGCGATCCTCGTGCCGGGGCCCGCCGGCTCGGTCGACCCGGCCGGGCCACCGCGCCCGTGACGGCGATCCTCGGGTCGATCCTCGCGGCGGCCACGGCCGCGGTCGTCCTGCTCCTGCGCGGACGGCCGCCGGCCGCGGCCGGCGCCGGGCTCGTCGGGGCGATCCTCGTCCTCGTCGCCGCGCTCGTCGTCCGGCCGGACCCGATCGTCGTCATCGGCGGACTCGCCCTCGCACCGACCCCGTACGGTGGCCAGCTGACGACGTTCATGGCCGGGGCGACCGTCGCGCTCGCCCTGCTCGCGCTCATCGCCGGCCGGGGTGCGTCGGCGATCGCCGCCGCTGCGGCGGCCACGGCCGCGAGCGGGATCGCCCTCGCCGCGATCGACCACGCCGACGCCGCCTGGGCCGTGCTCGCCGGCTCGCTCGCGGCATTGCTGGCGACGGTGCCGGACCCGTCGGCGACGGCGACCGAGGCGCGGGCCGACGGGGCGTGGGCGGCTTCCGCGGACCGGCTGATCCGGGCGCTGCGGGCCGTCGCCGTCGGCTCGGGCGTCGTGATCGTCGGCATCGCCGCTGCGGCCCCGACCGTGGGTGCGGCCGAGCCGGACGCGGTCATCGGTGGCGTCGTCTACCTCGCGGTCGGCGTCGGGCTGGCGATCCGTGCCGCCGGTGTCCCCTTCCATGGCTGGGCCGCCCGGTTCGCCGACGCGAGCCACCCCGGCGCGGTCGCCGCCATCGTCGGCTGGCTGCCTGCCGTCCTCGTGGTCGTCGCCCTGGCCTGGTCCGACGCGACGATCTCGCCGGTGGCGGCCGACGTGGGCTGGGACCGGGCGGTCATCGTCGGGCTGGCTCTCGCGACCATCGCCCTCGTGCCCGTCGCCGCAACGCTCGCCGACGATGCGGCGCACGGCGTCGTCTATCTCGCGATCGCCGGGGCCGGGCTCGCGGCGGTCGGCTTCTCGGCCGTCGATCCGGCCGCTTGGGGGCCGACCCGGTCCTGGCTCGGGGTGCTGATCGTCGTCGTGGCCGGACTCGCGGTCTGGCTCTGGGCGCTCGAGGCCGCCTACGGTACGCGCCATCTCCCCGAGCTCCGCGGCTGGGCCCGTCGCTCGCCCGGGCTCGGGATCGGCCTCGCGGTCCTCGCCGTCGCGACGGTCGGCCTGCCGGGGACCCTCGTCTGGGAGGCTCGGACCGGGATCGTCGACGCGGCGATCGTCGGGCCCGTCGCCATCCTCGCCCGGCTGCTGGTCATCCTCCCGCTGGTCCCGATCGGCCGCATGCTCGTGACCGGCCTCGCCGCGCCGTCGGCCACGGTCGCCGCCGGACGGTCGGACCGGCCGGTCGCGCCGGGCGCGGGTCCGGATCGGATCGCGCGGGTCCGTGCGGCCGCCGACGCCAATCGGGCCCCGCTCGCGACGGCCGTCGTGCTCGTCGTCGCCCTCCTCGCGGTCGCGGTCGCGACCGGGGCGACCGGCCTCGGCCCGGCGGCCGACGGTGGCCCGCCCGGCACGGCCACCGACCTCGGCCCGACCCCTGAGCCGTAAGGCCCTGGAGGCGTCGCGCGACCCGCGCTCCCCGCGATCCCCGGGGATGGCACCCGCGTGGGGGTGCCGCGGGGGTCAGTCAGCCGGTGCGAGGACCCAGCGGTCGACCTCGCGGCCGTAGTCGAGCAGCTCGCCGGGGCCGAACCAGAGACCCAGCTCGAACTCGGCCGTCTCCGCGCCATCGGAGGCGTGGACGATGTTCTGGGCCGTCTCGAGGGCGTAGTCGCCACGGATCGTGCCCGGAGCCGCCTCGTGCGGCCGGGTCGCGCCGTTGATCGCCCGGACGACGGCGATCGCGTTGGGGCCCTCGAGGGCGAGGGCGACGAGCGGCCCCGAGGTGATGAACTCGACGAGACCACCGAAGAACGGTCGCTCGCGGTGGACCGCATAGTGGCGCTCGGCGAGCTCGCGGTCGACCTGGACGAGCTTCAGCCCGACGATCTTCAGTCCGCGCTCCTCGTAGCGGTCGACGATCCGGCCGACGAGCTGGCGCTGCACGCCGTCGGGCTTGATGAGGACGAGGGTCCGCTCGGTCACGGTGGCTGGTACCTGCTGGTGGGGTTGCGATGGGCCTTCGAAGTCTAGCGGCCCGGGACGAAGTCCCCTCGCCCGGCCGCAGCGGACCGCGCACGATGGCGACGCCATGCCATCGGCGCTCGTCATCGTCGTCCTCGTCCGCGTGCTCGCCTCGCTGCCGGTGCTGCGCTGGCCGCTCGCCGGCGGGCTGCTCGCGCTCGTGGCCGACCTGCTCGACCTCCTCGCCCTCGGCCTGCTCGGCTGGGCGGGCGTCAGCGACTACCAGGCCCTCGACAAGTGGCTCGACCAGGTGTACCTGGCGACGTTCCTGATCGTCGCCCTCCGCTGGTCCGGGCCCGAGCGGTCGATCGCGGTCGCGCTCTACGTCCTCCGGCTGGTCGGGTTCGCCGCCTTCGCCGCGACCGGCGAGCGGACGGTCCTCGTCCTGTTCCCGAACGTCTTCGAGCTGTGGTTCCTCGCGATCGCCCTCCGCCATCGGGTCCGACCCGGCGTCCCCCTCGGGTGGCTCGAGGCGGCCGCCCTCCTCGCCCTGGCCACCGCCGTGAAGCTGACCCAGGAGTGGGCGCTCCACGTCGCCCGGCTCTTCGACGGGGTGACGTTCCTCGACGCCCTCGAGGCGCTCTGGGCGACCTTGACCTGCCCGTTCTGCTAAGACCCGTCGGCGGGCGGGTCGCCGGGCGCGTCGTCGGGGACGTGGTCGGGGGGGTCGCCCGACGCGCCGGCGGGCGACGAGCCCGGCTCGCCGAGGGCGCCGAGCACGGCCGCCGCGAGATCCGGCCGTCGCCGCAGGAGATCGGCCAGTGCCGCGGCGGCGCCGGCGTCGTCGCCCTGCTCGAGCGCCGATCGGGCGTCGGCGAGCCCGTCGGTCGTGCCGGCGGCGGCGTCGTCCGCGGCGTCGTGCGCGACGGCCTCGGCATCGGCGGCCGCGAGCGGCTCCCAGAGCCCGGGCCCGGTCTCGTTCCCGGCCGGCGGCACGGCCTCGCCGTCGACATCCTCCGCCCCTCCGGCGTCATCCTCGGCGCCGTCCAGACCGCCGACGCCACGCGAGCCGACCCCATCGAAAAGCGTCCGGACGGGCACCGGTCGCTCGCCCGGGTCGAGCGGCCAGACGGTCGAGCGCGGCAGCCCGGCGAACACCCCGTCGAGCGAGACGCCCGCCCGCCCGACGGCCTCGGCGGCGAGCCGGCGAGCCTCGGACAGGTGGCCCGCCGCCGCGGCCGCCTCGGTCTCGACCACGCGGGCGAGCAGCGCGTCGCCGCCGGTCGCCCGGTACGCCGCGGCCGCGACGCCGGCGCCCGCGACGTCGCCGGTCCGCCAGCGGACCTCGGCCAGGTCGAGCAGCGCCGGACCATCGAGGCCGCCGGCCCCGGCGGCCGCCTCGAGCTCCGCCCGGGCGAGCTCGAGCGACCCGAGTCGCAGGTGCACCCGCGACAGGCGCAGATCGGCCGGTCGGTCGCCGGGCTCGGGGTTCATCGGCGGGTCACCGG
>CAZABC010000009.1:21610-69827 GCA_964483405.1 uncultured Anaerolineaceae bacterium
GTGTCGTCCATCCGCAGCTCGAGCCCGCCCGAGAGGTACGCCCGCGCCTTCGCCAGCTCGTCGGCCGGGACCGGGTCGTCGCGGAGGCGGGCCAGCTCGACGAGGATCGCATCGAGCGCGGGGCCGAGCTGATCGGGGTCGACGCCGGCGGCGACCTCGAGTGCCCCGGCATCGGCGTAGTCGGCGATCCCCGAGCCGATGTCGTAGGCGAGCGCCTGCTCCTCGCGGACGGTGAGGAAGAGGCGACTGCTCATCCCGTCGCCGAGGATGACGTTGAGGACGCCGAGGACCCACGCGTCCGGGTCGTCGCGGCGGAGGGCGGGGACCCCGACGACGAGCTGGGCCTGGGCGGTGTCGCGATGGGCGAGCCGGTAGCGCTCGCCGGCCGGCAGCGGCGGGGCCGGCTCGAAGGCCGGCTGCGCTCCGTCGCCGGTCCCGAACGCCGTCGCCGCGAGCTCGACGGCCGCGGCGTGGTCGAGGTCGCCGGCGACCGCGACGACGACGTTCGACGGCCGGTACGTGGCCCGCCAGAAGTCGTGGACCGCGGCGACCGGCAGGGCCCGGATCGAGGCTTCGTCGCCGCAGATCTCGCGCCCCAGCGGCCCGTCCCCGAACATCGCCGCCTGGAAGAGGATGTGGGCGTACTCGACCGGGTCGTCGAGATAGGACCGGATCTCCTCGACGATCACCGTCCGCTCGTGGTCGATCTCGCCGTCGTCGAGCGTCGGCCGGACGACGAGCTCGCCGAGGACGTCCACGCCGCGGGCCGCCTCGCGGCGCGGGACGCGGACCCAGTAGACCGTCGACTCGCGATCGGTCGCCGCGTTGAACGAGCCACCGACGCCCTCGATCGCCTCGGCGATCGCCCGGGCCGACGGGTATGCCGCCGTGCCCTTGAACGTGATGTGCTCCATGAAGTGGGCGACGCCGGCGTGCTCGGCGGGCTCGGCCCGCGACCCGGCCAGGACGTACGCCGCGAGCGAGACGGACCGGGCCCCGGGCAGCCGGGCGCTGATGACCCGCGGGCCGTCGGGCAGGACCGTCCGTTCGAACACGGGCGGATGGTACCGGAACGGCGGTCGGCGAACGGGAACGGCACGACCCGGTCCGCCTTCGACCTCGCGACGAACGAGTGGCTCGAGCGGCTCGCTCCGAGCCAGGCGGGCGGCTGACCACACCGCCCAGGGGTCCGCCGACGGGACCTCCGGCCCCCCGCTTCGGGCTGCGCGACCGGGTCGTCCGGGGTCGGGACGCCGCCTATGATGGCGGCCGGGCCACCGGCGACCAGCGGCGCCCACCGCGCCGCGTCGACCCGGTGCGCGATCGTGCGTCCCGCGATGGAGGAGGAGCAGGATGATCAGCCGATCCGCCCGGCTGCTGGCGTTGCTCATGGTCGGATCCCTTGCCCTGGGGGCCTGTGGCCAAGGGGGCGCGTCCCCATCCGCCGAAGGCTGCACGGCCGGTGCGGCCTCGGGCACCCAGATCCCGGAGACCGAGGAGGGCAAGTTCAACGTCGCGATGGTCCTCATCGGACCGCACGACGACGGCGGCTGGAGCCAGGCCCACTACGAGGGCCTCATCTACGTCTGCGAGAACGTCGACGAGACGCACGTCGCCTACATCGAGAACGTGCCCGAGGGCGCCGACTCCGAGCAGGTCTTCCGGTCCCTCGCCCGCAAGGGCTTCGACTTCATCATCGGCACGTCGTTCGGCTACATGGACCCGATGGAGACGGTCGCCGGCGAGTTCCCGGAGCAGACCTTCCTCCACCTGACGGGCTACAAGAGCAACGGCACGAACTTCGGCAACTTCTTCGGCGCGATGGAGGACTTCAAGTACCTCGCCGGCATGCTGGCCGGGTCGCGGGCGAAGCTCGACGGCAATCCGAAGATCGGCTACATGGCGACGTTCCCGATCCCCGAGGAGCTCCGCCTCGGCAACGCGATCATGCGCGGCGTCAAGCGGACCTGCCCCGAGTGCACGATGGACGTCGTGTTCATCAACACGTGGCACGACCCGATCAAGGAGAAGGCCGGCGCGGCCGCGCTCTTCGACGCCGGTGCCCAGGTCGTCTTCACCGGGGCCGACACCGGGGCCGTGGCGGACGTCGCCCAGGAGAAGGGCAAGTGGGGCGTCACCTACGACCACCCCGCCTCCTGCAAGGTCGACCGCTGCCTGACCGCGCCGTACTGGATCTGGGGTCCCGAATACGCCCGCATCGCCGAGTCGGTCAAGGCGGGCACGTACACGGCCGGCTACGAGTACTTCGACGCGAACGCGAAGGCGATGGGCCTCCTCGGCTTCATGGAGGGCGAGACGCCCCGGATGGGAGTCCAGGACCTGCCCGAGGCCGACGTCCAGCTCGTCAGGGACACCCTCGCCGACATGCTCGCGAGCGGCACCGCCCGGTTCGACATCGTGTTCGCCGGGCCGATCGTCGACAACACCGGCAAGGAGCTGGTCCCGGCCGGCGAGACGCTCGAGCAGAGCGACCTCGACCAGTTCCCGCCGCCCGCCGGCGGGTGCACCGGCGTCTGCATGTACTGGTGGAACGAGGGCATCACCGCCGAGCTGCCCGACATCAGCAACTGACCATCGGCGACCGATGACCGTGGGGCCCGCGAGGACGACCGCCGAGCGGGCCCTTCGGCATCCATGAGGTCCATGTGAGCGAGCCTGTCCCGCCGCTCGCGGTCGAGCTCCGCGGGATCGTCAAGCGCTTCCCCGGCGTCGTCGCCAACGACGGCGTCGACTTCGACCTGCGGGTCGGCGAGGTCCACGCCCTCCTCGGCGAGAACGGCGCCGGCAAGAGCACCCTCATGAACATCCTCGACGGGCTCTACCAGCCCGACGGGGGCGAGATCCGGATCGAGGATCGGCCCGTCGCCTTCCGCTCGCCGCGCGACGCGATCGCGGCAGGGCTCGGGATGGTCCACCAGCACTTCACCCTCGTCGCGTCCCAGACGGTGACCGAGAACATCCTCATCGGGCTCGACCGGCCCCGGTTCCGGCTCGACATCGCCCGCTTCGACGACGAGATCGCCCGGCTCGCGGATGCCAACGGCCTGCGCGTCGACCCGCGGGCGAAGGTCTGGCAGCTCTCGGTCGGCGAGCAGCAGCGGGTCGAGATCCTGAAGGTCCTGTACCGCGGCGCGCGCGTCCTGATCATGGACGAGCCGACGGCCGTCCTCGCCCCGCAGGAGATCGACGACCTCTTCGCGACGCTCCGGTCGATGACCGCGGCCGGCCGGAGCATCGTCTTCATCAGCCACAAGCTCGGCGAGGTCCTCGCGATCGCCGACCGGGTCACGGTCATGCGGCGCGGCCGGGTGACCGCGGCCGGCCTGCCGGCGGCGTCGGTGACCCGGGGCCAGCTGGCGACGCTCATGGTCGGCCGGGAGGTCCTCGAGAGCCTCGAACGCGTGGCGAGGCCGCCCGGGCCGGTCGTCCTGGCGGTCGAGGGCGTCGAGGCCGACGGCGACAAGGGCACCCGCGCGCTGCGGGGGGTCTCGCTCGAGGTCCGTGCCGGCGAGATCGTCGGCATCGCCGCCGTGGCCGGCAACGGGCAGAGCGAGCTCGCCCAGGTCATCACCGGCCTGCGATCCTGTCGGGGGCGGGTCGTCGTCGACGGCGAGGACGTCGCCAACCGGCCCGTGCGTCGGGCGATCGGCCACGGCGTCGCCCACGTGCCCGAGGACCGGACCGGCGTCGGCACGGCGCCGAACCTCTCGCTCGTCGACAACCTCATCATGAAGCGCTATCGCGCCGCCCCGATCGCCCACGGCTGGGCCCTCGACATGGGCGCGGCACGCGGCGTGGCGACCCGGCTGAAGGACGGCTACGACATCGCGGCGCCGTCGATCGACACGGAGGCCCGACTCCTCTCGGGCGGCAACCTCCAGCGGCTCATCCTCGCCCGCGAGATCGAGTCGCAGCCGCGGTTGATGATCGCGGTCCAGCCGACACGCGGCCTCGACGTCGGCGCGATCGAGTCGACGCACCGGCTGCTGCTCGAGCGGCGGGCCGCCGGCGCGGCGATCCTCCTCATCTCCGAGGACCTCGACGAGATCCTGACCCTCTCGGACCGGGTCGCGGTCATGTACGAGGGACGCATCGCCGGCCTGTTCGATGCCGCCGAGGCCGACGTCGGCCGGATCGGCCTGCTGATGACCGGCGGTGGCGCGGAAGCGGCCTCGAGCGAGCCGGTCGCCGCGGCCGGTGGGACCGGGGGCGTCGGGTGAGCGGCCCGCGGCTCGGCGTCGGGCTGCCGTACGACCTCCGCCTCGAGCCACGGCTCGACGCCCCGCGCTGGCTGTCGCCGGCGCTGACGGTCGGCGCCGTCGCCGTCGCGCTCGCGATCTCGGCGGTCATCCTCGCGTTCGTCGGCGCCGACCCGATCCGGGTCTACGTCCACATCCTCCGGTCGTCCTTCGGCAGCCTCGGCGTCCTGTCGGACACGCTCGTCAAGGCAACGCCGCTCATCCTCACCGGCCTTGCCTGCGCGCTCGCCTTCCGGATGCGGCTCTGGAACATCGGCGCCGAGGGCCAGCTCCTCCTCGGGGCCTGGGCGGCGAGCGCGGTCGTCCTCGTGCCGATCCTGCCGGCCGGGACCCCGGCCGTCGTCCTCCTGCCGGCGATGCTTGTCGCTGGGTTCCTCGGCGGCGCGGTGTGGGGGCTGATCCCGGGCATCCTCAAGGCCCGCTTCGGGGTGAACGAGATCATCGCCACCCTGATGCTCAACTACATCGCCTTCTCGTGGATCCAGTACTGGGTCTTCGGCCCGTGGACCGAGGGCGGCTTCCAGATGACGGAGCAGTTCCCGATCGAGGCCTGGCTGCCCCGGCTCGACGACCTGGCCGAGGCGTACCCGGCGCTCGCCGGCCTGACGGTCCACGCCGGCTTCCTCGTCGCCCTGGCGGCGGCCGTCGTCGTCTGGTTCATCGTCGAGCGCAGCGCCTGGGGCTTCGAGATCCGGCTGATCGGGGACAACCCGCGCGCGGCGCAGTACGCGGGGATCCGGATCGCCCGGAACATCCTGCTCGTGTTCGCCGTGTCGGGTGGCCTCGCCGGGCTCGCCGGGATGGCCGAGATCTCGGGCGTCGTCCATCGGCTCCAGGACAACTTCTCGCCCGGCTACGGCTTCACCGCGATCATCGTCGCCTACCTCGCCAAGTTCCATCCGCTGCGGGTCGTGCCGGTCGCGATCCTCTTCGGGGCGTTGATCCTCGCCGGTCGCGAGATCCAGCCATCCGGCGTCCCGGCGATGATCCAGGGGATCATCCTGTTCTGCCTCATCGCCAGCGAGGTCTTCCTCCGCTACCGGGTGAGCGTCGTCCGCCGGTCCACCGCGCCGGCGACGGGGTCGTAGGCCATGGACCTCCAGCTCATCGCCGCCGCCGGGATCGCCACCGGGACGATCCTCCTGTTCGCCGCGATCGGCGAGATCCTCGCCGAGCGGTCGGGGGTCCTCAACCTCGGGGTCGAGGGGATGATGCTCATCGGCGCCGTCGTCGGCTACGCGACCGCCGTGTCGACCGGCAACGCCTGGCTGGGGGTCGTCCTGGCGATGCTCGCCGGCGGGCTCCTCAGCCTCCTCCACGCGGTGGTGGCGATCCACTTCCGGGCCGACCAGGTCGTGTCCGGGCTCGCCCTGACCTTCCTCGGGACCGGGCTCGCCAGGGTCCTCGGCGAGGGGCTCTCGAAAGCCGGGGCGATCTCGCTGCTGCCGCGGTTCTCGATCCCGGTCCTCGCCGACATCCCGGTCCTCGGCCCGGTCGCCTTCACCGAGCAGAGCATCCTCGTGTATCTCGGCTACCTGCTGGTGCCGGCGACTTGGTACTACATCAACCGGACGCGGCCTGGGCTCCACCTCCGGGCCGTCGGCGAGGAGCCCGCGGCCGCCGACGCCCTCGGCGTCGGCGTCTACCGGCTCCGCTATGGATACGTCTTCGTCGGCGGGCTGCTCGCCGGCCTTGCCGGCGCGACGATCACCCTCGCGATCCAGCCGGGATGGTTCGGCGCGCTGACGGTCAACGGCCGCGGCTGGATCGCCATCGGGCTCGTCATCTTCGCCCAGTGGTCGCCGTTCCGGGCCGCCCTCGGCGCCTTCCTCTTCGGGGCGATCGTCCAGCTGACCCTGTCGATGCAGCTGCCGGAGACGATCCTCGGCTTCCCGAACCCCTTCTTCGAGTACCACCCGAACACATTCTTCCTCGACATGCTGCCGTACGCCCTCGTGCTCGTCGCGCTCGTGCTCGGCTCACGAGAGGCGATGCGGAAGCGGATCGGGGCCCCGGCGGCGCTGGGGATCCCCTACGTCCGGGGCGAGCGCGGCCACTGACGGGGCTGGTCCGAAACCGGCCGCGATGCCGGATGCGATGCCGCGCGGTGGCTACCGGTCGGGCTCGGTCGGCTCGGGCCCGAGCAGCTCCATCTGGACGAACCCGCTCGTGTCGAACTCGAGCTGCCGCGGCTCGAACGGCGCGGCCGGCCCGTCGGCCCCGACCGGGGCGTACTCGATGACGACCCGCTCGTCGCCCTGGACGAGGGTGTAGACGAGCAGCTGGTCGGGCCGGGTCTCGAACTCGAGGTGCTCGAACGAGTCGATGTTGATGCAGACCGAGATCGGGGTGAAGTAGGTCGAGGCCTCGGGGTCGTCGAGGACGATCCGCTCGACCCAGCCCGTGCCGTGGGCGACGAGCTCGCGCCCGCGCAGGTAGCGGTAGGTGACGGTCTGCTTGAGGAGCGGACGGAGGAGGTGCTGGATGTCGGTCCGGCTCGTCACGACACCCCGGTTGACGAAGAACTTGGCGGGCGGGACGGACAACGGGCGGCTCCCCTGCGACGCGGCTGACCGGGGCCGGCCCCATCGCGGGGCGGTCGACGGCCGGATGGTACGACACGGCGACCCGCGCCACAACGCCCCGGCCACGGCCTCGGGCTCCGGCGCGAGGCTATCATCGACGGGTGCTCCTCGTCGTCGACATCGGCAACACGAACCTGACGACCGGCCTCGTCCGGGCCGGCCGCCTCGTCGCGACCCGGCGCGCCGCGAGCCACCCCCGGGCGACGGCCGACGAGCTCGAGGTCACCATTCGCGACCTCGTCGGCCTCGACGGCGCCCGGCTCGAGGAGGTCGACGGCATCGCCCTCGCCTCGGTCGTGCCGTCGCTGACCGCCGCGGTCGAGACCATCGCGGCGCGACACGACCGGCCGCTCATCGTGGCCTCGACGGGCACGGTCCCGCTCGCCGTCCGCGTCGACCGGCCGAACGAGGTCGGCGCCGACCGGCTCGTCAACGCCCTCGCGGCGAGTCGGCTGTACGGCACGCCCGCGGTCGTCGTCGACTTCGGGACCGCGACGACGCTCGACTGCGTCGCCGCCGACGGGGCGTACGTCGGCGGGGCGATCGCGCCCGGGCTCGAGCTCGGGCTCGAGGCGCTCGCCGCCCGGACCGCCAAGCTGCCCCGGATCGAGCTGCGGGCCCCGGACCGGGCGATCGGCCGGGACACGATCTCGGCGATGCAGGCCGGCACGATCTTCGGCTACCAGGCCCTCGCCTCGGGGCTGCTCGCCCGGGTCCGGGCCGAGCTCGCCGACGCCGCCGGGATCGAGCCGGCGGCCGTCCGGACGATCCTGACCGGCGGGCTCTCGGCCGCACCGTGGGCGCGCGGCGTCGCCGGCGTCGACGACATCGACCCGGACCTGACGCTCAAGGGCCTCGCCATCCTCCACGCCGAGGTGGCCGGCGGGGAGCCGCTCTCGCTCGACCTCCCATGAGCGGCCCGCCCAGCGGCCCGCGCCGCCCCGGCGAGCGGCGGCTCGACGGCCGGCTCGTCGCGCTCGGCGTGACCGGCTCGATCGCGGCCTACAAGGCGGTCGAACTCGTCCGTGCCTTCCGGGCCGAGGGCGCCGAGGTCGTCGTCATGCTCACGCCGTCGGCGGCCCGCTTCGTCGCGCCGCTGACGCTCGCCGCGCTCTCGGGCCACCCGGTCCTCGGCGACGTCCTCGCGCTCGGGGGCGACGGGCGGATCGGCCACATCGTCGTCGGCGACACGGCCGACGTCGTCGTCGTCGCCCCGGCGACCGCGCACTGGCTCGGCGCGATGGCCAACGGCCTCGCGGCCGACGAGGTCACCGCCGTCTGCCTCGCGACCGCGGCGCCCGTCGTCGTCGCGCCGGCGATGGACGGCGACATGTACCGCCACCCCGCGACGCAGGCCAACGTCGCGCGGCTCCGCGACGGCTTCGGCTACGCCATCGTCGAGCCCGCGACCGGGCCGCTCGCGTCGGGCCAGGTCGGGGTCGGCCGCCTCGCCGAGCTGCCGGCGATCGTCGACGCGGCGGTCGCGGCCGTCGCCGGGCGGCCGGTCCGGGCGCCCGACCCGGCGGCGCGGCCGGGCCTGCTCGAGGGCGGACCGCGCGAGGGCGACCTCGAGGGGCGCCACGTCGTCGTCAGTGCCGGCGGGACCGCCGAGCCGATCGACCCGGTCCGGGTGATCGCCAACCGCTCGACGGGGAAGATGGGGGTCGCGATCGCCGAGGCCGCCCTCGACCGCGGGGCGGCGGTCACCCTCGTCGTCGGATCCGTCACCGTGCCGCTCCCGGAGCGGGCCAGGGTCGTCCGCGCGGAGACGGCCGCCCGGATGCGCGACGCGGTCGTCGCGGCGACGCTCGGCGAGGGGACGGCGCCACCCGCCGACGCGCTGGTGATGGCCGCCGCCGTGGCCGACTTCCGGCCGGTCCGGGCGGCCGAGGCGAAGCTCGCCCGTGGCGGGTCGCTGTCGATCGAGCTCGAGCCGACGGAGGACATCCTCGCCGAGGTCGGCGCCCGCGCCTGCGCCGTCCGGCCGCGGCCGGTCCTCGTCGGGTTCGCCGCCGAGACCGGCTCGCTCGCCCGGGCGGCGGAGAAGCTCGCCCGGAAGGGCGTCGACCTGCTCGTCGCCAACGACGTCGCCGAGCCCGGCTCGGGCTTCGGGACCGACACGAACCGGGTGACCGTCCTCGCCCGCGATGGCTCCGCCGCGAGCTGGCCGCTCCTCCCCAAGCGCGAGGTCGCCGAGCGACTCCTCGACCGCGTCGCCGCGCTGCTGGACGCCCGCGACGCCGCCGGGCAGACTGGCCCGGAGCAGCCGGAGGCCCACCGATGAGCGCCGCCCCCTCGCCCGGACCGATGCCGGGGACCGTCAAGCGCCTGACCGTCGTCGACATCGCCAGGCTGTACGCCGATGGGAGGCGGATCGCGATGGCGACGGCGTACGACTTCCCGACCGCCCGCCTGCTCGACGAGGCCGGGCTGCCGATGCTCCTCGTGGGCGACTCGGTCGGCCGGGCGATGCTCGGCTACGAGAACGAGATCCCGGTCACGATGGCCGACATGCTCCACCACACCCGGGCCGTCGTCCGCGGCGCGCGGCGGGCGCTCGTCGTCGGCGACATGCCGTTCCTGACGTACGCCACGCCGTCGGAGGCGCTCGACAACGCCGGCGCCTTCCTCCGCGACGGCGGCGCCCAGGCGGTCAAGATCGAGGGCGGCGCCCGCTCCGCCCGGATCATCGAGACGCTCGTCAAGGCCGGCATCCCGGTCATGGGCCACATCGGCCTGACGCCGCAGTCGATCAACGCGATCGGCAAGGTCCGCGTCCAGGGCAAGAGCCGCGAGGGGGCCCGGGCCGTCCTCGCCGACGCGCAGGCGGTCGCCGAGGCCGGGGCCTTCGCCGTCGTCCTCGAGCTGCTGCCCGACCAGCTCGCCGCGGCGATCACCGAGCGGCTCCGGATCCCGACGATCGGCATCGGCGCCGGGCCGCACTGCAGCGGCCAGGTCCAGGTCGTGACCGACCTGCTCGGGCTCGATGCCTGGCAGCCGAAGCACGCCAAGCGCTACGCCGACCTCCGCGCGACGATCCTCGCCGCGGCGACCGCCTATCGCGAGGAGGTCGAAGCCGGGTCCTTCCCGGGCGACGAGCAGACGGTCCGGATGGACGACGCGGTCCTCGACGAGGCCCTCGGGCGGGGAGCGCTCGATCGGTCGGCCTCGATGCCGATCGGCGGGATCCCGCTCGACCGGGACCTCTAGGCCGGTGCGGCTGGTCCGGACCCGGGCCGAGCTCCGGGCCGCCCTCGACGCCGCGCCGCGCCCCGTCGGGCTCGTCCCGACGATGGGCTGGCTCCACGACGGCCACCGCTCCCTGATCGGGCGGGCCCGGACCGCGAACGCGACGACCGTCGTCTCGATCTTCGTCAACCCGCGCCAGTTCGGCGACCCGTCCGACCTCGACCGCTACCCACGGGACGAGGCCCGCGACCTCGCGCTCTGCGAGGCCGAGGGGGTCGACCTCGTCTTCGCCCCACCGGTCGAGGAGGTCTACCCGCCCGGCTTCGACACCCGGGTCTCGACCGGGGCGATCGGCCGCCCGCTCGAGGGCACCGCCCGGCCCGGCCACTTCGACGGGGTCGCGACGGTCGTCGCGGTCCTCTTCGGGCTCGTCCGTGCGGACAGGGCCTACTTCGGCCAGAAGGACGCCCAGCAGCTCCTCGTCATCCGCCGGATGGCGACCGACCTCGCCATCCCGACCGAGGTCATCGGCTGTCCCACCGTGCGCGAGCCCGATGGCCTCGCGCTGTCGTCCCGCAACGTCCACCTCTCGCCGGCCGAACGGGCGGCGGCGCCGGTCCTCCGGCGAGCGCTCGTCGCGGCCCGGGACGCCTGGGCGGCCGGCGAGCGCTCGGGCGACGCGCTCCGATCAGCGATGCGCAGCGTGCTCGCGAGCGAGCCGCTCGCCATGGTCGACTACGTCAGCGTCGCCGATGCGGAGACCCTCGCCGAGCTCGACCGGGTCGAGCGGCCGGCGCTCCTCTCGCTCGCGGCCCGGATCGGCCCGACCCGCCTGATCGACAACGAGCCGCTCCCGTAGGGCCGGCGGCGGGCCGGGGCCGCTAGGCCGCGACGGTCGCCGCCTCGAGGACGCGGTCGATCTCGAGGTAGTCCCAGACGAGGGACTTGATCTCCTCGATCTTGCCGACGTCGGCGGCGTGCGTCTTGACGAGCAGGTCGTGGACCTCCGAGGCGACCACGTACGTGTCCTCGCGGACGAGCGTGCAGAACAGGTCGGCGTCGCGGATGGCGTCGAGCGTGGCCGGTCGCGGCCGGTAGCCGCCGGTCAGGATGATCCCGAGCGCCGCGCCGGCGTCGGCGTCGGGTCGGACCGACGCCGACCCGCGGGTGGCGGGCGGCGCGCCCTTGCCGGCCCCGCTCCGGGCGGGACCCATCCGGTGGGCCGTGGTCAGCGCCCGGATGACGTCCTCGCGATCGCCGGGGACGATGACGAGCGTCCGCGGGCCGATCCGCTGGAGCATGTGCTCGGGCTGCATCGCGCCGACGGCGATGTCGCCGATGACGAGATCGAGGTCGGGGCCCGGCTGGATGACCTCGCCGCCGACGCCCTCGAGGACCATCGACAGCGACGGGTTCGAGAGGATCGGCCGGTACGGCAGGACGCCGAGGAGGGGGATCCCGTGGCGCGCGAGGCCGCCCGCGAGGGTCTCGCCGATGCCGGGCTTCGCGTCGAGGTCGACCTTGTTGACGATCGCGCCAGCGACCCGGACGCCGTGCTGCTCGAACAGCGCGGCATTGAGCACGATCTCGTCGATCGGCCGGCCGACGCCACCCTCGCTGACGATGATGGCGGGCGCCCCGAGCATCGCCGCGACGACCGCGTTCGAGAGGCCGACGACCGCGCCGACGCCGGCGTGGCCGGTCCCCTCGATCAGGAGGATCTCGCGATCCCCGGCGAAGGCGGCGTGGGCCGCCCGGATCCGGGCGCCGAGGTCGTCGACGACCCGGCCCTCGATGTAGGCGCGGGTGAAGCCGCGCGGGATGTGGACCGGGCTCATCTGCGCCAGCGGCTCGGCCAGCTCGAAGACCGATCGGACGAGGATCGCGTCCTCGTCGGCCGGGACGCCGTCGACCTCGATCGTCCGCTGGCCGACCGGCTTGATGAAGCCGGCCGACAGGCCACGCCGCCGGAAGCCGTCGATGACGCCGAGGCTGACGGTCGTCTTGCCGCGGTTCTGGCCGGTGGCGGCGAGGTAGACGTGGCGCACGGCGGCGCTCAGTCGCGCGGCGTCGTCTTGCGCTCGATGAGCTGGACCGCGTCGCGCAGCCGGCCGACCGTCTCGCCGTCGACGGCATCGGGCTCGAGGTAGGGCCCGAGCCGCTCCATGATGTCGGCGACGAGCGCGAGGAAGACGCTCGCGTCCGCGAGGAAGAACTGCGGCTCGTTGTTGTAGCGGACGAGCGTCAGCCGGCCCTGCAGGACGCGACGCTCCTCGACGTGGGCGACCTGCGTCGCGAAGTTGTGGCCCTGGATCCCGTCGGGGTTGTTGAGGAAGTTCAGGGCGTTGTCGACCGCAAGCCCGAAGCGCGCCCGCCAGGCGATCAGCCGCTCGAGGACCTCGGGCGCGATCCGGACCTCGGCGACCTCGTCGAAGACCTCGGGGGCGACGGTCAGCAGCCCGACCAGCGTCGTGCCGGCCCGCGGGCCGAGCATGACCTGGAGCGACCGCTCGAGGGTGAAGACCTCCGAGTCGAAGCGTGGGCTCGTGATGACGTCGGTCAGCAGGTCCTCGACGTTGTCGAGGACGGCGCCGTCGCCCATCGCCGCGGCGAGATGGGCGATGTCGTCGTTGAACAGGAACTTCTCTTCGTGGTCGAGCATGGGCCGATGGTAACGGACGGGGCCCCGGCCGTTGCCGGCCGGGGCCCCGTCGCACGCGGTACAGCCGAGAGGCTTACGGGTAGAGGCCGCGGAGGGCGGTGGCGTCGGCGACGCGCTTGACGGCGACGAGATACGCCGCGGTCCGCATGTCGACCTTCTCGAGCTGGGCCATCGCCAGGACCTCGCCGAAGCTCCGGTCCATGATCTCCTTGAGCTTGCCGTTGACGACCGTCTCGCTCCAGTGGTCGCGGTTGAGGTCCTGGACCCACTCGAAGTAGCTGACGGTCACGCCGCCGGCGTTCGCGAGGATGTCCGGGATCATGAAGACGCCCTTCTGCGCGAGGATCAGGTCGGCTTCGGGGGTCGTCGGGCCGTTGGCGGCCTCGGCGACGATCTTCGCCTTGACGTTGCCCGCGTTCGCCGCGGTGATCTGGTTCTCGTAGGCTGCCGGGATCAGGACGTCGCACTCGAGCTCGAGCAGCTCGCCGTTGGTGATCGTCTTGCTGCCGGGGAACCCGACGACGGTCCCGTGCTCCTTCTTCCAGGCGACGACCTTGGGGATGTCGAGGCCGTCCTGCTTCCAGATGGCGCCCCCGGTGTCGGAGACGGCGATGACCGTCGAGCCCTCGTCGGCCATGAGCCCCGCGGCGATCGCGCCGGCGTTGCCGAAGCCCTGGACGGCGACGGTGGCCTTCGTCAGGTCCATCCCGAGGTGGGCCGCCGCGTCGACGATCGTGAAGACGCAGCCGCGGGCGGTCGCCTCGTTGCGCCCCTCCGACCCGCCGAGGCTGATCGGCTTGCCGGTGACGACGCCCGGGACGGTGTAGCCGGCGTGCATGGAGTAGGTATCCATGAACCAGGCCATGACCTGGGGCGTCGTGTTGACGTCCGGCGCGGGGATGTCGCGCTCGGGCCCGACGAGGACCGAGATCTCGGTGAAGAAGCGGCGGCTGAGCGCCTCGAGCTCCTTCTTGGAGAGCTTCTTCGGGTCGACGACGACGCCGCCCTTGCCGCCGCCGTAGGGGATGCCGACGACGGCGCACTTCCAGGTCATCCACATCGCGAGGGCCTTGACCTCGTCGATCGTGACGTCCTGGTGGTAGCGGATGCCGCCCTTGGCCGGGCCGCGCCCGAGGTTGTGCTGGACCCGGTAGCCGGTGAAGACCTGGACCGTGCCGTCGTCCATGTGGACCGGGAAGGTGACGGTCAGGGCGCGGCGCGGCTCGCGGAGGACCGCGCGAAGGCCGGGATCGAGCCCGAGGCGCTCGGCCGCGAGGTCGAACTGCTGCTGGGCGACCTCCCAGGCGTTGATCGCGGGCGCGGACTGCTCGGTGGTCATGAAGTCGATGCCTCCATGTCCGGGCCCGCCCGAGGCGGGGACGGCCCGGGATGACGGGTCGTCTCCCGGACGACCCCACGGGACCACGCGGACCACCGTCCCGGCATCTCCGCGCGTGTCGCTCGAAGCGAGCCGAGTATCGCACAGGGTTGCGGCCCGGTTGCGGGCCGGTACGCCCGACCGGCCCGGGCCGGGTCGCCCGCCTCGGCCGGGCCGCGCGGCCCCTATCGAGCGTAGAGGACGACCGCGCCGAGGACGCCCGGACCGAGGTGCGGGCCGACCGACGAGCCGACGATCTGGACCGACACCTTCGCCGGGTCGATCCCGCCGGGGACCCGAGCGATGAGCTCATCGCGGAACGGCTCGGGATCGGCGCCCGGGGTGTAGAGCACGGCGATCCGCTCGAGCGGCTTCTGGGTCAGCAGCTCGAGGACCCGCTCCCGGGCCTTGCCACGCGTCCGGACCCGCTCGGTCGCCTCGACCTTGCCGTGGAGGACGGTGATGATCGGCTTGACCGAGAGGAGCGAGCCGATGGCCGCCGAGGTGCTCGAGATCCGCCCGCCCTTCTTGAGGTACTCGAGCGTGTCGAGCGCGACGAACAGGTCGACGTCGGCGACGCGCGCGGTGACGGTCGCCGCGATCTCGGCGGCCGGCGCGCCCGCAGCGGCCATCTCCGCGGCGAGGAGGGCCGGCAGCCCGACCCCCATCGAGGCCGACCGGGAGTCGACGACGTGGATCTCGCGATCGGGGAGCAGCCCGGCCGCGATCGTGGCGGACTTGTGGGTACCCGACAGGTCGCTGCCGACCGTCACGCAGACGATCGCGTCGGCGCCCCCGTCGAAGAGCGACTGGTACGTCACCTGGAAGTCGCCGGGGCTGGCGGCGGCCGTCGTCGGGAACGGCGCCGACGGGGCGAGCATCCGCTCCCAGAACGCCTCGGTCGACAGCTCGACCCCGGCCTTGAAGCTCTCGTCGCCGAAGCTGACGATGAGCGGGACGACGGTGATCCCTGCCTCCCGGGCGACGTCGGGCGGCAGATCGGACGCGGAGTCGGTGACGATCGCGACACGTGGCACGGGGCTCCCTCCTCCTGGGTTCCGCCGATGATACCGGCCACTGCCCGGGCGGGCGAGGGCCCGGGGCTACGTGAGCCCGACCTCGCCACCGGCCCCGACGACGTGCTCGTAGCGCCGCAGGCGCGAGAGCGGCAGGACGGCGATGCCGAGGAGGAGCAGCGTCAGGACGAGCATCCCGTCGATGCCCCGGAGGTCCGCCGCCACCCCGCCGAGGAGGCTGCCGGTGATCTGGCCGAGGGCGAGGAAGACCGAATAGAGGCCCATGATCGCGCCGCGGTCGTGCGGGAAGGCCTCGGTCACGTCGGCCAGGAGCCCGAGGGCCGCGGGGGTCGCCCCGGCGAGGACGAAGAGCCCGCCGATCGCGACCCCGACGAGCGGCACGACGACGAGCGGGCCCCAGCCGTCGCTGTGGTTGAGGAGCATCCCGGCCCCGACGAGCGCGGCGCCGCCGATGATCCCGTAGCCGATGATCGTCGTCCGCCGGAAGCGCCGGAACCGGTCGCCCCAGTACCAGAGGCCGGCGAAGAAGACGAGCAGGGCGATGCCGAGGCCGACGCTGACCTGTACCGGCGAGAAGCCGCCCATGAGGACCTGGTCGGCGAACGCCGGGTCCGACTCGCTCACGAGCTGGAAGATCGACTGACTCGTCCAGACGCCGATCGCCGCGTTGATGGCGATCCAGGTCGGGGCGAGGAGCCAGACGTGCGAGCTCGCGACGATCTCGAGGTAGCGCCGCCAGCCCGCGTGCGGCGGGGCGACGGCCTCCGCCTCGCCCGCTGGATCCGCGACGCCGAAGCGGTAGATGAGGAACGAGACGCCGTACAGGCCGGCGTTGACCAGGAACGCGTCCCGGCCGAAGCCCGGGATCGGCCCGGCGCCCTCGTAGAGGATGCCGGCCGCGACGAAGCCGAGGCCGAGGCCGGCGAGCGTGGCGCCCTCGAAGCGCGCCGAGGCGCGGCCGCGCAGCAGCTCGTCGCCGGCGGTGACGAGGGCGATGAAGCCGAGGATCGACGGGATCGAGGCCGCGGTCGACGCCCCCTCGAGGAAGCGGGTGAAGCCGAGGATGACGAGGTTCGTCGTCAGCCAGGTCATCACCACGGCGACGGCCCCGAAGAGCGGGCCGATCTGCATCACCCGGTGATGACCCCAGCGATCCGACAGGAGCCCGAACGGCGGGGACAGGATGAGCTCGGCGGCGTAGAAGGTCGCGGCGAATGCCCCGACGACGACCGGGTCGACCGGGCCATCGGGCGGGGGGAGGTCGGCGAGGTAGTAGGCGAGGAGGGCGCCCGTGAGCCCGGTGCTGAAGCGGAGGGTGAACGTGCCGAAGAGGACGGCGACCAGCGACCGGCTCACCGGGCGAAGCCTACCGGCCCGGCGGGCGCGCGACCCGGCGGCGTAGCATCGCGGCCATGACCGACCGCGCCGCGTCGCCTCCCCTGCTCGTCCCCGCGCCGCTGGCCCGCGGCACCCGGGGCGCGGTCGTCGCCCCGCATCACCTCGCGACGCGGGCCGGGCTCGAGATCCTCGCCGCCGGCGGCTCGGCCGTCGACGCCGCGATCGCGACGAACGCCGTCCTCGGGGTCGTGCTGCCGGGCAGCTGCGGGATCGGCGGCGACGCGTTCTGGCTCGTCTGGGACGCCGACGCGCGACGCCTCGAGGCGCTCAACGGCAGCGGTCGCGCTCCCGCTGCGTCGGACGCCGAGGCGCTCCGCCGAGCGGGTCACGAGACGATGCCGCGCCGCGGCCCGCACTCGGTGACGATCCCGGGGGCCGTCCGCTCGTGGGGCGACGCCCACGCCCGGTGGGGCCGCCTCTCGCGGTCGGCGGTCCTCGCCGACGCGATCGAGCTCGCCGCCGGCGGGTTCGCCGCCTCGGCGGCATTCGCCGCGTTCGTCGAGCGGACCGCCACGATCGTCGACGCGGCGCTCGGGGCGGAGGCCGGGTTCCGGCGGGTCTACCGCCCGGCCGGCCGGCCCTGGGCGCCGGGCGAGCGGGTCCGCCTGCCGGCCCTCGCGGGGACGCTCGCCCGTCTCGCCGACGAGGGCTTCGACGCGTTCTATGACTCGGACCTCGGGGAGCGCCAGGCGGCGGCGCTCGCCGCGCTCGGGGGGTGCCACACCGCGGCGGACTTCCGCGACCACCGCTCGACCTGGGCCGCGCCGATCGTCGGGCGGTACCGCAAGGCCCGCGTCGCGACGCACCCGCCGAACAGCTGCGGCGCGGTCGGGCTCGAGATCCTCGCCATCCTCGAGCGGTTCGAGCCGCCGGCCCCGACGACGTACGGACCGGCCGGCTGGGCCGACCCGCGCTGGCCGCACCTCGGCATCGAGGCGTCGAAGCTCGCCCTCATCGACCGCGACCGCGAGCTCGGCGACCCCGAGGCGGTGGCCGTCGACCTCGACCGGCTCCTCGAACCGGACCGGATCGCCGCCCTCGCCGACGGGATCGACGCGGCCCGGGCCCGGCTCGATCCGCCGCCGGTGCGGACGCTCGTCGGCGGGACGATCTACCTCGCCGTCGTCGACGCCCGCGGGAACGCCGTCAGCCTGATCGAGAGCAACGCGGCCGGGTTCGGCTCCGGCATCGTCGACCCCGCGACCGGCATCCACTACCAGAGCCGTGGCGGCTCGTTCTCGCTCGAGGCGGGGCACCGCAACGAGCTCCGGGGCGGCCGCCGGACCCTCCACTCGCTCCTCCCGGCGATGACCTTCCGGGGCGACCCGGCGGCCGGCGACGGGCCATGGGTCGTCCACGGGTCGATGGGGGGCGACATCCAGCCCCAGATCCTCGCCCAGGTCGTCTCGGCGCTCGTCGACGGTGGGGCGGACGTCGCGTCCGCGGTCGGCGCCCCGCGCTGGTCGGTCGAGCCGGCCGGGTACGAGGCGCCGCCGGTCGCCGTCGCGGTCGAGCCGCGCGCGCCCGATGCCGTCATCGATGGCCTCCGTGGCCGGGGCCACGCCGTGACGCTCGGGCCGCCGTTCGACCCCGGGATGGGCCATGCCCACGCCATCGAGCTGGTCGACGGCGGACCCGCGGACGGTGGCTCGCTCGCCGCCGCGACCGACCCGCGGAGCGAGGGGTTGCCCGCCGTCCGCTGACCTATACTCCGGGCTGGCCGGTGGCAGCCCGCGCTCACACGTTCGCCGTCACCGGCCATCGAGCCCCCACCGCCATCGCGGGGAGGACCCATGACCTCGAACGTCGGCCAGAACTACCCGTACTCGAGCGAGACCGAGGCCGACCGGGCCGCGGCGATCGCGGCCCTCCTCACCACCCGCGAGGACCTCGCCGGCAAGCTCGCGGCCGAGGCGACCCCGCTCGATGCGAACGACCGCTGGTGGGTCTGGAAGTGCCCGACGGCCGGCTGCCCGGGGCTCCTCCACGCCGCGGGCTACGCGGCCGAGAAGCACGCCGTCTACGTCGTCTGCGACGGCAGCTGCGCGAAGACGTTCCTGCGCTGACGCCCCGCCGCCGATGACCGTCGAGGCCAGCCGGAGGCGGCTCATCGCCGACGGGCTCGGCATCGTCGTCACGGCGATCGGGTTCGGTGTCGTCTACGGCCTCTCGGCCCGTGAGGCCGGCCTGTCGTTCCTCGAGACCGCCGCGATGAGCTCGATCGTGTTCGCCGGTGCCGCCCAGTTCGCGGCGATCGGCGCGCTGACCCAGGGCGTCGGCTGGCCGGCGATCGTCCTGTTGACCGCGTTCCTCAACGCCCGCCACCTGCTCTACTCGGCGGCCGTCGCGCCCTGGTTCAGCGGGACGCCGCGGTCGCTCCGGGCGATCGTCGCCCACCTCCTGACCGACGAGGCGTTCGCCCTCTCGATCGCCCACTTCCGGCGGATCGGCGGGGTCGACCTGCCCGGCTACTGGTACGCCGCGATCGTCGTGACGTTCATCCCGTGGAACCTCTCGACGGCCGCCGGCCACCTCCTCGGCGGCGCCGTCTCGGATCCGAGCGCCCTGGGCATCGACGTCATCTTCCCGGCGGCGATGACCGGCCTCGCCCTCGGGCTCGCGACGGGGCGCCGCGAGGTCGTCGCCGCCGGCGCCGGGGCGGCGATCGCGGTCGTCGTCTCGCTCGCCTGGGATCCGTCGGGCGGCGTCGTCGTCGGCGGTCTCCTGGGGCCGCTCGTCGGCCTGCTCGTCCCCGGCCGCGACGAGCTGCCGGTCTCGCCGGTCCCGCTCGGCGCGCCGTGGGCCGACGCGGAGGCCGAGATGCGGGCCGGCGACGGGTCGGGGCGCGGCGCCGAGGCAGGGACCGGCGTCGGGGCTCCGCCGGTCGAGGCGGACCCGGGCCGCGACCCGGACATCGGGGTCGCGCCATGAGGTCGCCCCGATGAACGCCGACCTCGTCGTCCTCGCCGTGCTCATGGGAGCCGCGACCTACCCCTCCCGGGCCGTCCCGCTCCTCGCGCCCGGGATCGAGCGGCTGCCGCCGCGGGTCCTCGCCTACCTCCGCCTCGTCGGCCCGGCCGTCCTGGCGGCGCTGGCCGCGGTGAACACGATGGTCGCGACCGGACCCGACGGCCGATCGACGCTCCACGTCGGCATCGAGTGGCTGGCGGTCCTCGCCTGTCTCGTCGTCGTCCGCCTGGCCCACAACCTCTTCTCCGGGCTCGTCGTCGCGGTGGTCATCGTCGCCGGGGCTCGCGCGCTCGGCTGGGCCTGAGTCGGCCGGATCCGGGGCCGCTCCTCCGGCGGCGGGGCACTATGCCGTCGGGGGCGTGACGCCGGGCCCACGATCCAGCAGGGCGGCGAGGTTGGCCGCCCAGAGCATCGCCTCGTCGGCCACGAAGAGGCCGCCCCGGCCGCGGTAGGGTCGCAGGCGGTCGACCGTCGTCGCCCGCCCGTCGAACACCTCCCACAGCGTGCCGTCGGTCTCGATCCGGCGACGGAAGTCGTCGGCGATCGCGCTCGCCGCGGTCGCGTCCACCCGCCCGAGCAGCTCGAGATACCAGGCGCCGAGCGAGGTCCAGATCGCCGTCCCCTGGTAGTCGGGGACGAGCCGCGCCTGGAGCGGGTCCTCGTCGGGCGAGCGGCGGCGGGCGTAGCGGAGCGGCAGCGGGTCGGCGAGGCCGGCGTCGCGGGCGGCCCGGAGCGCCGGGGCCAGCCCGAGCTCGTCGGGCACGACCCCGAAGACGAACGGGACGACCATCGCATCGCCGGTGACCTCGTCACCGTCGGACCGATCGACGAAGTGGTCGCCGCGCCAGAACCCCGCCACGAACCGATCGTGCGCTCCCGCCGGGACCGGGCTCGGGAACCAGCCGGTGGCCCGGAGGATGTCGTCGAGGACGAGGACCATCGCGTTGGCGTAGGCGCTCGAGCGGACCCGGACCGTGTCGCGGTGGGTCGAGAAGGCGCGGTCGTCGCGGACGAGACCGGACGCTGGATCGAGCACGGTCCGGGCGTAGCGCTCGACCTCGAAGCGGAGCCATCCGCCGTGGCGGAGGACGAGATCCTCGGCCGCGGCCTCGCGGAGCGACCAGAGGAGCATCGGCAGCGAGTCGACCCCGAACGTCCAGACGTCGCGCGGCCGGCGGCCCGGGAAGATCGTCGTCGTCACGCGCCGAGCGGGCGCCCAGGCCTCGAGCGCCCAGGCGAGGCTCGCCCGGACCCGCTCGCGCCCGCCGAGCGAGACGAGCGCCCGCGACGAGAACCCGAGGTCGCGCGTCCACAGCTGGCGGAAGTGGCCGCCCGAGGCGGCGAGGTAGGCGCCGGTCCAGCAGGCGTCGACGGCGGCCCGGCAGATCGCCGCGGCGTCGCCGTCGGCCCGCCGATGGCCGCGCGAACGGCGGGCGAGGATGCGCGCGCCCGACGACAGGTAGGCCGGCCAGATCGCCGGGTCCAGCTGCGCCCGCCAGGTCATCAGGTCAGCCCCTCCGGGCGACGGCCTCGATCTCGACGAGCAGGGTCGGATCGATGAGCCGGGCGACCTCGACCATCGTCGCCGCCGGCCGGATGTGCCCGAAGACACGGCCGTGGACGGCGAGGATCGGCTCGGCCGCCGCGTCCATGTCGGTCACGTAGATGCGGGTCACGACGATGTCGCCGAGCGCGAAGCCGACCTGGGAGAGCGCCCCCTCGATCGTCTCGAGGGCGCCGCGGGCAGGGCGGCCACGTCGCCGGGGTGCCGGGCGTGCCCGTCCGGGCCGGCGTCGGTCGTCCCGGCGACCCAGCAGGTGTCGCCGACGACGATCGCCCGGCTGTAGCCGCCACGGCCCTCCCAGTGACCGCCGGTCGAGACGACGCGACGGGTCATCGGCGCGGCCCCGAGGTCGTCGTCCGCCAGCCGGCGACGACCGGGTCCCGGGCGATGGCGACGAGGAGGGCCGCGAGGAGCGTCGTCCGGGGGACGATCGAGGCGACCTCGAGATACTCGAGCGGCGAGTGGTCGTTGCCGCCGATCGGCCCGAGGCCGTCGAGCGTCGGGACGCCCATCCCGGCGGTCGTGTTCGCGTCCGACGCCCCGCCGGTCGCCGCATCGCGGAGGTCGAACTCGAGCCGTCCGGCCAGGGCGGTCGCGAGGTCGACGAGCCGGCCCGACCGCTCCAGCTTCTCCATCGGCCAGTGTCGACCGGTCTCGGCGACGTCGATCGTGACATCGGGCACGGCCGGTGCCGCGGCGAGCTCCCGGATCGCCGCCTCGACCGCCTCGAGCGACGCCCGGCTCGTCGCCCGGACGTCGACCTCGAGCGTCGCCCCCGCGGCGACGACGTTCGGCCGCGTCCCGCCCGAGACGACCCCGACGTTGACCGTCGTGCCCGGCCAGCGGCCGTTGAGGGCGTGGAGGGCAATGGTCAGGTGGGCCGCCGCGAGCGTCGCGCTGCGACCCTTCTCCGGCTCGACCCCGGCGTGGGCCGCCCGGCCGGTCACGGTGAGGACCAGCCCGATGTTGCCCTTCCGGGCGCTGACGATGTCGCCGTTCGCCCGGGCGCACTCGAGGACGAGGCAGACGTCGGCGTCGGCGGCAAGGTCGCGGATGACCGGGGTCGATACCGGCGAGCCGATCTCCTCGTCGGGGTTGGCGACGAAGGTCAGCCGGGCGAACGGCAGGCGCGCGCCGCCGCCCTCCCCCGCCCCGGCGCCGGTCCGGACGGCGCGCAGCGCGTACAGCCCGGCGAGCAGGCCCGACTTCATGTCGGTGACGCCCGGGCCGTGGGCGATGCCGTCCTCGACCCGGAACGGGCGCTCCGCGGCCGTGCCCGGGTCGAACACCGTATCGAGGTGGCCGATGACGAGGACCCGCGGACCGGCCGGGTCGCCGTCGATCGTCCCGACGACGGTGTCGCCGAGCTCGGCGTCGGGATGGACGACGACCGTCGCCCCGAGGTGCTCCAAGAAGGCAGCGGTCCAGCGGCCGACCTCGTCCACACCGGCCTTGGTGTAGCTCCCGCAATCGATGTTGACGAGCGTCTCGAGGTCGCGGAGGAAGGCCGGCTCGTCGGCGGCGACCGCGGCGCCGAGGCCGGCGAGGTCGCGGTCGGAGAGGAGCCGTGCGGTCGGATCTTCCATGGGTCGAGTCTACGAGCCACGCGCCTCGCGTGCGACCCCGCGGGCGGGCGTCGGCGACGGCTATCCTTCGACGACCGTGCGACTCGTCGAGATCCGGCTCCTCGAGGGCCCGAACGTCTACCGCCTGGGACCGACCGTGAAGGTCGAGGTCGCCGTCGGCCGGAGGCGCAGCTGGTATGGCCAGCGGGCGCCCGAGGCGCACGCCCTCGTCCTCCTCGGCGCGACCGTCCCGCCGCGCGAGCGGCCCGATGAGGTCGCCCTGCTCGCCGAGTGGTGCGCCCGCCTGCGGCGCGAGGCCGGCGAGGGGACCGGCGGGCTCGGCGTCCATCGCTCATCGGACCCGGGCCACTGGCTCGTCACGTTCCCATGGCTCGGGGCGGAGCGGGCACGACTCGTCGCCGAGGCGGCGGTCGAGCTCACCGAGCGCGGCGTCTCGCCCGGCCGACGGGCCCAGCTGACCGGGTCGCAGGCCCGCCTGCTCGCCCGCTGTCGGTCCCGCATCGCCGCCGCCGGCGCGAGCCCACCGGCCTGGATCCGCGACGCGGACCGGCGGGTCCCGGTCATCTCCATCTCGGGGACGAACGGCAAGAGCACCGTCACCCGCCTCATCACCCACATCCTCGTGACCGCTGGGCGGCACGTCGGGACGACGACGTCGGACGGCGTCTACGTCGACGAGCGGCTCATCGACGCCGGCGACTGGACCGGCCCGGGCGGGGCGGCCCAGGTCCTCGCCCGCTCCGACGTCGACGTCGCGGTCCTCGAGACCGCCCGGGGCGGCATCCTCCTCCGGGGCGTCGGCTACGAGTCGAACGATGCGAGCATCCTGACGAACGTCAGCTCGGACCACCTCGACCTGCAGGGCATCCACACGCTCCCCGAGCTCGCCGAGGTCAAGGCGACGATCTGCCGGATCACCCGGCCCGACGGCTGGGTCATCCTCAACGCCGACGACCCGCTCGTCGCCGCCGTCGCCCGGCGGGTCCGGGGACGGGTCGCCCTGTTCGCAGCCGACGGTGGCGAGGCGCCCCGCTTCCGGCGGCACCTCGGGCGCGGCGGGCGCGGCTACACCGTCCGCGGCGGCCGGCTGGTCGAGGCCGAGGGCGACCGGACCACGTCGATCATCGAGGTCCGCGCCGTGCCGCTCACGCTCGGCGGCCTCGCCCGGCACAACGTCGCCAATGCGCTCGCCGCGGCGGCCGGGGCGAGGGCCCTCGGCGCCTCGGTGGCCGACGTCGCCAACGGGCTGGCCGACTTCCGCCCCGACGCAGCGCTGTCGCCGGGTCGGCTCAACCTGTTCCGGCTCGGGCGACGGCTGGTCATCGTCGACTTCGCCCACAACGAGGCCGGGATCGAGGCGCTGCTCGACGTCGCCGAGGGGATCGCCGGAGGTGCCGCGGGCCGGGCCGCCCCCATCACCGCGATCGTCGGGACCGCCGGCGACCGACCCGACGACACGCTCCGCGGCATCGCCCGGATCGCCGCCCGGCGGGCCGACCGGCTCGTCATCAAGGAGACCCTCGGCTACCTCCGCGGCCGGACGCGGGAGCACGTCGTCGGCGAGCTCCTCGCCGGAGCGGCCGAGGGTGGCGTCGACCCGGCGATGGTCCCGGTCCACCCCTCCGAGACGGCGGCGCTCCGAGCGGAGCTCGGGGCGGTCGGCGCGGCGGGACGCCCCGACGCCCGCCCGGACGCGCCGCGGGTCGTCGTCCTCCTCTGCCACGAGGAACGGGCGGCGGTGTTCGAGCTCCTCGACGAGCTCGGCGCCCGGCCGGTCGACGTCGCCGCGGAGCTCACGACGCTCGTGCCACGCCTCCGAGCGCCCGGGGCCTGACGCGGCGGAGCTTGTGCGGCGGGGGCTTGCGCGCCGATCGCCCGGCGCGCCATCATCGGGCGATGGCGGCCGCCCGGGCCGCCGGAGGGAGGGTCTTGCCCATGCAGCCCGAGGCGATCGTCGGGATCTTCCTCGTCCTCGTCGCCCTGCTCGAGATCGGGGTCATCGTCCGGACCGTCACCGCGAACGCTCGCTGAGCCTCGCCCGGGGCCGTCCGCTGCCGGGACGGCCATCCGCGCCCATCACGGCCATCCGCGTCCGTGCATGGTGATGCACGGAGCCGGATAGGTCCGGGGAGCCCTGGGTGGCCCGTCCCCCCAGGACGGCCCACCCCCCTAACCCTCGGGCGCCTCGAGCTCGCCCGGGTCGGCGAAGGCGGTCGCGCCGCGGGCCGCGCCGACGAGCGACATCGCCTCGCGGTAGACGCCGACCGCGTCGTCGACGCACATGACGACGAGGTCGCCCGGCGCGGCCCGCCGCAGCGCGGTCCGGACGGCGGTCATCTCGTCGAGGATCATCTCCGCCCTCGCCACCCGGGCGCCCGCCTCCCGAGCCCGCTTCGCGCCGGCGACGACGTTGCCCGCGCTCACCGACGGCGCTCGGCCGCGGAGGTGCTTGTCCTCGCGGACGATGATCTCGTCGAACGCGGTCGCCGCGATCGCCCCGTACTCGACCTGGTCCTCGTCGCGCCGGTCACCCGGGATGCCCACCACGCCGATCGCGCGGCCGGCCCGGGTCGCCGGCGCAGACGCCGGGCGGCGACCCGGGCCGCCGTCGGGCTCCTCCATCATCCGGGTGACGAAGTCGGCGAGGTGGCGCATCCCGTCGACGTTGTGGCAGTAGTCGATGATGACCCGGATCCCGCCGACGTCGACGAGGTTGAGCCGTCCGGGCGCCTGGAAGAACGAGGTGGTGAACGTCCGAAGGCCCTGCCGGATGTCGTGGAGGTGGGCCCCCGCCGCCCACGCCGCCGCGGCGGCGGCGAGCGCGTTGGCGACGTTCATCCGGGCCCGGCCGCCGAACGTGGCCGGGATGAGATGCGTGTAGAGGACCGGCATGGTCCGCGGCCCGAGCCGCAGGACGATGAGCTCGCCTTCCGGCGTCCGCTCGAGGCAGAACGCCGAGCCGCCGCGACCGAGATGGCCATCGACCCGGTCGAAGCCGTCCTCGCCCTTCTCGGTCTGCATCGAGAAGTAGACGATCCGACCGGCGCAGTGACGGGCCATCCGGGCGACGAGCGGATCGTCGGCGTTGAGGACCGCCGTGCCGGTCCGCGGGACCGCCTCGACGACGACCGCCTTGACATTGGCGAGCTGGCCGAGCGAGGTGATCCCGCCGAGGCCGAGATGGTCGCCGGTGACGTTCGTGACGACCGCGACGTCGTTGCGGTCGTAGCCGAGGCCCTCCCGGAGGATGCCCCCGCGGGCGACCTCGAAGACCGCCGTGTCGACGGTCGGGTTCTGGAGGACCATCTGGGCCGACCGCGGCCCGGACATGTCGCCGCGCTTGATGAGGCGGCCGTCGACGACGATGCCGTCGGTCGAGGTCATCCCGACCCGGCGGCCCATCAGCTTGAGGATGTGGGCCATCATCCGGACCGTCGTCGTCTTGCCGTTCGTGCCGGTCACCGCGAGGATCGGGATCCGCGACGGCGCCCCGGGTGGGAAGAGCAGGTCGATGACCGGCTTCGCGACGTACTGCGGCTCGCCCTCCGTCGGATGGGTGTGCATCCGGAAGCCGGGCGCCGCGTTGACCTCGACGATGGCGCCGCCGGTCTCGCGGACCGGGGTCGCGATGTCGGGGCAGATGAAGTCGATCCCCGCGACGTCGAGGCCGACGATCCGGGCCGCCGTCTCGGCGATCTCGATGTTGTCGGGATGGGCCTCGAGAGTGCGGTCGATCGAGGTGCCGCCGGTCGACATGTTGCCGGTCAGCGCGAGCTTGACCCGCGCGCCGGCGGGCGGGACCGCGTCGAGGGTGAAGCCCTGGGCGGCGACGAGCGCCTCGGCCGCCGCGTCGACCTTGATCCTGGTCAGGACCTTCTCGTGGCCGATGCCGCGCCGCGGATCGGCGTTGGCGAGGTCGACGAGCTGGCTGAGCGTGTGCTCGCCGTCGCCGGTGACCGAGGCCGGCACCCGCTCGGCGACCGCGGCGACGACCCCGCCGATGACGAGGCAGCGATAGTCGGCCCCGGCGATGTACGTCTCGACGACGACGTCCCCGGAGCGGCTCTGGCGAAGCGCCTCGGGGAAGGCCGACCGCACGTCGTCCTCGGACCGCAGGTCGAGCGCGACGCCCCGACCGTGATTGCCGTCGAGCGGCTTGACGACGCACGGGTAGCCGAGCCGGTTCGCCGCCGCGGCCGCCTCGTCGACCGTCTCGACGACCTCGGCCCGCGGGACCGGCAGGCCGGCCGAGTCGAGGAGCTTGTTGGTCAGGCTCTTGTCGGAGGCCACGTCGACGGCGATCGCCGCCGTCCGCGAGGTCATCGTCGCCCGGATCCGCTGCTGGTGGACGCCCTGGCCGAGCTGGACGAGGCTGTACCGGTCGAGCCGGATGTACGGGATGTCGCGACTGACGGCCTCGTCGATGAGCGCCTGGGTCGACGGACCGAAGGCCTGCCGCTCGGCGATCCGGATGAGTCGCTCCAGCTCGGCGACGAGGTCGAACTCGGGCGAGGCCGCCGGGTCGACGAGGTGATTGACGAGCGCGACGGCGACCTTGCCGGCCTCGATGCCGACCGTCTCCTCGCGATACTCGTAGATGACGTTGTACTGGCCGTGCGGGCCGGCCGAGCGGGTCTTGCCGTGGCGAACGTCGGTCCCGGCGAGGTTCTGCAGCTCGAGAGCGATGTGCTCGGCCACGTGGCCGGCCCAGGTCCCGTCGCGGAGCCGGGTCAGGAATCCGCCCCGGCGGCCGAGCGAGCAGGCGTGGTCCTCGAGGCTCGGCAGGAGCTCGGTCAGCGCCTCGACGAAGCCGGGGATCGTGTTCGACGGGTACGCCTCAAGCGAGCCGAGGTCGACGAGCATCCGGACGACGGGCTCGCGGGCCCAGTAGTTCGCTCCGCGCAGGACGCGGGTCTCGAGGATCCGGAGCGTCGGCTGGGGCCCGGCGGGGGTAGCCGGCACCGCCTTGGCGGTCGGCGGGGTCGCCTTCCGGGTCCGGGCGGTCGATCGCTGCCTGGCCTGCGCCACGGGATCCCTCCTCATCGGGCCGCCGGCATCGGCCGGCCGACCCCCGTTCTCAGCTCGAGGCGGCCTCCACCCCGGTCCGGCCCCGAAGCGCCGGCGCGATGACCCGCTCGCGCCGGGCGAGGTCGAAGCGATAGCCCGCCGGAAGCGAGTGGAGGACGACGTTGCTGATCATGAGCGGCCGGTGCCCGCGGACGTCCCAGGCGTCGGTCTCCGAGCCCGACCCGTCGACGACGGTCACGCTGCCCCGCCCGATGACCTCCATGACCCGGTCCGGCCCGACGATGCCGGCCGTGTCCTCGTCGACACCGAGACCGAGCAGGCTCGGGTTCTGGGCGACGAGGCTGAGCAGCCGCCCGAGGCGATTGCGCTGCTGGAAGTGCTGGTCGACGATGACGCCCGGCAGGACGCCGAGGCCGACGGCGATCTGGGCCATCCGCTGCTTCGGCGTCGTGCCCGAGGTCCCGAAGGCCACCATGTGGCTGCTCATCGCCGAGGCGCCGGCGGACGTGCCGGCGACGACGGCCCCGGCCCGGAACCGGTCGAGGATGGCGGCCGCGACCGCCGTTCCGCCGATGATCGAGGCGAGCTTGAGCTGGTTGCCGCCGGTCATGAAGATCCCGGTCGCATCGCCGATCGCGCCGACGGCCGCGTCGTCGTTCGCCTCGGTCCGGGTGAACGCGTGGACCGGGACGGACGCGGCCGCCCCGAGCGCGAGGAAGATGTCGCGATAGCGCTCCGCCGCCTCCAGCCCGAAGGCGCTCGCGGTCGAGATGACGGCGATCCGCGCGCGCCGTCCGCCCGCGAGCGACACGAAGCGCTGCAGGATGACGCGGTCCCGGACCTTGTCCTCCGCGCCCCCGATGATGATGACGGTCCCGTCGGCCACGGCCAGCGTCGGCTCCCCTCAGAGGTTCGGCAGAGGATAGCAAGCGAGCGCCGAGGTCGTCGGCGGCTCGACCCCGGCGGATCCCCGTCTCCGATGGCGGACCGCGACCCGGCATGGGACGATGGGCGGGCGATGACCGACGCCGCCCCGCCCTCCCCGTCCGCCCCCGGGCGGCTCGACGGCGCCCCCGGGCGGCTGGCCGACCGCCTCGGCGCGGACCTGGTCGGCCGCCCCACGCGGCGCCGGGCCGGCGTCTTCCGCCGGGCGCTCCGGCGCGAGGCCGTTCGGCTCCGCGACCCGCACCGCCTCGCGGCGATCGCGATCCTGGTCGTCGTCTTCGGGGTCGTGGCGGCCGGCCTCATCGCCCGCGGCGAGTCCGCCGGCGCCGACGCCCGGGCCTACTGGGCGGGGGTCCGGATCTGGCTCGCCGGCGGCGATCCGTACGACCCGAGCGGGCCGTTCATGCCGTATGTCTATCCGCCCTGGATGCTGCCGTTGTTCGCGCCGTGGGCGCTCCTCCCGTGGCACGTCGCCTGGTTCGTCTGGCGCGGCGGCTCGATCGTCCTGTTCCTCGTCACCGTCGGCTGGGCCTATCGCCGGCGACCGCTCGCGACGGCGGTCCTCGTCGCCCTGCTCGCCTTCCCGATCGCAGCCAACCTCGACACGGGCAACGTCAACCTGACGCTCGTCCTGATGCTCTGGGCCGCCCAGTTCAGCGGACCCGTCGCCTCGGGCAGCCTGTGGGCGATCTCGGCCTGGATGAAATGGGTGCCGGCGCCGTTCTGGCTCATCCTCGCCCCGCGGGCCCGCGGCTGGGGCCTCGCCTTCCTGGCGGTCTCGCTCGTCCTGAGCCTGGTCATGCTGCCCGCGACGATCGACCAACTCCGGGCCATCTTCGGCTTCGGGCCACGACCGCTCCGGCTCGACTACCTCATCTTCATCTGGGTCCTCGTGCCGTGGTGGTGGCGGCACGCGGATCCGTTGTGGTGGGCGCGCCCGGCCGCCTGGCCGGCGCACCGGGCGCGGCTGGCCGAGCTCGCCGCCACCTGGTCCGGGCGCCTGCGGGCGTCGCCGCGGACCGCGATCCGGACGGCGGCCGGCGATCTCCGGATCGGCTTCCGGCGGCTCGTCGGACTCGAGGGCTGACCGGTCAGTCGACGGCCACGGCATCCGCCGGGACGAGGCGCGGCGTCATCGCGGGCAGCGGGTCCTCGCGCCGACGCTCGTCGACCTGGGTCAGCAGCAGCGAGCCGATGACGTAGTAGCTGCAGGCGACGGCGAACGCCAGGCGGGGGCCCGCCCCGTACTCGATGAGGCGGTTGCCGAGGTCGACCACGACGAGGCCGATGGCGGCGGCGAGGGCACCCGACGCCCCGGTCGCCACGTTGCTGATGCCCATGTAGCGGCCGGACTCGGCCTTCGGGATGATGTCGGTCATCAGGGCCCAGTCCACGGCCAGGAAGATCCCGCCGCCGACACCGATCGGGACGACGAAGGCCAGGGCGACCTGCGGCGTCGGCGCGACCACGAGCGCGGCCATCCCGACGCAGCCGATCGCGGCCGAGAGGAAGATCAGCCGCTTGCGCCCGTAGCGGGTCGAGAGCCGGCCTGACGGCGCGGTCGCGATCGCCCCGAAGACGATGATCAGGGCGCCGGCCATGAACGAGTAGTTCAGCGCCGATTGGCGGTCGAGCCCGAAGGCGTCCTGCATGTAGAAGAAGGCGATCGCGGTGAGGGTCCCGGTCGCCATCAGGAAGAGCAGACGCGAGCCGACGAGCCAGACGTAGCTCCGCTCGCGCAGGATGTCGGTCCCCCACGCCCCGAGCGCGACCTGGCGCCACGAGCGCCCCTCGCGCGGCAGCCCCTGCCGCCCGTCGCGGACGCGGAAGACCGTCAGGAGCATCGTCAGCAGCTCGACGGCCATGATCGGGAAGACGACGTAGCGCGGGTCGCCGGCCATGTTCGCCAGGGCGACGAGCATCGCCCCGGCGCCGGCGCCGACGAGGATCATCAGGCCCATCAGCCCGCTCGCGAGACCGACCTGGCGGGCCGGGACGAGATCGGGCATGAACCCCTGGAACGGCCCCTGGGCGAAGTTCGAGCTGAACTGGAGCAGGACGTAGGCGAGGAGCACCCCGGGCCACGCGCCGGCAAGGAACAGCAGGACCAGGAAGACCAGGTCGAGCAGCGTGCCGACGACGATGAAGGGCTTGCGCCGGCCGATCCGGCTCGTCCAGTGGTCGCTGATCGTCGCGACGGTGGGTTGGACGAGGATCGCCACGAGGACGCCGAGGTTGACGATGATCGCCTCGGCGACCCCCTTGCCGACGGTGAAGGCGCCGAGGATCGGCTGCGGGTCGGCGCAGACCTCGTCGCCGCCGCAGACGAGGTCGACCATCAGCACCGGCAGGAGACTGATGCCGAGCGCGCCCCAGAGCAGGTTGATCGCGAGCCAGTAGGCGTTGAGGTCGAACAGCTCGCGGAGGCTCAGGTCCCGCCGCTCGGCGCCGGCGGACCCGCCGTCGACTCCGCCGCCGGGTCCGTCCGTCCCGACCGTGACGCCAGGTCCGTGCATCGGCGACCTGCCTCCCAGCTCCGTCCGACCGGAGACGCGCAGCCGCCCCCGACGTTACGACACGGGGTCCAGTCCGCCGGCGTCACCCCGGCGCCGAGTCGCGTCGTCAGAGCGAGACGGTGCGATGGAGCGGGACGATGGCCCGGTCGGAGGCGCCCGGCGCGGCGTACCGGAACAGCGATCGGTCGAGTGAGTAGATGCCGGTCGAGGCGATCCGGATGCGACCGAGGCGGAAGGTGAAGACCGGGTTCTCGGGGTTGCCGGCGTACGTCCACGGCGTGCCGTCGGCGGTGAGGAGCGCGAAGTTCGCCTCGCCGCCAAACGTGTCGTGGAGGGTCGCGAGGATGTGCGGCACCGGCTCTTCGGCGCGCCAGGCGTCCTCGAGCCACCGGGCGCCCACCTCGGAGTCCGCCCGGCCGGCGATCCGGCCCTGACCCTGGTACCGCCGGCGCCAGGCCCGCCAGTCGGCGAGGTCGCCGTTGTGGCCGAAGACGAAGCGACCGCTCGGGTCGGGGAACGGCTGGGTGTCGTGCGGGCCGAGCGTCGACAGCCTCGACGGTCGCCGGAGGTGGACGAGGAGCGCGGTCGTCTCCTGCCGGCCGACCGCATCCCGACCGGCCCCGTCGTCGCGGAGCGCGCGGACGTCGCGGTGGATGCCGAACGGGGCCGCGGCGTCGCCGGTCAGCCAGGCGGCACCCCAGCCGAAGCCGGCGATGCCGTATCGCTCGACCCGCTCGGCGAACGGCCAAAGCTCGTCGATCCGGAACGGCTCGTCGGCCCGTGCCACGAAGTGCTCGCACATGGCGGCGATGATACGGCGGGCCGTCGCGCCGCCTCCGCGCCGCTCGCCGAGCGCGCCTCCGCGTCGCCGCCTCAGCGCCGCCGGAGCGCGGCCTCCCACTCGGGGAAGTAGCGGCCGATGACGGTCAGGTCGAACGCCCCGAGGATCGACTCCTTCGGCTCGCGCTCGAGGAGGAACCGGAACGAGCGGCCGACGAGGGCATCGGGCGTCGCCGCGCCAGGGTCCAGCCTGGCCAGGTCGGCGGCGGTGACGGTCACCCGGTGCTCGGTCACCGTGCCGGCCTCCGAGACGCGGACCCGACAGCTCCAGCCGGACCCATCCGGATCACATCGGACGTGGACGTCGGCCATCGCTCAGCGCTCCTGTCGGTCCCTGCCGGCTCGTCCGGCGATGCCGGGCGGCCAGCGTACCGCCCCGGCACGGCCCGGGCGGCGACCCTGGCGCCACCTGGCAGGTCGGGCACCAGAAGGTGATGCGAGGCGGCCTGCCGCCGCGCGACGAGCGGATGCGCGTACCGCAGCGACGACACGGCCGGCCGGCGCGGCCGTAGACCCACAGCGGCCCGACGGCGCGGCGGGCGCGACCCGTCGTGACGCGCTCGGGGCCGTGCGCCGGCGCGGCGTTCTCGCGCAGGATCCGGGCCGCCGTGGCGATGAGGCGTGCCAGCGTCGCGTCGTCGAGGTCGGCCAGCGGGGCGAACGGGTCGACCCGCTCGATGTGGAGCGTCTCGTTCTTGATGACGTTGCCGATGCCGGCCAGGGCACCCTGGTCGAGCAGCGCCTCGGCAACGGTCCGCTCGGCCCGCGCAGGATCCCGGAGCCGCCGGAGGGCCTCGGCCTCGTCGAACGCAGGGTCGAGCAGGTCCGGGCCGAGCCGGACCAGCACCGGATGGATCGGCTCGGCGCGCCGCTCGAACAGCTCGACCGTCGGCGCGTCGAAGCAGACCGCGACCGCACCCGGGACCTCGAGGACGAGTCGGGCTCGCGCCGCCGGACGCCGCCAGCGCTCGCCCGGGCGGTAGCGGTGCCATGAGCCATGCATCCCGAGGTGGGTCCGCAGCTCGAGGCCACCGCCGAACCGGATGAGCAGGTGCTTGCCGATCGAATCGACCCCGTCGATGCGGAGCCCGACCAGCCGCTCCGCCTGCGGCCGGGCGCCGGGACCGCCGGTCCGGGCCGCGGTGACGACCCGTCCGACGAGGTACGGTCGGAGCCCGGCCGCCGTCCGTGCGAGCGTGTCCCCCTCGGGCATCGGTCGACGCCGTCAGCGCGCGCCGGGCCTGCCGGCTGCCGACCGTGCGGCTGCCGGCCGTGCGGCTGCGAGCCGCAGCACGAGCCCGCGGTACCCCGCGGCGAAGCCGGCGTCGAGCAGCGGCCCCCGCCAGCGCGAGCTCGACACCGCTTCTCCATCGACCTTCGTGACGACGAGCTCCCGGACCCGGCCGTCGACGACCAGCGCCCCCAGGGCTTGGATGGCCGTGGCGGCGACGTCCGGATCGGCGGCCGCCGGCAGCGTGAGCAGCCCGCCGCCCCGCTCGACGAAGACGACCGGCCGGCCATCGACGAGGACGACGTAGGCCCCCGCGACCCGGGTCGGCGTCCGTCGCTCGTCGGCGTCGCGGCGTGGCCAGGCGAGGGCGGCGCCGTACGGGTTCGCCGGGTCGGCCGCGGCGAGGAGGTGGACCCGCGGCTCGCCGGGAACCGCGTCGCGGACGGCCCGCAGCCGCTCGATCGCGCCGGCAAGGGCGAACTGGGCCGCCCCCAGCCCGTCGACGAAGTAGCCGCGCCGGATCCGGCCCGCCTCCTCCATCGCCCGCAGGACCGGGTAGGCGGCCGCGAACCCGCCCTCGACACCCTCGGCGACGACGGCCTCGCGGGTGACGATCCCGTGTCGCTCGAGGAGGGCCGTGGCGAGGGCATGCGCCCGCTCGGTCGCGGCCGACGTGGCGTGCGCGGCCAGCGCCTCCCTCTCCGGTCCCGGGGCCGGTCCGGCCGCGTCCCCGACGAGCGACCAGCGGCCGGCGCCCTCGGGCGGCCCGAGGGTCGTGAGCCGACCGGGCCGGGGCCGCGGGTCGCGGCGGGCGGGCCGCTTCCAGCGCAGCGCGCGGAGGGGAGCGAAGGTGTCGTTGGTGACCTCGCCGGCCCACACGAGATCCCACAGCGCGTCGAGGACGGCACGGTCGGGCCCGCCGCCGGCCGCCCGGTGGATCTCGCGGTAGAAGGAGGCGCCGCGCGAACCGAGGAACGCCCGGATCGCCGCGTGCCGCTCCCCCGCCGGACGGTCGGCCGGGGCCACCGTCGGCGGCGCGGGTCGAAGCGCCTCGTGGGCGGGGCGGTAGAGGGCCACCCGGCCGTCGTCGCGACCGAGGGCGCCGCGGCCGACCCAGGCGACCTCGCCCATCGCCCCGAGCTCGTCGAGGAGCCGCGGCTGGTAGCCCGGCACCCGCGCCGGCAGGACATCGCGCTCGAGGACCGACGCGGGGATCGGAACCCCCGCGAGCTGGTCGACGACGGCCGCCAGTCGCTCGAGCGCCGCGGTCGGCCGAAGCGGAGCCGGCTCGTCGCCGATGGCGGCGACGCCATGCCACTCCGGGAGGAACCGGGCGAGCGCCGCGGCCTCGACCGGCTCGACCTCGCGGCGCAGGCGGGCGAGCGAGCGCCGCCGCAGGAGGCGGAGGACCTCCGGGTCGCACCACTCCCGCTCGGCGCCGCCGGGCCGGAACTCGCCGCGGATGACCGTGCCGGCCTCGTGGAGGCGCTCGAGCGCCGACTCGACGACGCCGAGCGGGATCCCCCACCGACCCGCCGGCTCGGGGGCGAGGAACGGACCGTGGGTCCGCGCCCACCGGGCGAGGAGACCCTCGAGCGGCGCGACCGTCGCACCGAGGAACGCCGCCGGGACGCCGACCGGCGGCTGGACGCCGAGTCCGTCGCGGTATCGGGCGACATCCTCGATCGCGATCCAGCGCGGCTCGCCGGCCACCCGGACGACGACGGCCCGGCGCGACGCCTCGAGCTCGGCGAGCCAGGCCGAGGCGGTCTCGCGCGCCAGGAGGCCGGGCGCGCCGGCGGCGTCGTCGGCGGCGGAGCGCCCGGGGGCGGAGCGCCCGGGGGCCGCCTCCGGCTCGATCCGGGCCGCCTCCGGCTCCATCCGGGCCGCCTCCGGCTCGATCCGGGCGGCCACCTCGAGCGCCGACAGGTCGCCGAGCCGCCGAAGGAGATCGTGGAGCTGGTCGGCGGTCGTGGCCCGCCGGTCGTCGGCGAGGGCCTGCAGCCCGAGCTCGACGTCGGCGAGGGCTCCGGGGTCGAGCAGCTCGCGCAGCTCCTCCTGGCCGAGCAGCTCGCGGAGGAGGTCGCGGTCGAGCGCGAGCGCCTCGGCGCGGCGCTCGGCGAGCGGGGCGTCGCCCTCGTACATGTAGGCCCCGACGTAGTCGAAGAGCAGCGATGACGCGAACGGCGAGGGCCGGGCGGTCTCGATCGAGTGGACGGCGATCTCGCGGCGGGCGACGCCGGCGAGGACCTCGCGGAGCGCCGGCAGGTCGAACACGTCCGAGAGGCACTCGCGGTACGTCTCGACGAGGATCGGGAAGCTCCCGAACCGACCGGCGACGGCGAGCAGGTCGGCGGCCCGCTGGCGCTGCTGCCAGAGCGGGGTCCGGCTGCCGGGCCGGCGGCGCGGCAGGAGGAGCGCCCGGGCGGCGTTCTCCCGGAACCGGGCGGCGAAGAGCGCGCTGCTCCCGACGCCGGCGACGACGAGGTCCTCGATCTCGTCGGGGTCCGGGAAGAGGAGCGATCCGACGCCGTCGAGGTCGCCCTCCGGGAATCGCAGGACGATGCCGTCGTCGGACCAGATCGTCTGGACCTCCGCGCCGAGCCGCTCGGTCAGGCGGCGCTCGAGGGCCAGCGTCCACGGCGCGTGGACCCGGCCGCCGAACGGCGTCAGGATGACGAGCCGCCAGTCGCCGAGCTCGTCACGGAACCGCTCGACGACGATCCGGCGGTCGGTCGGCAGCGCCCCCGCGACCGCCCGCTCCTCCTCGACATAGGCGACCAGGTTCTCGGCCGCGAGCGCGTCGAGGTCGTGCCGCTCGCGGAGCCGCCCGAGCGCCGACGTCCGGCCGCGGGCCCCACGCCCCAGGTCGTCCTCCAGCTCGCGAACGAACGCACCGATGGCCCGCCCGAGCTCGATCGGCCGACCCACCGCGTCGCCGTGCCAGAACGGCAGCTTGCCCGGCACGCCGGGGGCGGGCGAGACGATCACCCGGTCGTGGGTGATCTCCTCGATCCGCCAGGACGAGGCGCCGAGGGTCAGGACCTCGCCGGCCCGCGACTCGTAGACCATCTCCTCGTCGAGCTCGCCGACCCGCCGGCCCGGCGTCCCGACCTCGCCGACCATGAAGACGCCGTACAGCCCGCGGTCCGGGATCGTCCCGCCGCTGGTCACCGCGACGACGCGGGCGTCACGTCGCCCTTCGACGACGCCGGTCTGGCGGTCCCAGACGACGCGGGCCTTCAGCTCGGCGAATTCGTCGGACGGGTAGGCGCCGGCCAGCATCCCGAGCACGCCCTCGAACACTTCGCGCGAGAGGCCCTCGAACGGCAGGGCCCGGGTCGCTGTCGCGTGGAGCTCGTCGACCGTCCAGCGGTCCATGACCGTCATCGCGACGAGCTGCTGGGCGAGGACGTCGAGCGGGTTGCGGGGGACGACGGTCGCCTCGATCGCGCCGGCATGCATCCGCTCGACGACGACGGCCGCCTCGAGGAGGTCGCCCCGGTACTTCGGGAAGACGACGCCCTTGCTCGGGGCGCCGACCTGGTGGCCGGCCCGGCCGACCCGCTGGAGGCCCGACGCGACCGAGGTCGGGGCCTCGACCTGGACGACGAGGTCGACGGCGCCCATGTCGATGCCGAGCTCGAGGCTGCTCGTCGCGACGAGGGCCGGCAGCCGACCGGCCTTGAGCTCCTCCTCGATGGCGAGCCGCTGCTCGCGGGCGATGCTCCCGTGGTGGGCGCGAACGAGTTCCTCGCCGGCGAGCTCGTTCAGCCGCTGGGCGAGCCGCTCGGCGAGGCGCCGACTGTTGGTGAAGACGATCGTGCTCCGGTGGGCCCGGATCAGGTCGAGCACCCGCGGGTGGATCGCCGGCCAGATGCTCGTCCGCGGCTCGCCGGCCGTCGCGGGCCCGCCGGGCCGCTCCTCGAGCGGGATCGGCTCGCCGATGGCGCTCATGTCCTCGACCGGGACGACGACCTCGAGGTCGAGCGCCTTGCGGGTGCCGGCGTCGACGATCGTCACCTCGCGTCCCGGCCCGACACCGCCGAGGAACCGGGCGATCGTCTCGAGCGGGCGCTGGGTGGCGGACAGGCCGATCCGCTGGAGCGGCGGCGGGGGCGGCGGGCCATCGCCGGGCGCCAGCGGGCCATCGCCGGGCGCGGCCATCCGGAGCTGCTCGAGCCGCTCGAGGCTCAGCGCCAGGTGGGCCCCGCGCTTCGTCCCGGCGATCGCGTGGACCTCGTCGACGATGACGTGCTCGACGCCGCGCAGGATGTCCCGGGCCTGGCTCGTCAGGAGCAGGTAGAGGCTCTCGGGGGTCGTGACGAGGATGTCGGGTGGCCGCGTCGCGAGCAGCCGTCGCTCCTCGGCCGGCGTGTCGCCGGTCCGGCTGGCGATCGAGATCGATGGGGGTGGCAGCCCGAGCCGCTCCGCAGCGAGGGCGATCCCCGCCAGCGGGGCGCGAAGGTTGCGCTCGACGTCGTAGGTCAGGGCCTTGAGCGGCGAGATGTAGAGGACCCGGACCGAGCCGCCGTTCCGTCGTCGTCGGTCGCCATGCCCTCGGGCCGCGGTGGTGGTGGCGGTGGTGGTGGCGGTGGCGGCCGCGCCGGCGCCTTCTGCCGCATCCGCAACGGCTCGTCGGGCGTCGCCGTCGGCCGGGCCGACGGCCGGGCCGACGGCCGGGCCGGCGGCCAGCCCGGCGGCCAGCCGGTCGATGCACCACAGGAATGCCGCGAGCGTCTTGCCGCTGCCCGTCGGCGCATGGATGAGCGTATGGCGTCCCTCGGCGATCGACGCCCACCCGCGCGCCTGCGCCTCGGTGGGGGCGACGAACGACGCCTGGAACCACTCGCGGACCGGAGCGCCGAACCGGGCGAGCGGGTCGTCCGCGTCCCTCGGCGTCGTCAGCTTCGTGGGATCGTGACGGGGCACGCGATCAGTATAGGACGACCCCGGTGAAACCGGACGGATGTTCGATTCCGAGCGCTCGACCGGCGCCGAGCGGCAGACCTCTGCCGGCTCGCCCGCTCGACCGGTGCAAGGGGCTCGGCGGGCTCGGCCGGCATGGGTCCCGACGCCCGGCTCGGCCGGCTCGCGCTCCGGCGCTCCGGCGCCAGGCTCGGCGCCCGGCTCGGCCGGCATGGGTCCCGACGCCCGGATCGGCCGGCTCGGCGCTCCGGCACTCCGGCGCCCGGCTCGGCGCCCGGATCGTGGTCCCGGCGGGGCGCTCGGGCCGGCCGGCTCGGGCCTCGACCGGCTTGTGGCCTGTGAGTCTGCGTTTTCCGACAGCGACATGGCGCTACGGCAGTTCGTGGTCTGGGAGGCCACCAACCAGCGGGACTCGCGCCGAATCGGGCCGGATCGTCGTCCACAAAGCCACGCCCCGCCACGAACCGTCAGCATCGGCGGGATACGGGACGACAAAGTCTGGAAACGCAGACTGTGGGGCCACGGCGAGTCGGACGGGTCGACGGGTCGACGGGTCGACGGGTCCGACGAGACCGACGAGACCGACGAGACCGTGGGGCCGGGCACGAGCGGCGGCACCGGCGGCAGCGGCGGCACGGACCCCCCACCCAGCGGAGACGCCCACATGGACCCCCGGAGGCGCCGCCAGGTCGAGCGCACCAGCCTCGAGATCCGCCGGGCGCTCGGCCTGGAGCTCCGCCGGCTTCGGCTGGACGCGGGGCTGAGCCTCCGGGCGCTCGGCGCAGCGGCCGAGGTCGACCCGGCCCACATCGCCCGGATCGAGCGTGGGGAACGCACCGCCGGGCTCGAGACGCTCGTCCGTCTCGCGACCTGGCTCGGGGCCGATCTGTCGGTCCGCCTGTTCCCCCGGGCCCGGCCGCTCCTGCGTGATCATCTCCAGGCACCGATGCTCGAGGCGCTCCTGGCGATCGCGCGGCCGACACTCGGACGGCACCTCGAGGTCGCGGTCGACCGGCCCGGGCGGGCCTTCGTCGACCTCGTGCTCGTCGACGTCCCGGCGCGGCGACTCGTCGCCGTCGAGGCCCAGTCGCAGCTCCGTCGGATCGAGCAGACGGTCCGCCGTCATCGCGACGTCGCGGATGCGCTGGGCGCCACCGAACTTGCGCGGGTCGCCCTCGGAGCCGACGGCCGCGACCCGGTCGTCGACCGTCTGCTCCTGCTTCGGAGCACGCGCGCGAACCGCCAGGCGACCCACGAGCACCGCGAGTTGATGGCCGCGGCCTACCCGGCCTCGCCGGCTGCGCTGCGGGCCGCGATCGGCGGCGATGGGCCGTGGCCCGGGAGCGGCGTGCTGTGGGTCGACATCCGGCACGGCCGGGCCCGGGTGCTGCGATCGGTCGTCCGCGAACCCGCGGTCGCCCGGGAACCCGCGGTCGCCCGGGAACCAGCGGTCGAGGGAGCCGACGACCGGGGTCGCTGACCGTCGCGTGGCCGACGCGCCCGGTGCCGGCGATCCGGGAGCGGGTCGGCGGCGGTCACGCGGCGGGGGCGAGCCTCGCGGCCCGCCCCCGAGCGCTCTCGGAGGAGATCGACCGGGTCAGGCGGCCCCGGACCCCACCTTGAGGTCGCCGCTGAAGAGCCAGCGACGCAGACCCGGACCGACGCTCGCGCCGACGGCCCGGTCGAGGCCGAAGTAGTTGCCGGCGCCGATGTAGCCGACGAACGCCGTGACGACCGCGTAGGTCAGGTGCTGGTTGACGACGCCGTACTGGAAGTCCCAGGCAGCCAGGAAGAAGAACAGCATCATCAGCGTGCCCATCGCCGCCCCGAACCGGGTGAGCAGGCCGAGGATGAGGCTGACGCCGATCCCGAACTGGCCGAGCGGCACGAGGTACCCGATGACCGTCATCGCGGTCTCGTTGCCGGCCAGGCCGACCCAGAAGCTCTGCGTCGGGTTGAAGCACTGGCCCTCGGCGATCTCGGTGACGAACGGCCAGCCGAGGGTGCCGCAGGTCGCGAACTCGAGGAACCCGGCGGCGCTCCAGGTGCCAAGCCCTTCACCGAGGATCTTCTCGAGGCCGGCCCACAGGAAGACGATCCCGACGACGACGCGGAGGACCGCGACGCCGAGCTGGTGGGATCGATCGACGACGTACATCGGGGGGACGCTCCCTTCGCGTGATCGCTCGACGCCGCCGGGCTCGGGCCGGCGACGAATTGATAGTGCGATGGTGTCATATCCGGCTCTGCACGTGCCAGGCCGCCCGGTCGGGCCGTTGGATCCACGCGTGTCAGGCCGCCCGTCCGGGCCGTCGCAGCGACGCGTGTCAGGCCGCCCAGGCCGCTCGCGCACGGACGGAACGCCCCCTCGACGAGGGCGCTACCATCCCGACATGCCGGTCGACATCGCCATCGTGCTCGTCATCGTCTTGGTCCTCGTCATCATCTGGCGGGGTCCGAAGACGATCCCGAAGCTCGGCGAGGCGCTCGGGCGGGGCGTTCGCGAGGCCCGCAAGGAGGCCAGCGAGCTCCGATCGGGCGGCGACACCACCGACGACACCCCGGGCGGGGGGACCCCGTCGAACGGCTGACGGCGGGGGCCGGCGGATGAGCGGACCGACCCCCGGCCCGATCGAGATCGAGCGACCGGCTCGCGGACCGTATCGGGTGACGATCGTCATCGATGGACGGCCGGTGGACACGCTGCGCGACCTCCCCCCGGCCCGCGGCGGCCTGCTCTTCGTCGGCGATCGCCCCGACTCGACCTCCGTCCAGGCCGGCCACCATCGACAGGGACCACCCGGCGCGCGCTTCTGGCGTCGCCTCGTCCGAGCCGGGATCCTGCCGAAGGGCGTCGATCCGGCGACGGCGGACGAGGCCCTCGTCGCGGCAGGTCACGGGATCGCCGACGTCTGGCGCGACCCCTCCCCCGACCCGGGGGCGACCGCCGGCGACCACTCCGCCGGCGACCATCCCGCCGGCGACCGATCCGAGGGCGTCGGGCCGCTCTGGCAGAAGATCGCCCTGTGGCGGCCGGCGGCCGTCGTCTTCGTCGACCGGTCCGCGGCCGAGGCGGTGGCCGGCCGTCGACTCGCCGAGCCGTGGGGCGTCCTCCGCTCGGTGGCGATCGCCGGGCGGCCGTGCATCCTCATGCCGGCCGACGACGCGACGGTCGAGCAGGTCGACGAGGGCGTCAACCTGCTCCGCAACCTCCTCGCCTCGCTGCCGGCGGCGCCGGGGACCTAGCCCCTCCGGCCGAGCGCCCGCGCGACCGCGGCCCGACCCTCGACCGGCCCGCCGTGGGCGGGCAGCAGGCGGACCGGGTCGAGAGCGCGGATCCGCTCGACCGACGCCCGCCACGCAGCGCGGTCCGGCGGCGCCGGGAGCGATCGGGGCGGCCCGCCGAGGAGGTCGCCCACGAGCGCCGTCCGGCTCGATGGGATCCACCAGGCCGTGTGGTCCGGGCGCGGCCCCGGCGTCGGCACTGCCTGGAGCCGGACGTCGCCGCCGGGGACGGCGTCGCCGTCGGCGAGCTCCTCGACGAGGCAAGGGAGCGGTCGTCCGGACCCGGCGCCGCCGTGGACCGGCACGCCGAGCTCCTCGAGGAGGTGCTCGCAGCCGCCGGCGTGGTCCGGATCGGCCGACGTCAGGGCGACACCGCCGATCCCGGCACCGGCTGCCGTCGCCGCCTCGACGATGGCGACCAGAGCCTCCTCGGACGGATCGCCCGGGTCGACGACGATCGCCGACCGTCCGCCGACGAGGTAGGCGTTGACCTCCAGCCCATCGACCCCGGCCCCGCTCGGCAGGGCGAGCCGGACGACGTCCGGCGCGACGTCCGAGACGTCGGGCACGCCGCTCGGCCCCGACGCGAGGCGATCGGCGACGGCGGCGAGATCCGGCGCGTCGACGAGACGCTGGAGGTTCGAGCTGGTCGGCATCCACATCGGGACGCGGCCGTCGGCCAGCCCCTCGAGCGCGGCCCGCGGCGTCAGCCAGACGTGCCCGGCCACCTCGTCGCCGAGGAACGTCGGCGCGGTCCCCGGCGGCAGCCCGGCCGCGAAGAACCGGGCGTCGAAACGGCGCGGCAGGGCGGCCGGCGTCACCCACCGCGAGAGCGGCACGAGGCGATCGGTCCGGAGCCGGACGTCCAGCCCATCGCAGACGGCGGCGAACGAGCGACGCCCGGCGATCAGGTCGGCCTGGGCCGCGGCGACCGCCGCCGGCGCCGGCATCGGCTCGGCGAGCAGGACCCCTGCCTCCTCGAGCAGCTCCCGAAGCGCGGCCAGGTGGAGCGCCAGCGCCTCGCTGGGCGCCGTCGACCCGCCGAGTCGCTCGAACGCCGCTCGTTCGTCCACCGTCGACCGGGCGACGAGCGCGGGGTCGAGGTCGGCGGCATCGACGGCGCCACCCGGAAAGACGAACAGGCCCCCGGCGAACGCCATCGTCGGCGGACGATGGGTCAGCAGGACCTCGGGTCCGGCGGTTCCCGGCCGGAGCAGGACGACGGTCGCCGCGGCACGCGGGACGGCAGGCGATGGTGGCGCCGGTGGCGAGGGTGGCGGCGGAGCCCTCCGGGTGGGTCGGTCGTCCATCGCCGAAGGGTACGGCGTCACCGTGGCGCCGCGGCACCCCCAGCCCGCGGCCACCCCTTGTGCCACGCCCACCGGAGGCGTACGGTGGGCGCCCCGCCGCGGGGCGGGCGAGGACATCGAGGGCGAGAGATGGACCGTCGTCCCGGCCGGGTCACCGGCCTCCGTCGCGCGCGGCTCGCCGCGCCGATCGGGGCGCTGGTCGGCGCGCTCATCGCGCCGGCCGGGGTCGTCGCCGCCGACCCGCCAGCGCGCTCCGGCCCCGAGCCGGCCTTCCCGCGAGCCGCCGACGAGGCCCGCGGCCCCGCCGACCCGGACGGCGAGCAGAAGGTCATCATCCGCTACCGCGAACGGCCGGGCGCCGCCGACAGCGCGGCGATCCGTGCGGTCGACGGCGAGGTCCGCTTCCGCTACTCGATCGTCGACGCGATCGCCGCGACCGTCCCGTCGCAGGCGATCCCCGGTCTCCGGCGCAACCCGAACGTCGCGTCGATCGAGGCCGACGGCCGCCTCACCGCGTTCGACCACGGCGCGAACACCGGCGACCTCGAGTACGAGAACGCCTGGGGCGTGGAGCACCTCGGGACGCGGCTCGTCCACGGGGCGGGCATCACCGGGGCCGGGATCAAGGTCGCGGTGATCGACACCGGCCTCGACTACGTCCACTACGACCCGACGGCATCGCCGCCGATCTACAACGAGTTCAACGCCGCCTGGGCCGGCTACCACTCGCCGTACGTCGGCGGCTGGGATTTCGTCAACGGCGACGCCGACCCGATGGACGACAACGGCCACGGGACCCACGTCTCGGGCATCCTCGCCGCCGAGCTCAACGGCTACCTCGTCGCGGGGATGGCGCCCGGCGTCGACCTCTACGCGCTCAAGGTCCTCGGCGCGACCGGCGAGGGCGACTACTCGGGCCTGATCGCCGCCCTCGACTGGGTCGTGGCGAACGACATCGACGTCGTGAACATGAGCCTCGGCGGCCACGAGGTCTCGCAGGCGCTCGCCGACGCGATCGCCGCGGCCTACGACGCGGGAGTCGTCCTCGTCGGCGCGAGTGGCAACGTCAACCCGCTGAACATCATCGAGCTCATCTACGGCTGCCCGGTCGCCTACCCGGCGGCCTATCCGCAGGTCCTCTCGACGACGTTCACGAACGGCGCCGACGAGCTGACCGGCTACTCGTGCACCGGGCCAGAGGTCGACTTCGGCGCGCCGGGCGACCAGATCTACTCGACGGTCCCGATCGGACCGGCCGGCTCATGCATGTTCTGCACGCCGACCGGCTACTCGGCCCAGAGCGGGACGTCGATGGCGTCGCCGCACCTCACCGGCCTCGTCGCCCTGGTCCTCGACCACGGCATCGCCGACGCCGACGCCGACGGCCAGCTGACGCCCGAGATCAAGGCCCACCTCTGCGCGAACACCAACCCGGGCGGACGGATCGCCCAGACCGATCCCCGTTACCCGAGCTGGTACGGGTGCGGCGTCGTCGACGCCGACCGGGCGCTCCTCGTCGACCCGCCCGACACCGGTGGCGGGCCCACGAACGCGGCCCCGGTCGCGACCGACGACGCGGCGACGACCGCCGAGGACACGCCGATCGAGGTCGCGGTCCTCGGCAACGACTCCGACCCCGACCCCGGCGACTCGCTCGCCGTGACCGGCGTCTCGAGCGGAGCCCACGGGACGACGACGCATGACGGCACGACCGTCATCTACACGCCGGCCGCGGACTGGCACGGCACCGACACGTTCACCTACTCGATCGGCGACGGCCACGGCGGGGTCGGCACGGCGGCGGTGGCGGTCACCGTCAGCCCGGTCAACGACGCTCCGACGGCCGCGGCCGACAGCGCCTCGACGGGGTACGGGACGCCGGTGACGATCTCGGTCCTCGGCAACGACACCGACGTCGACGGCGATGGGCTCGCGGTGGCCTCCGTCACCCAGCCGCTCCATGGAACGACGACGACGAACGGCATGACGGTGACGTATACGCCGGCCGCCGGCTGGAGCGGGCCGGACTCGTTCGGCTACACCGTCGCGGACGGCCACGGCGGGTCCGCCGACGGGGCCGTCTCGGTGACGGTCGCGTCGCCGGCCCCCTCGACGGTCATGCACGTCGGCGACCTCGACCAGGCGGCGTCGCGCCAGAAGCGTTCGTGGACGGCCCAGGTGACCGTCCTCGTCCTCGACACGAACGGGCTGCCGGTCGGCTCCGTCACCGTCAGCGGGTCCTGGAGCGGGGGCGCGAAGGGCTCCGGGTCGTGCATCACCGGCGCCTCGGGCACCTGCACGATCGCGAAGTCGGGGATCGGCCTGGCCAAGGCCTCGGCGACCTTCACCGTGTCGTCGCTGGCACGGACGGGCTGGACGTACGACGCATCGGCGAACACCGATCCGGACCCGGCCGGCAGCGGCCAGGCCTCGAACGGGCAGGCGATCACCGTCCCACGCCCGGCCTAGGCGGGGCAAGAGCCCCTCTGGCGGGTGGGACTCGGGCCCTGGCGGGCGAAGCGCGAGCACCCGCCGGGCCCGCCCGTCAAAGCTCGAGGGCGAACGACAGGAGCCGCTTACCGGGCTCGTACTCCCAGTCCTGCGCCGGCTCGCGCTCGAAGCCGAGATCGCGGTACAGGGCGTGGGCGGCCGTCATCTCGGGCAGCGTGTACAGGACGACCCGCCGCCTGCCGTCCCGCCGGGCCCGCTCGAGGCATGCCTCGACCAGGCGTCGCCCGGCGCCCCGTCCGCGGGCCTCGGGGGCGACGGCGAGCATCCGGATGCCGGCCTCGTCCGGGCCCTCCGACTCGGCCAGCGGCCCGGGACCCGGGACGTAGGTCACCGTCCCGACGAGCGTACCGGTCCGCTCGTCGACGGCGACGAGGACCGGAACGACCGCCGCCCGCCCGGCGACGTCGCGGAGCTCCGCCAGATACGGCTCGTCCGTGGCGACCTCGGGGAAGGCGAGATAGGCGCTCGCGACGATCTCGCCGGCGATCACGTGCTCGCCCGGTGCCACCGGCCGGACGACGATGCCGTCGCCGCCCGCCGGGTCGGCGCTCGGCGGGTCGACCGCGCTCACGGGACGACCCCGAACGATCCGGCGCCCGGATCGCTCGCCTCGAGCAGCATCGCTGCGACCGCCTCGGGCTCGTTGACCGGCTGGCGGCAGGCGAACTGGCGGCAGACGAACGCCGTCGGACGGCCGCCGATCCGGAACCGCCCGGCGAGGAGGGGCACCGCCGAGGTCGCCGGGTCCGGGGCGCAGGCGACGACCACCCGCGGCCGGTAGCCCTCGAGCGCCGGCGCGAGCAGGCGCCTCGTCTCGGGATCGTCCGGGTCGCCGACCACCGCGAGCTCGACGCCCGGCCCCGTCGCGAAGTCCGCGGCAACGAGCCACTGGGCGAACCCGCCCGGGTGCCGGGCGAGGAGGCTGGCGACCGTCCGCAGCGCCGCCTCCGCCGCCGCCCGGTAGCGGCCCTCGCCGGTCAGCGCGGCGAGGCGGAGCAGGACCGTCGTGGCCATCGCGCCGCCGCTCGGGACGGCGTTGTCCTGGATGTCCCTCGGCCGCAGGACGAGCGCCTCGTGGTCGTCGGCCGTGTCGAAGAACCCGCCCTCGGGGTCGGCGAACCGGGCGAGCATCGTGTCGCCGAGCCGGCGGGCCAGCACGAACCAGCGCTCGTCGAAGGTCGCCGCGTACAGCGCCAGCAGCCCCTCCGCGAGGTCGGCGTGGTCCTCGAGGACGCCGGGTGCGGTCGCGCGACCGTCCTTCCAGGATCTCCGGAGCCGGCCGGTCCCGGGGTCGAGCAGGTTCCCGACGACGACCTCCGCGGCGCTGACGGCGGCCGCCGTCAGCGCCGCCGCCTCGGCGGCGATCGCGGGATCGGGATCGCGACCGAGGGCGCGGGCGGCGTCGGCGAGCGCGGCGATCGCGAGGCCGTTCCACGCGGCGAGCGCCTTGTCGTCGCGAGCCGGCTGCGATCTCCGTCCCCGGGCCGCGAGCAGCAGCTCCCGCGCCCGACCGAGCCGTCGCTCGACCTCCGCCTCCGCGGTCCCGAACCGTTCGGCGAGCTCGGCGGCGGGCCTGACCCGGGCGAGGATCGTCCGGCCCTCCCAGTTGCCCTCGTCGCGGACCCCGTAGGCCGCGGCGAACAGCGCGGCGTCCTCCCCTGCCCCACCCGCCGCGAGGACGGTCCGGATCTCCGCGGCGCCCCAGGTGAACGTGGCCCCCTCGACGCCGTCGGTGTCGGCGTCCTGGCTCGCGGCGAACGCGCCGTCCGAGGTCGTGAGCTCGCGCCGCAGGTAGCCGAGTGTCGCCCGGGCGACGTCGCGATAGCGGAGGTCGCCGGTCGCCCCCCAGGCGTGGACGTAGGCGCGGGCGAGCTGGGCGTTGTCGTAGAGCATCTGCTCGAAGTGCGGGACGAGCCAGACCGCGTCGGTGCTGTAGCGGTGGAAGCCGCCGCCGAGCTGGTCGCGGATCCCGCCGTCGGCCATCCGGTCGAGGCTCCGGCGGGCCATCGCGAGGGCTCGCGCGTCGCCCGTCAGCCACCGTCCGAGCAGGAACTCGATCGTCATCGGCTGGGGGAACTTCGGGGCGTGGCCCCAGCCGCCGTTCGGGGCGTCGAACTGCCCCTCGAGCGCGGCCACGGCGGCCTCGAGGATGGGGCGACCGGGCAGCGGCCGGTGCTCGGCGTCGCCGCCGGGCACCGCCTGCTGCGCGGCGAGCGCCTCGACGAGCCGGCCGGCGGCCGCGGCCACACCCTCGCGATCCTCATCCCAGGCGCGCCGGACCCCGGCAAGGACCTGGCGGAACGCCGGCATCCCGTGGCGGGGCTCGTCGGGGAAGTACGTGCCGCCGAAGAACGGCTCGCCGTCCGGGGTGAGGAAGACCGACATCGGCCAGCCACCCTGGCCGGTCATCGCGACGACCGCGCCCATGTACAGCTGGTCGAGGTCCGGTCGCTCCTCGCGATCGACCTTGATCGCGACGAAGTCGCGGTTCAGGTCGGCCGCGGTCGCCTCGTCCTCGAACGACTCGCGCTCCATGACGTGGCACCAGTGGCAGGCCGCATAGCCGATCGACAGGAAGATCGGCTTCGACTCGGCCCGGGCGCGGGCGAGCGCCGCCTCGCCCCAGGGGTACCAGTCGACCGGGTTGTGGGCATGCTGGAGCAGGTACGGGCTCGTCTCACCGGCGAGCCGGTTCGTGTGCCGACGGTCCTCCGATCCTCCCACGGCGGGGATGGTACGCCCCGTCCGGGGCGCGGCGGGGGCCGCCGCGATGGGTCAGTCGTGGCGGAGGGCGTCCCCGCCCTCGCCGCCCGGCGCGTCGTCCGGCGTCGCGGCCGGGGCATCGCTGAAGGCGTACGGTGCGGCCGAGGTCGTCGGCGGCCACTGGTCGGGAGCGGCGACGGGCGGGATCGGCGCGGTCGGCGGCTGGACGTAGACGGCGGTCGGCGTCGCCGGTGGTGCGGGCGTCGCCGG
>CAZABC010000009.1:69927-76033 GCA_964483405.1 uncultured Anaerolineaceae bacterium
GGCGTCGCCGGTGGTGCGGGCGTCGCCGGAGGTGCGGGTGCCGCCGGTAGTGCGGGTGCCGGAGCGGGCGCGACCGGTGCGACCGGTGCGACCGGCGTCGGCTCGGGAGGCGGTGCGGGCTCGGGAGCCGGTGCCGGCGGCGCGACGTCGGCCGGCGGCGCGACGCTGCGTCGCGAACCACCCGGGAGTCGGTCGGCGTACATCCGCTGCTCCGCGGTCCGTGCCGCCTCGGCGACGGTGCCGGCCGGGCCGGCGCTCGCCCAGCCGACGACGAGTCGGACCGAGACGGCCGCGGACTCGAGCCAGACGTCGCAGGCCTCGCGGACGCGGTCGACGTAGTTGATCGCCCGGACCTCGTCGGTCTCGGACAGCAGGACGCAGAAACGGGCGTGGCCGACGCGGGCGATCCGGTCCGACCGCCGCGACTGGCGACGGAGGGTCGCCGCGACCGGCGGGATGAGGCGGTCGGCGACCGCCTGCCCGAACCGCTCGGCGAGCGCGTCGAGCCGGTCGAGCTCGGCGACGACGACGGCGGCCGGCCGGCCGTAGCGGGCGTAGCGGGCATCCTCGTTGCGGACGATCTCGTCCCAGGCGAAGGCGGTCTCGAGGCCGGTCTCGAGGTCGATGAAGGTCGTGACGCCGCCGATGAACGGCGTGCCGCCGACCGCCGGTCGGGTGTCGGATTCCTCGGGCGTGGGCGCGGTGTCGACGGACATGGGACCTCCGACCGTGATGAACTGGGGTGGCTGGGCCGGGACCGGCGGCTCCGGCGATGTGAACGAGACGGGGACGCCCTCCGGGGCGACGGCGAGCGCCGGGCCCCCGGCGAGCACAGGGCCGACGGCGGACGTCGGCATCGCGCCGGAGCCGACGGCCGACGAGGCTCGCCGACGACGCCACCAGCGTCCGATCGCGACGCCGCCGAACAGGACGATGTTCGCGACCGCGGCGACGATCAGGACCTGGATCAGGGCCTGGACCTGGGCTTCGCTCATCCGGCTCCGTGCATGGCTCGCCTGCGGCCGACCGGGAGACACCGATCGATCCGGGGCGAACTGTATGCCCGGTGGTGCGTCCGGGCGACGGTACGGGAGTCCGGTCGGCGCAGGTACTCGCGCGTCAGCTCCGGCGCCGCGGAGCCGTGCCGACGGCGAAGACCAGGATGCCGACGAAGACCGTGACGACCAGCACGGCCGCCACGAAGTGGCGGACCGGGATGACCGGACCGGCGCCGGCCGGCTCGGCGTCGGTCGCCGGCAACGACCCGCCGTGCGTCGCTCCCGCCCCCTCGAGCTCCGCTGCCACCGCGTCGGCCGGCGGGGGCCACCCGGCGCACGGGCAGCTGCCGGCGACACCGGCGCGGACCGGGGCGGCGAGCGCGAGCAGCGCGACCAGCGCGGGCAGCGCGAGCAGCGTGAGCGCCGGCGCGCGCCACCGGCCCCGGGGTCGGTGTCCCGCCACCCGATGCGGCATGCCCGGGGCGCGTCGCGACCGCGACATCGGCTACCTCCGGCGCTCGGGGACGCCGCTCGTGGGACGCAGCCGCCGCGGAAGTGTTACACCCCCTCCCGCGCACGTCGCCAGGTCGCCGGAGTACGCTGCCCACGATGGCCGCCGCGAACGCCGTGCCGGGGTTCCGCCCCTCGGAGCACGGGCTCCACTTCCCCAACCGCTTCGGCCGCGCCGCCGCCGTCCGCCTTCCGCTCGGCCCGCTCGGGACGATCCCGATCGGCAGCGCCGCGAACGGACTGTGCGGCGGGATGTGCCGCTTCGTCCGCGACCGCTGGGAGGCCGGCGAGCCGGTCCCCGCGACGCGGCGGTTGCCCGGCGACGACACGGCCCTGTTCCGGTCGCTCGCGCGCGGGCAGGTCCTCAGCCTGGACTGGTTCCGCGCCCCGCTCCGGTTCTACTCGCTCCAGGCGATCCGGCCCGAGCGGAACGACCCGCTCACGCGGCTCTTCGGGCGGCACACGCGAAGCGCCGAGACGGTCCGCCAGTGGTACCGGATCCGCCGCCGGATCGACGACGGCCGCCTCGCGATCGTCGGGGTCCTCCGGACGACCGGCATCGACCCGTTCGAGCTGCCGCGTCACCACCAGGTCGTCGCCTTCGGCTACGGGGTCGAGGGTGACCGGTTGCGCCTGCAGGTCTACGACCCCAACCATCCCGACCGCGACGACGTCGAGCTTCGGCTCCGTCTCGGCCCCGACGGCCGCGGCCGCGCGACGATGCTCCAGACGACCGGCGAGCCCGTCGAGGCGTTCCTGCTGCTCGATTGAGGCGCTGCCGCCGATGGCGCGGATGCCGCCGATCATGAGCCCACCGACCGGGCCGCGCTGTTTCCCGGCACCTACGCGCCCGATCGTCCTGACATGGAGATCGCGGCGCCGGCCCGGCTCGGGACGGGTCGCGTTGCGGTCGGCTACCAGAACGACCCTGCCCGGTCGGTCGTCTGGGTCAACCCGACGGCGAGTCCGTAGGCACGGGGGCCGGCGACAGAGCCGGCGGCGCGACCGCCGTGCCCGGCGTGGGCGCCGTCCGGGGCACGAGCACCGCCCCGAGCGCCGCCCCGACGACCGAGGCGACCGCGCCCATCGCCAGCGCCGGGCCGATCGACTCGGCGGCGAGGTTCCCAGCGATCGCCGAGCCGACCGGGTAGCCCATGAAGTTGAACGCCATCGACACCGCGAATGCCCGGCCGAGCATCGCCGGATCGGTCCGCCGCTGGCGGACGGTGAACATCGCGATGTCGTACGGGCCGGCGAGGAGGCCGATGACGACCTGCGAGAGGACGATGAAGCCGAGGGCGACCGCCGGCTCGATCGGGCCGAGCAGCCCGGCGGCCGGCACGAGCAGCAGGACGGTCACGACCCACAGCGCCGACGGGACGACGAGCATCGGCCACTCGCGGCCGCGCGTGTCGAAGCGGCCGAAGAAGAACGTCGAGACCATCCCCGATACGCCCGACACCGCGTAGACGAGCCCCACGACGGCCGGGCTGTAGCCGAGCTCGGCCACGACGAGGAGCGGGATGACGATCGTCGCCATGCCGCCCGTCAGGTTCATGACCGAGACCGAGAAGCCGAGGCCGCGGAGGGTCGGGTTGCGGAAGGTGTACCGGAGCCCGGCCCAGGAGTCGCCGAGCAGCGAGCCGCCGGTCGGCGGCGTCGACGGATCGTGGACGCCGACGAGGGCGACCGCCGCCAGGAGGAACGAGGCGCCGATCGCGATGAGCGCGACCGGGGCGCCGATGAAGGCGACGAGCGCCGCCGCGATCGGCGGGCCGAGGATCGTCGCGACCACGTAGCCGTTCGAGTCGACCGCGTTGACCCGCTCCCAGAGGTGCCTGGGAACGAGCATCGGGAACAGGCTCCGCAGGCCGGCGACGCTGAGCATCCCGGTCATCGACACGATGATCGCGAAGATGATCAGCAGCCACGCCGGCAACATGTCGGCGAGGGCGAGGGCGCCGATGAGCATGAACGCGGCGACCTCGACGAGGTAGTCGAGGATCATCAGCTTGACCCGGCCCTGGCGGTCGAGGAGCGCTCCGGCGATCGGCGAGATGAGCAGGCCCGGCGCGATGCTCGCGAACGTCACGATGCCGGCGAGCGCGGGCGAGTCGTACTCGTCGAGGGCGAACAGGACGATCGCCACGCCGACCATCGACTGGGCGATGCGCGCCAGCTGCATCGAGGCGATGAGCCGCCCCAGCTGCGGCACCTCGAGCAGGGCACGGTAGGACGGACGACGGCTCGGGTCGGGCACGCTTCGATGCTACTGCGGCCGCCCCCCGACCCGCGCGAGGGGCCAGGCCACGCTCGATGAGGGCCGGAACGGAGTGCCGGACCGGAGACCCGAGCGCCGGGCCCGCGCCGGGTCCCGCCTAGGTCCGCGACGCAACGGTCGGGCATGTTCGGCGTCTCCACGGTGGAGGCCCGCCATGACCACGACCCAGCCCATCGCCGCGCCCCGGCCCGGGACCGGAGTCGACCGCCGCCTGGTCCTCATGGGCGCCGGGATCGTCGTCGTCGTCCTCGTCGCGCTCGCCGTCGTCGCGGTGGTCGGCGGTCGGCCGGCACAGTACGCGACCGGTACGCCCGAAGCCGCCTTCCAGTCGTTGCTCCAGGCATCCGATGCGGGCGACACCGAGACCGCCTACGCCGCGCTCTCGCCCCGGGTCCGCGGGCTGTGGACCTACGACGACTACGCCATGCAGGCGCCGATGTACCGGAACACCGGCGAGCGCCTGAACGTGTACATCGACCGGACGCTCGTCGAGGGCGACCGGGCCACGCTCGGCCTCACCGTCGAGCACGTCTACGGCGAGGGCCTGACGGCCAGCCGCTGGACCGAGCCGAACGTCCAGGTCCGGCTCGTCCGCGTCGATGGAACCTGGTACGTCGACGCGCCGCTCGCCGGCACCCAGTGGATCTACCGCTGACGGGGCAGCGTCCCGGGAGGATCACGCCATGTCCACGATCCGACGCCTCTACCTCTACGGCGTCTCGGCCGTCGCGCTGGTGCTGCTAGCGGTCGGCGCCGCGAGCCTCCTCCAGCTCGCCTTCGAGCGCGTCCTCCGGGCGGCCACGGACCGCGCCATCATCGGCGGCGAGATCGACCGTGAGCTGCTCGCCCTGTCCGTCGCGCTGCTGCTCGTCGGTCTGCCGCTCTGGCTGATCCACTGGTGGCTGGCCGAGCGATCGGTCCGCCGCGACACCCCCGACGCCGAGCCCGAGCGTCGCTCCGTCATGCGAGCCGTCTACCTCGCCGGCGTCGCCACGGTCTCGCTCATCTTCCTCACGACCCAGGGAACGACCCTCGTCAGCACGCTCCTCGGCGAGCCGATCGGGAGCGAGGCCTGGTCGATCCCGGTCGCCGATTCGCTCGCCCGGGTCCTCGTCCTCCTCGCCGTCATCGCCTTCCACCTGCGGGCCCGGCACCTCGACGTCGTGACCGGCCCGATCACGGGCGCGGCCGCCTGGGTCAGCCGGCTCTACCTGTACGGGGCGATCCTCGGCGGTGCGTTCGTCGGGCTGTGGGGTGTCTCGGACGCCATCCAGGACCTCGGCAACGCCGTCCTCGGCCTGTCCGTCGTCGCCTTCGGGACCGGCTTCCGGTGGGGGATCGCCAACGCCATCGCGCTCGTCGCCGTCGGCGGCCTCGTGTGGGCCACCCACGCGTGGTACGCCCATCGGCTCCCAGCCGCCGGCGACTGGCGCGGCGAGGCGGAGCGGACCTCGATGGTCCGGGCCGCGCACGGCGTCATCGCGACCGGCGTCGCCACTGTCCTCGTCATCTTCGCGGCTGCGACGACGCTCGGCTGGCTCATCGCCGAGCCGCTCGGCGTGGCCGAGACCACCGGCACGGCCGAGGCGATCCAGCAGACCATCGGGCCGCTCGTCGCGATGCTGCCGTTCCTCGTCGGCGGCTGGCTGTTCGCCCGGGGCACGCTCCGGGAGGCCGAGGCCTTCCGCGGCCCCGACGCGCGGATCGCCGCCCGACGCTCGGTGCGGCTCACGGTCGCGGCCGTCGGTCTCGCCATCGGGTCGGTCGGGCTCGGTCGCGCGCTCGGCGTCACGCTCGAGGCGGCGTTCGGTCCGACCGCGCTGGCGACGACCGCCTACAAGGACGAGGTCGCGAGCCTCGTCCCATTCGGCATCGTCGGTCTCGGCACGTGGCTCGTCGCCTGGGCGCTCGTCCTCCGCGACGGGGCGCGCGACCGGCTGGCCGAGGCGCGATCGATGGTCCGCCGCGTCTACCTGTTCCTCGTCTTCGGGAGCTCGGTGACCGCGGCCGGCCTCGCCCTCGCGGTCCTGATCTACCAGGGCCTGCGGCTCGCGCTCGACATCGCCTCCGTCGGTGCGTGGGAGCTGAGCCAGCCGCTCGTCATCGTCGCCATGGGCACGATCGGTCTCGTCTACCACGGCCTCGTGCTGCGCGGCGACGCGGCGGTCCGCGCCGCGGTCGAGGCGCCGGTGCCGGAGCTCGCGCCGATCGCCGAGACGGTGTCGACGGCCACGGAGCACGCCGTCGAGGAGCTCCTCATCGAGGCGCCGGTCGGCGCCGATTTCGAGCCGGTCAACCAGGTCCTCCGCGAGCACCT
>CAZABC010000010.1:0-1148 GCA_964483405.1 uncultured Anaerolineaceae bacterium
AGGCGCGAACGGCGCCCACGGTCGGCGGTGCAGATCCTCGTCTGACGCTGCCGTGGCCCCCCGGTCCGGACGCCTCCGACGAGTGAGGGTACTGTGCCCCGCCCCCACGCCGGTGTCAAGACTTGAGGTCGTGTGGGGTCTGGCGAGGTCCGTGGCGCCGGCCGACGGGCGCCGCTTGCTCGAGCGTGGGACCGCGGGCGACCGACACCCGGGTGGTGGGTCGGGTCACGTCCCGCGACACCACTGCCGTGCTCGGGTTGCGTCGGGCACGTCGCAGCTCATCTGGCGCTGCCGACCTCCGCCCCCGCGACTGGTCCCGGGCGGCTGCGAACCCCCCCCCAGCCGTCGGCGAACACACCGTGACGCACACCAGGGATCAGGCCGTCGCGGTCCCCAGCGACAGGTTCGGCGCTGGCTCGTCGTCGGCGAGCGACTCGAGGCCGTCGAGGTCCACCCACCCGACCTCGGGCGTCGCCCGCGGCGGGCCGAGGAGGAAGCCCTGCCCGGCGGTCAGCCCGAGCTGGCGGATGAGGCGGAGCTGCTCGGGCGTCTCGACGCCCTCGGCGACGACGATCGCGCCCCAGCGGTCGGCGAGGTCGGCGATCGAGCGGACGACGGCGAGCGTCGTGTCGCGGTGGAGGCCGCCCTGCACCAGCGACAGGTCGAGCTTGACGATGTCGAAGTGGATCTGGCTCAGGAGCCGCAGTCCCGCGTTGCCGGCCCCGACGTCGTCGGCGGCCACCCGGATCCCGTGGGAGCGAAGGTCGGTGAGGACCCGCCGGACCCGGTCGAGGTCCTCGACCCGCTCGCGCTCGGTCAGCTCGACGATGACCCGCTCGGGCGCCCAGCGGGCCAGCGACAGCCGGCGGACGAATGCGGCCGCGGCGAACTCGGGCGCCTCGAGCGTCCGCGGCGAGAGGTTGAGGCTGATCGACTGGTCGGGCGAGATCTGCTTCGCACCGCCGAGGATCGCGGCGATGCAGGCGAGGTCGAGGGCGACGGTCCGGCCCGCCTCCTCGGCGGCGTGGAACAGCGCGCTCGGGTCGCGGAACATCGAGTCCTTCGGCGGCCGAACGAGCCCCTCGTAGGCGATGACCTTGCCCGACGCGAGGTCGACGAACGGCTGGTACATCGGCCGCAGCCCGCCG
>CAZABC010000010.1:1248-18701 GCA_964483405.1 uncultured Anaerolineaceae bacterium
GCCCGCCGCCCGCCCGAGGAGCGCGACCCCCGCGATCAGGGCGATGGGGACCGTCAGGGCGACGACCATCGGCTAGGTCGGCGCCGCGGAGCCGTCGGGCCAGCCGCCCGCGGTCACGAGGGCGAGGGCGATGGCGATCCCGCCGGCGAAGGCGAGGGTCGACGCCAGGACGAGGAGCGACCGCACGCGGCGCCGGGCGCGATGGACGGTCGCGTCCTGAGGCGCTGCGTCCGGGCGCGCCTCGGTCGGGCACTCGGGTGCTGGTGACCGGCGAAGCGGCATGGATGGGCCTGGTGTTCGTCCCGTCTCCGCGGGTGATCGCCCCGCGGCCAGCGGCCGACCCGCCCGGTGCGTTCGGCCCGGTCTGTTGTCCCACGCGCGCTCGCGCGCGACGACCGGCTCGTGGTCCGGTCGTGTGGGGGGACGATGGTCCGGGGCGGTCCGCTGGGGTCCGGGGCAGGCCCCTACGGCGTGTACGTCACCTGGACCTTGAGCCCGTCGAGGGACAGGTCGCGGGCGTTGTTCGTCGTGACCGAGACGATCTCGAGGCGGAAGGCCGCGTCGCTCAGCTCGGTCCCCGTCCACGTCCGGCCCCACAGGTCGGCGGTGCCGCCCAGGTTGTAGGTCGTCTCGGCCGTCGTCAGCGTCGAGCCGAGCGGCTTGTACGCGGTCCAGCTCGTGCCGCCGTTCCAGGACAGCCGGACGCAGACCGTCGGGTTGCCCGGCGAGGCGCGGTCGGCGAGCAGGTCCGCGCGGACCTCGATCCCGCCGATCGAGCTCGCCCCGGGGGGGACCCCGAGCCCGAACGCCCAGAACCGATGGCGGTCCTTGCCGGTGCTGGTGCAGAGCGCCGCCGTGTTGGTGCCGGAGTTCGTGTCGACGGCGAAGATCGAGTCGTCGTCGCAGGCCTCGGCGGGGTTCGTCTGGAAGCCGTTGTTGTCACCCGATCCCGAGGTGACCGCGGCGTTCGCGCCGCAGCCCTTGAAGCCGGTGGTGGTCGTCGTGCTGACGGTGACCGACGCCTCGTTGCTCGGCGAGCTGGACCAGGGTGCGCTCCCGACGACGGTCGCGAGCACGTAGTACCAGGTGCCGTTGCCGGGCGTGTCGGTCGTCGTCGTCGCGCTGGCCGGGGTGACCGTTGCGACCAACGTGTACGGGCCACCGGGTGCGGCAGCCCGCCGGACCTGGTAGCCGTCGGCGCCGGTGTCGGGCGACGCCGTCCAGGTCAGGGTGACGGTGGCGCCGCTCGCGGAGGCGGCCAATCCGGTCGGCGCGTCGAGCAGCTCGGTCGCCGCGCTCGCGTCGGTCGTGTCGGCATCGACGAAGAAGGCCGCCGAGGGGGGGATCGGCCAGCCGAGGCCGGCGACGACGATCCCGAGGAGGACGACCGCCAGCAGCGCGGGGCCGCTCGCGCCGCGTCGGCCGCGACCCGGCCCGCCCGTGCCGCGGCGTCCGCGGCTAGCCACGGGCCCCTCGCTGCCCGGCGGAGGACGTGCCCAGGCGCCGGCTCCGGGCTCGCTGGGCGTCGCGCACGACGGCGGCCCGCCGAGCCGCGCGACGAGCGACGTGCTCGGCGGACGGTCCGGCCATGACGACGGGCTCCGCAGCCTGCTCGACGGCGCGCTCGATCGCCGGCGCGGGGGCCGGCTCGGGGGATCGGGCAGGGTCGACGGACCGGCGGCGATCGCCGCCGTCGCTCGACCCGGCCGGCCGCCCGCCGCGCCGCGCGGCGCCGCGCTCCCCCTCGAGATCCTCGACGACGCGCGCGGCGAGATAGAGCGTCAGCGACGCGCCGATGAAGGCGAGGATGCCCGGCACCGTCGAGAGCAGGTGGAGGAGGTAGCCCAGTCCCGGGACGGTCGCGATGACCCGCCCGGTCGTCCAGCCGACCGGGACGAGGGCGGGATCGGCCGTCTCGTTGTTGTCGCCCTTCGTCCGGAGCCACCGACCGTCGGCTCGCTCGACGACCTCGGCGACCCGGTGGGTGTAGACGGTGTCCCGATCAGGGACGGTGATCGTCACGACGTCGCCCTCGCCGATCCAGGACGCGGCGACCCGCTCGAGGACGATGACCGAGCCGAGCCCGATCGCCGGCTCCATCGAGCGGCCCCTGACGACGATCGAGTCGTGGCCGGCAGCCGGCAGGACGCGGGCGATGACGAGCGCGACGAACGCGAGCGCGACGAGCCCGACCAGGACCAGGTCGAGCATCGTCCGGGCGATCGCGAGCGGGCTGGGCATCCGGTGCATCGTCGCTGGCTCGTCGCTCCTGCCGGCCCCCCGCCGGAAGCGCGTCGGCTGCGACCCGCCCTGACCGGCGGATCGCAGCCGCTCGATGGCGCGGGTGGGCTAGTTGTTGGCCGTCTGCTCGGCGTCGAAGGTGAAGGTCATCGTCACCGTCGTGCCCTGGAAGGCGTTGCCGGTCGTGTCGGGCAGGTAGGCCGAGAAGCAGAGGTCCTCGTCGATGCCGCCCGCGAGCACGCGGTCGGACGGGTCGCCGCCCGGCGTCGGATCACCGAAAACGGCGACGTCGAGGTCGCCCTGGTAGAGGATCGTCCCGGCGCTCGGGCAGGCGCCCTCGCGGATCGTCAGCTGGATCTCGCCACCGAGGTCGTCGGCGTCGACCACCTCGGCGCTCGTCATCGCGTAGCGGAACTCGGCGGTCCCGCCGTTGGCGACGTTGAGCGTCGCCTCCTCGGTGTCGCCGGGCATCATCCCGGTGACCGCGAAGACGGTCGTCGTGTCGGTGAGGGCGATGTCGATCGTCCCGGTGGTGAAGGAGCCGTCGGTCGCGTCGCTGTCGGTGAACAGCGCCAGCGACATCGCCGTCGCGCCGATCGTGGCGACGGTCGATGCGGTGAGGAGAAGGACCAGGAAGCCGCGACGGCGCTGGGGACGCGACGAAGCGGTGCTGGCGGTATCCATGCGAGCGTGACCTCTCGATTAGCGACCGCGATCTTCGCTCCGGCAGCCCGGGAGCGGTCGCGGTCCGTCCGCGTCATCAGACCCGACCGGACCCACCACGACCATGGGTCATCGGGCCGGGACGGGCCGGTACCTTCGTCTGCGGACGGGGTCGGTCGTGCCCCGTCCGCAGTGGTCGGGGGCGGTCCGGTGCGGTCGCGGCGCCCGCGCCTGCGCTACTCCGCGAGTCGTCGGCCTCGCTCGGCGAGCCGCTCGCCGTATCGCGCGTCGCGCCAGGCGAGCGCCGCCTTCATCCCGTCGCGCTTGACGATCGCATCGAACTCGCGCTGCTCGGGCAGGTCGTTGATGAAGGCGCCGATGTCGATCCCGGCCTCGACCGCGGTCAGGAAGCCCTGCGCCTCCATGACCCGGTTGAGCATCCGCTTGGTCAGCGCGAGCACCTCGGGCCCGGTGCCGGCGATCCGCCCGGCGAGCTCGTCCACGGTCGCCTCGAGGTCCACCGCCGGCACCGCCCGGTTGACAAGGCCGATCCGCTCCGCCTCGCGGCCGTCGACGAGGTCGCCGGTGAAGAGCAGCTCGCGGGTCTTCTTCTGGCCGATGAGGTATGGCATGAGGAGCGTGACCGGGGCCGACCCGAAGCGGATCTCGGGCTCGCCGAGCTGGGCGTCCTCGGCCGCGACGACGAGGTCGCAGGCCATCGCCAGCTCGAGACCGCCGGCGAGGCAGTAGCCGTGGACCTGGGCGATGACCGGCTTGGGCGACGACCAGACCCGGAGCGTCTGGCGGACGTCGCGCTCGAGGAGCTCGCGCCAGGCGCTCGCGGTCGCGACCTCCTCGCCCGAGTCGAGGTCGTAACCGGCGCAGAACGCCCGGCCGGCGCCGCACAGGACGATGACCCGGACGTCGGGGTCGGCGGCCGCGGCGTCGATCGCGTCGGCGAGGGCGTCGACGAGCGCGTGCGAGAGGGCGTTGAGCTTGGCCGGCCGATTGAGGGTCAGGCGGACACCCCAGGGCATGGGCTCGCGGAGCAGGACGGGCTCGGGGGTTCCGGGGGTCGCGGTCGGCTCGGTCGTCACGGTCTGGTCTCCAGGACGACGAGCCCGTCGACGGCGACGACGCCGTCGGGGCTCGCGATGACGGGGTTGAGGTCGATCTCGAGGATGTCCGGCCGCTCGGCGGCGAGCCGGCCGAGGCCGACGAGCAGCTCGACGAGGGCGTGCCGGTCGACCGGTGGGGCGCCGCGGACGCCGTGGAGGATCGCCGCACCGCGGAGCCGGTCGAGCATCGCTGCCGCGTCGGACGGGCCCAGCGGCGCGAGGCCGATCGCGACGTCGTCGAGGACCTCGGCGAGGATCCCGCCGAGCCCGACGAGGACCGCCGGGCCGTACAGCGGATCGCGCCTGACGCCGGCGATGAGCTCGACGCCGGGGGCCGCCATCGGCTCGACGAGGACGCCGCGGACGACGAGGCCCCGGCGTCCCTCGCGCCCGCCCGCGCCTGCGCCCGTGCCCCCGCCGGCACGCGCGTGCGCCGCGCCACCCCCCCGCGCAGGCCCGAGCGCGAGCAGCTCGCTCGTCGCCGACCGGACGGTCGCCGCGTCCGCCAGCCCGAGCCGGACCCCGCCGACGTCGCTCTTGTGGGCGAGCCCGGTCGCGTCGAGCTTGACGACGACCGGGTAGCCGAGCGCGTCCGCCGCCGCGACCGCGGCATCGGGATCGGCGGCCGCGATCGCCGGGGTCACCGGCAGCCCGGCCGCGCCGAGCAGGTCGAGGCTCTCGCGCTCGGGAAGCCCCTCGAGGACCGGCGGTCCGAGGCCCGCCGCCGCGTGGGCGGCCGGCTCGGTCTCGTCGACCTCGGCGCCGGCGCCGCCATGGGCCGGGTCGAGCCCGTACGCCACCCGCTCGATCGCCATCGCCGGCCAGCCGGGGCGCCGCGGGCCGTCGACGAGCCGGGCGGTCCGGCGCCGGTCCCACCACGCCCGGTGGGCGATCGCCCGGAACGCCTCCTGGGCGCCGCGGAGGACCGGCACCCCGCCGGCGTCCCGCATCGCGTCGAGGATCTCGGGCGTCGGCTCGCCCGAGGTGAGCGAGACGAAGACCGGCAGCAGGTGCGGTCGGTCGCGGGTCGCCTCGACGAGGGCGGCGGCGACCGTCCCGGCCACCTCGACCTCGCTCGGCAGCGAGCGGTACGGGAAGTCGTGGACGACCGCGAGGACGTCGTACGCGCCGGACGTCGCGAACGCCTCGAGACAGGCGCGGTAGGCGACGTCGGCCTCGGCCGCGCCCCATGGATCGAGCGGGTTGCCGACGTAGCCCATCGTCGGCAGGTCCTCGAGGATCCGCTCGCGGGTCGCCTCGGGGACCGTCGGGAGGTCGATGCCGGTGATCGGGGCGAGGTCGGCGATGAGCGAGGCCTCGCCGGTCGAGACCGTCACGACCCCGGTCCGGCCGAGCCCGGTCCCCCGCTCCAGCCGGTGGCATCCGGCGAGCAGCTCGGCCGTCTCGAGCAGCTCGTCGAGGTCGGCGCAGCGGATGACGCCGGCCGCCTCGACCGCCGCGTCGAAGACCCGCTCCTCACCGGCCAGCGAGCCCGAGTGGGCGAGGGCCGCGACCTGCGCCTGGGCCGACCGGCCGACCTTGACGAGGGCGATCGGCTTGCCGATGGCGAGGGCGTGGTCGGCCAGGGCGAGGAACCGCTCGGGTCGCTTGAAGCCCTCGACGAACAGGACGACGGCATGGGTCGAGGGGTCGTCGAGACAGTAGGCGAGGTAGTCGCAGACGTCGAGGACGACCTCGGCCCCGCAGCTCACGATCCGGCTCCAGCCGATCCGGGTCCCCGAGGCGTGGATGAACGCGTCGGTCACCGAGCCCGACTGGGCGATCCCGGCGACCCCGCCGCGGGCCTGCCAGGGGTTGACGTCGCCGATGTACGTCGCGGTGTTCGTGGTGTAGTCGACGATGCCCATGCAGTTGGGGCCGAGCAGGGCGATCCCGGCGTCGATCGCGATCCGCCGGACCTCGGCCTGCATGTGCCGCGCCGGGTCGCCGCCCTCGACGACGCCGCCGCCGGGGATGAGCAGCGACGGCACGCCGAGCCGGGCCGCGTCCGCGGCGACCATCGCCGAGCGGAGCGGGTTGAGGGCGACGACGACGGTGTCGGGCACCTCCGGCAGCGCGTCGAGCGAGGGGAAGCAGGGCTGGCCGAGGAGCTCGTCGTACTTCGGGTTGACGAAGTGGCAGGGGACGGCGCTCTCGAGGACGCGGAGGTTGTCGCGGACGGTCAGGGCGATGCCCGACCGCGGCGACGCCCCGACGACGGCGATGCTCCGCGGCGCGAAGAGCGGCCGCAGGTCGATGGAGCGGGCGGCGCCCGACGGTCCGGCGGCGTCCGACGGTCCGGCGACGCCCGACGGTCCGGCGGCGCCCGGATTCGGCGTCTCGCCCGGGGGCCCGGCGGCGCCCGACTGTGTCACCCGACGACGCGGTCCACGCCCCGCTTCTCGAGGGCGCGGGCGATGACGAGCCGCTGGATCTCCGACGTCCCCTCCCAGATCCGGTCGACCCGCAGCTCGCGGAGGAACCGCTCGGCCGGGAACTCGCGCATGTAGCCGCGCCCGCCGAAGACCTGGACGACGCGGTCGGCGCAGCGGTAGGCCGCCTCGGACGCGAACAGCTTGCAGATCGAGGACTTCGCGTGGACCACCTTCGGGTCCGCGCCGTCGTCGGCCAGCCAGGCCGCCTCGCGGGTGAGCAGCCGGGCGGCCGAGGCGTCCGCCGCGGAGTCGGCGAGCGGGAAGCTGACGCCCTGGTAGTCGTAGATCCGCTGGCCGAACTGGACCCGCTCCGTCGCCCACTCGACCGCGAGCGTCAGCAGCCGCTCCATCGCCCCCGAGCAGCGGGCGCCGATGTGGATCCGCTCCTCGATGAACCACTCGTTCGTCAGGACGTCGGCCTCGCCGATCCCGCCGAGGATGGCCTCGGGTCCGACCCGGACGTCTTCGAGCACGAATTGCGGATGGCGGTCGGCGAAGGTGTGCGTGTAGTCGGGGTCGTGGCTCTTCCGGAGCCCCCGCGCGTCGTAGTCGACGAGGAAGAGCGTCGGCTTGCGCTCGCCGCCCTCGAGCAGGTGGCCGTGGAAGATCATGAAGTCGGTCTCGTCGGGGGGGCCCGTGACGAACCACTTCTCGCCGTTGAGGACGTACTCGCCGGTGGCCGGGTCGTGGACGGCCGTGGCGCTGAGGGTGCGCGCGTCCGACCCGGCCCCGGGCTCGGTGATCGCGTAGGCGCCGAACCGCTCGCCGCGGAGGCTCGGCTCGAGGTAGCGGCGGCGCTGGGCCTCGTCGACGTGGAGGAGCGCGTTGTACGCGCCGGGGATGAGCGACCACAGTCCGCCGGTCGACTGGCCGAGCTGCTCGTGGACGAGGACCTGCTCGAGGACCGACCAGCCCTGCCCGCCGATCCGCGTCGGGAGCGAGCCGCCGTGGAGCCTCGCGGCGATCGCCTCGCGCTTGACGCGGTCGCGAGTCTCGACCGGGAGGCGGCCGCCACCGCGCTCGGCCTCGAGCTCGAGCGGCACGAGGACGTCCTGGGTGAACCGGCGGGCCCGATCGCGCAGCTCCGCCTGGGCCGGGGTCAGGGTGAGGTCCATGGCTGGGGAGTGTGGGGTGTCCGTCCCTTGCCGGCCGGGGCCGTCGCGGGCCGCGGGACGGGGGCTGCGGGGCGGGGTCGGCGGGCGGGGCCGGGTCCGGCGGGCGGGATGGTGCGTCGAGAGCCGGACGATCTCGATGCCGGCCCGGCCCCGGGCACGACGGTCGATCGTGACGAAGGCCGTGGCGCCGGCTCGACGGGCCGTCGCGACGAGCACCGCATCGTCGAAGTCCCGCTCGCCGGCTCGGCCCCGCTCTCCCGCTCGGCCCCGGGCGCAACGGGCGGATGAGTCGGGGCCGTCACGATCGACCTATGGAAGATCCGCGAGTCGGCCAGGTGCTTCGAGCGATCCGCCGGCGGCGCGGCTGGCGGCAGTCGGACGTCGCCAGGCGTGCCGGGGTGAGTCAACAGACGGTGTCGACGATCGAGCTCGGTCGGCTCGGCGACGTCGATCTCGTCACGCTCCGGCGGGTCGGCAGCGCGCTCGACACGACCCTCGAGTTCGCCCCGCGCTGGCGTGGCCCGGAGCTGGGCAGACTGCTCGACGCGGACCACGCGGCGCTCGTCGACAGGGCCATCCGAGGCATCGCCGCCGCCGGGTGGGAGGTCCACGCCGAGTGGACCTTCAACCACTTCGGCGAGCGCGGCTCCGTCGATGTCGTGGCCTGGCGACCGGCCGAGCGGGCGCTGCTCGTGATCGAGGTCAAGTCCCGTATCGTCGAGGTCGGGCAGCTCCACGCCGGGGTCGATCGGAAGGTGCGGATCGCCGCGGCGCTCCTGCCGGGCGAGCGAGGATGGCGACCGGCGAGCATCGGCGCGGTCGTCGCGCTCCCGGGCGACCCCGCCGCGTACGCCGCGGTGAGGCGCCATCGATCGCTCTTCGTCGCGTCGTTCCCGGCGCGGACGATCGAGGTCCGCCGATGGCTGGCGTGTCCCGATCGGCCACTCCGGGGACTATGGTTCCTGTCGCCTACCGGCGCCGCCGGTGGTATCCACGGATGGGCACCGTCGCGGCGGCAGCGGGTCCGTCAGTCACGCTCGAATCAAGCACGCGATCCGGTGTAGCACCGGCCCGGCTGGTCGTACACCGGGATGCTCGGGATAACACTCCGCAGACCGGTAGACGACAGGAACGGCCGTTCGGCGCCCGTCTCGCGGCCCGCCGCGCCCCGCACCCGCCGCGCCCCGCACCCGCCGCTACTGCGGCCAGGCGAAGACGAGGATCTTGATCTCCGTCATGTCGTCGATCGCGTAGCGGAGCCCCTCGCGACCGTGCCCGGAGTCCTTGACGCCGCCGTACGGCATGTGGTCGATCCGGTACGTCGGGATGTCGTTGAGGACGACGCCGCCGACCTCGAGGTCCTCGAACGCGGTCCAGGCGTTCCGCAGGTCGTTGGTGAAGACCCCGGTCTGGAGCCCGAACGACGAGTCGTTGATCTGGTGGACCGCGTCCCCGAAGTCGCGGAACGGCGAGACGACGACGAGCGGCGCGAACGCCTCGTTCGAGCAGACCTGGGCCGTGACCGGCGTGTCGGTGAGGATCGTCGGCGGGTAGTAGTTGCCGTCGGCCCGGCCGCCGAGGAGGACCTTGCCGCCCAGCTCGACCGCCTCGTCGACCCAGCGCTGGGTGCGCGTCGCCGCGGCCGCGTCGACCATCGGCCCGAGGTCGGTCGCCGGGTCGAGCGGGTCGCCGACCTTGAGCGCCGCGGCCCCGGCGACGAACCGCTCCATGAACGGCGCCCAGACGTCCTCGTGGACGTACATCCGCTGGACGCTGATGCAGACCTGGCCGGCGTAGGTGAAGGCGCCGACGAGGACCCGTCGGACGGCCCAGTCGAGGTCCGCCGTCGGGTCGACGATGACCCCGGCATTGCCGCCGAGCTCGAGGACGACCTTCTTGCGGCCGGCGCGAGCCTTCATCCGCCAGCCGACCGACGGGCTGCCGGTGAACGTGAGGAGCTTGAACCGGTCGTCCTCGACCATCCGGTCGCCGAGCTCGCGGGTCATCGGCAGGATGCTGACCATGCCCGGCGGCACGTCGATGCCGTCGATGATCTCGGCGACCGCGAGCATGACGAGAGGATCCTTGGACGGCGGCTTGAGGACGATCGGGTTACCCGACGCGATCGCCGGGGCGAGCTTGTGGGCGGCCAGGTTCAGTGGGAAGTTGAACGGGCTGATCGCCGCGATCGGGCCGATCGGGAAGCGCCGGGTCATCGCCGTCCGGCCCCTCGACGAGGCGAGCAGATCGAGCGGCATCACCTCGCCGCCGATCCGCTCGGACTCCTCGGCCCCGAGGCGGAACGTGAACGCCGCCCGGTCGACCTCGACCATCGCGTCGCGGATCGGCTTGCCGGCCTCGAGGGCGATGAGCCGCCCCAGCTCGTCGCGTCGCGCCCGGATCCCGTCGCTGATCGCGCGGAGGATCCGGCTCCGCTCGTACGCCGGCAGCTTCCGGGTGACCGCGAAGGCGGCCTCGGCCGCCCGGACGGCCTCCTCGTACTGCTCGGGCGTCGCGTTGTAGGTCGCCCCGGTGGTCTCGGCGGGGTTCGCGGGGTTCGCGATCTCGAGGACGTCGGGCGACTCGACCCAGCGGCCGGCGAGGTAGATCGGGTGGGGCGTGACCCCGGTCGAGATGGCCATGGCGGGTGTGGCTCCTGGTCGAGGGCGGGACGCGACGCGGCGAGACCCAGGGGGACCCGGACGGGGGACCCGACGGGACTCCGGCCGAGCTCGGATGGGCCGTCGCCGAGCGCAATCCTAGCCCCTGCTGGACCCGGAACCCGTGGCGGGGCCGGCGCAGGACTTCCGGGCCATCGACGCGACGCACCGCCTTTCGTACGGTCGGCCTGCCGCCGGGGAGGCAGATACGAGGGGTCGTGGACCGTCGCCGACTCGCGCCCGGGATCCTCGCGATCCTGGTCGCGCTCACGCTGCTGGGCAACGGGGTGCGGGAAGCCCGCGCCGCGTCGTGCTCGGGTGCGTCCCACGAGGTCACGCTGTCGAGCGGCACCGTCTCGCCCGGCTCCGGAACGACGGCGACGACCTTCACCTTCAGCGTCGTCTACAAGAGCAACGCCGGCTGCAGCCCGACGCGGATCGTCGCGGTCATCGGCGGGGTGACGGATCTCGTCCTCACCCGGACCGCCGGCAGCGTCGCCACCGGCGCCACGTACCGCGGGGCTCGGACCCTCCCGCTCGGCCAGCGGCGATACGGGTTCAGCGCGACGGCCGGCTCGGGCAAGGGCGAGCAGACCGTCACCCTCACCACTGTCGCCCCGGCCATCATCACGGTCACCGCTCCGCCGACGCCGACCCCCAAGCCCACGCCGACACCCACGCCGAAGCCGACGCCGACGCCGACGCCGACGCCGACCGCCACGCCGCGACCGACGCCGACGCCGACCGCCACGCCGCGACCGACGCCGACGCCGACCGCCACGCCGCGACCGACGCCCACCGCCACCCCGCGGGCCACGCCGACGCCGACCCCGACGCCGAGGACGACCCCCGCCCCGACGGCCACGCCGAAGCCCGGTGCGTCGTCCAGCCCGGGGTCCACCGTGGCTCCGAAGCCCGATTCGTCCGCCTCGGCACCGCCGAGCGCCAGCCCGACGCCGGCCGGCAGCGACCCGTCGGCCGCGCCGTCCGCCCGCGGGTCGCCCGACGCCTCGCCCGAGGCGAGCGAGCCGGTCACCGCCGGCGGCGCCGGCATCGGCGGAGCCGGTGGGAGCGACGGCCGGGCGGGCGGCGGCACGATCCGCGAGCTCGACCCCGGCGGGGCCGCGCCGCCGTATCTCCTCGTTGCGCTCCTCGCGTCGACCGTCGGCGGGACCGCGCTCCTCGGCTGGTTCGTCTTCGCCGCCCGTAGGCGACGCGACCCCGACGACCCGAGCCCGGGGGTGGCGAGCATGCCCGGCCCCGATCCGTACGGCCTCGCCCTGGCCGGCGCCGCGGCCGGCGCCCTCGCAGGCGAGGCGGCCATCCCACGCTGGCGCCGCCAGTCGCTGCGCGAAGCGCGGATGCGGAGCGAGCGGGACGTGATGCCGATCGTGCCACTCCAGTTCATCGCTCCGCCGACCGAGGGGATCGACCGCCGGGTCGTCGCCTACAACCTCGTCCGGATGGCGAGCGAGCCCGACGAGCTCCTCGGGGAGGAGGTCGGCCGCCTCGACCGAGGCGACGAGGTCGACGTCCTCGACAAGCGGGGCGTCTACCTGCTCGTCCAGGCACCCGATGGCAGCCGCGGCTGGGTCCACCGGACCACGCTCGAGGTGGCGGCGGTGCCCGAGGCGCCGGAACCGGCAGACGAGCCGGCGATGACGGCCGAGCCCGCCACCCCCGGCGCCGACATCGCCGGCGAGGGCGATCCGCAACCCGCGCGCGACAGCCGCTCGCCGTTCTTCGACTTCACGTCGCGGAGCCTCGGCGCGGCCGGGGGCGAGCCGAAGATCCACTGATCGCTCGCGACCGGCGGCCACCACGCCGCCCGACGGATCGCGGTCGGCGGCCCGGCCGCCGGGCCGCGACCGCGGCGTCACGGGTCCGTCATCGACCGCGCGTACCATCGCCCCATCACCACCAACGGAGCGTCCGATGCCCTTCCTCGACTTCCTCTTCGCCGATCCGTCGAAGCAGCCCCTGCCCTCCCCCGACGAGGCCCTCCCCGGACGCGACACGCCGATGCCCATCGGCGGCCGGCACCGCGTCCTCGGAACGCCGATCGCCGGGCCGGTCCCCGACGGCGCCCGCGAGGCGATCTTCGGCCTCGGCTGCTACTGGGGTGCCGAGAAGGCGTTCTGGCAGGTCCCGGGCGTCATCTCGACCGCCGTCGGCTTCGCCGGTGGCACGACCCCGAACCCGACCTACCGCGAGGCGTGCACCGGCCGGACCGGCCACGCCGAGGTCGTCCGGGTCGTGTTCGACCCGTCGCGGGTCACCTACGACGAGCTCCTCCGGGTGTTCTGGGAGCACCACGACCCGACCCAGGGGATGCGCCAGGGCAACGACGTCGGGACGCAGTACCGCTCGCTGATCGTCGCCCTCGACGACGAGCAGCGCCGGGTCGCCGAGGCCTCGCGCGATGCCTACCAGGCGGCCCTCACGGCGGCCGGGTTCGGGCCGATCACGACCGCGATCGTCGACCCGACGCCGTTCTATTACGCCGAGGACGAGCACCAGCAGTACCTCGACCGGAACCCGAACGGCTACTGCCCCGACCATGGCACCGGCGTCGCGTGCCCGATCGGGTTTGGCGTGCCCTCGTCCTGACTCGGTGGCGGCGACCGGTCCGCGCAGCCGCGTCGGGTATCGGAGGGCGCGCCTCGCGCAGTCGCTGCGCGCGGGTCAGGGTCGCCCGGCACGTCCTCGGGTAGCGACGAGCGGATCGGGGGGCCTACGCCCCGTCGGCGGCCCGCGCGAGTCCGCGCGCCCGACGCGTCGTCCGGGCGACGCCACGGGCCGCCGGAGCCGGCTGCCGGGCGGCCTCGAGGGCGGCCTCGCGGGCGGCCACCGTCGCCTCGGCGAGCTCGGCCGCGAGGAGCGGCTTGGCGAAGAAGAAGCCCTGTCCATAGCGGCACTCGAGCGAGCGCATCCACTCGGCCTGGCGGGCCGTCTCGATCCCCTCGGCGACCGTGTCGATGCCCATCGAGCGGGCCATCGCGACGATCGCCGCCGCGAGGGCGGACGACCGCGACGGTGACTCCGCGTCCTGGGTGAACTCGCCGGCGATCTTGAGGGCGTCGACCGGGAACTGGCGGAGGTGGCTGAGCGAGAAGTAGCCGGTCCCGAAATCGTCGATGACGACCCGGACACCCATCGCCCGGAGGCCGTCGAGCGCCCCGATCGTCGACGGGGTCGCCCGCAGGAGAGCGGTCTCGGTGATCTCGATGACGAGCGTCGACGCCGCGACGCCGTGCTCCTCGATCGTGGCCCGGACGCCGTCGACGAAACCCGCCTCCTGGACCTCCCGGGCCGACACGTTGACGCTGACGAACAGGTCGTCGGGGGTCAGGCCGGATCGGCGCCAGGTGACGGCCTGGCGGCAGGCCTCGCCGAGCACCCAGCGCCCGATCGGCAGGATCGAGCCGTGCTCCTCGGCGAGCTCGATGAACTGGCCCGGCGGGATGAGCCCGCGCTCCGGGTGGCGCCACCGGACGAGCGCCTCGACGCCGGCGAGCCGGCCCGTGGCGAGCTCGACGATCGGCTGGTAGCGGAGCTCGAGCTGGTCGAGCTCGACGGCCCGCTGGAGCTCGAGGGCAAGCTCATGGCGCTCGCGAATGACCGCGTGCATGCCAGGGTCGAAGACCGCGAAGGCGGCCTTGCCGTTCGCCTTGGCCATGTACATCGCGACGTCGGCGTTGCGGACCATGTCGGTCGCGCCGTCGACGGCGTCGCGAGCCCCGGCGATGCCGATGCTGGCGGTCACGACGACCCGCTTGCCGCCGATGAGGTACGGCGCACCGAGCTCGCGCACCAGTCGATCGGCCATGACCAGCGACCGGCGGAGGTCGGGATGATCCTGGAGCAGGATCGCGAACTCGTCGCCACCGAGCCGGGCGACGAGGTCGCCTTCCCGGACGAGGCCGGTGATCCGCTGGGTGACCGCGACGAGGAGCGCGTCGCCGGCGGCGTGGCCGAGCGTGTCGTTGACGACCTTGAAGTCGTCGAGGTCGACGAAGAGGACCGCCGTGGCCCGGTCGCGCCCGCCGCCGCCGGTCTCGAGGACGCGCTCGAGCGAGGCCTGGAACGAGCGGCGGTTGGCCGCGCCGGTCAGGGCGTCCCGCTCGGCGAGGTCCTGGACATGGCGCATCAGGACGGCGTTGCGGAAGTTGAGCGCGGCGATCGCGGCGGCCTGGGCGACGGCGTCGATGACGCGCCGCTCGATCCCGAGGACGGCCCGCCCGCGGTGCTCGAGGACGATGACGCCGGCCGGCTCGCCGTCGGCGATCATCGGGGCAACGATGACGTCGCGGCCACCCGGCAGGAGCCCGGCGAGCGTCGGCTCACGGCGCGGGTCGAGCCGCCGGAGAGCGAGCGGGACCCGCTCGGCCCAGGCCCGGCCGACGATCGGGTCGGCGACGAGCGTGGCCGGGGGCACGCGCTCCGCCGACGCGGCGGGGTCGAGGCCGCGGCTGGCGAGGAGGGCCAGGCCGCCGTCGGTCGCGACGAGGACGAGACCCCGCGGGAAGCGGTGACGAGCGGCGAGCGTGTCGAGGACGAGCGTCGCCTGTCGCTCCGGATCGGTCTCGTCGTCGAGCCGGGCCCCGAGCCCGACGAGCGCCTCGAGGTCGGCCCGGCGCTGGCGGAGCTCGCGCTCGTTCGTCGCCGAGAACAGCGACGTGGCGAGGGCGAAGAGCCAGAACGCGGTCACGTGGATGACGGGCATCCCGTCGAGGGCGATCTCCGCACCCGGCGCGACGTCGACCGGCGCGAGGAGCCCGGCCGCCTGGGCGTACAGGACGACGAACAGCAGCAGCGAGTGCCAGAGGGCGATCTTGAGGCCTGTCCGATAGGAGGCGAGGAGCGAAACCGCGACGACATGGAGATACGCGAGGAACCGCATCGGGCTCTCGGTCCCGCCGGTCGCGTACATCGACACCGCGAGGTAGACGCCGTCGACGAGGAGCATGACCGTCAGGGCCGGGAACGCGAACGCCGGGATCCGACGCCCGAGCGCCTCGAGGACGACGGCGACGAGGAGATAGGCGCCGGTGGCGCCGAGGAGGCGATCGACCGGGACGGCCAGGACCGACGGCGCCTGCACCGCGAACAGGAGAGTGATCGCGGCGAACGCCACCCGCAACCCGAGCAGGTAGGTCATCCGGTCGCCGAGGGCGGCGTAGTCGGTCCGTTCGCGGGTCGTGAGCGCGGTCATCGGGCATCCTCGTCGACGAAGGCCACGAGCGTGTCGGCCATGGTCCGCGGCGCGGAGCGGAGCTTCGGGTCACGGTCGTCCATCCGCGACTGCACGAGCAGGAAGGCGAGGACGAGCAGGGCCAGCGCGATCGGGAAGCCGAACGTTGTCGCGACCGTCGCCGCGGCGTCGGGTCGGATCGCACCGCCGACGCGCTCGACCGCCTGGGCCACCGACCGGACGAGCCCGTCGAAGCCGCCTCCGATCGCCGGCGCATCGGGCCTGTCCGGACCGACCGGGATCGTCGGGACGCCGCCGCCGGCAGGCCCGCTGCCGGGGGCCCCTGCCGAGCCGCCGCTGGACCCGCCGGACCCGCTGCCCGGGCCTCCGACCACGGGGACCGCAGCCGTCACGGGTGCCGGGGTCGGGGTCGCCTCGGGCGTCGGCGTCGCGACGGGCGTCGGCGTCGTCGGCGTCGCGACGGGCGTGCCGGTGGATCCCGGGGTCGGGGTCGGGGTCGGCGTGGGCGTCGGCGTCGGGGTCGGCGTGGGCGTCGGCGTGGGCGTCGAGGTCGGCGTGGGCGTCGGCGTGGGCGTTCCCTCGGGCGCCGGAGTGGGTGTCGGCGTCGGGGTCGGCGTCGGGGTCGGCGTGGGCGTCGGCGTCGGCGTTCCCTCGGGCGCCGGAGTGGGTGTCGGCGTCGGGGTCGGCGTCGGCGTCGGGGTCGGCTCCCCGGTCGCCGTCGGAGAGCCGGTGGGATCCGGGGTCGGCGTCGCGGTGGGCGTCGGCGTCGGGATGGGCGTCGGCGTCGGGATGGGCGTCGGCGTCGGGGTCGGCGTCGGGGTCGGCTCCCCGGTCGCCGTGGGAGAGCCGGTGGGATCCGGGGTCGGCGTCGGGGTCGGCGTCGCGGTGGGCGTGGGCGTCGGGATGGGCGTCGGCGTCGGGGTCGGGGTCGCCTCGGGCACCGGGGTCGCGACGATCGTCCGCTGCACCGTGTCGCGCTCGTCGACCCGCTCCGGAGCGCCCAGTGGCTCATCGCAGCTGCCCGGCCCGTTCGACGTCCGGGCGCAGATCAGATCGGTCCCGGCGATCTCCGCGACGTAGGTCACCGTGCAGGTCCCCGTCTGTCGGGTGTGGCAGCGGAGGTCGCCGCCGTTCCCGCCATCCGGGTCGTTGGGGCTGCCGTCCGCAAAGAAGAAGCGCACGCTCGTGTTCGAGCCGGGACCGACCAGGGCGCTGCCATCGGCGGCGAAGACGAACGCGGTCAGCGTGACCGTGTCGCCCGTCTGCCCCGTGGCGACCTCGACCTCGACATCGAGGATCGGGTCCGCGGGCGGTGCGGCGACTGCCGGCGACGGGACGGCCGGCAGCGCGACGAGCACCAGCAGCGCGGCGACGAGCCACGCTGCGGCGATCGATCGCGTCCTGATGGGGCCTCGTCCGTCTCGCGTCGACTGCATCGGGTGCTCCCGGTGAGCGGTCCGCGCCGTCCCCCGTTGGCCGGCGCGACGTCTCGTTCGACGTGCCGTCAGACTGCCCATCCGAGCGGCCCAGGACCATCGTTCATTCGTCCTGCGGGGTCCGTGGGCGTCGGCGCACCGCGTCCGATGACCCGGCGCCGGTGGGGGCGGGTACCGATGGGCGATGACCCGAGAGTCCCAGGCGCCGACCGGTCGGGGGCGGTCGCGACGAGTCCGGGGGCGTCGCCTCGTGGCGCGCGCGCACCAACCCCGGGCCCGGACTTCGGCCTGGCGGCCCGCGGCACGCCCCGCAGCCGCGGCGGATCGGCCGGGTCGGCGGCGCCGGGCACGGGCGCTGACCGCCCGACGCGGGCCGGCCGCGCCCCGGCGACGACGCCGCGGGCCGGCAGCGCCTTGGTCGGCGGCGCCCGACGCGGGCCGATCCGCGCCCCGGCGGGCCGGCAGCGGGCCGGCGGCGCCTTGGCCGGCGGCGCCCGACGGCATCGGGCCGGCCGCGCCCCGGCGGGCCGGCAGCGGGCCGGCCGCGGTCCTGTCGCGCCCGACGGCGTC
>CAZABC010000010.1:18801-21822 GCA_964483405.1 uncultured Anaerolineaceae bacterium
ACGCGGGAGCGGGCAATACGCCGGGTCAGCGGCCGCGCGACGCCGACGCGGGAGCGGGCAATACGCCGGGTCAGCGGCCGCGCGACGCCGACGCGGGAGCGGGCAATACGCCGGGTCAGCGGCCGCGCCACTCACGGGCCCGTGGCCGCAGCGCCCACGCGCGCTGCCGCCCGCCGCAGCGCCCACGCGCGCTGCCGCCCACCGCCGCCCGCCGGATCGCCGCTCAGCGGCGGCGGCCACCCCCGAACAGCGTCCCGAAGACGCCCCGGATGAGGTCCTGGCCGGCCCGCGACGTCGCGAGGCGGGTCCCGGACCGCATCACCCCCTCCACGAGTCGCTGTCGCTCGCGGGCCGCCCGCGCCGCTTCGCGCGCCTGGGCCTTCGCCTCGCGCTCGGCCTCTCGGCGGAGTCGCTCGAGCTCCTTGGTCCGGGCGGCCCGGGCCTTCGCCTCGGCGGCGGCCGTCTCCTCGGCACCGGCCGCCGACGCCGCTGCGGCCGCGGCTGCCCCGGCAGCGCCGAGCCGGGCGGAGATCACCTCGTGAGCGCTCTCGCGATCGACCGCGACGCGGTACCTCGCCTCGAGCGGACTCGCCGAGACGATCGCCTTCGCCGTCGCGGGCGGCACCGGCGCCATGAGCGAATCGGGTGGGACCAGCCGGGTCGCCGCCAACGGCGTCGGGACGCCGCTCGGCGAGAGGACCGTCACGAGCGCCTCGCCGATGCCGAGCGAGGTGATCGTCTTCTCGACGTCGTAGAAGTCGGTCATCGGGAAGGTCCGGGCGGTCTTGCGGAGCGCGTCGGCGTCCTCCGGGGTGAAGGCGCGCAGCGCGTGCTGGACCCGGTTGCCGAGCTGGCCGAGGACCGAGGCCGGGACGTCGGTCGGGGCCTGGGTCACGAAGTAGACGCCGACGCCCTTCGAGCGGATGAGCCGGGCCGTCCGCTCGATCTGCTCCAGCAACGCGTCGGACGCGTCGGCGAAGAGCAGGTGCGCCTCGTCGAAGAAGAAGACGAGCTTCGGCTTGGGCAGGTCGCCGGCCTCCGGCAGGCCCTCGTACAGCTCGGCGAGCAGCCAGAGCATGAACGTGCTGAACAGGCGGGGCTGGTCCATGACGTCCGACAGCTCGAGGATGCTGACGATCCCGGCCCCCTCGGACGAGGTCCGCAGCAGGTCGTCGATGTCGAACTCGGGCTCGCCGAAGAAGCGACCGGCACCCTGCTGCTCGAGCGTGACGATCGAGCGGAGGATGACCCCGAGCGAGGCCGACGACATCCCGCCGTATGCCTCGATGACCGGCTTGCCCTCGTCCGAGGAGAGGTAGCGGAGCGTGGTCTTGAGGTCGTCGAGGTCGAGCAGCGGCAGCCGCTGGTCGTCGCAGTACTGGAAGACGAGCGACAGGATCGAGGTCTGGGTCTGGTTCAGGTCGAGGACCTTGGCGAGGAGGAGCGGCCCGAACGAGGTGACGGTGGCCCGGACGGGCACGCCGAGGTCGCCTGTCAGGGAGAGCAGCTCGACGGGGTGGCCAGACGGCTCGAAGGGAAAGCCGATCGAGGCGCTCCGAGCCTGGATCTTGGGGTTCGCCGCGTCGCCGGGCGCCGCCAGCCCCGTCAGGTCGCCCTTGACGTCGGCGACGAAGACCGGGACACCGGCCCTCGAGAGCTGGCCGGCCATCAGCTGGAGCGTCTTGGTCTTGCCGGTCCCGGTCGCCCCGGCGACGAGCCCATGACGGTTGAGCATCGACAGCCCGACCCGGACCTTCGTCGCCGCGTCGACCTCGCCCGCGTGCATCGGCGCGCCGAGGACCAGTGCCGGCTCGTCGAGCGCGTAGCCGGACGCCATCGCCTCGAGGAAGCCCTTGTCCACGGGAATGCGCCTCCGGAACGTCCATCGGCCCCTGTCCGGGCCGGCCGGACCAGCCTATCATCCGGGGACGGCCGCCCACGTCGGCCGGGACACCCGAACGGAGGCGACGGATGAAGGTCGAGGATGTCGAGGGCATCGGGCCCGTCTACGGCGAGAAGCTCCGGGCCGCCGGCATCGAATCGGTCGAGGAGCTGCTCGAGAAGGGCGCCGGCCGGAGCGGACGCGCGGCGATCGCCGAGGCGACCGGCATCGACGGCGGCAAGATCCTCGAGTGGGTGAACCACGCCGACCTGATGCGGATCAAGGGCGTCGGCTCGGAGTACTCCGACCTGCTCGAGGCCGCCGGCGTCGACTCGCCTGCCGAGCTCGCCCAGCGGAACGCGGCGAACCTCGCGACGACCGTCCAGGAGGTCGTGGCGGCCCGGCCGGGCATCGTCCGGCGCGTCCCGACCGAGGCCGAGATCGCCGACTGGATCGCCCAGTCGAAGGACCTTCCGAAGGTCGTCCAGCACTGACATGGCTGATCGACCCAGCATCGGGGGGTTCCGCGCGTTCCTGACGAGGACGAATGCCCTCGCGCTCGCCGTCGGCGTCATCATCGGCGGGGCGACGAGCGTACTCATCAACTCGCTCGTCAACGACGTCATCATGCCGCCGATCGGGTGGGCCCTCGGCGGCGTCGACTTCGCGGCGATGAAGATCGTTCTCGGGACGAGCGCCTCCGGCGAGGAGGTCGCAATCAACTACGGCCTCTTCATCAACGCCCTGATCTCGTTCGTCGTGCTGCTGTTCGTCGTGTACATGCTCGCGACGTGGTTCATCCGGGAGGCGCCGGCGGCGCCGACGAAGGAGTGCCCCTTCTGCAAGGAGGCGAACGCCGAGGCCGCGACGAAGTGCCGGGCCTGCGCGAGCGCCATCTGATCGACCCAGCGATCACCGTCGGCCCCGGTGGTCCGAACGGGCGACCCCGGTGGCGACGCTGCGGTCGTTCCGTGTCGAGCCGGCGTTCGGCCGGCGGTCAGAGCCGGTGGCCAGAGCCGGCGTTGCGCCGGCGATCAGGCCCGGCGTGTCGGCCGGCGGCCAGGCCCGGCGGCGGGCGAAGCGCGACCGGTGGTGATGCGCGGCCCGCCCGAGGCGCGAGCGGGCGTGTTCAGGGCGCG
>CAZABC010000010.1:21922-30156 GCA_964483405.1 uncultured Anaerolineaceae bacterium
GGGCGCGCCCCTTGCGCCAGGCGCAGAAGTACGACCGGACGACGGTCGACGACTGCGCAGCGACCCCGGATCGACGCGGTCTTGGCCGATCCCGTTCACGGCCTGAGCGTGGAGACGACGTCGCGGTCGTCGCCGGCGGGCGGGATCGGTTGGGCGGGTCCCCTCCGAGACTGGTTCGGGCGGTGGATCGGTCGCACATCTGCGTCCCATGCAAGTGGCGCCGCGGGCTGGCGCCCGGCCGTGTGGCCCTGCGGACCCGTGGCGCGGCTGCCGGCCGCCGCTCAGCCGCCGGACGCGGCCGCGGCGCAGCCGCCGGACGCGGCCGCGGCTCAGCCGCCGCTCAGCCGCCGGAAGCGTGGCGCAGGCGCCGGACGCGGCCGCGGCTCAGCCGCCGCTCAGCCGCCGGACGCGGGCCGCCCCTCAGCCGCCGGCTGCTCGCGGGTAGCTGCCCAGGACGCGGATCATCGTCGTGACCGCGCGCAGATCGTCGAGCGCAGCGGCCATCGGCGGGTCGCTCGCGTCGCCGTCGAGGTCGGCCCAGAAGACGTACTCCCAGTCGGCGGTCCGGCTGGGCCGCGACTCGAGCTTGCTGAGATTGACCTGTCGCGTCGCGAAGACGGTCAGGACGGCAAGGAGGGTGCCCGGCTCGTTGCGGACCGCGAAGACGAGGGTGGTCCGGCGCGACGCTCCCACCTGAGGGGATGCGCCGGTCGGGACCGCGCCGGTCGGGACCGCGCCGGTCGGAAGCGCGCCGGTCGGAAGCGCGCCGGTCGGGACCGCGCCGGTCGGGACCGCGCCGGTCGGGACCGCGCCGGTCGGGCTCAGGGTGACCGCCGGGCTCGGCACCGCCGGGCTCGGCACCGCCGGGCTCGGCACCCCGGCGCCGGCCGCGGACCGGGCCACGACGAGGAAGCGGGTCCGGTTGTCCGGCACGGACTGGATCGGCTCGGCGAGGACCTCGAGCCCGAACAGCGCGGCCGCCCGGGGCGAGAGCACCGCGGCCGCCCCGCGTTCGCCACGCTCGACGATCAGCCGGCCGGCCCCGGCGGTGTTGTAGGTCGTGAGCAGCGTCCACGGCCGGGTCCGGAGGAAGGCCTCGGCCTGGCCGAGCGCCTGGACGTGCGAGTAGACGCGCTCGATCGTGTCGAGCGTCTCGCCCGGCCGCGCCGCGAGGCAGAGCCGGACCGGCACGACCACCTCGCCGACGATCGCGAGATCGTGCTCGAGGAGGAGGTCGTAGTTCTCGCGGACGGTGCCGTTGACGAGGTTCTCGATCGGGACGACGCCGGCGGCGGCTCGACCCGCCGAGACGGCCTCGAAGACCTCGCGGAAGCCGCCCAGCGGGACCCGCGGCACGTCGCCGAGATGGGCGAGGACGGCATCCTCGGCGAACGCGCCTGGCTCGCCGGCATAGGCGACGACCGAAGCCACGGAGCCATCCGGCGCGGCCGCCCGCTCGGGCGCGGCCGCCCGCTCGGGCCCGGCGGGCCCGGCCGATCCGATCGCGGACCCCGGTCCCGGCGACGGCACCGGCCCGGGCTCGGTCATCGGTCGAACCAGGGGATCGGCTCCTCCGCGATCGCCTCGTCGAGCTCGGCGCGGCGCCCCGCGGCGGTCGACGCCGGGCGGCTGCGGCGGCGCTTCCCGGCGACGTCGGTCGCTCCCGCCCAGGCGGCCTCGCCGAGGAGCCGGCCGAGGGCGCCGATGTACGCCTCGATCGACGCCGCGACGATGTTCGTGGAGCGGGCCGTCGCGACGTACTTCCCGCCGGCCCGGCGACCGGAGGCGGAGGCCGGCGGCGCGACCCGGACGCGCACCTCGGCCTCGGCGTCGGTGCCCTCGGCGAGCGCGTGGATGTCGTAGGCGAGGAGCCGTGGCCGGCCGTCGAGGACGTCGGCGAGGGCGAGGTCGACCGCGTTGTACAGGGCGTCGATCGGACCGTTGCCCTCGGCCGAGGCCTCCCACTGGTTCGCGCCAGCGGCAAGGACGACGGCGCCGCGGCTCTGGGCGTTGCTGCCGGAGGTGACGGTCCAGCGCGCGAGCGCGAGGACCGGGCCGTCGGGGCCTCCGGCCGCCGGGGCGGTCATCGGTGACGTCGTCGGCGACGTCGCCGCCGGCGTCTCCCCTCCGGCCACGGTGTCGTCGCCGGGGTGCTCGGTCATCGGCCCACTCCCCCGCCGTCGGCGGCGCCGTTCGCGGCGGCCGTCGTGAAGTGCCGCTCGTCGCGTCGCCGAAGCTCGGCGCCGCTCTTCCAGATCGCGTACTCGAGCGAGTCGGCGAGGGCGAGCGCCGACGCCGCGATGATGTTCGTGTCCGAGCCCATCGTGCTCCAGGTCCGCGGCCCGTCGGCGGAGTCGATGACCACCCGGGTCCGGGCGGCCGTCGCCGCGACCCCGTCGAGGATCCGGACCTTGTAGTCGACGAGGTGGACCGTGTCGAGCTGCGGGTAGAACGCCCGGAGCGCCTTGCGGAGCGCTGCGTCGAGCGCATTGACCGGGCCGTTGCCGTCCGCGGCGGTGTGGAGGATCTCGCCGGCGACCTCGACCTTGACCGTCGCCTCGGCGAGCAGCTCCCGGCCGTCGCGCTGCTCGACGAGGACGGTGAAGTCGACGATCCGGAACGGCGCGACGTAGTCGGGCCGGCGGCGGTGGATGAGCAGCTCGAACGACGCCTCGGCGCCCTCGAAGGCGAGACCCTCGTGCTCGAGCTGCTTGATGACCTTGCTGAGCTCCTTCGGGTCGACGCCCTCGAGGGCGTGGCCGAGCTGGGCAGCCCGCAGCTGGGTGTTCGCCTTGCCGCCGAGCTCGCTGACGACGAGCCGGCCGCGGTTCCCGACCAGCGTCGGGTCGACGTGCTGGTAGCTCCGCTCGACCTTCGCGACGGCCGCGCCGTGGACCCCGCCCTTGTGGGCGAAGGCGCTCCGGCCGACGAACGGCTGGTAGTCGTTCGGGGCGACGTTGGCGATCTCGGCGACCGATCGCGAGAGGTCGGTCAGGTCGGCGAGCGAGCCGCCGCCGGCCGGCACGAGGGGCAGGTCGGTCTTGAGGGCGAGGTTGGCGAGGACGCTGACCATGTTGGCGTTGCCGCAACGCTCGCCGTAGCCGTTGATGGTCGCCTGGACGTGGCGGATCCCGGCCTGCACCGCGGCGATCGAGTTGGCGACCGCGAGCTCGGCGTCGTTGTGGGTGTGGATGCCCCAGGTGACCGCCGGCGCGTCCGGCTCGCCCTCGAGCGCGGCCCGCGACGCGGCGACGACCTCGAGCAGCTCGTCGGTCAGCGTCCCCCCATTCGTGTCGCACAGGACGAGCGAGCGGGCGCCGGCGTCGCGAGCCGCCCGGAGCGTCGCGATCGCGTACGCCGGGTCGGCCTTGTAGCCGTCGAAGTAGTGCTCGGCGTCGTAGACGACCTCGCGGCCCCGCTCGACGAGGAAGCCGACCGATTCGGCGACCATGTCGAGGTTCTCGGCCGGAGTCGCCCCGAGGACCTCGGTCACGTGGAGCAGCCAGCTCTTGCCGAAGATGGTGACGACCGGGGTCTCGGCCGCGACGAGCTCGAGGAGGTTCGGATCGGCCTCGGGCCGGTTCGCCCGGTGGCGGGTCGAGCCGAACGCGGCGAGCTTCGCCCGCTCCCAGCGGATCGTCCTGGCGGCCGCGAAGAAGTCGATGTCCTTGGGGTTGCTGCCCGGCCAGCCGCCCTCGATGTACGGCATCCCGTACTCGTCGAGCATCCGGGCGACCCGGAGCTTGTCGGCCAGCGAGAGGATGATGTTCTCGCCCTGCGTGCCGTCGCGGAGGGTCGTGTCGTACAGGATCACCGGGGCGCTCACGCGGGCACCTCCGGGGCGGCGGTCAGCCGGGCGACGACCGCGTCGGCCATCGCCGTCGTGCCGACGACCGTCAGGCCGGCCGCCTCGGCCGAGGCGACGTCGCTTCCGGGGACGAGGTCGCGGGTCCGGACCCCGGCGTCGAGCGCGAGCGAGACCGCCGATTCCACCGCGGCGGCGGCGTCCTCGAGGCCGAGCGACCAGCGGAGGAGCATCGCCGTCGACAGGATCGTGCCGATCGGGTTCGCCACGTCGGCTCCGGCGATGTCGGGGGCCGAGCCGTGGATCGGCTCGTACAGCCCGAACAGGCCGTGGTGGGTGCGCCGGGTCCCGATCGAAGCCGACGGCAGCATCCCGAGCGAGCCGGCGAGGACGCTCGCCTCGTCGGACAGGATGTCGCCGAACAGGTTCTCGGTGACGATGACGTCGAAGGTGGCCGGGCGGCTGACGAGGAGCATCGCCGTCGCGTCGACGAGGCGGTGCTCGAGGTCGACGTCGGGGAAGCCGGTCGCAACGTCGTCGGTCACCTTGCGCCAGAGGCGCGACGAGGCGAGGACGTTCGCCTTGTCGACCTGGGTCACCCGGCTGCGCCGGCCGCGGGCGAGTTCGAAGGCGAGCTTGACGACCCGTCGGATCTCGGCCTCGCTGTACCACATCGTGTCGACGGCGACGCGGCCGGTCGCGGTGATCCGCTCTTCGCTCGGCCGGCCGAAGTAGAGTCCGCCGGTGAGTTCGCGGACGATGAGCAGGTCGACGCCGTCGAGCAGGTCGCGTCGGAGCGGCGAGGACGCGGCGAGCGCCGGGTGGACGGTCACCGGCCGCAGGTTGGCGTACAGCTCGAGCCCGCCCCGGAGCGCGAAGAGCGACTGCTCGGGCCGGACTCGAGCATGCGGGTCGTCCCACTTGGGACCACCGACCGCGCCGAGCAGGATCGCGTCGGCCGCGCCGGCGGCGCGGAGATCCTCGTCGCGGATCGGCACGCCGTAGATGTCGATGGCGATGCCGCCGACGAGATGCTCCGACCACTCGATGCTGAACCCGAAGCGATGGGCGACCGCGTCGAGGACGGTCCGGGCGGCCGCGACGACCTCGGGCCCCACCCCGTCGCCGGGGATCGTCGCGATCCGGTAGGTCGGGCCGGTCGCCGCTCCGGCGCCGGCCCCGGCAAGGCCGCCGTCCGTCACCGGAGCCCCTCGGCCGTGCGGCCCTGGGCGAAGGCGCCGCCGGCGTTGGCGAGCTCGGCGCCGTGGAGCTTGTTGAGGGCGACGACGTAGGCCTCCAGCGAGGCCTCGATGATGTTCGTCGAGAGGCCCTGGCCGGTGACGATGAGGGCGCCCGGACCCTCGTCGATCGAGCGCCGGCAGCGGGCCAGGACCATCCCCTGGGCGTCCTCGCCGGCCGAGACCGCCTTGATCTCGTACTCGGTCAGGATCGGGAACCAGCCGAGCACCGGCTCGACCGCCTCGTCGATCGCCCCGTAGAGCGCGTCGACCGGGCCGTTGCCGGTCGTCTCGGCCGAGCGCTCCTCGCCGTTGGCGACGAGCGAGACGGTCCCGGTCGCCTTGCCGCCATGGGACGAGGTGACGCTCCAGCCGAGGAGCTCTACCGAGGCCGGGACGCGGGCCGACTCCTGCTCGACGAGGGCGAGCAGGTCGGCGTCGGTGAGCTCCTTCTTCATGTCGGCGAGGGCGATCGCCTCGCGGTAGATGAGCTCGAGCCGGTCGCCCTCGACTTCGTGGCCGAGCGACCGCAGCTTCGCCTGGAGGCCCTTCCGGCCGGACAGCTTGCCGATCGTCAGCTGGCTCCCGGACAGGCCGACCGACTGCGGGGTCATGATCTCGTAGGTCAGCGGGTTCTTGATGACCCCGTCCTGGTGGATGCCGGACTCGTGGGCGAACGCGTTCGCCCCGACGACCGCCTTGTTCGGCTGGATCGTGAACCCGGTCAGGTAGCTCACCAGCCGGCTGGCCGCCGTGATCTGCTCGGTGTTCACCTGCGAGCCGAGGTCCGGGAACTGGGTCGGGCGCGTCCGGAGGGCCATGACGACCTCCTCGAGCGACGCGTTGCCGGCCCGCTCGCCGAGCCCGTTGATCGTCACCTCGACCTGGCGCGCCCCGGCCTGGACCGCGGCGAGGGTGTTCGCCGTCGCCAGCCCGAGATCGTTGTGGCAGTGGACGCTGACGGTGGCCTGGTCGCCGACGAGGGCGACGACCCGCTCGGTCAGCGAGCCGAACTCGGACGGGATCGCGTAGCCGACCGTGTCGGGGATGTTGACCGTCGAGGCGCCCGCATCGACGACCGCCTCGTAGACCCGGAGCAGGTACTCCGGATCGGTCCGCGAGGCGTCCTCCGCGCTGAACTCGACCTCGGCGTCGCGGCCCAGCTGCTCGCGGCCGTAGCGGACCCAGCGGACCGCCTCGGCGAGGGCCGCGTCGCGGTCGAGGCGGAGCTTGTGCTTGAGGTGGATGTCGGAGGTCGCGATGAAGACGTGGAGGTGCGGTCGCTCGGCGACCTTGATCGCCTCGATCGCCCGCTGGGGGTCACCGTCGCGGCAGCGCGCGAGCGCGGCGATCGAGACGCCCTTGGCCTCCTGGGCGATCCGGCGGACCGCCTCGAAGTCGCCCGGCGAGGCCGCCGGGAAGCCCGCCTCGATCACGTCGACGTTGAGCCGGACGAGCTGGCGGGCGACCTCGAGCTTCTCGGCCGCGGTCAACCCCGCGCCGGGGGCCTGCTCGCCGTCGCGGAGCGTCGTGTCGAAGATGCGGACGGCACCGGGCGCGACGAACGGGCCGGCCGGGCGCGGGATCGATCCGGTCACGTCAGTCGCCCCGACCGCGGCCCGCCGCGGCCTGCGCCTGGCCCGCCTCGACGACGACCGGGTCGAGGAACGGCATCTTCGCCCGCAGGGCCGCGCCGACCTGCTCGATCCGGTGGTCGCGGTCCTGCTCCCGGAGCCGGCTGAACTCCGGTCGGCCGGCCTCGTTCTCGGCGATCCAGCGCTCGGCGAACGAGCCGTCCTGGATCTCGGCGAGGACCTGCCGCATCGTCGTCCGGACGTGGTCGTCGATGATCCGCGGCCCCGACACGTAGTCGCCGTACTCGGCCGTGTCGCTGACGCTGAAGCGCATGAAGTTCAGGCCGCCGCGGTACATCAGGTCGACGATGAGCTTGAGCTCGTGCATCGTCTCGAAGTAGGCGAGCTCGGGCTGGTAGCCGGCCTCGACGAGCGTCTCGAAGGCCATCTTCACGAGGGAGGCCGTGCCGCCGCAGAGGACCGACTGCTCGCCGAACAGGTCGGTCTCGGTCTCCTCGGCGAAGGACGTCTCGAGGACGCCCGCCCGGGTGCAACCGAGGGCGCGGGCGTAGGCGAGGACGCGGGCGCGGGCGGTCCCGCTCGCGTCGGCGTGGACCGCGAAGAGCGCCGGGACCCCGCCGCCGGCCTGGTAGACGCTCCGGACGAGGTGGCCCGGCCCCTTCGGCGCGACCATCCCGACGTCGATGCCGACGGGCGGCGCGATCCGACCGAACCGGATGTTGAAGCCGTGGGCGAAGAGGAGGAGCTGGCCGGGTCGCAGGTTCGGCGCGATGTCGGCGTCGTAGACGGCCTTCTGGGCGGTGTCGGGGACGAGGATCATGATGACGTCGGCGGCCCGGACCGCGTCGGCGACGTCGGCGACCGGCAGCCCGGCCTCCTCGACGAGGGCGCGGCTCTTCGACCCGGGGGCGAGGCCGACGACGACCGCCACGCCCGACTCGTGGAGGTTCAGGGCGTGGGCGTGACCCTGGCTCCCGTAGCCGACGATCGCGACCGTCTGCCCGGCGAGGGCCGCCGGATCCGCGTCGCCGTCGTAGTACATCCGTGCCGTCATCGCTTCGTGGCCTCCTGGATCGAGCCGGCACCGCGCGACATCACGACGGCACCGGTGCGAACGAGCTCCTTGATGCCGAAGCCGCGGAGGAGGGCGATCGCGCCGTCCACCTGGACCTCGGGGCCGGTCACCTCGACGATGACCGATTCGGGGGTGAGGTCGACGATCCGGCCGTGCGACAGCTCGACGACCTTGAGGATCTCGGCCCGGCTGCGGTCGGTCGCCCGGACCTTCACGAGCGCGAGCTCGTGCTCGACGGTCGGCTCGGCCGTGACGTCCTGGACCTTGAGGACGTCGATGAGCCGGTACAGCTGCTTGGCCGCCTGCTCGACCGCGACGTCGTCGCCGTCCAGGGTGATCGTCATCCGGCTGATCGCGGGCTCGTCGGTGTGGCTGACCGCGAGCGACTCGATGTTGAAGTTGCGGGCCCGCATCAGGCTGGCGACCCGGTTCAGGACGCCCGGACGGTCGTTGACGATCGCGACGAGGACGTGACGGTGCCTCTCGCCGGTGCCGGGGATCGCCCGGGCCGGGGGCGCCGG
>CAZABC010000010.1:30256-60852 GCA_964483405.1 uncultured Anaerolineaceae bacterium
GGACGTGACGGTGCCTCTCGCCGGTGCCGGGGATCGCCCGGGCCGGGGGCGCCGGGCGATCGGGGTCGGGGCTCACGGTCGCGCTCACTCCTCGGGCTCGTTCCACTGCTCGATGAGGTCGGACAGGCCCTTGCCGGCCGGCATCATCGGGTAGACGTTCTGGGTCTCGGCGATGCGGAACCAGACGAGCGCCGGTCCGTCGACCGCCTGAGCGGCCCGGATGGCGTCGTCGACCTCGGCCGGCGTCGAGGCCCGGAAGGCGGGGATGCCGAACGCCTCGGCGAGCTTGGCGTAGTCGGGCCCGAGCAGGCTCGACGAGTGGTAGTTGCCGGCGTAGACGATCTCCTGCCACTGCCGGATCATGCCGAGCTTCTTGTTGTCGAAGACGGCGACCTTGACCGGGATCCGATCCTGGGTCAGGGTCATCAGCTCCTGCAGCGTCATCTGGAAGCCACCGTCGCCGCAGATCGCCCAGGTCTCCTTGTCGGGCCGGCCGAGGGCCGCCCCCATCGCGGCCGGCAGGGCGAAGCCCATCGTCCCGAGACCACCCGAGCTCAGGTGGCTGCCCGGCCGGCGGAAGCCGCCGTAGCGGGCGACCCACATCTGGTTCTGCCCGACGTCGGCGACGAGGGTCGCGTCGTGGCCGGACAGCTCGGCGATCCGCTGGACGAGGAAGTCGGCCGACAGGAGCCCGTCTCGCCAGGCCCCCGAGCCATGCCAGCTCGTCGCCTCGGAGTCCCGCCGCCAGGCGGCGAGCTCGTCGAGGTACGGGGCGCGCTCGGCCTCCTCGACGGGGTCGACCATCGGCGTGAGGGCCCGCAGGACCCGGCCGACGTCGCCGACGATCGGGACCTCGACCGCGACGTTCTTGCCGATCTCTGAGGGGTCGATGTCGACGTGGACGATCCGGGCGTGGGGGGCGTAGGTCCGGACATTGCCGGTCACCCGGTCGTCGAAGCGCATCCCGAGCGCGACGAGCAGGTCGGCCGACTGGATGGCCCGGTTGACGTGCTTCCAGCCGTGCATCCCCATATAGCCGTAGGCGAGCGGGTGGCGCTCGTCGACCGCGCCGATCCCGAGGAGGGTCCAGGCGATCGGGATCCGGGTCTTCTCGGCGAAGGCGAGCAGCTCCGCCTCCGCGCCGGCGACGAGGACCCCGTGGCCGGCGAGGATGACCGGTCGCCTGGCCGCGCCGATCTCGGCCGCCGCGAGCTTGAGCTGCCGGCCGTGGCCGTCGAGGTTCGGGCGGAAGCCCGGGAGGCCGGCGATCACCTCGGCCACGCTCGGGTGGGTCGCGGCCGTCTCCTGCTGGAGCGCGTCCTTGGTGATGTCGACGTGGACCGGGCCGGGCCGCCCGGTCCGGGCGATGTGGAACGCCTCGGCGAGGACCCGCGGCAGCTCGTCCGCGTCGCGGACGAGGTAGTTGTGCTTCGTCATCGGCAGCGTGATGCCGGTGATGTCGATCTCCTGGAAGGCGTCCTTGCCGATCAGCGCGGCCGGGACGTTGCCGGTGATGGCGACCAGCGGGACCGAGTCGAGCATCGCCGTCGCGATGCCGGTCACGAGGTTCGTGGCGCCGGGCCCGGAGGTCCCCATGCAGACGCCGACCTTGCCGGTGGCCCGGGCGTAGCCGTCGGCGGCGTGGGCGCCGCCCTGCTCGTGCCGGACGAGGACGTGGCGCAGGTCGGGGTAGTCGGCGAGGACGTCGTAGAGGGGCAGGATGACCCCGCCGGGGTACGAGAAGAAGACGTCGACCCCCTGGTGGAGGATCGCCTCGCAGACGACGTCGGCGCCGATCCGGGTCCGCGACCTGGGCTTGGCGTCGTGGAGCATGTCGCGCTGGGCCCGCTCGACGGCCGCCGCGTGCGCCGTCCCGTCGGCCGGGACGTGGCTGCGGCGCGTCGCCGGCGGGGCCGGACTGCCGGCGCCCGTGGCTCCCCTCGTCGCTGTCATCTCGTCGCCATCCTTCCCTGTCGGTGGTCCCTCGTGTCGTCCGACGGGTCGCGACGCGCCGGACGAACAGAAGGACCCTCGCCTCCCGGCGAGGGTCCCTTCGGTCTTCGGTCTTCGGTCCGCCGCTGCGGTCCTACCTCCGCGTTCCTCCGTTCTCCCGCCGGGAGCCGGTAATGAGGAGCCCGACAAGGCCCTCGAGCCCGAGAAGGAGGGAGCGGACGAGGCCCTGGAGGCTGAGGTCGGAGAGCCCGGGATCGAGCGGCATCTGGACACGGCGGCCGTCCGACGTGACGACGACGGCGACGTGGCGGCGATCCCGGTCGGTGCCCTTGGCCAATCCGATGCTCCTGTGCGCGGCCGTGCCGCGGGTCCGCGCAGTCTAGCAGGGAACACGCCGAGGACGTCAACCGCCGCCCGGCGACGCGCCGCGGGTCGACCCGCCGGCCACGGCCGGCCCGACGACCGGCGACCTCCGGCGCCACGGCGAGTGGCGGCCCGAGGGCCACCAGCTCCAGTCGCCGAAGACGGCCGTCAGCGCTGGCACGAGCAGGCTCCGGACGATGAACGTGTCGATGAGCACGCCCATCGCGACCGCCGCCCCGACCTGGAAGAGCAGCTCGAGCGGCGCCGTCATCAGGGTCGCGAACGTCCCGGCGAGGATGATCCCGGCCGAGGTCACGACCGTCCCGGTCCGGGCCGCCGCGATGCGGATGCCGTCGCGGATCGGCCGGTCGCGGCTCTCCTCGCGGATCCGGCTCGTCACGAAGATGTTGTAGTCGGACCCGAGGGCGACCAGCAGGACGAAGACGAGGAGCGGCAGGAAGTAGTTCGCCCCGGCCTGGCCGAGCACCTCCTGGAAGAGGCCGGCGGCGAGGTGGAGCGTCGTCAGGTACGACAGGATCACCGTGCCGACGAGGAAGATCGGCGCGACGACGCTTCGGAGGAGGACGACCAGGACGAGCAGGATGCCGATGACGGTGATGATCGCGACGGACCGGAAGTCGGCCTCGATCGTCGTCTGGATGTCGGCGAACTGCGCGGTCGCGCCACCGATCAGGGCGACCGTGCCGGCCGGCAGGGCGGGCGAGGCCGCCGAGAGGGCGTCGCGCAGACGGTCGACGGTGGCGAGCGCGTCGGACGAGTACGGGTCGGCGTCGGTGGTGACGAGGAGCCGGGCGATCGTGCCGTCGCCGCCGACGAACTCGCCGATCATCGCCTCGAGCGGCGGCCCGGCGTCGCCGGACAGCCCGGTCGGGAGGTAGAGGTCGGCGAGGGGCTCCGCGGCGAGGTCCTCGCCGATCGCCCGCAGGGTCGCCGCGATGCCGGCCGCGGCCTCGGTCGCGGCGGCCCTGGCCTCCGCCGCGGCCGCGCCCTCGAGGCTCCCCGAGGCGAGCAGCCGGAGCGCCCCGGCGAACCCCGCGAGGTCGGCCTCGAGCCCCGGCAGCCTGTCGTCGTCCCGGATGGCCGGTACCTCGGTCCCGACCGCCTCGAGGTACCCGGCGCCGGCCTGGAGCGAGGCGAGGGAGGCCGGGTCCGCCAGCAGGGCGTCGATCGCCAACGGGTTCGCCGCGATCCGCTCGAAGGCGTCCGCGAGCGCGAGGATCTGGACGGACGGCCGGAGCGCGTCCGGCGTGCCCTCGCCGGTCGGGTCGACGACGCTGAGGACGCTCGCCGCGCCGTCGACCGCCGCGAGGTCGGCCTGCAGCGCGGCGATCGACGCCAGGCCCTCGGGCGAGGTGAGGTCGACGCCGGGCACCTCGACGGCGACGCTGATCGGCAGCAGTCCGCCCTTGTCCATGTGCTCCGCCATCGCCTCGTAGCCGAGCCGGGCATCGGTGTCGGCCGGCAGCTCGGCGAGGGTGTCGAAGTTCGTCTTCGCGCCCGGCAGGACGAGGATCGGGATCGCCATCGCCCCGATGACGACGACCGAGACGAGGAGCGGCCGGGCGACGATCGCGCCGGCGATTCGATCCCAGACGCCGGTCGCCCCGTCGCCCGCCATCGGCTTCGGGTGGCGCGGCCAGAAGAGCGCCCGACCGAACGTCACGAGGAGCGCCGGCGCGAGGGTCAGCCCGGCGACGAGGGCGACGACGATCGCCACCGCGAGCGCCGGCCCGGTCGTCTGGATCATCCCGAACCGGGCGACGGCCATCGAGCAGAGCCCGACGACGACCGTCGCGGCCGAGGCCGTGATGACCGCCCCGATGCGCCCGACGCTCGTCTCGGCGGCCCGCGCCCGGCCGTGGCCGTCGCGGGCCTCGGTGCCGGTCCGGCCGAGCTGCTCGCGGTAGCGGCTGACGAGGAAGATCGTGTAGTCGGTGCCGACGCCGAAGACGAGGACGACGACGAACGAGTCGATGAGCGTGCTCACCGTCCAGCCGGCCATCGCCAGCCAGCCGAGGAGGCCCCGGGCGACGACGAACGCGGCGCCGATCGTGATCAGCGGGACGAGCGCCGCCAGCGGTGCCCGGTAGATGGCGAGGAGGATGACGATGACGAGGACGATCGTGACGACGGTCGTCCGGTCGGTGCCGTCCTCGATCGCCCCGAGGTAGTCGACCCCGATCCCGGCCGAGCCCGTCACGTACACCTCGAGCCCGTCGGGCGCGGTCGCCGCGGCGCGGCCGCGGATCGCGACGACGGTCTCGTTCGCCCGCTCCTGGAACGCCGGGACGGTCAGCTGGACCGTCGCGAGCTCGGTCGTGCCGTCCTCGCTCCGGAGCAGCGAAGCCCGCTCCGGGTGCGTGGCCGCGGTCACGAGGACCTGGACCGACCCCTCGAGCGACGGGTCGGCCACGAGGGCCGGCCCGAGCTGCTCGAGCCAGGCCCGGTCGGCGTCGGTCAGGGGACCCGGATCGCGGACCAGGACGAGCGTCGCGGTCCCGACGGCGGCATCCTCGGGAAAGCCTCGCGCGAGCACCTCGTCGGCGGCCACCGACTCGACGTCCCGGGGCAGGAAGCTCGTCTCGTCGGCGGTCCCGACGTCGCGCAGCGACGGGGCGAAGAAGAGGATGGCCGCGGCCACCAGCCAGACGGCGATGACGACGTAGCGCCGGCGGACGACGGAGCGACCGAGCAGCTCGAACATGGTCGCTCGATCGTCGGCCGCCTCGTCCGGAGCGTGAAGAGCCTCCGGTCACGAAGCGGCCCGGGCGGAGCGTCACCCGTTCGCCGGGCCCCGACCGGGACCGGCGCGGCGGATGTGCTAGCCTCGCCAGCCGTGATGCCAGACCCCCGACCCCGCACCCTCGTCGAGAAGATCTGGGACCAGCACGTCGTCGCCCAGGATCCCGGCGCGCCGGCGATCCTCGCGGTCGACCTCCACCTCGTCCACGAGGTAACCAGCCCCCAGGCGTTCACCGGCCTGCGCGCCCGCGGCCTCCGCGTCCGCCACCCGGAGCGGACCGTCGCGACCGCCGACCACTCGATCCCGACCCACGACCGCTCGCTGCCCATCCTCGACCCGATGGCCGCCGCGCAGGTCGCCCAGCTCGAGGCCAACTGCGCCGAGTTCGGGATCCCGGTCCACGGCCTCGGCTCGCCGAACCAGGGCATCGTCCACGTGATCGGGCCCGAGCTCGGGCTGACCCAGCCCGGGATGACGATCGTCTGCGGCGACAGCCACACGAGCACCCATGGCGCATTCGGGGCGCTCGCCTTCGGCATCGGGACGAGCGAGGTCGAGATGGTCCTCGCGACCCAGACGCTCCTCCAGCGCGACCCGAAGACGTACGAGGTCCGCGTCGACGGCCGGCTCGCGCCCGGGGTCAGCAGCAAGGACATCATCCTCGCCCTCATCGCCCGGATCGGCGTCGGCGGCGGGACCGGCCACGTCTTCGAGTACGCCGGTGAGGCCATCCGCGCCCTGACGATGGAGCAGCGGATGACCATCTGCAACATGAGCATCGAGGGCGGCGCCCGGGCCGGGCTCATCGCCCCCGACGACACGACCTTCGAGTACGTCGCCGGTCGCCCGCACGCGCCCCACGGCGCCGCCTGGGACGCGGCCGTGGCCCGCTGGCGGACCCTGCCGACCGACGACGGCGCCGTCTACGACAAGTCGATCGTCCTCGACGCGAACGCGCTCGAGCCGATGGTCACCTACGGCACGAACCCGGGGATGGGGATCCCGATCACCGGCCGGGTGCCGACCCCCGAGCAGACCGCCGACCCGTCGGCCCGCCGGGCCCTCGAGCGGGCGCTCGAGTACATGGACCTCCGGCCGGGCCAGGCGATCCTCGGCCAGAAGGTCGACGTCGTCTTCGTCGGCTCGTGCACCAACGGCCGGATCAGCGACCTGCGGCTGGCGGCCGCGGTGCTCAAGGACCGCCGCGTCGCCGCCGACACCCGGGTCATGGTCGTCCCAGGCTCGTCCGAGGTGAAGAAGCAGGCCGAGCGCGAGGGCCTCCACGAGATCTTCCGGTCCGCCGGCGCCGAGTGGCGCGAGGCCGGCTGCTCGATGTGCATCGCGATGAACGGCGACCAGCTCTCGCCCGGCCAGTACGCGATCAGCACGAGCAACCGCAACTTCGAGGGTCGCCAGGGCAAGGGCGGCCGGACCTTCCTCGCCTCGCCGCTGACCGCGGCCGCCTCGGCGATCGCCGGCGTCGTGACCGACCCACGGACGCTGCCGGGCATCGAGGCGACGGCCGGGATCGGGGGCCGCTGACGATGGCCGAGCCGTACGCGCCCTTCACCAGCGCCGTCGTCCCGCTCCGGGCGGAGAACGTGGACACGGACCAGATCGTCCCGGCCCGCTACCTCAAGGTGACCGACAAGGCGGGGCTGGCCGAGGCGCTCTTCCGCGACTGGCGGTTCGAGGAGTCGGGCGCCCTCAAGGATCCGCCGTTCATCCTCGACCGACCCGAGATGGCCGGCCGCCGGATCCTCCTCGTCGGCGACAACTTCGGGGCTGGCTCGTCGCGCGAGCACGCGCCGTGGGCGCTCAGCGCCTGGGGCATCCGGGTGATCGTCTCGACGAGCTTCGCCGACATCTTCAGGAGCAACAGCCTCAAGAACGGGGTCCTCCCGATCGTCGTCGACCCGGCGACCCACGATCGCCTCTTCGCGATGGTCGAGGCCGATCCCGACGCGGTCTTCACGGTCGACCTCGCCGAGGAGGGCATCCTCGCCCCCGACGGCACGACGATCGACTTCGACGTCGACCCGTTCGCCAAGGTGATGCTGCTCGCGGGGACGGACGAGCTCGGCTACCTCCTGACGAAGCTCGATGCGATCGCGACCTGGGAGGCGGCGAACCCGCCCCGGGTCGACACGACCGCCGGCTCCGCCCGCTGATCGGCCCAGCCCGAGCCGCCGGTCGGGCCGCCTCGACCCGTGCCCGGCGGAACCGCCGGCGGGCGGTCGCCGTCCTCCGGCCATGACGAACCGACACCTCCGCTTCCCGGCGCTGGCCGGCCTCCTGCTCGCCTCGATCGCGCTCGGCGCCTGCTCGGCGCTGCCGCCCCCGTTCGACGGCAGCCCCCGAACCGACGGCGGCGGGGCCGCCGACCCCGGCCAGGGGGCCGGCGGCGGGAACGTCGCTCCGCCGGGCCCCGGCGGCGGCAGCCAGCCCGGTGACCCGGGCGCCGGCATCGTGGACCCGGGCGGCGGCGGTGCCGTCGTCCCCGACCCGGCCGGCACGCTCGTCTTCCCCAAGCCCGGGGTCCTCGACCCGCAGCCGGTCTTCGTCCAGTCGCTCGCCGCGTCGATCGAGGACGGTCACGTCGTCGTTCGGGTCGAGTGGACGAGCGGCGTCGAGCCCTGCTACACGTTCGCCGGGGTGGAGACCAACCGGGACGGCGACGCGTTCACGCTTCGGATCCTCGAGGGCTCGACCGACGACGCGGTGGCCTGCATCGAGATGGCCCAGTCCAAGGCGACCCTCGTCGACCTCGGCGAGCTGGCGCCCGGCACGTACACCGTCGCGGCCGATCCGAGCGACGCCGAGCCGATCACCGTCGTCGTCCCCTGATCGGGGCCGCGGACGCGGTGGGCGCGCCGACCGGCTGACGAGCCGCGCGGCAGGCGCGGGGCGGTCGTGCGACCATCCCGCCGGTGAACCTGTTCGACGTCGCCGCGATCCTCCTGCTCGTCCTGACCTTCGTCGCCGGGCTCCGCTCGGGCGCGATCCCGCAGCTCGGCGGCCTCGGCGGGGCGGCGCTCGGGCTGATCGCGGGCCTCACCTTCCTGCCGCTCGTCCAGCCGTGGCTCGCCGACCTCGACCCGCTGGTCCGGGCGATCGCCGTCCTCGTCGGGCTGCTCGTGATGGTCGCCATCGGCGAGGTCGTCGGCGCGGCGATCGGGCGGACCCTGGCCGGCGCGCTCGGCGACGGGATCTTCGGCGCCCTCGATGACGTCGCCGGCGGCGCGGTCGGGCTGCTCCAGGGGATCCTCGTCGTCTGGCTCGTCGGCGGGCTCATCGCGATCGGGCCGTTCCCCCGCTTCGCCGCCGCGGCCCAGAACTCGACCGTGCTCCGGACCATCGAGGCGGTCCTCCCGGCGCCGGCCGAGGTCGCCGGTGACGTCGCCGCGCTCCTCGACGACACGACGCTGCCGGACCTCTTCGTCGGGCTCGAGCCGCTGCCCGCGCCACCGGTCGAGCGCCCGGGCGACCCCGAGGCGGCCGCGATCGGCGCGCTCGGCGAGGCGTCGACGGTCAAGATCACGAGCGCCGCGTGCTCGCGGTCGCTGACCGGGAGCGGCGTCGTCGTCGCGCCGGACTACGTCGTGACCAACGCCCACGTCGTCGCCGGCGGGCGGACCACCCGCGTCTCGGTCGGCGGCCGGGTCGTCGACGCCGTCCCGGTCCTGTTCGACCCGAACCTCGACGTGGCGGTCCTGCGGGCCCCCGGCCTCGGGGCCCCCGCGCTCCGGTTCGCCGCGTTCGACCCGCCGCGCGGGACGACCGGGGCGGCGCTCGGCTACCCGGGTGGCGACGCCCTCGCGATCATCCCCGCGGCGGTCGCCCGCGAGCTCGACGCGGTCGGCCGCGACATCTACGACCGCCGGCTCGTCACCCGGCCGGTCCTCGAGCTCCGGGCCGAGATCGAGCAGGGCGACAGCGGCGGCCCGGTGATGCTCGCCGACGGCACCGTGGGCGGCCTGATCTTCGCCGAGGCCCGGTCCGATCCCGACGTCGGCTACGCGCTGACGCCGACGGCCGTCGCGACGGCGATCGGCCCCGCGATCGGGCGGACGGCGCGGGTCGACACGGGTCCCTGCCTGTAGGCTTCGCCCAATGACCGACCGCGCCGCCCCGACGCCCGCCTCGAGGCCGGCCACGACCGCCGACCGAGCGGCCCTCGCCGCCCTCGCCGATCAGGCCTGGGACACCGCGATCGCGGCCTCGCCGCTGTACGCCACGATGCTCGGCGACCATCGCTTCGACGATCGGCTGCCTCCGGTCGAGCCGGGCGAGCAGGCCGCCGTCCTCTCGACGCTGTCACGCCAGCTCGAGACCGCTCGGTCGCTCGCCGATCGCGCCTGGGACGACCCCGCGGACACGGTGACCGCCGAGGCGCTCGTCGACTTCCTCGCGATCGAGGTCGGGCTGCGCGAGGCGGCGACCGACCACTGGACCGCCGATCCGCTCGACGGCCCGCAGATCGGGCTCGTCGCGATCCCGAGCTTCCAGGCGGTCGAGACGCCCGAGCAGGGACGCGCGCTCGCGGCGCGCTACGCGGCGATGGGTCCGTGGATGGACCGCCACACCGCGAACGTCCGGGCCGGCCTCGCGGACGGCCGGGTCTCGCCCGTCTCGCCGGTCCGCAAGGTCGTGGACCAGCTCGACGATCTCCTCGGGCGCCCCGACGCCGCCTGGCCGCTCCTCGAGCCGCTGGCGATCGACCGGCCCGGCTGGTCGGAGGCCGAGCGCGCCCGGTTCGCCGACCAGCTGACCGGCGCCCTGCGTGACGGCATCCGGCCCGCGTTCGCCCGCTATCGCGCGCTGCTCGTCGACGAGGTGCTGCCGGTGGCCCGATCGGACGATCGGCCGGGACTCATGCACGTTCCCGGCGGCGACCGCGCATACGGGCTCCTCACCCGGGCCCACACGTCGCTCGAGGTCGACCCGGCCGAGGTCCACCGGCTCGGGCAGGCGGAGGTGGCTCGCATCGACGCCGAGCTCGAGTCGCTGGCCGGCCGCGTCCTCGGGACATCGGATCGGGCGGCGGCGATCGAGCGCCTCCGGACCGACCCCGCCCTGTACTTCTCGACCGCCGACGAGGTCGCCGACGTCGCCCGCCGATCCCTCGCCCGCGCCGTCGAGGCGATCCCGGCGGCCTTCGGGCGACTCCCGAAGGCGCCCTGCGACGTCGTCGAGGTCCCGAGCCACGAGGCCGAGCACACGACGATCGCCTACTACCGGTCGCCCGCGGCCGACGGCTCGCGACCCGGGCAGTACTACATCAACACGCTACGGCCCGAGACCCGACCGCGCTACGAGGCGGAGGCGCTCGCCTTCCACGAATCGGTCCCGGGCCACCACCTCCAGATCGCGATCGCCCAGGAGATCGAGGGCCTGCCGGCGTTCCGGCGGTTCGGCGGGACGAACGCCTACATCGAGGGCTGGGGCCTGTACACCGAGCGCCTGAGCGACGAGATGGGCCTCTACTCGGGCGACCTCGACCGGATCGGGATCCTCTCGTTCGACGGCTGGCGGGCATGTCGGCTCGTCGTCGACACCGGGCTCCACGCGCTCGGCTGGAGCCGGGCACGGGCGATCGACTTCATGGTCGAGCACACTGCCCTCGCGCCGAGCAACATCGCCAACGAGGTCGACCGCTACATCACGATGCCCGGCCAGGCGCTCGCCTACAAGCTCGGCCAGCTCGAGCTGCTCCGGCTGCGCGCCACGGCTCGCGAGCGCCTCGGCCCGGCGTTCGACATCCGCGGCTTCCACGACGCCGTCCTCGGCGAGGGCGCGCTGCCGCTCGGTGCGCTCGGTGGCGTGATCGAGCGCTGGATCGCGACCAGGTCGACGCCGGCGTCCTGACCCTCGGCAGACTCGGCCAGGGCGCGGCACGGATCGGGCCCGACGACGATCGAACCATCGGCCGTCGCAGCGCCCTCATGGGGGGCAACGCGCCGTCGGGGCTGCCGCCGACGGGCGGACCGCACCGGAGATCCAGCCGATGCCCCACGCCGAGATCGACCAGCCGGCTCCGCCCGGCGCGCCCGCGTTCGAGCCGACGGCCGGTCGCGACCCCGCGGCCGTCGGTCCCCTGGATGTCGCCGGCCCGGGGGGAGCCGGCGACATCCACCTTCCGCGGTCGCGCCGCGCCCTGCTTGCCGCGGCAGTCGGTGGGGCGGCCGCGTTCGCCGCTAGCGCGCTGGGCCGGCCGCTGGCGGCGCGGGCGGCGACCGGCGACGCGGTGATCGCGGGATACGGGAACACAGCCGGATCCACGACCACCGTCACATCGACGGCGAACGACGGCCTCCAGGGCGTCGGCAACGCAGCCGGAAAGTACGGGATCGTCGGCGTCGGTCAGGCCGGCGGCGTCTTCGGCGCGTCGGGCTTCGGCGACGGCGTCCGCGGCGAGAGCAACGGTCCGGGGGTCCGGGGCTTCTCGTACATCAAGGGCGGCGTCGTCGGTCAGGGTCCGATCAGTGTCCACGGCTACGTCGACTACAGCCCGACCTGGGTAGCCTCGGTCTTGCGCCGGGTGCGACGATGGCGCCAGGAGGTGCGTCCCATGTACGGCACGATCGCCCGGATCCATCCCAAGCCCGGTCGCGAGGCGGAGCTGCGGGCCCTGCTTGAGCGGTACGAGTCCGGGGGCCGTCGGCCCGCCGGCTACCGCCACAGCTACATGTTCCGGCCGGACACCGACCCGTACGACCGGCCCACCTGGTTCCTCATCGCGGTCTTCGACGACGCGGCCACCTACCGGGCCAACGCCGACAGCCCCGAGCAGGACGCGGAGTACCGCGAGATGCTCGCGCTCCTCGAGGACGAGCCCGACTGGATGGACGGCACGTTCGACGGCGTCTGAGCCGCGGCCCGGTCCGGGGCGGGACGGAGCGCGGCGGGCGGAGCGCGGCGGGCGGAGCGCGGCGGGCGGAGCGTCCGACTCGAAGGTCCGCGCAAGCGGCGGGCTCGGTCGCCATGTCCGGCACGGCCGGGGCCATCCCGGTCCGACGGCTGGCGTAGGCCGAGCGCGGCCGAGCGCGGGTCTGAGCGCGGCCGGCGTGGCCGGTGCGGCCGACAGCGGCCAGCCTCGTCTTGACCTCGCAAGCGACGAGCTCGCCCGCGACGATCCTCGTCCGCCGGACCGCTCCGCCTGATCCGGGAGGCCGATCCGCGTAAGCGGCAGGCGCGTGGCCGGTAAGCCGACCCGGCGACGATCGCCGGATGAACGATCGGCTTGTCGGTCAGGTCCTCCGGGCACTCCGGCGCCGTCGCGGCTGGCGGCAGCGAGACGTCGCCGACCGAGCCGGAGTGAGCCAGCAGCTCGTCTCGCTCGTCGAGCTCGGGCGGATGGGGGAGGTCGACCTCGAGACGCTTCGTCGCGTCGCGTCTGCGCTCGACGCCACCGTCGACCTCGCGCCACGATGGCGCGGCCCTGAGCTCGCCAGGCTGCTCGACGCCGATCACGCCGCGCTCGTCGACCTGGCCGTCGCGGCGCTGACCGCGGATGGCTGGGAGGTCAGGGTCGAGTGGTCGTTCAACCACTTCGGCGAGCGCGGCTCGATCGACATCCTCGGCTGGAAGGCAGCCGAGCGGGCCCTGGCGGTCTGCGAGGTCAAGTCCCGTCTCGTCGAGATCGCCGACCTCCACCTGGGCGTCGACCGCAAGGTCCGGATCGCCGGCGATCTCGTCCCGGCCACGCTGGGCTGGCGCCCCCTGACCCGCGGCGCGCTCCTCATCCTGCCGGCGGAGCCGACGACCTACGACGCGATCCGCCGGCACGCGGCCACGTTCGACGCCTCGTTCCCGGCTCGGACGACCGACGTGCGTCGCTGGCTCCGCGACCCGGTCGGCCCGCTCCGCGGCATCTGGTTCGTCGCTCCCACCAGCCACATTGGTGTTCCAGCGAGCGCGCCAACTTCGCGCCGCCGCCGCGTCAACGTCCCACGCTCGAGCCCGTGATCCCGGGGCACGTTTCACCAGCCAGGCTTGTACGGAGCGGTCGGCCTCGCTGGAGTACCAGCCACGTTGGTGCGAGCGACCTCGGGGCGCCGCGTACCAGCCACGTTGGTGCGAGCGACCAAGCGACCGGGCGAACCGGGCGACCGGGCGACCGGGCGACCTCCGGACCTGCGGGGCGGCCGGGCCTGCACCGGGCCTAGACTGGACACGCACCGACCCGCGCACGAGGTCCCGGCCGCCATGTCCGCCACCGACCGCCCCGGCTCCGCCGATCCGACCCCCGACTGGCTCCCCTACGCTCGCCCCACCGACGGCGGGAAGCGCCACAGCTACGCCCTGACCGACGGACCGGACCGGGCCGCCGCGCGCGGCATGCTCAAGGCCATCGGGTTCACCGACGACGACCTCGCCAAGCCGCTTGTCGGGGTCGCGACGACGTGGATCGAGACGATGCCCTGCAACTACAACCAGCGCCGGCTCGCCGAGTCGGTGAAGGAGGGCATCCGGGCGGCCGGCGGCACGCCGATGGAGTTCAACACGATCGCGGTCTCCGACGGCGTCTCGATGGGCACCGAGGGGATGAAGGCGAGCCTCGTCAGCCGCGAGGTCATCGCCGACTCGATCGAGCTCGTCGTCCGCGGCCACCTCCTCGACGGCGTCGTCTGCCTCGTCGGTTGTGACAAGACGATCCCCGGTGCCGCGATCGCCCTCGCCCGACTCGACGTCCCGGGCCTCGTCCTCTACAACGGCACGATCTACCCGGGCACGTACAAGGGCAAGTCGGCCGACGTCGTGACGATCTTCGAGGCCATCGGCGCCTACCGGGCCGGCAGGATCACCCTCGAGGAGCTGTACGAGGCCGAGAACGGCGCCTGTCCCGGCGCCGGCGCGTGCGGCGGCCAGTTCACGGCGAACACGATGAGCACGGTCATGGAGTTCCTCGGCCTCAGCCCGGCCGGCCTCAACGGCATCCCCGCCGAGGACCCGAAGAAGGACGACGCGGCCCGCCGCGCCGGCGAGCTCGCGATGACGCTCGTCCGCCATGACATCAGGCCGGGCGGCCTCGTCACGAAGGCCTCGATCGCCAACGCGATCGCCTCGATCGCCGCGACCGGCGGCAGCACGAACGGCGTCCTCCACCTCCTCGCGATCGCCGCCGAGTTCGGCATCCCGCTCGACATCGACGAGTTCGGCGAGATCGCCGACCGGACCCCGCTCATCGCCGACATGCGGCCCGGCGGCCGGTACTCGGCAGCGGACATGTACGACGCCGGCGGGGTCGCCCTGGTCATGCGCGAGCTCCTCAAGCGGGACCTCCTCGACGGCGAGGCGAAGACCGTCGACGGCCGGACGATCGCGCGGATCGCGGCCGACGTCGTCGAGACGCCAGGCCAGCAGGTCGTCCGCCCGATCGAGACCCCGATCAAGCCGGTCGGCGGCCTGACGATCCTCCACGGCAGCCTCGCGCCCGACGGCTGCGTCGTGAAGCTCGCCGGCCACGAGCGGCGTCGCCACGTCGGCCCGGCTCGGGTCTTCGACTCTGAGACGGCCTGCTTCGCCGCCGTCCGCGAGAACCGGATCGTCGCCGGCGACGTCGTCGTCATCCGCTACGAGGGGCCGGTCGGCGGGCCGGGGATGCAGGAGATGCTCAGCGTCACCGGGGCGCTCGTCGGGGAGGGCCTCGGCGAGTCGGTCGCGCTCATCACCGACGGCCGCTTCTCCGGCGGGACCCATGGCCTGATGATCGGTCACGTCGCGCCGGAGGCCGCCCTGGGCGGGCCGATCGGCCTCGTTCGCGAGGGCGACGAGATCGAGATCGACGTCGACCGCAAGGCCGTCGACCTCCATGTCGCGGCCGACGAGCTCGAGCGGCGGCGAGCCGCCTGGACCCCGCCCGAGCCGCGCTACACGAGCGGCGTCCTGGCCAAGTACGCCGCGCTCGTCAGCTCGGCCTCGGAGGGGGCGATCACGACCGGCGCCCGGCTGCGGGCCGGGCTCGACCGGCGGTGACCGACGCACCGTCGGGGGTCCGCATCCGGCCCATCGAGCTCACCGAGGAGGACCTCGCGGCGTACGTCGCCCTGTGGACCGCGGTCAGCCCCGACCAGATCCCCGATCCGGCCGAGATCCGCTGGAGCGCCGTGCAGTATCCCGGCGGCGCTCGGCTCGTGGCCGAGGCCGCGGACGGCGCGGTCGTCGGAGCCGCCTCCGTCGGCCGCGTCTACATGTTCGCCGAGTCGTACGACGCGTTCTGGGCCGACGTCGGGGTCGTCGAGCACGCTCGTCGGCGCGGCATCGGGACGGCGCTCCTCGCCGCCTGCTCGGCTCATGCCCGGGCAGCCGGCAAGGTCGCCCTCGTCTGCCCGGCGAGCGAGGCCCGGCCGGAGGGGCTCGCGTTCCTCGAGCACCACGGCTTCGCGGTCATCGAGCGGGCGAAGCAGGTCCGCCTGGAGCTCGCGGGGCTCGAGCCGCCCGAGGCCACGCCACCGGCCGGGATCCGGCTGACCTCGCTCGCCGAGCGGCCGGACCTCGCCGACGAGCTGCATGCCATCGCCGTGGCCGCGTTCGCGGACATCCCCGGCGACGAGCCGATGCACGCCGGCACACCCGACGAGTTCCGGGCTCGCGACATCGAGCGCCCGGGGATCGACCCGGCGGGGGTCATCGCCGCGCTCGACGACGCGGACGGACGGGTCGTCGGCTACGCGACGATCGCCCTCGAGAACGGCCGGCCTGGCGTCGCCTTCCACGACATGACGGCCGTCCACCCCACATATCGCGGCCGCGGCATCGCGACCGCGCTCAAGCGGGCGACGATCGCCTGGGCGATCCGGACGGGGCTGACCGCGCTCGAGACCGGCAACGACGAGGCGAACGCGCCGATGCGCGAGGTCAACCGACGGCTCGGCTATCGGCCCCTGCCGGACTGGCTGCTGCTGCGCGGCCCGCTCGTCGATGCGCAGAGCGGCGAGGCGCCGGGCGGCGGAGCGCCGGCGGCTGGGGCATGATGACGCCGATGACCGACCAGGCGACCGCACCGGAACCCATCGCCGTTCCTGACATCCCGCCGGCCGGCGGGCTCTCCACCGACCCGGCCGCCCTGCCGCCCGGCCTCCCACCCGAGGCGTACACCGAGCGCGCGGCCCACGCCCGGGCTCGGGGGCTGCCGACCGCCTACATCCCCGGCGGCGAGGACCCCGACCCCGGGCCGGCGATCGCCGAGGAGCGCAAGTACCTGCGGTGGCTGGCGATCATGGTCGTCGCCATCGTCCTCTCCGGGTTCGTCCTCGGGCTGATCGGGCTCGTCGTCGGGTCGATCGTCGGGCGATGACCGCCGGCCGGCGGCCATCCGCCGCGGTCGACCCGGCCGAGTGGGACCGGGCACACGCCGACCTCGTCGCCTCGCTCCGGGACCTGATCCGGCTCCGGACCGTCAACCCGCCCGGTGACGAGATCCTCGCCGCTCGCTACCTCGAGGCGGTCCTGGTCGACGCCGGACTGCGACCCGAGGTCGTCGAGCCGTTCCCCGGCCGCGGCTCGATCGCCTGCCGGCTCCTCGGCGACGGCACCGGTGGCGAGCCGCTCCTGCTCCTTTCGCATCTCGACGTCGTCCCGGCCCCACCCGAGCGCTGGACCCACGACCCGTTCGCGGCCGATGTCGCCGATGGCTACGTCTGGGGGCGTGGCGCGGTCGACATGAAGGGCATGGTCGCGATGGAGCTGGCGGTCGTCCGGCAGCTCGCCGCGGAGGCGCGGGCCGCCGGCCGCGACCCGGCGTCCGACCCGATCCCCGGGCTCCGGCGCGACGTCCTGTTCGTCTCGACGGCCGACGAGGAGGCAGGCGGCCACCAGGGCGCCGGCTGGGTCGTCGAGCAGCGACCCGCATGGCTCCGCGCCGCCGGCGCGCTCAACGAGTGCGGCGGGGTCTCGGTCGAGCTCGGCGGCCGGCGGTTCTACCCGATCGGGGTCGCCGAGAAGGGGATGGTCGTCTACCGGATCCGGGTCGACGGCACCTGGGGACACGCGTCGGTGCCCCGGCCCGACAACGCCGCCGTCCGGGCGGCCGCCGTCGTCGCCGCGCTCGCGGCCCCCGAGCCGGCGAGCCCGAGCCCGGTGATGGCCCGCTTCCTCGACGGGGTCGCCGACGCGCTCGGCCCGCGCGGCGGCGACGTCGTCCGGCGGATCCTCGACCCCGACCCGAGCGTCGGCGACGCGGCGATCGAGGCTGCCTGCGACCCGGTCAACGCCCGCGTCGCGCGGGCCCTGCTTCGGGACACCCTGAGCCCGAACGTCATCCACGCCGGGGTCAAGTACAACGTCATCCCCGGCACGGCGGTCGTCGAGGTCGACTGCCGAACGCTGCCGGGCACGACCGAGGCCGACCTCCGGGCGCGGGTCCTCGCCCGGCTCGGCCCGGAGCTGGCGGCAGCCTGCCGGATCGAGGTCGTCCACCAGGGTGCCGCGGTCGAGGCGCCGGTCGAGACCGAGCTGTACGGGCTCCTCGCCGCGACGATCGTCGACCACGACGCCGAGGCCGTCCCGCTGCCGGTCATGGCGCCGTTCGCGACCGACGCCAAGCACACCGCGCGGCTCGGCACGCCGACGTACGGCTTCAGCCCGCTCCGCCTCGACCCGACCGAGCGCTTCGTCGAGCGCTTCCACGGCGACGACGAGCGGGTCGCGCTCGACGCGCTTCGGTTCGGGCTGCCGGTCCTCTACGACGTCGTCCGCCGTTTCTGCGGCTAGCGATCGGGGCCGGGCTCCCGGATCAGGCGGCCGCGGCGGGAGATCGCCCCGGTCGCGAGCGCGGCGACGCCCATCGCGATCAGCGACCGCTCGGCCGACGGCAGCGGCCGGACCGCGTCGAGGAACTGGAGGGCCCGGCCCCGATCGACGACGCGCAGGACCGCCCGGCCACGGGTCGTCAGCCGGAGCATCCGCTGGCGACGGTCCTCCGGGAGCGTGCGCCGCTCGACGAGCCGGCGCCGGACGAGCCCGTCGACGAGCCGGCTCGTCGTCGACGGCGACCGACCGATCGCGTCGGCGAGGTCCCCGATCGTCGTCGTCCGGCCCTCGGCGAGGACGTACAGCGCGGCGAGCTGGGTGAAGCCGAGCCGGAGGCCGCCGAGCTGGGTCGCGAAGCCGATGACGAGCTCCCGCCACAGGGCGCGCCCCATCGCGATCCGCTCGGAGATCTGGCGAGGGTTAGAGACCCGACCGCTCGCGGCGAGGACCGGGGCCGACAGGTCGGCCTCGAAGCGGCGGGCGAGGACCTCGGGCGACGGCGGGCGACGGCGGCGGCGGGCGGTGTCGGGCATGGCCGAAGCCTAGGGGGCGGGACGGATCCGTGCAATCCTGCACAGGACCTCCCGCTCGGCGGCTCCGACCGGGGTACGCTCACGGCGCATCCCATCGCGCCCGCGTCCCAGCGTGCCCATGCCCGGAGGTCCCGTGCCCGTCGTCGCCTTCGTCTTCCCCGGTCAGGGGTCCCAGTCCGTCGGCATGGGCCGCGCCCTGGCCGAGGTCTCGGCGGCCGCCTCGGGGGTATTCGCCGCCGCCGATGCCGCACTCGGCGAGCCGATCAGCCGGCTCGCCTGGGAGGGTCCGGCCGAGGAACTCGACCGGACGGAGAACGCCCAGCCGGCCCTCCTCGCGACCTCGGTCGCCTACCTCGAGGCAATGCGCGAGCGCTGGGCTACCGCCGGCGTCGTCCCGCCCGAGCCGACGTTCGCCGCCGGCCACTCGATGGGCCAGTACTCGGCACTCGTCGCCGCCGGCGCGCTCGGGCTCGCCGACGCCGTCCGCCTCGTCCGCGAGCGCGGCGTCCGGATGCAGGCGTCGGGCTCGGGGCGCGAGGGCCGGATGGCGGCGCTCATCGGCCTCGAGGATGCCCGGCTGCCCGAGCTCATCGAGCTCGCCGGCGCCCACGGGATCGTCGGCGTGGCCAACCGCAACTCGCCCGGCCAGGTCGTGATCTCCGGCGAGCGGGCCGCCATCGAGGCCGGCCTCGAGATCGCCAAGACGCTCGGCGCCCGCCGCGCGGTCGAGCTGCCCGTCTCGGTCGCTGCGCACTCGCCGCTCATGGCCGAGGCCGCCGCGGGGATGGCGACGACGCTCGCGACGATCGCCTTCCGGGATCCCCGTCCGCCACTGATCGCCAACGCGGACGCGAGCCCGCTCACGACCGCCGACGCCTGCCGGACCGAGCTCGTCGCCCATCTCACGACCGGCGTCGACTGGATCGCCGCCGTCGGGCGGATGACCGCCGGCGGCGTCGACACGTTCGTCGAGGTCGGCCCCGGCCGGGTCCTCGCCGGCCTCGTGAAGCGCATCGCACCGGACGCCACTGTGCTCTCGACCGACGACCCGGCCGCCCCCGACCGGCTCGCCACCCCGTTCCTCGACCCCGCCTGAGGAGGTACCCCACCGTGCGCAAACCCGACTACGACCGCCGGGTCGTCGTGACCGGCCTCGGCGTCATCAGCCCGGTCGGCAACGGCAAGGCGGCGGCCTGGGATGGCCTCGTCAACGGACGGAGCGGCATCCGCGAGATCACCCGCTTCGACGTGACGCCGTACGCTGGCAAGGCCGGCGGCGAGGTCGTCGACTTCGAGCCGACCGACTGGCTCGACGCGAAGACCGCCCGCCGGGCGGGTCGCGAGGTGCACATGGGCGTCGCCTCGGCGAAGCTCGCCGTGGCCGACGCGGGGCTCGAGATCACCGACTCGAACCGCGAGGAGGTCGGCGTCATCTACGGCTCCGGCTCGGGCGGTCAGCAGATGATGAACGAGCAGCTGGCGGTGCTGAAGGAGCGCGGGCCCGACCGGGTCTCGCCGACCTTCATCGCCAACTCGCTCGTCGACTCGACGTCGGGGCTCATCGCGATCGAGACCGGGGCGCTCGGCCACAACATGTGCGTCGTCACCGCCTGCTCGACCGGGACCTCCTGCGTCGGCGAGGCGGCCGAGACGATCCGGCGCGGCGACTGCACGACGTTCATCGTCGGCTCGACCGAGAACGCCCTGCTCGAGATCGGTCATGCCGGCTTCTCGAACATGCGCGGTGTCGGCCAGCCGCGGCCCGGCATGCCGATCACCGACGTGTCGCGGCCGTACGATCGGACCCGCAACGGCTTCATCCTCGGCGAGGGGGCGGCGGCGCTCGTCCTCGAGGATCTCGAGGTCGCGAAGGCGCGCGGCGCCCGGATCTACGCCGAGGTCGTCGGCTACGGGTCGTCGGCCGACGCCTGGGACATGATCCAGCCGATCGAGGGCGGCCTCGGGGTCGCCCGGGCGATCCGCTGGGCGATGGAGCGGCGAGGCGTCCCGATCGACGAGATCGACCTGCTCAACCCGCACGGGACCTCGACGCCGGTCGGCGACAAGCGCGAGGCCGACGCCTTCTGGTCGGTCTTCGGGGGCCGGACGAAGGAGGTCGCGATCAGCGCGACGAAGTCGATGACCGGCCACATGATGGGCGCCGCCGGGTCGTTCGAGGCGTTCGCGACCGTGATGTCGGTCGCGGAGCAGACCGTCCCGGGCACCCTCAACTATCTCGAGCCCGACCCCGAGTGCGACCTGTTCGTCGTGCCCGAGACCCGCCAGATGCCGGTCCGCTACGCGATCTCGTGCAACGTCGGTCTCGGCGGCCACAATGCCGCGGTGATCTTCAAGCGATACGACGGCGACTGAGGGCCGGCCGAGCCCGTGACCCACCTTGGCTCCCCCCGGACTCTCCCCGCAGTCCATCCGGCTTCGTGCATGAGGCCATCCGCCTCGATGCATCGAACCCGGGCGGAGCCTGCTGCCCGACTGCTAGGCCCATGGGTGGTCGGGCCGATAGGGGTCCGGAGCGCGCACGAACCGCAGCGTCAGCTCGACCCCTCGGCCGGCGTCGAGGGCCGCGAGCATCCGGACCACCACGTCGATCGAGGCATCGGGGACGAGACCGTTCTCGAGGCGGGACACGGTCGACTGGCTGACCCCGGCTCGACCCCCAAGGATCGCCTGGCTCCATCCGCGCGACCAGCGGAGGCGCCGGAGCTCCTGGCCGACCACCCTGGCGCGAAGGCGTCGCTCGGGATCGTCACGGGCTGGCATGGTGCCATTCAAGCGCCGAGGCGTTCACCGCGGCTTAGCCCCAGCTGCGCGACCGACGTTGGTCCCGGCTCCCCGACCACCGAATGCAGCGAGCCGGATGACGGTATGCATCGACGCGGTTGGACCGAATCCAGGGAGCCCGCTGCCGCATCGATCGGGGATCGGACCGCCAGCGCACAGCCACCGCCCGCGCCACGGCCCTAGAATGACCCACCCGACCGACCGAGGAACGAACGTGCCAGCAAGCCAGGACCCGACCCGCCGCGCCGTCGTCACCGCGATGGGCGCCGTCATGCCGATCGGCAACGACTTCGAGACCTACTGGGCGAACCTTCGCGCCGGCGTCACCGGCACGCGTAAGATCACGAGCTTCCCGACCGACGGGATGGAGGTCCGGATCGCGGCCGAGGTCAGGGACTTCGACCCGGCCGCGGGGATGGACCCCAAGATGGCGCGCCGGATGAGCCGCTTCGTCCAGTTCGCGATGGCCTCGGGCAAGGAGGCGGTCGACGCCGCGGGCCTCGACTTCGCGGCGATGACGCCCGAGGGGCGCGACCGGGTCGCGGTCGTCGTCAACACGGGCGGCGGCGGCCTCGAGCAGATCATCGACGGCACCCACACCTTCGACCAGAAGGGCTCGCGGTTCGTGTCCGCGTTCGCCATCCCGGCCCTGTCGGGCTCGATGGCCGGCTGCATGCTCGCGATGAAGTACGACCTGCACGGGCCGGTCATCGCCCAGACGGCGGCCTGCGCGACGTCGGTCATCGCCTTCCAGGACGCGCTCCGGCTCATCGCGACGGGGACGGCCGACGTCGTCCTCGCCGGCGGATCCGAGGCCCCGGTCCTCCCGGTCGGCGTGGCGGCCCTCTCGAACATGGGTGCCCTCTCGAAGAACAACGACGACCCGGAGCACGCCTCGCGCCCGTTCGATCGGGACCGCGACGGCTTCGTCATCGGCGAGGGCGGCGGGGTCGTGGTCGTCGAATCGCTCGCCCATGCCCTCGAGCGCGGGGCGACGCCCATCGCCGAGGTCCTGTCGGGCGGCCTGACCACCGACGCGTTCCACATCAGCGCCCCCGAGCCATCGGGCCGGTTCGCCGCCGCCTCGATGCAGGCGGCGATGCGCGACGCCGGCGTCGCCCCCGACGAGATCGACTGGATCGTGGCCCACGGCACCTCGACGCCGCTCAACGACGTCACCGAGACGCGGGCGATCAAGCTGGCCTTCGGCTCGGCGGCCCACGGGCGCGCCGTCAGCTCGCCGAAGTCGATGATCGGCCACCTCGTCGGCGCCGCGGGGGTCGCGAGCGCGCTCGCGGCGATCGGCGGCATCCGCGACCAGTTCATCAGCCCGACCGCCAACCTCGACAACCCCGACCTGCCCGAGTGCGACCTCGACTACGTCCCGAAGGTCGGCCGGGCGACGAGGCTCGACACGGTGATGGTCAACGGGTTCGGCTTCGGCGGCCAGAACGCCGTCGCGATCTTCCGGCGCTATCAGGACTGACGCTCGCGGTGCGTCGCTGACGCCCGTGGTGCGCCCGAGCACCACTTCGAGGTGACCCGCTCGACGCCGCGGTGCCCACTCGGTAGATTCGCGGCCTGACGACCGTCGTTCCGTGGGGGGACGCGGCAGGAGGGGCCGCGCGGCCGACGCGGTGAGGACGCCCGGCGGCACGCGACCCGGAGCATCGGAGGGAAGGGATGCGCCGGTTGGCGATCGTCCTTGCGCTGGTCGCGCTGCTGGTGGTGCCGAGCACGGCCCAGGCGGGCAAGCCGGAGAAGTACACCGACTTCGGCACGTTCATCGACTGCGTCGTCACGGCCGACGGCGCGAGCGGCTTCGTGTTCGCCCAGTCGAGCGACGTGTTCGAGGACTACGCCGAGATCGTCCTCTGGACCGACGACGCCGGCGATGACGATCCGCCGACCTGGTCCGGCTCGGCTTCGACGGTGGACGACAGCGGGTCGAACCTCGCGGCGACGATCGAGATCGCCGATGCGTCGGGGCCCGTGGGCGATGCGATCTTCGACGCGGACTACGCGCCCGACGGCGACACCGAGACCTTCGAGGACGACTTCCGGAACGGCAACTCGACGTTCCGGTCGACGTTCTCGCAGACGCCGCTGGCCGTGATCGCCAGCCTCACCCTCCCGGCGAACTTCGGGACCGTGACGCTCTCCGACTGCAGCGGCCAGCAGTACGTCTCGAGCGTCTTCGCGACCAACCCGAATGCCCGCGTCGTCTCCGGAGCGCTCAACGGGCTCGACTGCGAGATCGTCGGCGAGACCGGCTCGGCCTACCTCTACATCATCCCGTTCATCCCCGGCTTCCCGCTCGAGGTCACCTGGATGCCGGTCGGGGGCGAGATGGTCACCGGACAGGCGGGCTTCGAGATCGATGACACGCTGTCGATCGACATCGAGCTCTTCACCGCCGACGGGACGCTCGCCACGACGGCCCAGCTCGAGGCCGACGTGGCGTTCGGGCAGACGTACGAGTACGTCCAGCAGTACTCGAACGGCGACCGCCGCGCCAGCGGCGTCGAGTGGGACCTGAGCGGAACGATCACGATCGATGGCGAGGCCCTGCCGCTCGCCGGCTGCAACGGCTTCACCGACAGCTTCAAGGACATCATCACGGCCCAGCAGGGCCCCAAGCCATCGACCCGACTCCTCCCGAACGACGTCCCGGATGCCGCCCGACCGATCGCCGTCGGCGGCTCGGTCGTCCAGGGGACCCGGAGGACGGCGTACGACGCCGAGGCCGACGTGTGGTGCCTCGACTTCGTCGACCCCGACAGCGGCGACGTCTTCGACATCCCCGCGCTGCACACCCTCTGGTACGAGGTCGTCGGGACCGGCGGCCCGATCACGATCGACACGAAGGGGTCGCTCTTCGACACGGTCGTCGCGGTCTACGACGCCGAGCTCGAGCCCGTCGACGGCGCCTGCAACGACGACGTCTTCCTCGACGTCCGGAGTCCCGATGCCCGGGTCACGACCGCCAAGGTGACCTTCATGTCCGAGGCCGGCGCGACCTACCTCGTGCAGGCCGGCAGCTTCCCGACCGACGTCCTGCCGTATGGTCAGCTGAAGCTCTCGGTGCGCTGAGCGGGCGGTCCGGGGGCCGGGCCACGTCGGCCGGCCCCCCGGATCGCCTACTTGACGATGAGCATCCCGGTCATGCCCGCCTCGGCGTGGCCCGGGACCGTGCACTCGAACACGTAGGTCCCGGGTTCGTCGATCCGGAAGCGGACCGAGGCCGTCTGGCCGGGCCGCGCGGCGACCTCGACGTTGGCGACGCCCTCGACCATCCAGTCGTGGAAGACCGCGCCATCGTTCGTCAGGGTGACGACGACGAGCTCGTCGGCCGGGACCGTGATCTCGGTCTCCGAGAACGCGAGGTCGGTCGCCACGATCGACACCTGGGTCGCGGCGGCGGTGATCGAGCGGTCGATCGCGAGGACGCCGGCGACGATCCCGGCCGCGACGAGGGCGATGACGACGAGGAACGACGCGTCGGCGGCCCGCGCGACGACCCCGCGACCCTCCGGCCGGACCTCGTCGGGACGGACCCGCGTCCCGCGGAGCCGGAGCGAGTTCGTGACGACGCTGACCGAGCTGAGGGCCATCGCCCCGGCGGCCATCGCCGGGTCGAGGGTGATCCCGAAGAGCGGGTAGAGGACGCCCATCGCGACCGGGATGAGCAGGACGTTATAGGCGAAGGCCCAGAAGAGGTTCTGGCGGATGATTCGCATCGTCCGGCGCGACAGCACGAGCGCCGACACGACCGACCGCGGGTCGCCGCCGACGAGCGTGACGTCGGACGCCTCGATCGCGACGTCCGCGCCGGTCCCGATGGCGATGCCGAGGTCGGCCTGGGCGAGGGCCGGGGCGTCGTTGATGCCGTCGCCGACCATCGCCACGCTCCGGCCGGCTGCCTGCAGCTCGGCGACCTTCGCCGCCTTGTCGCCCGGCAGGACCTCGGCGAGGACCCGCTCGGGCGGGATGCCGACCTGGCGGGCGACGGCCTCGGCGGTGACCCGGTGGTCGCCGGTGACCATCCACGCATCGACGCCCATCGCGGCGAGGTCGCGGATCGCCGCCGCCGACTCCGCCTTGACCGGGTCGGCGACCGCCACCAGACCGGCGGCGACGCCGTCGACCGCGACGAGGACCGCCGTGCGACCCTCGGCTGCCTGGACGTCGGCCGCGGCGAGGAGGTCGCGGCCGTCGATGCCCGCCTCCGCGAGGAGCCGGCGGCTGCCGACGAGGACCGACCGGCCGTCGACGGTCGCCCGGACGCCGTGGCCGACGAGCGCCTCGAAGCCCTCGACCGGGAGGAAGCCGAGCTCGTCCTCGCGGGCCCGGGCGACGACGGCGGCGGCGAGCGGATGCTCGCTCCCCCGCTCCGCCGACGCGGCAACGTCGAGCAGCTCGCGCTCGGTCCGGCCGCCAAGGGCGACGATCGCCGGGACCGCGGGCCGGCCGAGGGTCAGGGTGCCGGTCTTGTCGAAGATGACGGTGTCGACCGTGTGGGCCCGCTCGAGCGCCTCGCCGCCCCGGACGAGGACGCCGGCCTCGGCGCCCTTGCCGGTCCCGACCATGATCGCGGTCGGCGTCGCGAGCCCCATCGCGCATGGGCAGGCGATGACGACGACGGCGATGAGGGCGGTCAGGGCGAGGGTGACCCGCGGCTCCGGTCCCAGGACGAACCAGATGAGGAACGTCGCCGCGGCGACGACGAGGACGATCGGGACGAAGACCGCGCTGATCCGGTCGGCGAGGCGCTGGATCGGCGCCTTGCTGCCCTGCGCCCGCTGGACGAGCTCGACGATCCGGGCGAGGGCGGTCTCGCGGCCGACCCGGGTCGCCCGCATCGTGAACGAGCCGGTCGTGTTGAGGGTCGCCCCGATGACCTCGTCGCCGGGGAGCTTGGTGACCGGCATCGCCTCGCCGGTGAGCATCGACTCGTCGAGCGCGGACGTGCCCTCGACGACGACCCCGTCGACCGGGACCTTGTCGCCGGGGCGGACGCGGAGGAGGTCGCCCGGCTGGACCCCCTCGAGGGGGACCTCGACGTCGCCGTCGTCGCGGACGAGCCGGGCGACGGTCGCCTGGAGCCCGAGGAGGCGCTTGATCGCGCCGGTCGTCTGGCCGCGGGCCCGGAGCTCGAGCCAGCGGCCGAGGAGGACCAGGCCGATGATGATCGCCGAGGAGTCGAAGTAGGTCTCGGGGTGGAGGCCGGCCGCGTGGACGATCTCGGGGTACAGCGTGACGAAGACCGAGTAGCCCCAGGCGGCCGACGTGCCGATGGCGACGAGGGTGTCCATCGTCGCCCCGCCGTGCCGTCCGGCTCGCCAGGCCGCCCGGTAGAAGCGGCCGCCGGCCCAGAACTGGATGACCGTCGCCGGCCACAGGATGAGCTTGTTCAGGTCGGCCATCGGGACGACCGTCTGGGGCCAGAACATGAGGACCATCGCGACGAGCGCGACGCCGATGGCGGCGACCGACTGGACGAGCATCAGCCGGAGCTCGCGCGCCCGCTCGGCCTCCTCGGCGGCCTGGGCCGCGTCGATCGCGTCGGCCTCGGCGGGCCCGGCGCCGTCGGCGGCCACGACGAGCCCCGACGGCTTGACCTCGTAGCCGGCGGCCTCGATCGCCCCGACGAGCTCCGCCCGGCCGGCTTGGTCGGGGAGGTATCGGATCGTGGCGACCTCGGTCGCGAGGTTGACCGATGCCTCCTCGACGCCGGGGGTCTTCTTGAGGAACCGCTCGATGCGGTTGACGCACGACGCGCAGGTCATCCCGGCGACGGGCAGCTGGATCTCGGTCGCGGCCGGCGCGGCGTCGGTACTCATACTCCCGGGGAGTATACCACCGGCCTACACTCCACCAGGTGGAGCCGATCGCCGCGACCGTCGTCGCCTCGCCGTACGGCCCGATCCTCCTCGCCGCCTCGAGCGAGGGGCTGGTCGCCCTCGCATTCCAGGAGACCGAGGACGCCTTCCGGTCGTCGATCGAGCGGCGGACCGGCGGGCCCGTCGTCGACCCGGCTGCCGCCGACCGGCCGACCCACCTGACCCTCGACCGCGCCCGGATGGAGCTCGAGGCGTATCTCGGGGGCGGGTCGGACGGGTTCACCGTGCCGCCGGTCCTCGCGGGCCTCCGGGCCTGGGACCGGCGCGTCCTCGAGGCGGTCCGCCGGGTGCCGTTCGGGCAGGTCACGAGCTACGGCCGGGTCGCCCGGGCGATCGGCGCCCCGGGCGCCGCCCGGGCGGTCGGCGGGGCGGTCGGCCGGAACCCGGTCGCGCTCGTCGTCCCCTGCCACCGGGTCATCGCCGGCGACGGCTCGCTCGGCGGCTATGGCGGCACGTGGCCGCTCGAGCGCGATGCCGGTCTCGAGCTCAAGCGCGACCTCCTCCTCCACGAGGGGGTGACGATCCCGGCCCGCTTCGACGATGACGGATCGGAGGGTGCGCCGGGGCTCGCGGGCCGATAGACTCCGCGGCACGGCGCGGGGACGCCGACGAGGGAGGGTCATGACGGCAGCTGCGGCTTCGCCATCCCCGGCGAAGCCTTCGATGTTCGCGGTCTTCCGCAAGCGCGACTTCACCCTGCTCTGGCTCGCCCAGCTCGTCTCCACGGCGGGCTCGGCGCTGACCGACCTCGCGGCCGGCATCTATGTCTATCGCGAGACCGGGTCGGCCTTCGCCGTCGGCGTCACCCTCATGGTCACCGCCATCCCGAGCCTGGTCGTCGGGCTCCTCGCCGGGGTCTTCGTCGACCGCCATGACCGACGCAGGATCATGATCTGGACCTGCCTGATCCAGGCGGTCATCGTCGCCTGCATCCCGCTCGTCCTCGGGCTGGAGGCGACGGCGCTCCCCGGCCTCTACCTGCTCCTGCTCCTCAACGCCGGCATCAAGCAGTTCTTCGACCCGGCCCACGACAGCCTCATCCCCGAGATCGCCACGGACGAGGAGCTCGCCTCGGCCAACGCGTTCCTCTCGATCGCCAGCTTCGGCTCGACGGCGATCGGCTTCGCCGCCGCCGGTCTCCTCGCCTCGATCGACATCGCCCTCGCCTTCTGGATCGACGCCCTGACCTTCGTCTTCTCGGCCGGCTGCATCTTCTTCATCCGTCCGATCAAGCTGCCGGTCCCCGAGGACGCGGCGACCGTCGGCGTCGTGTTCGAGAACCTCAAGGAGGGCATCGGGACCCTGTTCGGCACGCCGATCATCCGATCGCTCTTCGTCGTCGGCGCGTTCATGTTCTTCTCGTTCGGCCTGTGGAACGTCCTGCTGCTGCCGATGGCGATCGACGAGCTCGGGGCCACGGAGTTCGAGTACGGGATCCAGGAGGGCCTGACGTCGATCGGCTTCGTCGTCGGCTCGTTCTTCATGGCCCGCTTCAGCTCGAAGCTGCCGGAGCTCGCCTGGATCGTCATCGGCCTCGTCGGGATGGGCCTCTCGGGCATCTTCTACGCCGCCTCGCCGACGATCGCGATCGGGATCGTCTTCGTCACGCTGAGCGGCTTCTTCAACTCGCCGACCTCGGTCGCCCGCTCGGTCCTCCTCCAGCGGAACACGCCACGCGAGGTCCGGGGCCGGGTCTTCTCCGCGTTCTACGTCATGCGCGACCTGATCTTCCTCGCCGGGATGCTCGGCGCCGGCCTGGCCGACGTCCTCGACGTGCGTTGGCTCATCGTCTTCTGCAGCTCGCTGCTGTTCGTGTCGGCGGCCTTCGCCCTCGTCGCCCCGGGACTCGGCATCGCCTCGCTCCGGGCCGCGTCGGCGCGCCTGCGCACGGCCGAGACGGCGCCGGCCGCGGCCGCGGCGGCGTTCCGCGCCGCGACGCTGGCCGACTTCGACCGTCTTGCCGTCCGGCTCGGGACCTTCGGGCTGCTCTCGGCCGACCAGCGCCGGGCGTTCGTCGCCGACGCGGTCGTCCGCGAGGTTCCGGCCGGGACCCGGGTCGTCACCCACGGCGACATGGCGTCGACCGCCTACTTCGTGCTCGAGGGGAGCGCGACCGCCGGCATCCCGACCGACGAGGAGGGTGGCTTCCGGGGGCTCTCGACGATGGGCCCCGGCGAGTTCTTCGGCGAGATCGCCGCGCTCACCGGTAGCCCGCGAACGGCCGACGTCGTCGCGGACACCGACATGACCCTGCTCGAGGTCCCGGCCGACGCGCTCCGGGCGACGATGGTCGTCCCGGAGGTCAACAGGCTCGTCCTCGCGACCCTGACGACGCGGCTCATGCGGACCGGCCAGGCCGACCTGCCGCGACTCGCGTCGGCCGACCAGTCGGCGCTGCGCGAGCTGCGCGCACCGCGGGTCGAGGCGCTGCCGAAGTCGTACGCCGACGCGCCGTCGTCCTGATCGACGCCGGGTCCGACGGGCGGGCTGGCGCGGGCTCGGGTGGCCTGTCGCGCAGGCGACAGCGAAGCGGTCGCCCAGGGGCTTCCCTCGGGGACGGGCGTCGCGTACCTTCCGGACACGTCGATCAGGCGCAGCTGGAAGGGGAACCGACCGATGCAGGACAAGAAGATCTCGCCCGGCGAGCAGGCGGCTCCGGAGCCCGAGGACGACGTCGAGGGCCACAAGCGGATCAAGGCGTACGACGACGAGCCCGGCCAGACCGGCGTCCTCCCCCGCTGGCCGGCCACCGGCGGCGAAGCGATCCCCGACGAGGACGACGTCGAGGGCCACAAGCGGCGCTGAAACCGACCCCCACCCGCGCATCCGACCGGCGGCCGGGTCGCCCGGGCCGCCGGTCCGCGTGTCCGGCGACTATCCTCGGGGCGGGGCGAGACCGGCGCCGGGCCGGTCGCCCGGCCGACCCGAGGTGATCCGATGACGAGCGTCCACCTGCTCCACGTCGGCTACGTCCGCGACGGAGGGGCGCGCGTCGGCGGCAGCGTCGTCCTCGTCCGCGACGGCGAGGCGCTGATCGTCGTCGATCCGGGGATGGTCGCCGACCGGGCGCTGATCCTCGGACCGCTCGCCGAGCTCGGCGTCCGTCCGGAGGATGTGACCCACGTCTTCCTGTCCCATCACCACCCCGACCACACGGTCAACATCGCCCTCTTCCCGAACGCCGAGGTCGTCGACTTCTGGGCTCGCTACCGCGGCGACGAGTGGCTGGATCATGACGGCGACGGCTACCGGCCCTCGCCGCGGACGCAGCTGTGGCTGACCCCGGGTCACACCGAGGAGGACGCCACGTTCGTCGTCGAGGCCGACGACGCGACCTACGCGATGACCCACCTGTGGTGGCATGGCGACCGGACGCCGGCGGTCGACCCGCTCGCCTGGGACCAGGCGGCGATCGAGCGTGGCCGCGACCGGGTGCTCGGCGGGGTCGACGTGGTCATCCCGGGTCACGGCGAGCCGTTCCGGGTCCGCTGACGGGCGGCGCCCGCTGGGGCGGCGGCTACCCGG
>CAZABC010000010.1:60952-62031 GCA_964483405.1 uncultured Anaerolineaceae bacterium
CGGTCCGATCGACCGGCGTCGCGGTCGCGGCGAGGATCGCCTTCACCTCGAACGGGGCGGCATCGGGATGCTTCGCCCGGATGAGCGCGGCGTACCCGGCGAGGTGTGGCGCGGCGAAGCTGTTGCCCGTCGCCACGAGCCGGCCGCCGTTCCGCCAGGCGACGTCGACGTCGAGCCCGTACGCCCCGAACTCGACCGGCGGCCGCGGGTTGTAGAACCAGGCCGCCGGATCGGCGACGTCGTGGGCCGCGACCGAGACGACCGAGGCGAACAGCGAGGGGTAGCTCGGGCCGGGGACGTTGTTCGCGGCGCAGACGAGCAGGGTGTTCGCGAAGTAGGCCCGATCGGCGAGGTCGTGGAGGAGGGCGAAGTACGCGTCGCTCTTCGACGAGAGGCTCAGGTTGACGACCGTCGCGCCGCGCTCGATCGCCCAGGCGAGGCCGGCGGCGAAGGCGGCCCCGCGGCCACGGTTGTCGGGCCCGAGGACCCGGACCGAGAGCAGGTCAGCACCCGGTGCGATCGCGTGGACGATGCCGGCGCAGGCCGTCCCGTGGCCGACGACGTCGTCGCCGTCGGGGTCGGGCAGGACGACCGCGTCGCCGTCGCGGAGCTCGACCCGGACCGCGTCGCCCAGCCGGCCGCCGATCGCGGGATGATCGCGCTCGACGCCCGAATCGACGATCGCCACGGTCGCCCCGGACCCGTCGGTCCCGCCGAAGGCCCACTCGCGGTCGATGCGGCCGAACGGTGCGAGCCGGGCGAGGCTCGCCCGGGTGCCGGCGGCGAACGGGTCGCTCCAGGCCGGCAGGACGGCGGAGACGGACGCGCCGTCGGGCTCGAGGCTCATCGCGCCGATCGGCCCCGACCCGGCCGGCGCTCGGCGCGCCGAAGGAGGGCGTCGAGCACGTCGCGGACGACCTCGAGCTCGGCCGGGTCGACGGCCCGGAGACGGGCGATCCGGTCGGCGAGCGCCCACGTCCCGCCGTCGTCGCCGAGCGACGCGAGGGCATCGGCGACGAGGGCGTCGACGTCCTCGTCGGTCGGGGCCGCCGGCCGGGCGGCAGCGGCATCGGACCCGC
>CAZABC010000010.1:62131-68025 GCA_964483405.1 uncultured Anaerolineaceae bacterium
CGCCGCCCGGAGCAGCGACGCGGCGTCGCGCTCGAGGCGGGTCGCCCGGATGGCGACCGTCGCCTGGCGGGCGAAGACCGAGGCAAGCTCGAGGTCGCGGAGGCTGAACCCGCCGTCGCCCCGCTTGTCGAGCACCTCGAGGACGCCGAGCACGCCGTCGTCATCGAGGAGCGGGACCGCGACGAGCGAGCGCGGCACGTAGCTCGTCGCGGCGGCCACCCGGCCGCTGAACCGGGCATCGCGACTCGTGTCGGCGATCGCGATCGGCTGGCCGGTCGAGTAGACGTAGCCGGCGACGCCCTCCGACGGATCGATCGCGAGACCGATGACGCCATCGCCCCGGGGGCCGGCCGCGACCCGGAAGACGAGCCGGTCCGCCGCGGCGTCGTAGAGGGCGAGCGACGCCGCCTCCGCGTTGAAGAGCGCCGCCGTGGCCTCGACGATCGAGCGGAGGACCGCCTCCCCGGCCGGCGGGTCGAGCCGGGCGGCCGCGGCGGCCCGGACGGCGACGGCACGGAGGGTGGCCCGGAGACGCGCGTCGGTCATGGCGCCAGCCTACCGCTCGGCGGCCCGGGCGAGCCCCGCTGGGTCGAGGACGGCGATCGCGTCGCGCTCGACCCGGACGAGCCCGCGGGCGGCGAGGTCGCCGAGGACCCGGTTCACCGACTGGCGCGAGCCGCCGACCATCGCCGCGAGGTCGGCCTGGCTCACGCCGCGCTCGACCCGGATCGCGCCGTCCGGATCCGGAGACTGGCCCGTGGCGGCCCTCGAGAGGTGGCGGGCGAGCCGCCCGGGCAGGTCGAGGAAGCGCTGGTCGGCGAGCTGGTCGGTGACGCGCCGCAGCTCGGCCGCGATCGACACGAGGAGGGCGCGCCGGAAGTCGGGATCCTCGTCGACGAGCCGGAGGAGCGCCTCGCGGCCGACGGCGACGAGCCGGGTCGGGGCGGCCGCGACCGCGTCGGTCGAGCGGGGTGCGCCGTCGAGCACGGCGAGCTCGCCGAACGCCTCGCCCGGACCGACGACCGCGAGGATCGCCTCGCCCGCGCCGTCGTCGGACGGCACGACGATCCGGACCGCGCCCTCGGCGACGATGAAGAGGGCGTCGCCCGGGTCGGCGGCGTGGAAGATCGCCTCGCCCGCTCGGTAGCGGCGGGAGCGGGTCGCCGGCAGCAGCGCCTCGAACGCCGCCGCGTCGAGCCCGGCGAGCAGGCGGGCGCCCCGGAGGGCCTCGCGGGTCGGGTCGTCGGCGACGGGCATCGTGGCCGGAATCCTACGCGCCGCGGTCCGGCCCCGATAGACTCGCTCGATGGACGTCGTCGTCTGTCCCGGCTGCGGCGAGGAGAACCCCGCGAAGTTCCGGCTCTGCGGGTTCTGCGGGACGGCGCTGACGCCGATCCCCGAAACGGTCGCCTGCCCCGGCTGCGGCGAGGAGAACCCGTCGAAGTTCCGGCTCTGCGGGTTCTGCGGGACGGCGCTGATCGTGCCGGGCCGGCCGGCCGAGTCGGCGCCGGCAGCAGCGACCGCGAGCCCGACGGCCACGGGGCCCGGTCCGGCGGCGGCGCTCGTCGACGCGCGCGGTCCGGCGCCCGCACCGGTCGCCAGCGCACCGCCCGTCGAGCTGCCGGCCCAGGAGGTCCGCAAGCCGGCAACGTTCATCTTCGTCGACCTGAAGGGCTCGACCGCGCTGACCGAGCGGATCGACCAGGAGGCGATGGCCGAGATCAAGAAGCGCTACTTCTCGGCGATGGCGGCCCAGATCGAGCGCCACGGCGGGACCGTCGAGAAGTACATCGGCGACGCGATCATGGCCGTGTTCGGCGTGCCGCGGGCCCACGAGGACGACGCGCTGCGGGCCGTCCGGGCCGCCCACGGGATGCAGCACGCGCTGACCCGCCTCAACGAGGAGTTCCTCCGCTTCTACGGGGTCGAGCTCGCCAATCGGACCGGCGTCAACACCGGCGAGGTGGTCGCCAACACCGACCCGACCGCGAACCAGCAGCTCGCGACCGGCGACACGGTCAACGTCGCCGCCCGCCTCGAGCAGGCCGCCCCGCCGAACGAGATCCTCATCGGCGAGACCACCTACGACCTCGTCCAGGCCCATGTCGAGGTCGAGCCGGTCGAGGCGCTCGAGCTCAAGGGCAAGTCGGAGCGCGTCCCGGCGTTCCGCCTGGTCGCCGTCCGCGATGCGCCGGTCGAGCGGACGGGCGCGCGGACGACGCTCGTCGGCCGGGAGCGCGAGCTGCGGGCCCTGCGCGAGGCGTTCGAGGCGTCGCTCGAGCGGCGCGACTGCCGGGTGGTCGCGGTCGTCGGTGACGCGGGCGTCGGCAAGTCGCGGCTGCTCGGCGAGTTCATGACCGAGGCCCGCCAGCGAGCGACCGTCCTCAATGGGCGCTGCCTCCCCTACGGCGACGGGATCACCTTCTGGCCGTTCGTCGAGATCGTCCGGCAGGCCGCCCGGATCGTGCCCGACGATCCGCCCGACGTCGCCCGGGCCCGGCTCGCCGAGTTCGTCGGCGACGGGCCGGAGGCGCTCGAGGTCGTCGAGCGCGTCGCCGCGGCGATCGGGCTGTCGGCCGGCCAGTTCCGCGTCCCCGAGCTCTTCTGGGGGTTCCGCAAGCTCGTCGAGCGCATCGCCGCCAGCCGGCCGGTCGTCCTCGTGATCGACGACATCCACTCGGCCGAGCCGACGCTCCTCGAGCTGCTCGGCCACCTCGTCGACTCGGTCGCCGGCGCCGCGGTCCTCGTCCTGTGCTCGGCCCGCCACGAGCTCGCCGAGCGGCACGCCGAGTGGACGGTCCGACCCGGCGTCGACATCATGACGCTCGGCCAGCTGTCGGCCGAGGACAGCGCGGCGATGATCGCGACCCTCCTCGGCGGGGCGTCGCTCGACCCGGCCGTCGTCGAGCGTGTCGTGACCGCCGCCGACGGCAACCCGCTGTTCGTCGAGCAGCTCGTGTCGATGCTCATCGACCGGGGCCAGGTCGTCCGGGTCGGCGACACCTGGCGGCTCGCCGAGACCTCGTCCGCTGTCGCGATCCCGCCGACGATCCAAGCGCTCCTCGCCGCCCGACTCGACGACCTGTCGCGTGAGGAGCGGGCCGTGGTCGAGCCGGCCTCGGTCATCGGCCTGGTCTTCCCGCGGGCCGCCGTCGAGGCGCTCGTCCCCGAGCCGGTCGCGCCCGACGTCACCGGCCACCTCGGCACCCTCGGCCGAAAGCAGCTCGTCCGGGCGGCCGTCGGCGAGGGCGTCGAGGACGAGGACGCCTACCGGTTCCTGCACATCCTCATCCGCGATGCCGCGTACGCCGCGCTCCTCAAGCGGGCCCGGGCGACCTACCACGAGCGCTTCGTCGACTGGGCCGAGGCCGAGAACGCCGCCACCGGCCGGGGCGCCGAGTTCGAGGAGATCCACGGCTACCATCTCGAGCAGGCCTTCCGCTACCGATCCGAGCTCGGGCCCCTCGACGACCATGGCCGCGATCTCGCGCGGCGGGCGGCGACGAAGCTCGGGGCCGCCGGCCGGCGGGCGTCCACCCGCAGCGACATCCCCGCGGCCGCCAACCTGCTCCGCCGCGCTGCGGCGCTCCTGCCGCCGGACGACCCCGACCGGCTCGAGCTCGTCGCCGATCTCGGCGAGGCGCTGACCGATCTCGGGGCGTTCGACGAGGCCCGAGCGGTCCTCGACGAGGCGGCGGCGATCGCCGGGTCGACGAGCCCCCGACTGGCGGCCCGGATCGAGGTCGCCCGGCTGTACCGCGACCTGTACGCCTCGGACGAGACGTCGGGGACGACGGGAGCGATCGCCGCCGCCGAGCGGGCCGTGGCGACCTTCGAGGTCGAGGACGACCAGGCGGGCCTGGCCCGGGCGCTCGTCCTGCTGGCGCTGAGCCACGGCACCGCCGGCCGGTACGAGGCGGCGGCCGTCGCCGCCGAGCGGGCGGTTGCCGCCGCGGCCGCGGCCGACGACGCCAAGTTCCGGGCCCGCGGCGCCCAGGCCTACGTGTCGGCGGCGGTGTCGGGGCCGCTCGCGGTCGGCGAGGTGCTCCGGCGCTGCGAGGCGATGCTCGCCGACGTCGCGGGCGACCGGAAGGCGACCGCGGTCATCGAGCTCGCCCTCGCCCAGCTCCATGCGATGGAGGGCCGGGCTGACGAGGGTCGGGCCCTCTACGGGCGGGCCCAGCGGGCGCTCGCCGAGCTCGGGCCGAGCGTCACCGCGTCGTCGACCGCGGTCGAGACCTCGCGGGTCGAGCGGCTGGGTGGCGACCTCGACGCCGCCGAGCGCGAGCTCCGCCGCGACTACGAGGCGCTCGAGGCCCTCGGCGAGGGCTACTACCGCTCGACGATCGCGGGGCTGCTCGCGGGAGTCCTCGCCGAGCGGGAGCGCGACGACGAGGCCGAGACGCTCACCCGGATCGCCGAAGGGCTGGCCGACGAGGACGACGAGTACTCACAGGCGCTGTGGCGGATGGCCCGGGCGCGGGTGCTCACCCGGCGGGGTGACGCCGCGGTCGCGGTCGAGCTCGCGGAGGCGGCCGCGGCCCTCACGGCCGAGTCCTCGGACATCGACTTCCGGGCCGACACGCTCGTCGAGCTCGGGGTCGTCCTTGCCGCGACCGGCCGCGAGAACGACGCAGGGCCCCCCTGGCTGGAGGCCCTGGCGTGCTACGAGCGAAAGGGCGACCGGGTCTCGGCCGACCGGGTCCGGGAGCGGCTGGCCGGGCTGACGGGTGACGCCGACTGACCGGCGCTCCCGTCCTGGTCTGATCGGCTCAGGCGCGCATCTTGCCGTTGCCGCCGGTCTGCACGACGATCGTCAGGACGCCGTTCGTGACCGACACCGAGGCGATGCACTCCTTCTGCGACCCGCTCTTGCAGCGGTACTTGTTCGTGTTCGGGATCGAGGCGATGAGCGTCCCCGCGTCGTCGTAGTGGTTGACGACGATCTTGTTGAGCTGGGGCGTCTCCGTCCCGACGTAGTACTGGAGCGTCCAGACGATCAGGTCGGCCGGCGAGTCGCCGGTGATGTCGGCCACGACGGCCGCGCCGAGGCAGAAGGCGAGCTCGGCCGGACAGGCCTCGGCGACCTCGGACAGCGTCGCGGTCGTCAGGGCCGTCGGCAGGATGATCTTGGCCGACTGGCCGTTCGTGTTCCGGGTGTCGTCGACCGCGCAGGTCGAGACCTCCTTCGATCCCTGCGCCCGATAGACGGTGACCGAGTCGCAGCTGAAGGCATTGACGGTGACGGTGCCCTCGGCGGCGAAGGTGTCCTTGTTCGCCCCGTTGTCGTTGGTGTTCTCGGCGACCTTGGCGACGGCCTTGATCGGCAGCGACGTCGCGCCGAGGCTCTCGGGCGTCGTCACCAGCGCCGTGATCGTGAACGAGCCGCCCTTGCGGAGCGTCGCCACGTCGCAGACGAGCGGGCCGGCCGTCCCGCCGCCGGTGCAGCCCGAGGTGACGTAGCTGATCGTCACGCCGCCTGGGAAGGCCACCGGGGCCGTCGGCACGATCGCGGAGTATGGGCTCGTGTTCCGCTCCGCCGCCGGGTCGGCGTCGTAGCCCACCGTCACGAGGACGTTGTTGAGCGTCTGGCCGCCCGTGTTCTTGACGACGACCTTGAACGAGGTCGTCTGACCGGCCGAAACGGTCGACGAGGTCAGGATCCCGTCCGTCGTGCCGGAGCCGACGAACACGCTCCGCGAGTCGGCCCCCGTCACCGACGGGACCGCCGTCGCGAGCAGCGTCAGCGCCAGCGTGGATGCCGTGAGCAGCGCGGCGAGTCTGCCGCGGCGTTGCCGTGCCACCGGGTACCCCTCCAAGATCGCTCGTGGCGGCACGTCGCCTCGCGTGGCGGAGCCGGGCCGCTGGGGCGGCCGGCGGGCGCAGCCGTCAGG
>CAZABC010000010.1:68125-73894 GCA_964483405.1 uncultured Anaerolineaceae bacterium
GCTCAGACGCGCGTCACCGGGCGCATCGGGTAGACGCCGACGATCAGCGGGCTGGCCGGGTCGAGCAGGAGCTCGAAGCCGATGTCGCCCTGCCCGAGGAGCTCCCCGAGCAGGCTCGCCTCGCGCGGCGGCAAGCCGACGAAGAACGTCCGACCGTCGACGTGGACCGGGTTGACCTCGTCGTCATGGCCGTTGAGCTCGAAGCGCCGGCGCAGCTCGTGAAGCGGCACGTAGGAGCGGCTCTTGATGAACCGCCGCAGCTGGGCGGCCGTGCACCCGCGGCTGCCTGCGTCGGGGGTCGGGCCGGTGGGGACCGGGACGGGCAGGGGCGCGGCGACCACCGGCTCGGGCGGCGTCGCGCCCGATGGGGCGCTCGACCCCGACGGGACCGGCGCGACGAGCGGCGACCGGCCTCCGGGCGCCGCCTCGGGTGCGACTTCCGGCTCGGCGGTCACGACCGCCGCCGGCGCCGCGGGCGACGGGGCCGGCGCGGGTGGCGCGCTGGCCGGCGACGCATCGACGGGCTCGGGCGGGCGCGGTCGGCCGACGTCGGCGGTCGGACGGCCGGCGCCGGGTGCGGCGCCGCCGGGGGGACGTGGACCGGGCCGGTGCCCATGGCGGGCCCGGTGCGATCGGCGACTCATGGTTGCCTCGGCTCCCTCCCGGACGCGGCCCGGGTGGGCGGGAGCGACGACGGGACGTCGCGGGTGCTTCTGGTCGGCCGTCGCCGGGGCGACGGTGGCCCGATGATACCCCCGGTCGGTCGAGCCCGCCCCCGACACCGATGGCGACCGATCGGGACGGCGACGGTCCACCCGGCGACGTCAGCCGTCGACGACGAGCAGCTCGCGCGGGGCCGCGTTCAGGACGTCTGGACCGTCCGGCCGGCAGACGACGATGTCCTCGATCCGGACGCCGTAGCGACCTTCGAGGTAGATGCCGGGCTCGATGCTGAACGCCATGCCGGGCTCGAGCGGGCGGTCGTTGCCGGCGACGAGGTAGGGATCCTCGTGACCCTCGAGGCCGATCCCGTGCCCGGTCCGGTGGATGAACCGCTCGCCGTACCCGCCGGCCTCGATGATGGCGCGGGCCACGGCGTCGATCCGCGCAGCCGGGACACCCGGCGCGACGGCGGCGGTCGCGGCGGCGTTCGCCTCGCGGACGAGGGCATGGATCCGGCGGAACTCGTCGTCGGGGCCGGCGGCCGGATCGCCCCCGGTGACCCAGATCGTCCGGGTGATGTCCGAGCCGTACCCGCCGAGCGGCCCGCCGATGTCGAGGACGATCGGCTGCCCGGGTCCGACGACCCGCTCCCCGGGCTCGTGGTGGGGCGACGCCGAGTCCGGACCGGCGGCGACGATCGCGAACTCGGCCGAGTCGTGGCCCTCGGCGACGAGGCGGTCGAGCACCTCGGCGGCGATGTCAGCCTCCGTCCGGCCGACCAGCGGTCCGGCGCAGACCGCCGCGACGACCCGGTCGGCGGCGTGCGCGGCGGCGCGGAGCAGGGCGATCTCGTCGGCGTCCTTGACGATCCGAAGGTCGCCCAGGACCGCCGACGCCAGCCCGAACGTGGCTTCCGGCAGCGCCGCCTGGAGCCCGAGGAGGAACGTCGCCCAGAGGCGATCGCCGACCGCGACCCGGGCCGAGGCGCCGGGTCCCCACGCGCGAACCGGGTCGTCGGCCTGGCCGGCCCCACGGACGATGCCGGCGACGACCGCGATCGGGTCCTCGGTCTCCTCCCAGGTCACGACGTCGACGAGGCCGGCGGCCGCGGCCGGACAGCCCCGCGCCGGGAGCGCCTCGAGGCGCGGGACGACGAGCGTCGGCCGGGCCGCCGCGGTCACGACGAGCATCGTCAGCCGCTCGAGCGGGAGCGCGACATAGCCGGTCAGGTAGCGCAGGTCGGCGCCGACCCCGACGAGGACCGCACCGATCCCCCCCTCGGCGGCGGCGGCGGCCGCCCCAGCCAGCCGGGCGCCATATCGCTCGGGCGGGATGGCGGGTCGTCCGCCGTCCGGGTGGCGCAGGACCACCGGTCGCGGATCGGCGGCCAGCCACAACCCGAGGTACCCGGGCCGCTCGGCGAGGAGCCGGTACGCGACGACCTTCTCGGCGCCCGCATCGAGCGCCGCCCGCCGCAGGTCGTGGTCGTCATGCTGGCCGACCGCGAGGACGCGCGCGCCGGCGGCGACCGCGCTCCGGATCGCCGACAGCCCGTCGTAGGCGCGGGCGGTGAGGTCGACGACGGCCACGCCGGCGCCGTCGCCGATGGCCGACTCGAGCGAGCCGATGCTCCGGACCTGGACCGGCGCGGCCCCGGCCTCGCGCAGCCCGGCGACGATCCGGGTGCCCCAGATGAGGTCGTCGGCGACGACGACGACCGGCCCGCCGATCGCGGTCCCGCCGGTCGTCACGCCCCGATCGTCGTCACGTGCCGGAACACGTCCCGGGCGGCGATCAGCGCGACCGGCCGGTCGCCGTCGAGGACCGGGATGTGCCGGAAGCCGCCGACCGCCATCTTGTGGATCGCGACGGCGATCGTGTCGCCCACCCGGAGGACGACCGGGTCGCGGGTCATCACGTCGCGGACGTCGAACGAGTCGAGGCGCTTGTCGGACAGCTTCAGGAGCGCGTCGCGCTCGGTGAAGATCCCGACGAGCCGGCCGTCGGCGACGACGAGCAGGGCGTCCAGCTCCGCCTCCTGCATCCGGGCGACGGCCCGCTCGGCCGACTCGGTCGGCTCGACCGTCGCCGGAGCCGCGCCGGCGACGGCGGCGAGATCGCCGAGGGTCGCTCCCTTGAAGGCGGCGTGCTCGGGCGGCGCCGACTCGCTCCAGAGGTCCGCCCCGCAGTTCTGGCAGGTGTCCTCGCCGGAGTAGTTCTCGGTGCCGCAGGACGGACAGCGCATCGCTCGCCTCCTACTCGACCGTCCAGGTCTCGCCGGAGCGCAGGAGCGCCTCGAGGTCGCCCTCGCCGGAGCGCTGCTTCGCCGCGGCGATCTGCTCCGTGAGCAGCTCGTCGTGCGTCGGCCGGCGGACGTCGCGGAGGACCCCGACCGGGACCGGGTAGTCGGGCCACCACATCCGCGACAGCATGAACGCGAGATACGGGTCGTCGGCGTGCTGGTCGTGGACGAGGAGGTCCTCCTCGCCGATCCCGTCGCCGAGCTTGACGACCTCGGGGTGGAGCCCCACCAGCCGGATGCCCCGGTCGCGGTCCTTGCCGAAGACCATCGGCTGGCCGTGCTCGAGGACGAGCATCCGGTCCTCCCGGACGTCGCGATCGGTGAAGTCGCGGAACGCGCCGTCGTTGAAGATGTTGCAGTTCTGGAGGACCTCGACGAAGGCCGAGCCGCGATGGTGGCCGGCGGCCGTGAACGTCGCGGCGAGGTGCTCGGTGTGCGTGTCGACCGAGCGGGCGACGAAGCTCGCCTCGGCGGCCAGGGCGATCGACAGCGGCGCGATCGGGTGGTCGACCGAACCGAGCGGCGTCGACTTCGTCCGCTTCCCGAACTCCGACGTCGGCGACACCTGACCCTTCGTCAGGCCGTAGATGCGGTTGTTGTGCATGACGACCTTGACGTCGACGTTCCGCCGCATCGAGTGGATGATGTGGTTCCCGCCGATCGAGAGCGCGTCGCCGTCACCGGTGATGACCCAGACCATGAGGTCCGGCCGGGCGGCCTTGAGCCCGGTGGCCAGCGTCGGCGCACGGCCGTGGATCGAGTGGAAGCCGTACGTGTTCATGTAGTACGGCAGGCGACCCGAGCAGCCGATGCCGCTGATGAAGACGATGTTCTCCCGCGGGACGCCGAAGTCCGGCATCACTTTCTGGGTCTGGGCGAGGATCGAGTAGTCGCCGCAGCCGGGACACCAGCGCGGGTCCTGATCCGAGACGAAGTCCTTCCGGGTGAGCGGGACCGGCGCGGCGCCGGCCGGGCCGGGCTCGGTCGGGGTGTTCGTCGCCATCGTCAGCCTCGCTGCTCGGCGAGGAGGCGCTCGGCTTCCCCCTCGATGTCGGAGATCTTGAACGGCTTGCCCCGGACGAGATGGAAGCCCTTCGCGTCGATGAGGTAGCGGGCCCGCAGCATGAGCTGGAGCTGGCCGAGGTTGAGCTCCGGGACGAGCACGGTCCGGTACGACCGGAGGACGGCCTCGGTGTTCGCCGGGAACGGGTTGAGGTGCCGGAGGTGGGCATGGGCGACCGATCGCCCGGCGGCCCGGAGCCGCTCGACCGCGGAGCGGATGGCCCCGTACGTCGAGCCCCAGCCGACGATGAGGAGCTCGCCCTCGGCCGGGCCGTAGACCTCGAGATCGGCGATGTCGTCGGCGATCCGGGCGACCTTCTCCGCGCGCAGCAGCGTCATCCGGTGGTGGTTGTCCGGGTCGTAGCTGACGTTGCCGAGCCCGTCCGCCTTCTCGAGCCCGCCGATGCGGTGCTCGAGTCCGGGCGTGCCCGGGACGGCCCACGGGCGGGCGAGCGTCTCGGGGTCGCGGGCGTACGGCAGGAAGGTCGCCTTGTCGGTGTGGTTCGGGACGCTGATGTCGGGCAGGTCGGTCACGGCGGGGACCCGCCACGGCTCGGCGCCGTTGCCGAGGAACCCGTCGGTCAGGTAGATGACCGGGGTCATGTACTTGAGGGCGATCCGCGAGGCCTCGATCGCGAGGTCGAAGCACTCGCCGGGCGTCGCCGGGGCGAGGACCGGCAGCGGCGCCTCGCCGTTCCGGCCGTACATCGCCTGGAGGAGGTCCGCCTGCTCGGTCTTCGTCGGCAGGCCGGTCGATGGGCCGCCGCGCTGGACGTCGACGATGACGACCGGCAGCTCGGTCATCACCGCGAGGCCGACGGCCTCGGTCTTGAGGGCCAGCCCGGGTCCGGACGTGCCGGTCAGGGCGAGCGCCCCGCCGTAGGCGGCCCCGATCGTCGCGCCCATCGCGGCGATCTCGTCCTCGGCCTGGAACGTCTTGACCCCGAACTGCTTGTAGCCCGAGAGGGCGTGGAGGATGTCCGAGGCCGGCGTGATCGGGTACGAGCCGTAGAACAGCTCGCGCTTCGCGGCGATCGACGCGGCGACGAAGCCGAGCGCCGTCGCCTCGTTGCCGGTCAGGTTCCGGTACGTGCCGGGGGCGAGCTTCGCCGGCCGGACCCGGTAGTGGGTCTGGAACATCTCGGTCGTCTCGCCGAACGCGTAGCCCGCCTGGAGCGCCCGGCGGTTCGCCTCGGCGACCTCGGGCTTCGCGGCGAACTTCTCGTCGATCCAGCGGAGCGACGGCTCCATGCTCCGCTCGTACAGCCAGAACACGAGCCCGAGGGTGAAGAAGTTCTTCGTCAGGTCGACCTGTTTCGAGGTCAGTCCGAGGCCCTCGGCCGAGGCCGCGTTGAGGGTCGAGATCGGGACCTGGAAGACGCGGTACGCGGAGAGCGAGCCGTCGGTCAGCGGGTTGTCCGCGTAGGCCGCCTTGGCCAGGTTCTGCGGCGTGAAGGCGTCGCTGTTGACGATGATCACGGCGCCGGCGGGGAGCTCGGGCCGGACCGCCTTGAGCGCCGCCGGGTTCATCGCCACGAGGACGTCCGGCGCGTCGCCCGGCGTGTGGATGTCCGTCGAGCTGAAGCTGATCTGGAAGCCCGAGACGCCCGGCAGCGAGCCGGCGGGGGCGCGGATCTCGGCCGGGTAGTCCGGGAACGTGCTGATGTCGTTGCCGAAGACGGCCGCCGTCCGGGTGAACTGGGTCCCGGTCAGCTGCATGCCGTCGCCGGAGTCGCCGGCGA
>CAZABC010000011.1:0-20483 GCA_964483405.1 uncultured Anaerolineaceae bacterium
AAGATGTCGCCGACGAACCGGCTGTAGTCGCTCCAGTTCATCCCGAACTGGAACTCCTGGACGATCCCGGTGACGACGCCGAGGGCGAAGTTGATGAGGAACAGCTCGCCGAAGAACCGGGTGAGCCGGAGGTAGCCGTCCTTGCCGGTCCGGTACCACGCGGTCTGGAACCCGGCGACGAAGAAGGCGAGCGAGATCGTCAGCGGGACGAACAGGAAGTGGTAGACGGTCGTGATGGCGAACTGCCATCGAGCCAGGTCAAGTGCATCCATCGGCAGGGCCTCGCAGTTCCGATCAGGACGCCGGCCATCGTCCACCCGCGCGGCGCGCACCGGTGGTGCCGGACGTCACCTTGCGGGTCGTCGGTCGGCAGGGAGCAGGGTGCCGACCGGTCGGGACCGCAGGCGAGGCGCTCGCGGTCGACGGGACATGGGGGACCCCGGGTGCGACGCACCCGGGGTCCTGGTGGTGGCGAGAGGACCGATCAGCGCGTCACAGCGCGATCGGCACGGGTGTGGTCCGCTGGGTCGTGGTCCCGTCACCGACCTGGCCGTCGGTGTTGAGCCCCCAACCCTTGGCGGTGCCGCCCGCGATGGCGGCCAGGCTGTGCGAGCCGCCGGTCGCGATGGCGACGACGTTCGTCAACCCGGTCACGGCGACGGGGGTCGACGAGTTCGTCGTCGCCCCGTTGCCGAGCTGGCCGTTGGTGTTCTTGCCCCAGCACTTGGCGGCGCCGGTGCCGAGCACGGCGCAGGCCTGGGCGGTGCCGACGGCGAGCGACGTGGCGCCGGACAGGCCGGAGACGGTCGCCGGTGTCGTCTGCTGGGTCGTGTTGCCATTGCCGAGCTGGCCGCTCGAGTTCTGGCCCCAGCACTTGGCCGTGCCTCCGGCGGCGAGCGAGCAGGTCGAGTTCCCGCCGGCGTGGATCGCCGCCACCGAGGACAGCCCGGTGACCGCGACGCCCGTCGTCGAGCCCGTCGTCGTGCCGTTGCCCAGCTGCCCGTTGGCGTTGGCGCCCCAGCACTTGACCGACCCGTTCGCGGCGAGGGCGCACGAGTGTGTCGCGCCGGCTGCGATGCCGGTCGCGTTCGTGATCCCGGTCGCGACGACGGCTGTCGACGAGTTCGCCGTGGAGCCGTTGCCGAGCCGACCGCCGCCGTTGTTGCCCCAGCACTTGACCGTGCCGTTGGCGAGGACCGCGCAGGTGTGGGCCGCGCCGGCCGCGATCGCGACGACCGTCGTCACCCCGGTGGCGTTGACCGCCACGGTCGAGTCGGTCGTCGAGCCGTTGCCGAGCTGGCCCCCGCCGTTTTCGCCCCAGCACTTGACGGCGCCGCTCGAGATGAGGGCGCAGACGTGGCTGCCGCCGACCGCGATGGCGATGGCGTTGGTCACGCCGGACACGTTGACCGGTGTCTTGGAGCCGGTCGTCGTGCCGTTGCCGAGCTGGCCGCTGGCGTTGGCGCCCCAGCACTTGACGGTGCCATTCCCGCGCAGGGCGCAGGAGAACGCGTCACCGGCCGCCACGTCGATGGCGCCCGTCCCGAGGGTCAGCCCCGTGACGGTCACCGGCGTCGGCGCGCCGGTCGTGCTGCCGTTGCCCAACTGGCCGTAGCCGTTGTAGCCCCAGCACTTGGCGGCGCCGCTCGAGATTAGGGCGCAGGTGTGGTTGCCACCGGCCACGATGGTCGAGGCGGCTGACAGCGACGACACGGCGACCGGGAGCGAGGACGACGTCGTCGTCCCGTTGCCGAGCTGGCCGTAGCCGTTGTAGCCCCAGCACTTGGCGGTCCCGTTCGACAGGAGCGCACAGCTGTGGTTCCCGCCGACCGCGAGATCGGCGGCATTGCTCAGCGACTGGACCGTGGTCGGCACGTACTTGCTGGCGGTCGTGTTGTCGCCGACCTGGCCGTAGGCGTTGTAGCCCCAGCACTTGGCCGACCCGTTCGCCAGGAGCGCGCAGGTGTGGTAGGCGCCGGCCCGGATGATTGTGATCTGGGTCAGGGTCGGCTGCCCGACCGCGATCGGCGTCAGGGCGGAGGTCGTGCCACCGTCGCCGATCTGGCCGTAGCCGTTGTAGCCCCAGCACTTGGCGGTCCCGTTGGCGAGGACGACGCAGGTGTGCTGCTGGCCGGCTGAGATCTGCGTCGCGCCGGTGACGCCGCTCACGGCGACGGGCGTGTAGGACTGGGTGTAGGTCCCGTTGCCGAGGTTGCCGGAGCCGTTGTAGCCCCAACACTTCGCGGTCCCATTCGAGAGCAGCGCGCAGGTGTGGTAGGCGCCGGCCACGAGCGAAACGGCGCCCGTGAGGCCGGTGACGGTCGTCGGGATGGCCCAGTTGATGGCCGTCCCGTTGCCGAGCTGACCGTACGCGTTGTAGCCCCAGCACTTGGCGGTCCCGTTGCCGAGCAAGGCGCAGGTGTGGTTCTGCCCGGCGGCCAGTCCGACCGCGCCGCTGATCCCGGCGGGGTTCGTCGGGCTCAGGATGCTCTGGCCGAACGAACCGTCGCCGATCTGGCCGTAGTAGTTGTTGCCCCAGCACTCGACGGTGCCGTTGACGAGCAGCTCGCAGGTGTGGTTATCGCCCGTGACGATCCGCGCCGACCGGGCGACCCCGAGACCCTCGCCTGGCGTGGAGCTGGTGGCCGTGGCGACCGCGCCCGGCAGCAGCATCGCCAGCAGCGCTGCGATCGTGAGCACCGCCAACCGGCGACGAGCGCGCGAGCTGCGACCCCCCGACCGCAGCCCGATGGTGACCGACATGCCAGACCCTCCCTACTGGTCGTGTGGAGGCGCCAGCGTAGCAGCGGGCCGCCCGCGCGGAAAGCCCCCGGAACGCGCCGGTCGGTGCATCGAGGCAACGGTCGGCCGTCTCGGCGCAGCGGCGCCTGCCGCACCGCGCTCGGCCGCCCATCGTCGAGGCGTCCGGCGAGCGTGCGTCGGCGAACGGTGGCGGGCGGCCGTCGGGTCGCGGCGGGCGATCCGGCGCAGTCGTGTCCATGACACCGCGGGCGTCGATCTCCCCCTGGTGGCTGATCCGGCATCGAGGCATGTCGCCAGGCACATGGGATGGAGTCGCCGCCCCGGGGCCGGCCTCGTTCGATGCACCTGGGGCATCGCTCCACCCGGCACGGCCGCAGACCCGGCAACCGCCGCCGCCGGCACGGCCGCCGATCCTGCAACGGCTGCGTGCGCTCCGCGTCATCGGGGCATGGGCGAGTGCGTGATCCGGGTCATCGGGGTGCTGGATCCTCTCGCTGACCGTCACGATCGCGTTCGCGGCCGGCCGCCCGGGCGCCCCGGACGGGACCGCCGACCACACCGGTCAGGGCGCCTGAGCCGGGCTCGGACCGGCGTGTGATAGCGTGGGGTCACGCCGTGATGTGTGGCGATGCTCCGCGTGGTCGGCCCCCTTCTCGAACGGACCGTGCGATCTGCTCTCCTGTTCGGGAAGCGCAAGGAGGTCCTCGTGACCACCGGTACCATCAAGAAGGTCGTCGCCGACCGCGGCTTCGGCTTCATCGCCGCCGAGGATGAGCAGGAGTACTTCTTCCATCGTGGCGGCCTCGACTCCTCGCTCGACTTCGACCGCCTGACCGGCGGCGAGCGCGTGGAGTTCGAGGTCGAGCAGAGCCCCAAGGGTCCGCGCGCCTCGAACGTCCGCGCCGCCTAGCGTCCGGTGGCGGCCCGCTGCACGGTGGTGGGTCGCTCCTGATCCGCCCCGCGGTGGCCCGGTCGTCCACGCCAGCGATGGGTCCACGCGAGACACGGCACACTGTCGCCATGCCGACCGTACCGCCGATGCCTCCGACCCCCCGATGAGCGAGCCGCGGATCCTCGCGATCATGGGCTCCGGCGAGACCGCGCCGACGATGGCGAAGGTCCACCGGGCGCTGTTCGACCGCCTCGGGGCCGGGCCCGTCCCGGCGACGGTCCTCGACACGCCGTACGGCTTCCAGGAGAACGCCGACGAGCTGAGCGCCCGGACCGTCGAGTTCTTCGCGACCAGCGTCGGGCGCCCGGTCAGCGTCGCCTCGCTCCGCTCGCGCGACGTCGATCCACTGACCGTCGCGACGGCGGTCGCCCGGATCCGCGAGGCGCGCTACGTGATGGCCGGCCCCGGCAGCCCGAGCTACGCGCTCCGGCAATGGGCCGACGGGCCGATCCCCGACGCGCTCGCCGCCGGGCTGGAGCGCGGCGGCGTGCTCACGATGGCGAGCGCGGCAGCGCTGACCATCGGCCTCGTGACGATCCCGGTCTACGAGGTCTACAAGGTCGGCGAGGCGCCCCGCTGGCTCGACGGCCTCGACCTGCTCGGCCGGGCGACCGGCCTCCGGGCGGCCGTCGTCCCGCACTACGACAACGCCGAGGGCGGGACCCACGACACCCGGTTCTGCTACATGGGCGAGCGCCGGCTCCGGCTCCTCGAGGCCGAGCTGCCGATGGGCGCCTTCATCCTCGGCGTCGACGGCCACACCGCCCTCGTCCTCGACCTCGTGGCCGGCACGGCGTCGGTCCACGGCCTCGGCGGGGCGACCGTCCGGGCCGGCGGGCGGAGCACGGTCTTCCCGGCCGGGAGCGTCGTCCCGATCGCGATCCTCGGCGAGACCGCCGCGGCGCTCGCCGCCGGTGACGATGCGGCCGGGCGCGACCCGGAGCGGGCGACGACGGGCCGGGGCGCCGGCGGGACCGATGTCGATGCGATCGGCGCGACCGCGGCCCGGCCGCCGACGGCGATCCGTGACGCGATGGCCGAGCTCGAGGGTGCCTTCATCGACGCGCTCGGGCGGGGCAACATGCGCGTCGCCGTCGCCGCCCTCCTCGACCTCGAATCGGCGATCGCCGGGCGGATCCGGGCCGGCGAGGACAGCCCCGACCTCGACAGCGCCGATGCCACGTTCCGCTCGCTCATCGCCCGTCTGGGCGAGCGCGCCGAGACCGGGACCCGCGACCCGCGCGAAGCGCTGGGACCGTTCGTGGCGGCGCTCCTCGAGATCCGGGCGCGGGCCCGGTCAGCCGGCGACTGGACGACGGCGGATCTCGTCCGCGACCGTCTCGCCGCGGCCGGTGTCGACGTCCGCGACGGCCCCGACGGGACGGCCTGGGTCCTCCGCGAGGCCGCGACCGGCTGATCGCCCGACACACCCGCCGCCCGCCGGCCCCGCGCGATCGATCGCGAAGGGGGCCGGTGCTCGGGTACCGTTCGCCTGGCCGGCCGACGTGCGCCGGTCGGAGCCCGGACGGAGAACGGAACCGTGATGAACCAGCCGGGGTCGGCGAGCTCCGCCGCCCAGCCCGTCGTCGATCCGACGACCGCCGCGCTCCTGGTCGACGCGCGCCAGTCGCTCGGCCCGGCGAAGCTCGACGACCTCTTCCCGCAGGGCGACGCGTTCCGCCGGTCGCTCGTCACGTTCGGCGTCCTGCTCGCCCTTGCCGGGTTCATCGCCTCGTTCGGCCTCTACCAGGACTCGGTCGCCTCGATCATCGGCGCGATGGTCGTCGCACCCCTCGGCGGCGCGATCATGGCCTTCGCTGGCGCGCTCGTGACCGCCCGCTCCCACTGGCAGTGGGTCACCGTGATCGAGGTCGCCCTCGGGGCGGCCGGCGTCGTGGCGATCGGGTTCCTCGTCTCGCTGTTCCTGCCGGACATCCTGATGCTGACCCCGTCGCTCGATGCCCGGACCGCGCCGGGGCTCCTCGACCTCGGCGTCGCGCTGACGGCCGGTGCCGCCGGCGCCTACGTGGCGTCCCGCCGCACCGGCACCGACGCGCTGCCGGGCGTCGCCATCGCCGTCTCGCTCGTGCCGCCGCTGGCGACGGTCGGGATCTGCCTTGAGCTCGGGCTGCTCGAAGATGCCGCCGGCGCGCTCCTCCTCTTCGTCACGAACTTCGCGGCGATCGTCGTCGCGGCCTGCATCGTCTTCACCCTCGACGGCGCGACGCCGAGCCGGGAGATGCTCCGCGAGCGACACCGGGTCCGCAACGGGTTCATCGCGGCGCTCGTCGCCCTCGCGATCATCTCGATCCCGCTGGCCTGGCGCGGCATCGAGACCGCCCAGGGCTGGATCCGGGCCACCACCGGCGCTCCGTACGTCCGCGACTGGATCGGCGACCGCGACCTCGACGTCCGCGAGTGGACGATCGATGGTGCGACCGTCGAGCTCGTCCTCGCCGGCCCCGATGCTCCGGGCGACACGCAGGCCCTCGCCGCCGCGCTCGCGACCGCGTATGGCACGCCGGTCACCCTCGACGTCGAGTACGTCGCCACGACGCGGGAGCGGGTCGAGGCGACACCGTAGGGCCGGCGAGCGCGACCGCGGCGGCGCCTCAGGGGCGGTCGAGCGCGAGGACGTGGACCGGGATCGGCGGCAGGTCGTCGTACCTTTCGGTCATCGCGGCCATGCCGTCGATCGGGACCTCGAGCGCGGCGAGCGTCGCGTCGGTGATGAGCGCGTAGGGTCGCTCGCCGACCACCTCGCGAGCGTGGTGCTTGAGCAGCCGGTGGACGGCGTTCACCTCGGCGCCGAGGATCTCGTCACGCCCGGCCACCCGCTGCACGACGTAGGCGGCGGGCGGCTCGTCGGCCTCGACGATGATCGCCCGGTGGGCGTCGGCGACGCCCTGCAGGAAGCCGGTGTAGCCCGAGATGTCGGCCACGAGGAGGGCGCCGCGGACGCGGGTCGCCGGCTGGAAGGGTCGGTCCATCGCGCCATCGTCGTCGATGCGGCCGCCGGGCCAGGTGTGCGGCGACGGGAGCCGGGAGCCGGGAGCCGGTCGGCGCGGCGAGCCACAGGTCCCGCCGGGTCGTGACCGATGGCCGCGTCGGAGTACATGCCGGAGACATATAACGAGGGTGACATGAGCCGATACGGAGCGTGACCGAGATGACCCACTCGCTGCCGCAGGTGGCGCACGAGCACCACGAGCGGATCGTCAAGCACATCGACCTCGTGCCGGCGGTCGCCGACCGGCTGCTCACGGAGGATCCGGAGGACGTTCGGGCGAGCCTCGCGGAGCTCGGGTCGTTCATCGACGGAACGCTCATCCCGCACGTCGACGCGGCCGAGCGGACGCTCTACCCCGAGCTCGAGCGGATGTTCCAGAACCGCCACTCGATGGCGCCGATGCGGCGCGAGCACGTCGAGGTCCGTCGACTCGCCGGCGAGTACGACAAGATCGCGGCGCGGATCGTCGGGGGCCACCTCGCCCTCGGCGAGAAGCTCGCGCTCCGGCGCGTCCTCTTCCAGCTCTACGCCCTCGTCAAGGTCCACCTCGCCGAGGAGGAGGCCTACCTCCGGATCGTCGAGCACGGGACGTCCACCGAGGTCGCCGACGTCCTGGCCGTCGCCCTCGAGCATCCGATCGCCGACTGACGATCCGCGCGGGGCGTGACCCGCTATCGCCCGAGGGTCACGTCGCAGACGACCGCCAGCGCCCGCGTCGCGGCGTCGGCGCTGCGGAAGGTCGGGATGCCCGCCGCGTCGAGGCGATCGACGAAGGCGTCGTAGCCGGTCCCCGCGTCGACGACCGCGACCCACGGCTTGGACGTCTCGCGCCAGAGCGTCGCCAGGCGCTCGGCGATGGCCCCCGGCCGGTCGAGGTCCTCGGGGTGCCCCGGTCCGGGCTCGAGCGCCTCGATCGAGTCCGCGATCGGGACGATGCCGATGAGCCCGAGGTCGACCTCGTCGGCACCGAGCACGATCCGCCCGACGGCCTCGTAGACCAACGCGTCCCCGATCGGCGTCAGGTCGAGCGGGTCGTTGAGGTCGGCCACGGCGGCGATGCCGGCCGGCCCGAGCACGGCCGCCAGGCGGGCCGCGGTGTCGGGCCCGAACGCGGCGAGCTCGAGCGATCCGAGATGGTCGGCGATCGTGACGCACTCGGACCCGGCATTCGTGACCGCGCCGAGGCGGCGGCCCGCCGGGCGGCGACCGTCGAGCATCGCGAACGTGCGGACGAGGTCATCGAACTCGGTCGGCGTCTCGGCCCAGGCGACACCGACCTGGCCGGCGAGCTCGCGGGTGACCGTCGCGTCGCCGGCGATCGCGGCGGTGTGGCTGGCCGACGCGCTCGCCCCGGCCGCGGTCCGGCCCGCCCGGTAGAGCACGACGGCCCGACCCTCCGCGACGATCCGCGCCGCCGCCTCGAGGAAGCGGGCGCCGTCTCCCGGCCGGAACCCCTCGACGTAGACGCCGATCACCCGGACCGACGGGTCGCCGGCGAAGTGGACCAGGTAGTCGCCGACGGTCAGGTCCATCTGGTTGCCGACGGTGATGATGTAGCCGGGATCGAGCCGGCCGAGGCGCGACAGCCGGGTGACGGCGAAGGCGCCGCTCCCGGTGATGAGGGCGATCGGCGCCGGTCGACCGCCGACCGGCAGCTTCCAGGTCGGGATGAACAGGGTGTCGTAGCCGCCGGGTCGCGAGCGGATCCCGAGGCAGTTCGCGCCGTTCACGACCGGGCCGCCGATGGTGCCGTCGTTGCCGCGGCCACCGTCGGCGACGCCATCGCCTGCAGCCGCCCTGCCCGAGGCGCGGGCGCGGGCGATGACCTCCCGGATCCGTTCGGCGCGCTCGCCGCCCTCGCGCGTCTCGTCGAAGCCGGCCGGGATGACGATCAGGCTCTCGGCGATGTCGCGCTCGATCGCCTCGGCGACGAGGTCGGGGGCCAGCGCCGCCGAGAGGGCGACGACGAGCAGGTCGACCCGATCCGGGAGCGCCGCGAGACCCGGGACGCAGCGGACCCCCTCGATCTCGACCCGGCCGGGCTTGACGACGACGATCCGGTCGCGCGGGAACCCCTCACGGAGCAGGTTGCCGAGGATCACCCGGCCCGGGTTGGTCCCGCTCGAGACGCCAACGATCGCGACCGAACGCGGCGCCAGGAGGCGGGCGATCCGGCCGAGCGGGCGAGGCGGCGCCGGCCGATCCGGCGTCGGGCCGAGGCGGACGAGGACGTCGAGCGCCACGAGCCCGTCGGGGGTGACCGCCGCGGGATTGACCTCGAGCTCGAGGATGTCGTCCGGGGCGAGCGCGCCGCCGATGACGAGGAGCCGGTCGACGAGGTCGACGAGGCGCCCGATGTCCAGCGACGCCGGCCGGCCGCGCTGCGAGGTCGTCGCGAGGCGGACCGCGGTGGCGCGCCGGAGGATCCGCGGGCGGTCGCCCGGTGGTGTCAGGGCCGGGGAGACGATGGCGATCTCGCGTCCGGGGCGGAGGTCGCCGGCGAGCGCCTCGCTGTCGGTTCCGCCAGCGCCGACGGCGACGACGACGCCCATGTCGTCGGTCCAGCGGAGCGAGACGAGCAGCTCGCCGCCGACCGACGAGGCGTGGTCGACGTGCTCGACGACGAGGTAGCCATCGGGGGCCGATCCCCGCGCGGCCAGCGCCACGTGCATCGCCCGGATCGCCCCATCGATCGCGGTCCGGTCGCGGGCGACGACCGCGACGGCGCCGACATCGGTCTTGTGGACGAGCCGATCGGCGACGGCCTTGACGACGACCCGCGCTCCCGGGAGGTCCGCCAGCCACGCGTCGTCGAGCTCGGCGGCGGCCGCGACACCCGCCGCGCCCGGCCCCTCCGGTCCGCGGATGAAGCGCCACCGCGGGACGGCGATCCCGGCCGCGGCGAGGAGCCCGAGGCCCTCCGGCTCGGGCAGCGTCGCCCGGCCATCGCGGCGTGCGGCGGCGACGATCGCCCGGATCGCGTGGAGATCCGGCGCCTCCGGGCGGCTCAGCTCACGGTCCCCGGAGCGCAGGTCACCCGCGTCGGCTCGATCACGAAGACCTCGCGGCCGATCGGTGACCACGCGACCATCAGATCACCCCGAGTCCGTCGAGCGCCTTGACGAGGAACCAGGTGCCGAAGACGAGGCCGAGCCCGATCGTGATCGCCCGGTTCCGCCGCTCGAGGAAGTCGGAGAACGCGGCCAGGAGCGTCTCTGCCCGGGCCGGTGCGACGAACGCGACGGCCAGGATGGCCAGGTGGATGCTCGAGGCCGCCACGACGAAGAGCAGGTAGGCGACGGTCGATCCGCCGAGACCCAGGTCCGCCTCGTCGATCGCGGCGATCGCGCCGAGGGTGAACACCCAGAACTTCGCGCTCAGGGCGATGAGGACCGCTCCGAGCAGGAAGGCACGGCCCGGCGAAACGCCGTCGAAGAGCGCCATCCAGCGGGGCGGCGGCGCGTCCTCGTCGGGCTGGCGGAGGAGCTGCTTCGCCGCGACGACGTAGAAGATGACCGCGACGACGAGCAGCAGGAGCGAGGCGAACGCGCTGGATCCGTCGTCGGCGGAGGCGGTCTCGCTCGGGCCGAGAATCAGCCCGAAGACGAGCCCCTGGGCGAGCCGGGTCGCCGTCAGGCCGAGGACCCAGGCCGTCGCGGCCAGCCGACCGGCGGGGGAGCGCAGGAGCAGGATCGTGACGACGATCTGGACCGGGACGATCGCGCTCGCGATCGCGAGCGGCAGGAGCGTCAGGACGAGTTCGGACAAGGCGCCCTCCGTATGCGGTCAGCGTAGCCCGCGCCGTCGTCAGGCGCTGCCGCGGATCCGCTCGAGACCGTCGAGGATCAGGTCGAGCCCGAACTCGAAGTCCAGCGGGACGGCGCTTGGCCCGGACATCGCCAGCTCGGCCATCGCGAGGAGATTCGGGTACTCGTCGGCGCGAAGACCGGCGGCCGTGGCCGCCGCGAGCTCGGGCGCGTCGGCCATGTCGTACGGCCAGGCCAGCTCCTGGAAGACGAACCCATAGGTGTGGCTGTCGAGGGCCATGAACGCGCGGCCGACCGTCGGCAGGTCGAAGCCCGCCCCGCGGAGGACCCCGATCGTCGCGTCGAGGTAGCGCAGTCGCGCCGGCCCGGGGTGGACGCGCGACTCGAGGACGACCCCCGCCCATGGGTGCCGCAGGAGCGCGGCGTGGACCGAGATCGCGCTCCGCCGGATCGCGCTCCGCCAGTCGGCATCGCTGTCTGGTGGTTCGACCTCGGCCATCACGAGATCGGCGAGCCCATCGAGGACGTCCTCCTTGCCGTCGACGTGCTTGTACAGCGACATCGCCTCGACGCGCAGCTCCTGACCGAGGCGGCGCATCGAGACCGCCTCGATCCCGTCGCGGTCGGCGAGCCGGAGAGCGGCTTCGAGGATCCGCTCACGGCTGAGCGGCGCTCGCGCCGCCGCGCCGGTCCCGTCTGGCATCGGCTGGTCTGGCATCGGCTGGTCTGGCATCGGCTGGTCTGGCATCGGCCTACCCCGCGTCGGCGCCTAGAGCGGGCTTGACAGGCTTACGGTGTAACCCTAGGCTTACAGCGTCAGCTTACAGTGTACACCCGGCGCCGATGGCCTCGGCGACGGATCCGATCCAGGGGAAGGCGTATGCAGGCGATCATCCGACGGCGGTACGGTCCGCCCGGCGCGCTCGAGCTGCAGGATGTCGACCCGCCGACGATCGGGGACCATGAGGTCCTCGTCCGCGTCCGCGGCGCCGGGGTCAACCCCGCCGACTGGCACTTCATGCGCGGGCGTCCCTTCGTCCTCCGGCTCGCCGGGTACGGCGTGCGCTCGCCGAAGCGTCCGGGGCTCGGCAGCGATGTCGCGGGCGTGGTCGAGGCGGTCGGCCCGGCCGTGACCCGGCTGCGGCCGGGCGATGCGGTGTTCGGCTGGGGCCGCGCGACCTTCGCCGAGCTCGCGTCGGCGCGGGAGGACCTGCTCGAGCCGAAGCCCCAGAGCCTCTCGTTCGAGGCGGCGGCCGCCGTCCCGCTGGCGGCGATCACCGCGCTCCAGGGCCTTCGGGACACGGGCCGGCTGACCGCGGGTCAGTCGGTCATGATCGTCGGCGCCTCGGGCGGGGTCGGCTCGTTCGCCGTCCAGATCGCCAAGGCGCTCGGCGCGGAGGTGACGGGCGTCTGCAGCGCCCCGAACGTCGACCTCGTGCGGTCCATCGGCGCCGACCACATCATCGACCGTACCCGCGAAGTGGTCGTCGGGGGCGGGCGGCGCTACGACCTCATCTTCCAGCTCGGCGGCACGCTGTCGCCCGGCCGCCTCCGCCGTGCCCTCGCCCCGAAGGGCACGCTCGTCCTGAGCAGCGGAGACGGGCGCTTCAGCGGGATCGACCGGATCGTCATGGCGTCGCTGACGTCACCGTTCGTCGGCCAGCGGCTCGTCACCTGGGTGGCCGACGAGAACGGCACCGACCTCGCGACCGTCGCGGCACTCATCGAGTCGGGGGCGGTCCGGCCGGTCATCGACCGGACCTACCCGCTCCGCGAGGCCGCCGCCGCGATGGCCCACGTCGAGACCGGCCACACGCGAGGCAAGGTCGTCATCGTCCCCTGAATCCCGGCCCTGCGTGGCCGCGATCCGTGCCAGGAGGCAGCCATGCTCACCCAGCTCATCGCCATCGCCGGCGTCGCGATCGTCGGGTCGATCGCCCTCGGGGTGATCTTCCTGCTCGGGATGCGGACGAAGTCGCCGCTCGTCCAGGGTCCGGTCATCTGGATCTCCAAGCGCTGGGTCAACCCGCGCCAGCTCCGGACCGCCGGCCGACCCGGCGCGTACGCCGCGATCATCCGGACCGTCGGGCGGACGTCCGGCCGCCGGTACGAGACGCCGGTCGGGGCGTTCGCCATCGACGGCGGGTTCCTGATCTCGCTGCCCTACGGCACCCGCCCGCAGTGGCTGAAGAACGTCCTGGCCGCCGGCGGCGCCACGCTCGTCCACGAAGGGCGGACATGGGCCGTCGACCGACCGGAGCTCGCGGCCACGGCCGACGTCGCGGCGCTGTTCCCCGAGGCGGAGCGGCGGACCCAGCAGCGATTCAAGGTGGACAGCGCCCTCCGCCTCCGGGCCGTGCCGGCGGCCGACGCGACCGACAAGCACGTTGCGGCCGACGCGCGTGCCGCGACCGACCGCGAGACGCTCGCCGCAGCCTGACCCGGCCCGAGCCACATCCGCCGCCGGCGGGCGAGGGCCGGGCCGCCGAGGTGACCAACGCCCCTAGCGTCGGGACCGCCGGCGGTCGCACCATCCGGCCTCGATGACCGAGCAGCGCCGGCCCAGCTTCGGCTTCCCGCGGATGTACAACGAGCCGGGCGAGAAGCGCGCCTTCCTTCCGTCGCTGATGGCGACCCTCGCCGAGATCGGCGCGGACGTCTGCGTCGAAGCGGGATCGGGCGCCGGGATGGGTTACCCCGACGACGCCTACCGGGCGGTCTCGCCACGGGTGCGCGTCGTCGACGAGACGACGGCCTACGCCCAGGACGTCGTCGTCGTGCTCCGGGCGCCGGAGGGCCGCTACGAGCGGCTCCGGGCCGGCGCCATCCTGCTGTCGATGCTCCACTTCACGACCCGGCCGGAACGCGTCGAGATGCTCCGCGGCCTCGGGATCGAGGCCATCGCCCTCGACATGGTCACCGGCGACGACGGCCGGCGGCTGGTCCAGAACCTCCGGGACGTCGCCCGCAACGGGCTGGCCGCCGCGTTCGACGCGCTCGAGCGGCGCTGGCCGCCGCTCCTCTCGGCGGACCGCCTGCCGATCAGCGTCACGATCCTCGGCGCGGGTGGCGTCGGCAAGAACGCGATCGAGTGGGCCGCCAAGGCCGGCGACGACGAGCGCAACGCCCGCTTCATGCGCGACCACCTGCCGGGTGTCGAGGTGGTCGTCGTCGAGCAGAACCTGGCCGGCGACGAGGGCTACTTCCGGCGCCGGCTGGCGGCGACCGACGTCCTCGTCGACGCGACCGCGCGCCGCGACACGTCGCGGCCGCTCTTCCCGAACGCCTGGCTCGGCTGGCTGCCGCCCCACGCCGTCGTCTGCGACCTGGCGGTCGACCCGTATCTCCTCGACGACGACCCGCCGGTCGTCCGTGGCATCGAGGGTATCCCCCAGGGGAACCTCGACCAGTGGGAGTTCGGCCCAGACGACCCGGCCTGGGACCGCCTGCCGCCGGGGATCCCGACCGCCAACCGACGGACCGTCGTCTCGTGCTACTCGTGGCCGGGTGTCCGGCCGGAGCCGTGCATGGAGCTGTACGGCTCGCAGGTCACGCCGCTCCTCAAGACGCTCGTCTGGTACGGCGGGCGGCCGGCGATCGGGCCGGACGTATCCTTCCACGGGCGGGCTCTGTGGCGGGCGAGCCTGAGCCGCTGGGTGAAGGAGAACGCCGTCGCCTGACGATCGCCGACCGGCACCGCGGATCCGTGACCGACGCCACTGGTCGGCGGTCGCGGGCCGGGCCCACCCTGCCGTCCGAGCGGGACGATGCCGTCGTCCCGCCACGACTCGAGTTCGAGGATACGGATGTCCGAACAGCCGGCTCGCAAGGTCGCCGTCGTGGCGATCGGCGGCAACTCGCTCATCAAGGGCGACCACCAGAGCGTCGAGGACCAGTACGAGGCCGCGAAGGAGACGACCCTCCACATCGCCGAGATGATCGAGGCGGGCTGGGACGTCGCGATCGGCCACGGCAACGGGCCGCAGGTCGGCTTCATCCTCCGCCGCTCCGAGATCGCCCACAAGGTCGAGGGCATGCACGAGGTCCCCCTCGACGTCTGTGGCGCCGACAGCCAGGGCGCGATCGGCTACGCGCTCCAGCAGACCCTCCAGAACTGGCTGTTCAGGCGCGGGATCCGCAAGAACGTCGCGACGGTCGTCACGCAGGTCCTCGTGGACCGCGACGACCCGGCCTTCCAGAACCCCACCAAGCCCATCGGGGGCTTCATGGAGGAGGATGAGGCCAGGCGTCGCGAGACCACCATGGGCTGGTCGGTCGTCGAGGATGCCGGCCGCGGCTGGCGCCGGGTGGTGGCCTCGCCGCTGCCGAAGGAGGTCGTCGAGCTCGACACCGTCAAGGCGCTCCTCGATGCGGGTGTCGTCGTCATCACCGTCGGCGGCGGCGGCATCCCGGTCATCGACGGGGGCGGCGGTGAGTACCGCGGCACGGCGGCGGTCATCGACAAGGACTACGCCAGCAGCCTCCTCGCCCAGAGCATCGGAGCCGACCTGTTCCTCATCTCGACCGCCGTCGAGAAGGTCGCCCTCGACTACGGCAAGCCCGAGCAGCGCTGGCTGGACCGGATGACCGTCTCGGAGGCCAAGCGCTACCTGGTCGAGGGCGGGCACTTCCTGAAGGGCTCGATGGCGCCGAAGATCGAGGCGATCGTCTGGTACATGGAGGCGGGCGGGAAGCACGCCATCATCACGACCCCCGAGAACATCGCCCGGGCGCTGCGCGGCGAGACCGGGACCCACATCGTCCCGGACTGAAGCGTCGCCGGCTAGCCCTGCGCCGGCTTCGTCCCCTGGACCCGGCGCCCCGGCGGCGCGACCGTCCGGGTCTCCGGATGCAGGCCGAACCGCAGGGCGTGGTCCGGCCACGCCGGGTCATCGGGCCGCCAGCTGTGGGTCTTCGCGCCGTGGGCATCGAGCTGGTCGATGACCCCATCGACGCCGAGGACGAGCCGGCCGCCGTCGGCGAGATCGAGCGCATTACGCCCGGCCCGATGCGCTTGCGCCGATGGCCTGACGAGGCCCGTCGGCTTGACCGGCTGCCCGACGATGGTGCTGACGAGCCTCGAAGGCGGGTGATGCGATGGGCCTCCGGGTCGCCCGGTCGGGGTCCAACGGGGGCGGCCACGTAGGCCGGTCGGGGTCCGAACGACCACGGCCCGCCGACGGGGGCGTGGCTGAACGGCCCATATGTCCGGAGGGCCCACCAGGCCCGCTCGGGGATCGGTCCGCCCGGCCGGGCCGCAAGCAGGCCTCGACGTCGGCGTTCGACCGCGGCTGGTCGGTGAAGTCGAGGAGCGGCTCGATGAGCCCGTCGGCATCCGCCGCCGTCAGGCCGGTCGAGGTGAAGCGCCGGTCGTTGAGGCGCGCGGCGCGCAGCGACGGCTGCATCGCGACGTGGAACTCGGGGTAGTCCGCCCGGACCACGGCGTGGAGGGTGATCCGCATGAGGGTCGCCTTGACGACCGCCAGGTCGACGAAGGCGCGGCCGAACTCGGCCGGATCAAAGCCCTCCATCCGGGTCCACAGCGCGAGGTATGGCGAAGCGGGCCCCTGGGCCTGGAGCGCGACGACGCGATGGACCGCCGCGACCGCGTCGAGGGGCTCGCGGCGCAGCAGCAGCTGGCGCTGGAGGGTGGCCCGGTTGAGCTGGCGGGCGTCGAGCCGCATGGCTCGCAAGGGTAGCGAACGTCGCCGACCGTCTCGCTGGACCGCCATGATCGCGGAGTCGCGCTGTGACGGCGGCACCGACCCGGGTGGCGCTCGACCTGGTCGTGCCTCGCGCTGCCAGGGCTCGCCGCGAAGCGGGCGGTCAGCTCGCCGGTGCCCGGACCCCGAAGCGGCTCCGGTAGTGGACCACCGCGAGCAGCAGCCCGGCGTTGACCAGGGTGGCGAGGATCGCCGACACCTGCTCGACGTAGAGGCTGACGATGGCGCCGGCCGTGAGTGCGACGACGAGACCGGTGATGCCGAGGGCGGTGCCGGCGCGCTCGCGGCCGCGGCCGAGGAAGGTCGCGGCGCCGAGCAGGAGGACGCCGGCGGCCCCCAGGACGGCGGCCTCCAGGCCATAGAAGAGCGGATCCGAGGGGCGCTCGACACGGTCGCCCGGGATGTCGACCGCGCGCTCGATGGCCTCGTGGAGCGTGGCGGGATCGACCAGCACGAAGACGACCAGGGAGAGGACCCAGCCGAGGCCGACGAGGCCGAGCCCGACCACCAGGAGCCGCCGGTACCGCCGACGCGGGAGATGGCCGTCCTCCCAGCGGGCGAGCCACTCCGGCGGGCTCGCCGCCGGCTCCCCGCCCGGGCGCCGGCGGAGGACGAGGAACAGGAGGATCAGGGCAAGGAGCAGCCCGTAGATGAGCGGCGCCGCCAGCGGGTAGAAGTAGTCGTTCGACGAGGTGATGAACTTGCCGACCTCGTCGATGAACAGGCCGGTCCCCGCCCCGGTCAGGATGGCGGACACCGTCAGCGCCCAGCCCAGGCCCACGACGAGGATCAGGAGCGCGCCGCCGAGGAGGAGCGCCCCGCCCCACAGCATGTGGGCGATGTGGAGCTCACCGCCCCCGACCTGCGGGTAGCCGGTCGCCTGCAGGTACCACCGCGTCCCGACCACCGCCACGACGAACGCGACGATGACGAGCAGCAGGTAGCGCTCCGCGCCCGGCCGGACGAGCGTGCCCTCGCTCGGGACGGACGGCGGCTGACGGTCGATCGACGGCCGCCCGCCATCCATCACGAGCCCGGCGACCCCGCGGCGGCCCGGGCCTCGGTTTCGTACCGCCACCGGGCCTCGTCACGCCGCGCCATGATGCCCACCTGCGCTGCGAGCCTACCGGCCGAACGCACCCCTGACCCCGGGGCGCATGAAGTACCAGAGGATGACCGCCGAGATCACCGCGTTGCCGATGGCCGCCGATCCGATCGTCGAGCCCATGCCGTGTGTCAGCACCGCGAACAGGTCCACGAGGATGCGGACACCGAGCACGACGACGGCCAGCGTCCACGACCAGCCGGCGAGCGTGAAGAGGGCGCCGGCGACGAGGATCGTGAGCCCACCGGAGATGATCGACGCCCAGCCGCTGATCTGCGCAGCCTCGACGGCCGCCGCGAGCCCGAGCTTCGTGACGCCGAGCGCCTCGGTGCCGACGAGCAGCTGGAAGACGCCGCTCGCGGCCAGGAAGATCGCGATGATGGTGATCCCGAGGGGCCGTCCGCCCATGTCCTTCCCTCCCGATCGTGACCCGGCGGTCGGCGGGCCGCGGATGCCGTTGCCGCGACCATCGGTCGATGCGGCACAAGTCGCTTGGCGCGGAAGTATACATGGGGTCGTTCGACGCGCCGGGATCCTCGCCGGTCCAGACCGCGGACCTCGCCGCGGTCAGCCGGGGCTCGCCGCCGGACACGGGGAGGCTAGACTCGACCGACCGCTTGATCATCCGCGGACCACGTCTGCCGGGTCAAATGTCAGCCACCTCCGCATCGGTCGCCTCTGGCCTGGACCGCATCGGCCTGCTCCTGGGCTCGCTCGGCAGCCGGCTCACCGCCGCCCTCGCCGAGCCGGTCGACGAGGGCCTGACCGGCACGGGCACCGTCCTCGTCATCAGTGCACTCTCCGAGCGAGGTCCCCTTCGGCCGCGCGATCTCCGGGCGATCACACAGCTCACGAGCGGGGGAACGACCAACCAACTCGACCGGCTCGTGGGCCTGGGGCTCGTGTCGCGCAGCCATCACGCACTGGATGGCGACCGCCGTGCTGTCTTGGTCACGCTCACATCCGAACGCCAGCGGGTCGCCGACGCCATCGCTCGCGTCGTGAGCGACCACGGTCCCGAGGTCGTGGCGTTCCTCGCCGACCTCCGCGATGCGCTCGGCGGACGAGCGCGCGGGTCGGACGCGGTTCCGCTGCCGAGCACCGTCGACCGTGCCCGTGCGCACGCGGTCATGGTCGGCCTCGGGCGACTTGGCCTCGCCGTCGGAGCGACCATGGAAGTCGGATTCGATCCTGGGATCGGGCGCGATAACGAGAACGTGGTCATCGTCTCGGCTCTCGCCGCGCGAGGGCCGCTGCGGCCGCGAGACCTTCGGGAGCACGTGAGCCTGACCAGCGGCGGCCTCTCCAAGAAGCTTGCGCGACTCGAGGCTGCCGGACTCATCAGGCAACAGCGCGGCGTCGTTGCGGCAGATCGGCGGGCCACGGTCCTCACGATCACGCCCCAGGGTCGGCGTCGGCTTCGGATCGCCGTCGACGCCCTGGCCGATCGCCATGCGGCGATCCTGGCGATCGTCCGGGAGGTCGAGACGGCGCTCCTGGCTTGAGGGCCGCCCTGCCGACAGGTTCGTGGGCCGTGGCATTGGCGAGCGTCCGATGGCCCGCTGTCGTGCCGCCGGCTTGCCCACCAGCCTGGCAACGACTGCCCTAGAAGGTTCGAGCCTCGGACCGCGGCGATCGAAGGGTCCGCCGTCGGTCCTGGGATGCCGCTCGTGCGTCGCCCGTCGGGCGGACCACGTGGTCCTGGCTCGAGTGACCGCGCGGGTCGATCCGACCGGTATGCTCGACCGTGCCGCGACGAGGAGGGAGGCCATGGGGCGCGTCATCGGGGGCCGGATCGGACGACTGGGATCGGTCTCGGAGACGACGGTCAGGCCGAGGGCGGTCGCGTGAGTCGGCTCGTCGTCGTCAAGGCGGTCCATTCGGCCGTCTTCCTCGTCGAGCTGGCTGCGATCCTGTGGCTGGTGATCAGCGGGGTGGTCGGACGGCGCGACCGGACCGTCGCCGTCGCCGCCGGCCTCGTCGCGACCGAGGCGGTCGTCTTCGTCGCCAACAGCGGTGTCTGCCCGCTCACGCCGCTCGCGGAGCGTCTCGGGGCCCGGCGGGGCTCGGTGTCGGACATCTTCCTGCCCGATCCGATCGCCCGGACGATCCCGATCTGGTCGTCCGCCCTCGTCGCCGTGGCGACCGTCCTCCACGTCCGAGGTCTCATCGGCGAGCGGCGCGGGCGTGCCGGACAGTAACTGCTATGGTTCATTGACAGGTTATCCGCGGAACCCTATCCTCGCGACCTCAGCCGCACCTGTCGTGCCGGAGGACCCGATGATCGCGAGGACCTGGCGTGGCACCGTCGAGGCCGGCCGGGGGTCGGCGTATCTCGGGATCGTCGGTCGCACCGGACTGCGCGACTCCCGGGCGACGCCGGGGAGCCGCGGCTTCTACGTCATGGCGCGGCGGGCCGGCGACCACGACGAGATCCTGACGCTGTCGCTGTGGGCGTCCGAGGATTCCATCCGGGCGTTCGCCGGCGACGACGTCACGCGGGCGGTGTTCTACCCCGAGGACGACGCCTGGCTGATCGGCCGCGACCTTCGGGCCGACCACTGGGAGATCGTCGGCGAGGTGCCAGCGGGGCCTGCCGAGCACGGCGGCTGAGCGTCCCGCCGGCTCCCGCCGGCCGGCGCCGCGCTCAGGCGGTGACGTACGCCTCCAGGCGGTCCCAGGTGTCCTTGAGGCCCTCCTCCATCCCGATCCTCAGGACCATCTCGATGTCCTCGGCCCGCTGGAAGCGGCTGACGCTGAAGAGACGGGTCGCGTCGCCCTCGGCGATGAAGTCCACTTCGATCGTCATCTCGGGCATGCCGGGCGAGACGTTGCCGTCGGCGTCGGTGAAGAAGTCCTGGTAGACGATCCGCTCGGGCGCGACGATCTCGGTGTAGACCGCCTTGCCCCAGGCATCCATCGTCCCGTTCGGCCCCTCGCCCCGCATCATGTAGCGCCAGGTGCCGCCGGGCCGGAAGTCGATCTCGCAGAAGGGGAGGGACCAGCCCTTCGGTCCCCACCACTGGGCGAGCGCCTCGCAGTCGGTCCATGCCCGGAAGACCCGCTCGCGGGGGGCCGCGAAAGTCCGCTCGACGGTGTAGGTGAGCTCTTCAAGGTCGGCCGTTCCGACGGTCGTGGCGGGCTGCGTGGTCATGGGGACGCC
>CAZABC010000011.1:20583-46088 GCA_964483405.1 uncultured Anaerolineaceae bacterium
CCTTGCGCTTGCCGGCGTTCGGGCCGGCGGTCTGCGGGTCGGCGACCGGCGCCGCCCGTTCGGTCGTGGTGCCTGCGGGGCCAACGGTCCCGGCGAGGAACGCGTCGAGCCGGTCGAAGCGTGCCTCCCAGAGCTCGCGGTACTCCGCCAGCCACCGATCGACGAGCGCCAGCCGGGCCGGCTCGAGCCGGCACGGCCGCCACTGCGCCTCCCGTCCCTGCGCGATCAGGCCCGCGTCCCGCAGTACGCGCAGGTGCTTCGAGACGCCCGGCAGGGTCATCGCAAAGGGTCGGGCGATCTCCGACACCGTCGCCTCGCCCTGTGCCAGCCGCGCGAGGATCGCCCGCCGGGTCGGGTCGGCGAGGGCGGCGAAGGTGACGCTCAGGGGGTCGGCGGCGGTCATGGTCCGGGCGGAGCCCGCTCCTCGGCTTGGTTAGCTGAGAGGTTATTTAACTGTAGGGAATAGTAAGGACGCGGAGCGGCGCGTGTCAAGCGCCCATCGCGACGGTCGCCGGGGCTCCGGATGACGCGATTCGCGCGATGCCGGATCCGGGAGTGTCGCCGAGACTCGACCCGGAGCGGGGCGACCGGGCCCGCGTGACCCCAAGCATCGTCGTCATCGCCGGTCGGGTGGCGGATCGGACCGGAGCCGTGAGCGAGCCATGCCGACCATGACCGTCCAGGGGAAGACGCTGCACACCGTCGAGCTGGACTGGAGCGAGGTCTACTACACGAACTGCCCCCTCGTGTCCCCCAGCAACGTCGACCAGGAGCTGGGCTGGGTCCGCGAGGAGCTCAAGAAGATCGGGGTCACCTACCGCTACCTCCGCGACAGCCGCGAGAACGACTGGTACCCGCACTACATCCACAACCTCGACAACATGATCCGCTACGGCGGGTGCTTCCCGGCCATCCACGTCAACGCGGACGTCCGCCGCACCCGGCTCCTGGGCACGACCCACGTCTACGAGGGCGGCTGCATGCTCGTGCGCGCCCAGGACCCTCTCTTCCGGATGAAGGATCTCCAGGGCAAGAAGATCGGCATCACCCGAAGCCTGAACACGATCAAGAACGACTGGTGGCGGGTCCAGGAGGAGCAGGGCATCGAGCTGATGCTGATGCTCAACGACATGACCCGCGACGACGTCGAGATCGTCGACTTCCCGTACCCCGACGACTGGTACGACAAGCCCGAGATGCTCACCCCGATGTACAACCCCTCGGAGCTGTGGCTGAAACGGGACCACAAGCACGACCTGGCCTTCCGGCCCCTCGAGACGGCGCTCCTCGAGGGCGTCGTCGACGCGATCTACACCCAGACCGGTCCGTTCCAGCACATCCAGGAGGCCACGGGCAGGCTCAAGGCCATCGAGAACCTGGCCGACTACCCCGATTGGACCCTCCAGGGCGCCAACGTGCCGGCGACCCTCACCTGCACGGTCGAGATGGCGGAGCAGCACCCGGAGCTCGTCGTCGCGATCATGAAGGGCATGATCAAGGTCGGCCGCTGGTCCAACGCGCACAAGCACGCGGCCGCGGCGATCCTCGACCGGCAGACCTACTACCTCGACGTCGAGGACACCTACCGGAACATCAAGGACGTGGACCTGGTGCCGAGCCTGTCGGAGCAGAACCTGGCCGTCCTCCAGGGCAACACCGACTTCATGCACAGCCACGGGTATATCCAGGAACGCTTCGACGTGCGCGAGTGGGCCGCGCCGGAGTTCCTCGAGAAGGCCGCCGCCGAGCTGCTCGACGAGGAGTGGAGGAAGCGCAGCGCCGCCCGGCTGCCCGCGCCGACCGACCTGCAGGATGCGATGAGCCTCCGGCTCGGGTAGCCGGGTCGCGGCCGTTGCCCGGCCGGGAGGGTCCGATGATCGCCAACCACCCCGTCGAGTCGATCGCCCCGGCTCGGCAGACAAGCCTCGGCCTCTACGTGACGGCCAAGGAGGCCTACGACATGTGGCAGGCCGACCCCGGCCTGAAGATCCTCGACGTCCGCACGCCGGAGGAGTACGTCTTCGTCGGCCACGCTCCGATGGCCTGGAACATCCCGTTCGCCCTCCAGACGTACGAGTGGGACCCCGACAAGGGGGCCCTCCGCTGGGAGCTCAACCCGGAGTTCGTCGCGGCCGTCGGGGCCTGGGCCGGCCCCGACGAGCAGATCCTCGTCGCCTGCCGGTCGGGCGGCCGCTCCGCGATGGCCATCAACTTGCTGGCGAAGGCGGCCGGGTACACGAACGCCTGGAACATCCTCGACGGTTGGGAGGGCGGCACGGTCAAGGATCCCGACAGCGTCTTCGACGGGATGCGGATGCAGAACGGCTGGAAGAACTCGGGTCTGCCGTGGACCTACGAGATCGACCCCGAGCGGATCAAGCTGCCGCCGCGCTAGAGCCGGATCGCCGACGCCGCCGGCGCTCGCAACGTCGTCGCCGAGGCGGAGGCGATCGCGCGCCGCCGCCCGGACCTCGGGACCCTCGGTGGGCGGCTGGCGGAGATGCGGCACCGACTGCGCGATGCGGCAGGATCCCTCGCCGGTGCCTCGGCTCTCACGACGGCCGAGCTTTGACTGCTGCCGATCCTGTCCACGCCGTTGACCTTCCGGGAGATCGGCGAGCGCGTCTTCCTCTCCCCGCACACCGTCAAGACCCAGGCGATCTCCATCTACGGCAAGCTCGGGGCCTCCAGCCGCAGCGAGGCGGTCGAGCGGGCGATCGAGCTCGGTCTGCTCGAGCCGTTCCCGGGGCTGCCGTCGACCCCGCGACCGCCGACGCCGTGACGATCGGCCGGTGGGGCTGATCGCAGTCTTGCGACGTCGGGGGTCGTCGATCTCGACCTGGACGGCGCGCCAGAGCGACAGCGCGTCGTCGGCGAGGTGGAGGCGGACCTCGTCGAGGCCGGGGACCGGGCGAAGGCGGGTGTGGCGGAGGACGAGGGCGCGGGGCGAGGCGGCCCATGGCCGGAATCTACGCCGCGTGTCCCGCTGGCCGGCGCGATCCGCTGCTCGCCCCGGCGGCTCCGACCTAGACTGGTCGGCGACCACGCACGGGAGGACCGAGCCCTTGGCCAGCTATCGCATCGCCGCGATCCCCGGCGACGGCATCGGGCAGGAGACCGTTCGCGCGGCCCGGAGCGTCCTCGACGTCGTCGCCGCCACCGAGGGGTTCTCGCTGGTATGGGAGGAGTACCCGTGGGGCTGCGACCACTACCTCCGGACCGGGTCGATGATGGACCCCGACGGGCTCGATCGGCTGGCGGGCGCGGAGGCCATCCTGCTCGGCGCCGTCGGGCGCCCGGACGTCCCCGACCACGTCTCGCTGTGGGGCCTGCTCATCCCGATCCGGCGCGCGTTCGACCAGTACGTCTCGCTGCGGCCGGCGCGGACGCTGCCGGGCATCCGCGCGCCCCTCGCCGTCGACCGCGTGCCGGTCGACCTCGTCGTCGTGCGCGAGAACACCGAGGGCGAGTACAGCGAGGTCGGCGGGAGGTTCGGCCGCGGGGGGCCGGGCGAGCTCGCCGTCCAGGAGGCGATCTTCACCCGGCGCGGCATCGAGCGGATCGCGCGCTATGCCTTCGAGCTCGCCCGGACGAGGCGGGGCCGGGTGGCGTCGGCCACGAAGTCGAACGGGATCGTCCACACGATGCCGTTCTGGGATGAGGTCGTGGCCGAGGTCGCGACCGACTTCCCCGACGTCGAGCTGGCGAAGGTTCACGTCGACGCCCTCGCCGGGCTCATCGTCCTCGACCCCACCAGGTTCGACGTCATCGTCGCCTCGAACCTCTTCGGCGACATCCTGTCCGACCTCACGGCGGCGCTCGTCGGCGGCATCGGCGTCGCACCCTGCGGCAACATCGACCCGACCCGGACCCACCCGTCGATGTTCGAGCCGATCCACGGGTCGGCGCCCGACATCGCCGGGCGGGGGACCGCGAACCCGCTCGGGCAGCTCTGGGCATCGGTCCTGATGCTCGAGCACCTCGGCGAGGCGAGCGCGGCCCGCCGGCTCCTCGGCGCGCTCGAGCGGGTCATGGCTGCCGGCGTCCAAACGCCCGACCTGGACGGACGCCACTCGACCGTCGACGTCGCATGGAGGTGTCCGACCTCGGTGCCGAGCGGATCGTCGAGCTGGATCAGCCACCGCCCGTCGGGGGTCAGGGTCGCGCCCCACGTCGCCTCGACCCCCGGGACCGCGGTCCACGAGCCGGTCCGGCCGTCCCAGACGACCGCGCCGAGACCCGACCGCCCCTTCTCGATGAGCAACGCCAGGTCGCGGGACCCGCGCGTCGGCCGGTACGCGACCGGATGGGGGGTCAGGAGCCGCCTCCGCCAGGTCGGGACGCCCTCGCCTCTGTCGCTCACCGATCGTCCTCGCGGGTCATAGCGCCGCAGACCGTCACCGGATCCACGATGACCGCGCCATCGTCGCACGGCCCGAGCGGAGCGTGACGGCCCGCGCGGGCGCTCGTGAGCCGGCGGACTATCCTTGCCCTGACCACCACCTCCGGCGGGCCCGTCGGTCCCGAGCCCGCAACCGGAGCCACGGACCGTGCCAGACCGGAGCGCCGCGATCGTGCCCGCCGTCGGAGAGATCGACCCAGCCGCGACCCCCGAGACGGAGGCACCCCCGCCCGCCCGCCGCCAGGTCCGCGACCGGGCCTCGGACGTCCTCGGCGCTGCGCGCAATCCGCTCGATCCGTTCTTCGCGCCATCGACGGTCGCCGTGGTCGGCGCGACGGAGAAGGCGGGGAGCGTCGGCCGGACCGTCCTCTGGAACCTGCTCAGCAGCCCGTTCGGCGGCACCGTCTTCCCGATCAACCCGAAGCGGCCGAGCATCCTCGGCGTCAAGGCCTACCCGACCCTCGCCGACGTCCCCGACAGGGTCGACCTCGCCGTCGTCGTCACGCCCGCGCCGAGCGTCCCCGCGGTCATCGACGAGTGCGCCGAGCTCGGGATCCGGTCGGTCATCGTGATCTCGGCCGGGTTCAAGGAGGTCGGGCCCGAGGGCGTCGAGCTCGAGCGGCGGATCCTCGAGCGAGCGCGATCGTCGGGGATGCGCATCGTCGGGCCGAACTGCCTCGGCGTGATGAGCCCGATCAGCGGCCTGAACGCGACGTTCGCCCAGGGCATCGCCAAGCCCGGCAAGGTCGGCTTCGTCAGCCAGTCGGGAGCGCTCCTCACCGCGGTCCTCGACTGGAGCCGGAACGAAGACGTCGGGTTCAGCGCGGTCGTGTCGCTCGGGTCGATGCTCGATGTCGGCTGGGGCGACGTCATCACCTACCTGGGCAACGACCCGAACACGACGAGCATCGTCATCTACATGGAGACGATCGGCGACGCCCGGGCCTTCCTCTCGGCCGCCCGCGAGGTCGCCCTGACCAAGCCGATCATCGTCATCAAGCCGGGCCGGACCGAGCAGGCCGCCAGGGCGGCCGCCTCGCACACCGGCTCGCTCACCGGCAGCGACGAGGTCCTCGCGGCCGCCTTCGCCCGGGTCGGCGTCCTGCGGGTGGACGCGATCGCCGACCTCTTCTACGTCGCCGAGGTCCTCGCCAAGCAGCCTCGCCCCGCCGGTCGCCGGCTGTCGATCCTCACGAACGCCGGGGGGCCCGGCGTCCTCGCGACCGACGCGCTGATCTCCGGCGGCGGCGAGCTCGCCGACATCGCCCCCGAGACCATGGCGCGCCTGGACGAGATCCTGCCCGGCCCGTGGAGCCACAACAACCCGATCGACATCCTCGGCGACGCGGGCGCGGACCGCTATGCCGCGGCCCTCGAGATCGCGGCGGCCGATCCGAACGCCGACGGGCTGCTCGTCATCCTGACCCCCCAGGCGATGACCGATCCGCTCGGCACGGCCCGGGCGCTGGCGGACCTCGCCCACGTCGAGGGCAAGCCCGTCCTCGCCTCGTGGATGGGCGGGACCGACGTGGCGGAGGGGGCGCGGCTCCTCCGCGAGGCCGGCATCCCGACCTTCCCGTACCCCGACACGGCCGTCAGGATCTTCAACGACACGTGGCGGCTGCAGCGCGACCTTGAGCACATCTATGAGACACCGACGCTGCCCGACGAGGAGGAGATGCCGGTCGACCGGGCCCGCGCCCGGGCCCTCATCGACGCCGTCAGGGCCGAGGGCCGGACGCTCCTGACCGAGGTCGAGTCGAAGGAGCTCCTCGCCGCGTACGGCATCCCGATCACCGAGACCGTCGTCGCGGCGACCGAGGACGAGGCGATCGCGGCCGCGGAGCGGATCGGCTATCCGGTCGTGGTGAAGCTGTTCTCGCACACGATCACCCACAAGACCGACGTCGGTGGCGTCCAGCTGAACCTGAAGGAAGCCGCGGCGGTCCGGGCGGCCTTCGCCGCGATCCGCACCTCGGTGGCGGAGCGCCGCGGCGCCGAGCACTTCGAGGGCGTGACGGTCCAGCCGATGGTGAACTGGACCGGCTACGAGCTCATCCTCGGGAGCTCGATCGACCCGCAGTTCGGGCCGGTGCTCCTGTTCGGGATGGGCGGGCAGCTGGTCGAGCTGTTCAAGGACCGGGCGCTCGGACTGCCGCCGCTCACGACGACGCTCGCCCGCCGGATGATCGAGCGGACGAAGATCCACGGGGCCCTCAAGGGGATCCGGGGGCGCCGCGCGGTGGACCTGGAGGCGCTCGAGCAGCTGCTCGTCCGGTTCAGCGAGCTCGTCGTCGAGCAGCGCTGGATCGCCGAGCTCGACATCAACCCGCTCCTCGCCTCGCCCGAGCGCCTGATCGCCCTCGACGCGCGGGTCGTCCTCCACGACCCGGCCCTCCCCGCCGAGGCCCTGCCGCGGCTGGCGATCCGCCCCTACCCACGCCGCTACGAGGGGACGTGGACCGCGCCGGACGGGACCCCCCTCCGGTTCCGCCCGATCCGGCCCGAGGACGAGCCGCTGGTCGTGGAGTTCCATCGCTCGCTCTCGCCCGAGACCGTCTACCGCCGCTACATGGAGAACCTCGGCTTCGACGCGCGGACCACCCACGAGCGGCTCATCCGGATCTGCTTCTCCGACTACGACCGCGAGCTCCCGCTCGTGGCCGTCCACGAGGCGGACGACGGCGAGCCGCGGATCGTCGGGATCGCCCGCCTGAGCCGACTGTTCGGGACCCCGGCCGGCGAGTTCGCGGTCCTCGTGACTGACGCGTTCCAGGGGCGCGGGATCGGGACCGAGCTGCTCCGGCGGATCGTCGCGATCGCCCGAGCCGAGGGGCTCGAGCAGCTCGGTGCGGACATCCGGGCCGACAACGCGCCGATGCTGGCGACCGCGGCACGGCTCGGGTTCGAGGTGGGGCCCGGGCCGGCCGGGGACGTGATGCGGGCTCGCCTCGTCCTCTAGGCGGGGACGCCGCCGGCCTTGGCCGCGATCCCGATCGCGAGCGCGAGCGCGAGCGCGAGCCACCACGGGCCTGGTCGACGGTCGGCCGCTGGCCCCGTCGATCAGGTCGGCGGGATGTCGTGCCGGCGCCCCGCTCCGGCCTCGCGCCGCCAGTCCCGTGCCGGCGCCGGTCCCGTGCCGGCGCCCCGCTCCGGCGCCGCGCCGCGAGTCCCGTGCCGGCGCCCCGCTCCGGTCTCGCGCCGCCAGTCCCATGCCGGCGCCCCGCTCCGACGCTCGCAGCCAGCCCCCGGTCCGACCCACGTCTTCGGTCCTACCACCCCCACTGGTGTTCCGTCGGGTCGCTCGCCCGCGGGGAGCCGCTGCCGGCCGCCCCCACGCTCGGGCTCGAGCCCGTCCGATCGCACATCACCAGCGGCACTGGTGACGCGCCGTCCGTTCCGCTGGAGCACTACCCAGCGTGGTGCGGGCGACATCACCCCACGCCAGCACCACCCACGGTGGTGCGGCCGCCCCGCCCCGCGGCCGCCCCGCCCCGCCGCCGCCGCCGCCGACCTGCTCCGCCCCGCCGCCCCGCCGAACGCCCCGCCCGCCGCCGCGCGGGCGCGCTCAGCCCGGAGCGACGGCGACCCGATCGTCCGGGAACGGGCGGTCGGTGGGGCTCGGCGGCAGGAGGAACCAGGTCGGCAGCGGCCCTTTGCCCTTGACGTCGACGAGACCGCGTGGCTCGAACCGGAACCGCCCGTCGAGGCGCTCCCGGACCGCGTGGGTGACCTGGATGCGACCAGCGATGCCATGCGACTCCATCCGGCTCGCCACGTTCACCGTGTCGCCCCAGACGTCGTAGATGAACTTGCGCGTCCCGATCACCCCCGCCACGACCGGTCCGCAGTGGATCCCGATCCGGAACGCGATCCCGAGCCGTGCCGCCTGCTCGATGCGCGCCACGCATCCCTCGAGGGCGAGTGCCATCGTCGCGACCCGCTCGACGTGGTCCTCCGACCAGGTCGGGATGCCGCCGACGACCATGTACGAATCGCCGATCGTCTTGACCTTCTCGAGCCCGTGCTCCGCGACGAGCCCGTCGAAGACGGTGAAGACCTCGTTGAGCACGCCGACCAGCTCCGACGGCGACATCCGGGCCGACATCCGGGTGAAGTCGACGATGTCGGCGAACATCAGGGTGGCGTCCTCGAACCGGTCGGCGATGATCGTCTCGCCCTCCCGCAGCCGTTGGGCGATCGGCTCCGGGAGGATGTTGAGCAGCAGGCGCTCGTTCTCGGCGGCGAGCCGCGCGCGCTCCCGCTCGGACGTCACGTCCGTGCCGTAGACGTTGAGGAACCCGAATCCCGGGACGTCGACCGCGACGAGCTCGTACGTCCGGCCACCCGACTCCACCGAGACCGCCCCGGCGCCGTCCCGATGCAGCGCCGCGTGCAGCTCCGCCGGGAGGTGATCGCCGAGCGCCAGACCGAGGCCGGCGATGAGCCCGCTCGACGCCGGGTTGGCGTAGATGAGGACGCCCGACGCGTCGGTCCGGAACACCGGGTTCGGGTTCTGGTCGGGGAACTTGACGATCGCCCGCTCCGCCGTCACGTCGACGCCGTAGACGTTCGTGAAGCCGAGCTCGGCGATCTCCACCGGCCACAGCGCGTAGGTTCGTGCGCCCGCCACGACCTCGATGAAGCCGCGCTCCTCGGCCGCGGCGGCGATCCGCGCGAGGTCGACCTCCCGGAGGCGCCCGCCAGGTCGCACGCCGAGCGCCTCCAGCGGGCCGCGGCTCGCCGGGTTCGCGTAGATCAGCCGACCCGCGCCATCGACCCGCAGGACGGGGTTGGGGTTGTCGTCGGGGAAGCGGTTTATCGCCGAGATCTGGGCGCCCGTCAGCCCCGCCTTGCCCCGGCGGGCGGGCCGGGGTCGAGCTGCCGGGACGCGATCGGCCATCCGCTGATGCTAGGCGGGCCGTCAACCGAAAGGCGGCTCGAGCCGTCCCGGGGGTGGTGCGGCGGGCGAGGGCTCGTGCGCGCGAGCTTCGCGGCCGCCGGCCGTGCGATCGGGCGGCCTCACCGACTCGACGATGACGATGGCCAGCAGCGACGCCGCGGCGATGCCGAGCGGCACCACCGGCGGCGTGCCGACCGACCCCGCGACCAGGAGCGCGACGCCCATCCCGACGAGCGCCGCGAGCCGCACCACGAGGACCGGGCCACCAAGGATGCGTAGGGAGAGCGCCGACGAGGCCACGAACAGGGCCACCCCGATGCCGAGCGCCGCCAGGACCGGGCCGGTCATCGGGTCATCCGGGTGCACGACCGTCTCCTCGACCGCCACGGCGAAGCCGACGATGCCCCCGATCAACGGGAAGTGGGCGAAGCTGAAGGCGTCGCGCGCGAGGGGCCCGCGGCGGAGCGGGCCGGCCGCCGCGAAGCGACGCTCCAGCGCCTCCTTCAGCCAGCCGAAGTACGTCCACCACAGCAGGCAGGCCACCGTGATCGACGCGCCGACGGCCGCGACGAGGCCTGGCTCGAGCGGGGCGTCGGCGATGGCCGACCCGGCCACGATCAGCGACTCGCCGAGGGCGATGATCACGAAGAGCCCGTGCCGCTCGGCGAGGTGGGCCGGATCGAGGTCCCAGGTCGTCGCCCGCCCGGCGATGGTGGCGGCCGCGAAGTCGGCGCCGAGCGCCGCGAGCCAGACGAGGCTCCGAAGCTCCGGGTCGACGAGCGCGCCGACCAGGACCAGCGCCAGACCCACGAGCGATGCCGCGGCCCAGCGATACACCGCGCGATGGTCGGCACCGACTCGCTCCATCTCGACGCGCACCTGCAGCCCGAGGCCGAGCAGCCGGACGACGAGGTAGGGAAGGGCGAACCAGATCGCCTCGTCGGTGAAGGCTCGCGGCACGGAGGCAGCCATGACGAACGCCGCGGCTGTCGCGGCGAGGGTGAGGACGCGGACCCACTCGTGGGTGGTGTCTGCCGGGTTGAGCGTCCAGGTGAACTGCGTCCACGCCCACCAGATGAGCCAGCCGACCAGGATCGACCGCAAGACGCCGGATGGCGTCAGGTCCGACGCCGTCCCGGCGGTGATCTGGGTGACCGCGAAGACGAAGACCAGGTCGAAGAACAGCTCGACGAAGGTGACCCCTTGCGGCCCGCTCGCCCGTATCCCGCGCCGGTCGACCGAGGTCGTCGCCGTCCCGTCGCTGCTCAACTGACCGCCTCCACCCGATGCCCTCCGCATGCCGGCCGCTCCACGACCGGGTCTCGTCGCCGAACGGTACCGGACGCCGGCGAGCGTGTCCGGAGTGGTGGTCGGCAGGCCGACGAGCAGGCTCGCCGCCGCTCGCCTCCGCCCCGTGCCGGCGCCGGTCCCGTGCCGGCGCCCCGCTCCGGCGCCGCGCCGCGAGTCCCGTGCCGGCGCCCCGCTCCGGTCTCGCGCCGCCAGTCCCATGCCGGCGCCCCGCTCCGACGCTCGCAGCCAGCCCCCGGTCCGACCCACGTCTTCGGTCCTACCACCCCCACTGGTGTTCCGTCGGGTCGCTCGCCCGCGGGGAGCCGCTGCCGGCCGCCCCCACGCTCGGGCTCGAGCCCGTCCGATCGCACATCACCAGCGGCACTGGTGACGCGCCGTCCGTTCCGCTGGAGCACTACCCAGCGTGGTGCGGGCGACATCACCCCACGCCAGCACCACCCACGGTGGTGCGGCCGCCCCGCCCCGGGTCAAGTCCCAGGACGTGGTGTAACAGCGCGGGGTCCTCGGCCAGGGATGGGGTCGCCGACATCTGGGACTGGCGCAGAGCCGGGCTGCGGAGAACGTCACCGTGGGTCGTCTCGCCGCCGCTCGGCGGCATCCTCGTCGGGCTCGAGCGGCTCCGGTGCGTGCGAGAATGCGTCGATGGCCGACGCTCCCAGAGGAACCCTTCCGCCGCGCTGGTTCGTCCGGGCCGCCTGGATGGTCCATCGGGCGCTGTACCGCGTCACCGGTGGCCGGATCGGGCTCCGGCCGTCGAGCGACGTCCGGTGGGGGATGATGCGCCTCCACACGGTCGGTCGACGCACGGGCATCGAGCGGACGGCGATCCTCGGGTACTTCGAGGACGGGCCCGATCTCGTCACGATGGCGATGAACGGCTGGGCGGACCCGGAGCCCGCCTGGTGGCTGAACCTCCAGGCGAACCCCGACACCGTGGTCGAGCTGGCGGATGGCACGCGCGCCGTCCACGCCCGCGCGGCCGACCCCGACGAGCGCCCGCGACTCTGGGCGCGCTGGGCCACCTACGACAAGGGCCTCGATGGGTTTGCGGCTCGCCGGTCGCGCGAGACGGCGGTCGTCATCCTCGAGCCGAGGAACCCCGACTGAGGCCTGGCGCCAGCGCGGAGCCAGCTAGAACCGGTTGTCGACGATCGGCGTGACCTCGGGGGGAGCGTCCACCGCAAGGTCCACGCCATGGACCTCCTTCACGAACTGGCGGAACCGCGTGTTGAACGGGTCCTGGCCCCAGGACGCGATGCAGGTGACGTGGCGTCGGGCGGAAGGTCAGGCCGTGCTTCAGGACGAGCAGGAGCTCCCGGACGGGATGGATCCGGGCGCGCTCCGGCAGGCCGTCGCTGGCCGCGATCACCAGCCCGTCGAGCGGGGCGTGGACCGGCTCGCCCCAGCCATGACACTCGCGCGTGGGCACGCCGAGGAGCAGCGTCCGCAGGCCGCCGGCGGGATGGTACCGGGCGCCCTTCCGCGGATCGAACCGGATGAGGTCGAACGCGTACCGCTGGCCCAGCATGTCGGTGCCGTGGCTCGGGATCCGGCTCCCGGGGGTGTGGACGGCCATCCACTCGCCCCGCAGCGGGAAGTCGACGCTGCGGGCGCCCTCGAGCTCGGCCTCGATCCCGGGACCGGTCATGCCAGGCATTATCCGCGACCCCTTCCCAGCCGACGGCGGCGGCCCTACGATCGGGCGACCTCGCGCTGCAGGGGGCCGCGTTGGTCCGACCCCACCGGGCGCGAACAGGCGGGGTGCCCAGATGAAGGTCATCGTGAAGCGACGCTTGAAGGACTACGACGCATGGCTCCCGGTCGTCACCGATCCGAACCCGATGCGCCGCGAGTACGGGTCGAGGGGCGGGGTGGTCTATCGGAGCGCGAGCGACCCCAACGAGGTCTACCTCGTGTTCGACTGGGACGACGAGAAGCCGGTCGAAGCCTACTTCCGCCATCCCGACATCCAGAAGGCGCTGTCGGACACCGGGACGACCGAGATCATCGAGGTGAGCGAGTCCTTCGCCCTCGATGACTGACGCGCTCGTGGGTCGCCCGACCCTCGCGCTTGGCCCATCCACGAACCCGGCGGCGACGAACCTCAGGTAGGAGCACATGCGTGCTCCGCCACCGAACCTGAGGTCCACGACATGGCGGATGCGCCGGTCAAGATCCTGATGGTCTCCGGCAGCCTCCGCCGGGGTTCGTACAACCGCGCGCTCCTGCGGGCGGCGGCGCAGCTCGCTCCGACCGGCGTGTCGACCGTGACGTTCGATGGCCTCGGCGCCATCCCGTTCTACGACGGGGATGTCGAGGACGCGGGTCTCCCCGCGACCGTCGTTGCCCTGCGGCGCGCGATCGTCGACGCGGACGCACTGCTCATCGCGACCCCCGAGTACAACGGCGCCACGAGCGGCGTGCTCAAGAACGCCCTCGACTGGGCCTCCCGCGGGCCCGACCGGATCCTGGCGGGCAAGCCCGTCGCGGTCATGGGTGCGTCGACCGGTGGGGGTGGCGCGAGGGGTGGGATCGGATCCGTCGTCAACGTGCTGGGCCGCACGCGCTCGCACGTGCTCGACCGCGTGGTCGCGGTCTCGACGGCGACCCGAGCGTTCGACGAGGACCTTGCCCTCCGCGATCCGGGGATCCGGGCTGAAGTCGCCGAGCTGGTCAGCGAGCTCGCCGACCTCGTTCGAACCACCACCGAGCTCGCAGCCTGACGACGTCGCCCAGGGCAGTCGCACGGCCCTCCGCACGCCGGCGCGACGGATGCGCTACGTGCGCGGTGCGATCTTGATCTGTGACAGCCCACCGTCGACGGCGATCACCTGGCCCGTGATCCATGCCGCATCGGCAGAGACGAGGAATGCCGCCAGCGCGGCCACGTCCTCGGCATCGCCGATCCGGCCGAGCGGATGCATCGCCTCGGACACCCGGAGCGTCGCTTCGTTCTGGACCAGCCGCTCGGTGAGGCGCGACCGGACGAGGCCCGGTGCGATCGCGTTCACCCGGATCCCTCTCGCCGCATAGGTCGCGGCGGCCGACGTAACGAGTCCGTCGATCCCTCCCTTTGCCGCAGCGATCGCTTCGTGGTTGATGAGCCCGATCCTCGTCGCGGCCGATGAGAACAGGAGGATGGACGCCGGTTGCCCTCGTGGTACGGCACGCACGAACGCCCGCATCGCGTAGAAGGCCGACAGGAGATTGACGCTCAGGACCTCGCCGATCTCGGCGTCGGACAGCGTATGGACCGGCTTGAGCATCGTCGAGCCGACGGTGTGGACCAGTGCCTGGGGCTGCCCGAGGCGCTCCACGACCTCGCCGAATGCCGCGTCGACCGCCGAGGACAGGGTCAGGTCGGCCACCAGGCCGACCGCGCGCGGCCCGAGCCCGGTCGCCAGGGTGCCGACCCGCTCGCGATCACGCCCGACGAGCGCGACGTGCCAGCCAGCCGCGAGGAGCCGCCTCGCCGTGGCCGAGCCGGTCGCCCCGGTCGCACCCGTCACGACGGCGACCGGCGCTCCATTGTCGTCGCCCTCGCGGGCGACCTCATGTGGTCGGGAATGGGGCGGAGTCATCACGTCTCATGTACGCATGGAGGCGCAGACCGGATGGCAGGCGCCGATCCGGCGCTGGTCGGGCGGGCCCGAGCGACGACGAGCGGCCCCGGCCCTCGCCCGGCTCCGTCAGGCGCAGAAGCGTTTCGGGCAGGTCCGGCATGGCAGATCCGGGTCGCCGCCGGCGAGACGCTCGCGGAAGTACCGGAAGCCGGCGCTCCCCCAGATGACCGTCGGATCCGCGTCGCGCACGTTGCCGAACACCCTCCGCATGGGATCCGTGTCGCCCGTCGGGACATTGACGAATACACACGGCGATACCCAGCCGTCCGCGGAGATGAACAGGGACCGCCCGATGTTCTCCCGGCAGCTGGTGCCGGGTGCGGTCGGGCAGGGGAGCTCCCAGCGGAACCCCAGGCCATGGCGCCGTGCTTCGGCCTCGGCCGAGGCGAGGAGAGCGGCGGCCCTGGCGAGCCTGGCCGGCTCGTCCGGGGGGAATCCCTCCGCTGCCAGGCGGGAGTCGGTGACGTAGTCCAACGTCGAGACGATCGCCGCGTGCACGCCGAGGCGCTGCATCAGCGATGGGAGGCCGGCGACGGCCTCCATCTCGGAGGCCAGCATGAGGTAGGCGAGGTGGATCCTCAGGTGCGCTCCGCGCCGGCCCCGCCGTGCCGCCTGCAGCGTGGCCACGGCTTCGCAGACCCGGTCGAACCCCACGCCGCGGCGCGAGCCGTTCGACGCCGCATCGGTCCCCGCCAGCGAGACCGCGACGATGTCGATCCCGCTCTGCGCGATCCCTCTCGCCAGCTCCGGGTCCATGGGCACGCCACAGGTGGTCGTGGAGACCTGGCAGCCGGCGCTCCGGGCCATCGCGGCCATGTCGAAGAAGGCCGGGTTGAGCAGGGGCTCGCCCCAGCCCTGCAGGTGCACCCGGCCGGAGCGCCGCATCAGTGGCCGGATCCGGCCGAACGTCGCCATGTCCATGTCGTGGGAGCGCCATCGCTCTCGGCCGGTCGTATGGGGGCAGTAGGTGCACCGGCCCGGGCAGCGGGTCGTGACCTCCACTTGGACGCTGTCGAGCGGCCGGCGCGCGCCGACGATGGCCTCGCCGATCAGCTCCCAGGAGCCGGGCATGCGGAGGCCGGCAGCGCCGGTCCCTTCGGTCCCCCGCGTCATCTCGTCACCATGGCGCGTCTCGGGGGCGACTCGGGCGCCCGCCGACTCAGGTGTCCCAGCCTCGCGTCGGTCGCAGGGGACGGTGAGTCTCCGCTCCGGGGTCCGGGCGGGACCTCGGGGGTCTCGCCATCTCGCAGTCCCACCGGCCGAGGCTGTCGCACGCGCAGCGGCGTCGCAAGTGCTGGTCCGCCCGATCGGCATCGCCGCGGTCGACGCTGGTCGGCCCGAGACGGCGGGCGTCTCCTAGGCCGACGAGATCGACCGCGTGAGCCTCACCACCCGGCTGACGAGACGTCGAGCCCGCGGGACGCAGCGCGACAGCAACAGCCCGCACGGCCCGCCGACCGGGCACGCGGCTCGCGACGGCAGGCGAGGGGGCATGCCCGGCCCCTCAGGCCGCGATCGTGCTGCTGACGTGGATGACCGGCGGGTTCTCGAAGTGCTTCTTGACCGCGCACTGGTCGGCCGCTCGTACGACCGCGTCGGCGTACTTGGCCGGGAAGGTCGCCGGGAGCTCGATCGTCACGTCGACGTCGCTCACCAGCCCGGTCATGCGGTCGACCTGCATCCGCTGGACGAGACGGATCCCGTCGGTCTCGATCCCGCGTTGCCGGCAGAACCCGAGCACGTAGATGCCGGCGCAGGTCCCGATCGTCGAGAGGAAGGTGGCGAACGGCGTCGGCGCCGAGCCCTGGCCGCCACCGGCCGGCGGCTGATCGGTCGGCACGGCGAAGCCGCCGAAGTGCGCGTCGACCCGGGCCCCGCCCGGGAAGTCGATGACCATCTCCACGACAGAACCTCTCCTTGTCACCGTCCTTGTGTCCGTGACATTCGGCGCAGCGCGACCCGCCGCGGCTCGACGTCCGAACCCGCGCAGCCATTATTGCGTATTTGCGCAAAGACTGAAGTAGTCCATCGGTCACCTCCGGGGGGCCGCACGGCAGGATCCGTCGCAGCTCCGGCCGTGTGCGGCCGGACTGGAAGCGCGTTGTCGGCCTCCGGGCGCGCCCATGGAGATGACGAGGCCGTCCGCCTCCCGTCGACCTAGGCCCCTGGGGCGAACGTGCGCAGTCCGGCGAGTCGCGCGGCGGCCGCCTGACGTTCGTCGTAGCCGAGGAAGCCGTCGACGGGCGTGACGCTGGCCGCGGCGGCCACGTGGATCGCGTCGAGGGCGCGTAGCGCGGGCTCTGCCAGCGCACCGGCGGCCAGGAGGAGCGCGCGGTCGAGGGCGACGAGGGCGACCGCCTCGATCACCCCGCCAGCGCGGGCGACGAGCAGCTCGAGGTCCAGCCGTGGGTCGAGCGCGGCGGCGCGGCGGATCGCCCGCGGCACCTCGGCGAGAACGAGCTCGCAGCTGACGAGGTCGGCGCCGGCGATGAACGCGCGCAGCGCGGCGCTCTCAGGCTCGTCCATGACCAGCTTGACCAGCGCCGACGCGTCCGCGTAGAACAGCGCCACGGCTCAGCGCTCGCCGCGGATCTCGTCGAGCGCACGACTCAGCGCACGGACGTCCCCGTCCATCGCCAGGGGACCCGGCAGCCCGCGGCGGGTCGGCGCCGACACGCGCCCCGCCGCGATCAGCCGGTCCAGTGCCGGGCCGGTGCTGGGCGGCGGTCCGAGCTCGGCCACCGGCCGGTTGTGGTCGGTCACGAGGAGCCGCTCGCCCTGCTCGACCCGGCGCAGGTAGCGGCTCAGGTTCTGGCGCAGCTCGGCGACGCCGACGGTCTGCTTCATGTACAGAATAGTAGCACAAGCGACGACGGCCCGGCGCATGCTTGCTGGACCACGGGGGCGGCGCGTCGCGCGCTGTTCCTGCGCGAGGTCCGCGAGGCGGAGGCGGAGCACGTCGCCGGCGGCTCGACCGGGTACGAGGATATGGACGCCCTGCTCGACGATCTGCGCGGCTGACGGTACGAGTGTGCGGGTCGTCGCGTCCTCCCGGTTCCTGCGGCGTGCAAGGAAGCTGAAGTCCCCGCGGGACGGATTGCTCCGAGCGGCCCTGCGGCGCTTCGCGAGCGGCCCCCAGGATCCGCTGCTCCGGACCCATGAGCTCAGGGGCGATCTCGGCGACTACTGGGCATTCCGCGTCGACGACGACCTGCGGGTGCTGTTCCGGTGGGACGGCGACACTTGCTTCCTCGTCGCGCTCGGTACCCACGACGAGGTCTACTGATCCGGGCGGGCAACGACGGCGTAGCCGCTGATAGTGGCGCGCCCGGAGGGATTCGAACCCCCGACCGTCTGATCCGAAGTCAGATGCTCTGTCCACTGAGCTACGGGCGCGCGGAGCGACAAGTCTACCGCGGGGCCGTCAGCGACCGGCGACCCGGATCCGGCAGGCATCGGCGCCGAGCAGCCGCCCGAGCCGGTCGCGGTGGGTCACGACGAGTGAGTAGGCGGGCTCGACGAGACCGCGCAGGAGCGGCAGTCGTCCGAGCCGGGCGAGCGGGCCGAGCGCCGGCAGGGCATCCGCGATCGCGAGCACCGCAGCTCCGCCGGCGAGCCAGCGACCGTCGGCGGTCCGGACGTGGAGCGCCTCGAGCAGGCGGGCCTCGGGCGGGGCGTCGGGAGCGACCGCCGCTGCCCGCTGGAGCGGGATGAGCCACAACCGCCGCGACCCGTCCGCCGCACCGGCGCGGTCGAGCCGGAGGAGCGCTCCGGCCGTCCGTGTGCAGAGCCCGCAGTCCGCGTCGAACAGGACGAGGAGCCGCGGAGCCGCCGACCCGGGAGCGATGCCCATGGCGGCATGATGGCGCCCGAGCGTGCATCCTGCGCTGGGCATCCCACGCCGGCCGCATCGAACCACCGGGCCGTGCGCGGCGTACGGATGATCGAGGAACGAGGAGGACGACCCGAGCGTGCCGCGCTGGCTCGACCTGTGGCGCACCGTGCTCCATCGAGGACGGGCCGAGTGGCCGATCGTCCTCGCTGCCTTCCTGCTCCTGCTGAGCGCGACGACGCTGCTCGCCGCCGGCGTCCTGTACGCCGATTCGGTCGCCGACGGCGGCCTGCGCCGGGCGGTCCTCGAATCGCCGGTCGCCGAGCGGACGGCCGTCGTCCGGGTCGTCGCGCCGGCCGCCGAGGCGCCGGCGCTCGACGCCGCGGTCCGCCCCGAGGTCGAGCGCTCGCTCCGGGCGACCGGCGGCCAGGTCGCCTTCGTCATCCGGACCGAGTCGTTCGCCGACGCGGCGACCGACCCCGGCGATGTCCGCGACCTGACCTCGTTCATGGGCTCGGAAGCGCTGGAGGCCCACGCCGAGCTCGTCGACGGCCGCTGGCCGACCGCCGGCGCGACCCCCGTCGAGGCGGCCCTCTCCGAGGGTGCGGCGACCGCGCTCGGCGTCGCCCCGGGCGACCGGCTCCGGCTCGTCGCCCGGATCGGCGCGGCCAGCACGGTCGAGGTCGTGATCGTCGGCGTGGTCCGTCCGCGGGCGACCGACCCGTTCTGGCTCGCCGATCCGCTCGGACTCACCGGGTCGGTGCCGGGCACGTCATTCGCCCAGCGCGGGCCGCTGTTCGTGGCGCCCGTCGACCTGCTGACCGGGATCGCCGCCGACGCCCGGGCGGTGATCCTCGAGTGGCGGGGGCTGCCCGACGTCGCCGGGCTCCGCGCCGACACGATCGACCGGCTGGCCGAGGACGTGGCGACGCTCGGCCCCCGACTCGACAGCGCCCTCGCCGGCGGCGCGGAGGCGACGGTGTCGACCGGCCTTCCCGCCCGGCTCGCCGCCGTCAGCCGCTCGGTCCTCGTCAGCCGGAGCGGCATCGTCCTGCTGACCGCCCAGTTCGCGGTCCTTGCCGGCTACGCGGTCCTGCTCGTCGCGGCGATGCTCGCCGACCGGCGCCGGACCGAGAACGCGCTGCTCCGGTCGCGCGGCGCGTCGACCGGCCACCTCGCCGCGATGGCGCTCCTCGAGGCGCTCGTCATCGCGATCCCGACGGCCGTGCTCGCCCCGCTCCTCGCCCTCGGCATCGTCCGGGCGCTCGGATCGGTCGGGCCGCTCGGCGAGGCCGGCCTGCTCGACGGCGCGGTCCTGACGCCGGCGGTCCTCGGCGTGTCGGTCCTCGCCAGCGCGCTCGGCGTCCTCGCCCTCGTCCTGCCGTCCCTCCCGACCGGCGGCCCACTCGCCGGCGTCCGGGCATCGGTCGCCCGGCAGACCGGCCGGACGCTCCCGCAGCGGCTCGGCATCGACCTCGCCCTCGTGGTCGTCGCCGTCCTCGCGCTCTGGCAGCTCCGCCTCTACGGCGCCCCGATCACCGCCAACGCCCGCGGTGTCCTCGGCGTCGACCCGCTCCTCGTCGCGGCGCCCGCGATCGGCCTCGCCGCCGGCGCGGTCGTCGCGATCCGGCTCCTGCCCCGGCTGGCGGAGATCGCCGAGCGAGCGCTCGAGGGGACCCGCGGCCTCGTCTCGCCGCTCGGCGCGCGCCAGCTCGCCCGGCGGCCGCTGCGCTACACCCGGGCTGCGCTCCTGCTGATGCTCGCCGTCGCGCTGGGGACCTTCGCGGTCGCCCATGCCGCGACGTGGAGCGGCTCGCAGAAGGACCAGGCGGCATACCGCGCCGCCGCCGACGTCCGCGTCGTCGCCCCCGAGACGGCGCTTCGGTCGGCCTGGGCGATCGGCCAGGGTCATCGCGCGCTGCCCGGCGTGACCGCGGCGATGCCGGTGGCCCGGCAGACGTTCGACGTCGGGCGGACGATCCGCGACGGCCAGCTGCTGGCCCTGCCGGGCGACGTCTCGGCGCCGATGCTCGCCGTCCCCGGGGCGCTCGCCGCTTCCGATCCGCGACCGGCCCTGGCGGCGCTGGCCGCCGCCCGCCCGGCGGTGCCGGCGGTCGCGCTCCCGGGTGTACCGACCGCCATCCGGGTGACCCTCGACACCGCGATGGTGCTCCTCGAGCCCGACCCCGACACGCCGCCGGGCGGGGGCCCGGATCCGCGGGCCGGCATCGAGGTCGCCGCGGTCGTCGTCGACGGCGATGGGCGCCTGACCCGGTTCGCCGGCGGCCGCGTCCCGCTCGAGGGCGAGCGGACTACGACGGAGATCCCGCTCGTCGCGACGGTCGACGGCCGGACGGTCGGGCCCCGCGACCCCGTCTCGCTCGTCGCGCTCGAGCTGACCGTCACGGCGCCGGCCTTCGCGATCGTCGGCGGGACGATCGAGCTGGGTCCGGTCGAGGCGACCGACGCAGGCGACGGAACGGCCGCCATCGCCTGGAGGCCGCTGTCGCTCGACCCCGGCGCCGCCGACTGGCACTGGCTCCGGATCGAGCAGCGGGTCTACGAGCCGACGATCGTCGAGCCGTACCTGCCACCCGACGGGGCGCCGGGCCGGATCGTCGTCGGGCAGGGCGAGGGCGCGGCCCCGCCGATCTTCGGCTCGCCGGCCGATCCGGGCGTCGTCTTCCGGATCCAGGCACGCCCCGAGCCGGTCGCTGCCCTCCCGGCGATCGTCGGGCGGGCCTTCGCCGACGCCACCGGTGCCGTCGTCGGCGACACGGTCGCCGCGACCTCGTACGGACAGTCGCTCCGGCTGCGGGTCGAGGCGATCGTCGATGGCTTCGCCCCGCTCGACCCCGATCGCCCGTTCGTCGTCGTCGACGCGCCGAGCCTCGAGCTCGTCCGCTTCGACGAGGTCGGGACCGTCGTGCCGGCGGGGGAGTGGTGGCTCGCCGTCGAGCCCGGGCGCGAGCCCGACGTCCTCGCCGCGCTCGCCGCGAGCGCCGACCCGCCGGCGGAGGTCGTCGGCCGCGAGGCGCTCGCCCGGACGATGGCGACCGCCCCGGTCCCGCTCGGCGTCATCGGCGCGCTCGGCATCGGCGCGATCGCCGCCCTCGCCTTCGCGGCGATCGGGTTCGTCGTCAGCGCGAGCGTCTCGACCGAGGAGCGGGTCGGCGAGTTCGCCCTGCTCCGGGCGCTCGGCCTTTCGCGCTCGCAGCTCTCGGCGTGGATGACGCTCGAGAGCGCGTTCCTGCTCGTCGTCGGCGTCGCGGTCGGCTCGGCGCTCGGGATCCTCCTCGCCTGGCTGGTCCTGCCGTTCGCGACGCTGACCGAGACCGGCGCGCCGACGGTCCCCGCTGCGCAGGTGGTCGTGCCGTGGGCCGCGCTCGTGCCGCTGTGGCTCATCGCCGGGGCGCTCCTCGCGGTGACCGTCATCCTCGTCGGCCGGCGGCTCGGCGGCATCGGCCTCGCCGGCGTCCTGCGGGCGCGGGACGAGTGACGATGGCCTGGCTGCTCGTCGGTCTCCGCCGCCTCCGCGACGAACGGGCGCCCGCGATCGGGCTCGCCCTGCTCGTCCTCGCGACCGCCCTCGTCTTCGCCCTCGGGCCGCGGATCCTCGGCCGGGTCGCCGACGAGGCGCTCCGTGGGGCGGTCGAGGACGCCCCCGCGGCCCAGGCGAACCTCCAGCTCATCCAGGCCCGGCGGATCGGGCCGGACGCGCGCGGGCCGCTCGAGGGTGCCCGGATCGTCGGCGAGGAGCTCGAGGCCCAGCTGCCGGCGGGGATCCGCGGACTCGTCGCCGAGCGCTCGTTCCTGGCCGAGACGCCCCGCTACCGGATCGAGGAGCCGACGCCGACCGAGAGCTACGCGATCCTGCGCTTCCAGCCTGGGCTCACCGATCGGCTGGCGCTGACGAGCGGCCGCTGGCCGGCCGGCACGACCTCGACGATGCCGGACTTCGAGGCCGAGCCGGGGGCGACGCCACGGGACCTGCCGGTCCTCGAGATCGCCGTCTCCGACGCCACCGCCGAGGCGTATCGGATCGCGGTCGGTGACACTCTTCGACTGTCGCTCGACATGTCCGACCCGCTCACGGTCCGGCGGGCTGGCCACCGGCTCGCGGCAGCGGTCGTGGGCACGTATCGCGCCCCGGACCCCGGCTCGTCGTTCTGGCTCGGCGAGCCGGTCCTCGAGCGGCCGGTCATCCGGGCGCTCTCGTCGGAGATCCAGTTCCTCGACGCGACGGTCGTCGCGAGCCCTGACGCGTACGACGCGTACATGGCGGCGACGGCGGCCACGCCCGCCGGGGCGCTCGATCCGGCCGACCTGCGGTACACGTGGCGGTTCTACGTCGACCCCGGGCGCCTCGAAGGCGAGGAGGCCTCCGCGCTCGTCGCCGACCTGCGCCGGCTCGAGGCGGTCTTCCCGACCTCGGCGGCCGCGGCGGGACCGGGCGGGACCATCCTCCGGAGCGGGCTGCTCCGGATCGTCGCGGCGGAGCAGGCCGCGTGGCGGTCGGCCGAGGCGATCCTCGCCGTGGCGATCGTGGGGCCGGCGGCGGTGACGCTCGGCGCCCTCGGTCTCGTGGCGCTCCTCGTCGCCCGGCGACGCCGGACCGCGGTCGCGCTCTGGCGGAGCCGGGGCGCGTCGATCGCCCAGGTCGCCGGGTCCGCGATCGCCGAGGGGATCCTCGTCGTGCTGCCGGCGGTGGTCGTGGCGACCTGGCTCGCGACGCACGCCGAGCCCGACGGCGAGCTCGGCCCGACGGTGCTGGCGGCTGCCGCGGTCGGTGCCGTCGCGACCGCCCTCGTCACGTGGGCCGTCGTCGGCGCCGCCCGGGCGAGCGACCGGGCCGCCCGGACCGACCGCGACGGCGGCGTCGCCCGGCGGCCCGCCCCGCGCCGGACCGTCCTCGAGCTCCTGGTGGTCGGGCTGGCCCTCGGTGGTGCGTTCCTGCTCCGCGACCGTGGGGTCCGGGCGGTCGGCGATGGCGGTCCGATCGGGTCGGCGGACCCGTTCGTCGCGGCGGTACCGCTCCTCCTCGGACTCGCCGCGGCGCTCGTCGCGATGCGCCTCTATCCGGTCGTGACCCGGCTGGCGGCGGCCGTCGCGGCGACCGGCCGCGACCTCGTCGCCGTCCATGCGCTGCGCCAGGCGTCGCGCGGCGGCGGCGGCGGCGCGATCCTCCTCGTCCTGCTCGTCACCGCCGCCGTCGGCGCGTTCGGCTCGACGACGCTCGTTCACCTCGACCGGGCGATGGACGCCGTCGCCTGGCAGGAGACGGGGGCGTCGTTCCGGGTCGTCCGCGACCCGGGTCCGCTGCCGTCGGACTTCGACCCGGCGGCGATCGCCGGGGTCGAGGCGACCGCCGAGGGGCACCGGGCGCGGGTCTCGCTCGGCTACCGGGTCGTGGCCGCCGAGCTGCTCGCACTCGACATGGCTGCCTACGCGCGCGTCACGGCCGGCACGCCGGTCGAGCCCGCGTTCCCGCTCGACCTCGCCTCGCCCGGCGCCGAGGTGCCGGCGATCATCGGGACCCTGGCCGCGACCAGTGGCGACGAGCTCGCGCTCGGCGACACGTTCGAGGTCACGGTCGGCGGCGAGCGAGTGACGTTCCGGGTCGCCGAGATCCGGCCGTCCTTCCCGACGCTCCCGCTCGACGAGGCGTTCATCGTCGCCGATCTGGCGCGGCTCGCGTCCGCCGTCGGGCCGGATGCGGCCGACGCCCTGCGCCCGACCGATGCGTTCCTGCGCGCGCCGACCGACGCCGCCGACGGGATCGAGGCCGCTCTCGCCGTCGACCCCGGCCTCGTCCTCGCCGGCCGCGATGCGCGGGCGGGCGAGCTCCGCGCGTCGCCGATCGTCTCGTCGGTCGTGGCGGGGGTGACGGCCGCGGCCATCGTGGCGGCCACCTACGCGATCCTCGCGATCGGCGCGGCGCTCGCCCTCGTCGGGGCCGCCCGGGCCCCCGAGGTCGCGATGCTTCGCACGCTCGGGCTTGCCGGCCGCCAGGTCTCGCGGCTGGTTGCCGTCGAGTACGGACCGCTCGTCCTCGTCGCGCTCGGCGTCGGCGCGCTCCTCGGCCTTGTGACGTTCGTCATCCTGCTGCCGGGTCTCGGCTTCGCGAGCGTCGTCGGCTCGCCCGTCGACGTCCCGCTCGCGCTCGTGCCCGGTCAGCTCGTCGCGCTCGCCATCGCCCTCGCTGTCATCCTCGTCCTCGCGATCGGGATGGCCGCCGCCCTCGAGCGAGCCAGCGACCCGGTCGCCGTCCTCCGGCGAGGCACCGAGTGACCGACGATCCGAACGCCCGCTACCGCCGCCCGACGCCACCCGGCGACGGCGGGCCCGCCCGGGACGCGCTGGCCGGGCCCGGCACCGCCGCGCCCGGCCCCGAACCCGGGCCCGGCCTCGACGCGACGCCGCGGGTCGAGGACCTGTCGGCGCCGCCGGCGCCGGCCGCACGTCCCCCGAGGCCCGGCCCGACGCGCGTCCGCCCCCGCTTCGGTGACGGCGCGATCGTCGTCTGCGACAACCTCGTGAAGATCTACAAGATCGCCGACCTCGAGGTCGTCGCCCTCCAGGGCCTCGACCTGCTCGTCGAGCCGGGCGAGATGCTCGCCCTCGTCGGCGCCTCGGGGAGCGGCAAGTCGACGCTCCTCAACATCCTCGGCGGGCTCGATTCGCCGTCCGCCGGTCGGGCGATCGTCGCCGGCCACGACCTCATCCGGATGGGTGGCCGCGAGCGCACCGCGTACCGCCGCCGAACGGTCGGCCACATCTGGCAGCAGACTGCGCGGAACCTGCTGCCGTACCTCTCGGCGGTCGAGAACGTCGAGCTGCCGATGATCCTCGACGGCCGCGACGCGCGGCGGGCCCGGGCCCTCGGGCTGCTCGAGCTCGTCGGGCTGCCCGAGCGGGCGACCCACCGGCCGGGCCAGCTCTCGGGCGGCGAGCAGCAGCGCGTCGCGATCGCCGTCGCCCTGGCGAACGAGCCGGCCGTCGTCCTCGCCGACGAGCCGACGGGCGAGCTCGACTCGGCGACCTCGGCCGAGATCTTCGCCCTCCTGCGCCACGTGAACGCCCAGCTCGGGACGACGGTCGTCATCGTCACCCACGACCCGCTGGTCTCGGAGCAGGTCCGCCGGACGGTGGCGATCCGCGACGGCCGGACGAGCTCCGAGACCGTCCGTCGAACCGAGCTGACCGACGAGGGCGATCACCGGGTCGTCGCCCAGGAGTTCGCCGTCCTCGACCGGGCGGGCCGGCTCCAGCTGCCGCGGGCCCACCTCGAGGCGCTCGGGCTCCGCGACCGGGTCGTCGTCCGGCTCGTCGACGACCACGTCGAGATCCACCCCGACCCGAACGCCGGCGAGGGCCGCCGGTGAGCGGCGTGGCCGGCGGCGGCCCCGGCACGGCCGGCGCCGGCGGCGGCCC
>CAZABC010000011.1:46188-47337 GCA_964483405.1 uncultured Anaerolineaceae bacterium
GCCGGCGGCGGCCCCGGCACGGCCGGCGCCGGCGGCGGCCCGATGGTGATCGCCGAGGGCCTCGTCCGCGACTACCCCTCCGGCGACGACGTCGTCCATGCCCTCCGCGGCGTCGATCTGGTCGTCGGTCGCGGCCGGCTTCTCGCGATCCGCGGCCGGTCGGGCAGTGGCAAGACGACGCTCCTCAACCTCCTCGGCGGGCTGGACCGTCCGACGGCCGGCCGCGTGGTCGTCGACGGACGCGAGCTCTCGGGGATGGGCGACGACGAGCTCGTCGACGTCCGACGCCACACGGTCGCCTTCATCTTCCAGGCGTTCGGCCTCATCCCGATCCTGACCGCCGCCGAGAACGTCGAGGTCCCGCTCCGCCTCGTCCGGGCCGATCCGCGGATGCGCGACGACCGTGTCTTCGAGCTGCTCGAGCTCGTCGGCCTCGCCGAGCGGGCGCGCCACCGGCCGCACGAGCTGTCGGGCGGCGAGCAGCAGCGCGTGGCGATCGCCCGGGCCCTCGCGAACCGGCCGCAGCTCCTCATCGCCGACGAGCCGACCGGCCAGCTCGACTCCGAGACGGGCCACCGGATCATGACCCTGCTCCGGTCGATCGTCCGCTCGGAGGGCGTGACCGCGATCGTCGCGACGCACGACCCGCTGATGCTCGACGTGGCCGACGAGATCCTCGAGCTCCGAGACGGCGTCGTGGTCGGCGGGCACGGGCCCGGGTAGGCGCTCGGGCCCCGCGGCGCCGCCGTCGCGGGTCCGCCCACGACCGGTACCGCCGACACGCGTCTGCGGCGTGGCCCGCCTTGGCCCATCGGGCACCCCGACCTTGCCCTGGCCCACCGTGGCCTGCGATCTCGCCTTGGCCCATCGTGGCCTGCGAGTCTGCGATTTCCGACCGCGCGCCTCGACTCGGTCGGTTCGTGGTCCCAAGGGCCACGATCGGCTTGTCGATTCGGACGTTCGCGTCGGTTCGCGGTCTCTGGGGCGACGAGAGGGTGCGACTCGATCAGGCCGCCGGGCCGATGCTCAGGAATACAGACTGTGAGGCAACAGCCGGGTGGTGCCCCCGTTCCGACGCCCGCCCCGCCGCACCGCCGCCCCGGGGCCCCGCACCGCCGCCCCGCCGCCCCGCCGCACCGCCGCCCCGGG
>CAZABC010000011.1:47437-55173 GCA_964483405.1 uncultured Anaerolineaceae bacterium
CCGCCCCGCCGCACCGCCGCCCCGGGCACCGCCGCCCGGCACCCGCCCCGCCGCACGGCCGTCCCGCAGCGGCCCGGCGACACCGCTGCGCGACACGAGCCGGCCGTCAACCCGCCTCGGCGCCCCCGGCGTCGCCGGACGGACGGTACGCGACGACCTCGACTCGCTCGACGGTGATGAGCCCGCCGCCGATCATCGCGTCGATCTCCGGCAGCACCTCGCGGAGACGGTCCTCCCGGTCGACGACCTCGACGAGGACCGGCAGGTCCTCCGACAGCCGAAGGATCCGCGTCGTGTGGATCCGCGCCGCGGCGCCATAGCCCTCGATCCCGCGCAGGACGGTCGCCCCGGCGATCCCCCGCTCGCGGAGCCGGTGGACGATCGCCTCGTAGAGCGGCCGGCCGTGCCAGGTGTCCGACTCGCCGAGATAGATCCTGGCGAGCAGCGCGGTGCCCTCGATCCTCATCCGAGTGCCCTCCCGAGGGTGAGGCCGGCGACGACGGCGACGAGGCCGACGACGACCGAGCCCAGGACGTTGGCGAGGGCGATGCCGACGGCGCCGTCCTCCCATAGCCGCCAGCTCTCGAGCATCAGCGTCGAGAAGGTGGTGTACGCGCCGAGGAAGCCGATCATCAACGGTCCGCGGACGTCGGCCGGCAGGACGTCGCGCTCGATCGCGAGGGCGAAGAGGACGCCCAGGACGAACGAGCCCGAGGCGTTGACGACGAGCGTGCCCCACGGGAAGGCCCCGGCGGCCCGTTCGGCGACCCAGCCGTCGACGACGTAGCGGGCGACCGCGCCCGCGGCCCCGCCGATGGCGATCAGGACGAGCGGCATCGGCGACTCACGCTCGGCATCGGCGGTAGCGCTCCGGATGGCCGCTCACTCCGGCGCACCTGACCCGCGCGCAACGAGGAGCCGGCGCAGCTCGGCGAGCTCCGACCGGACCGCGGCGACCTCGGCCGCGAGGGCCCTGTCCGTGGCGGCCTCCGCCTCGGCAGCGTCGTTCGCGGCCTTGTCCTCCGCCGCCTCCTCCTCGGCGCTGCTGCCCATGAAGATCGTCGCGAGGTAGCTCGTCAGCACCCCGAAGATCGCGATCCCGGTCGCCATCGTCAGGACGCCGATGATCCGACCCTCGTTCGTCACCGGGAAGCGGTCGCCATAGCCCACCGTCGTGATCGTCACGAATGCCCACCAGATCGCATCGGAGCCGGACTTGATGTTCGAGCCCTCGGCCGAGGGCTCGACGAACGCGATGGCGCATCCCCCGAAGAGCAGGACGAGGGTCGCGCCGATGATGATGAGATAGACGGCCGCGTCGGCCCGCCGATCGACGAACTCCCGGGCGAGCTCCCTCGGCTGCTTCAGCCTGAGGATCCGGACGACACGGGTGAGACGGAAGACGCGGAACGCCCGGAAGGCGCCGGCTGCCGGGATGCTGCCGAGCAGGTCGAAGGTGCCCTGCGGCAGGGTCCGCCCCGGCCGTGTTCCGAACATGTAGTCCCGCTTCGACTCGGCCCGGATCAGCGAGCGGCCGAAGTCGAAGAGGAAGATGAAGCAGAAGAGCGTGTCGATGGCCACCAGGACCTGGTCGACCTCGGGGATCCTGACGATCACGGTGAAGAACATCACGCCGAGCGACAGGATCGTCAGCAGGCCGGTGAACAGCTCGTACATCGAGCTCTCGCTCTGGGCCGCGTCGGGCTGCGCGCCGGTCGCCTCCAGGCTCGCCGTCTGTGCGGTCATCGATCGTCGCTCCTTTCAGCCGGCCCGGGTGACGTAGAGCTTGCGGGTCGTCTCGAGGATGTCCCATCGCCCCGACCAGCCGCGCGGCAGGACGATCGCGTCGCCGGCGAGCAGGTCGTGGGTCGTGCCGTCGGCGTCGGTGATCCGGGCGTGGCCGGACAGGACATGGACGGTCTCGGTGTCCGGCCGGTCGACGATCGACCAGCCACCGGCGGTGCACTCCCAGATGCCGACCTGGAGGGCGCCGTCGGGGCTCGCGTGGAGGACCCGCGTGGCCGTCATCGGGTGGCCGTGATCGGCACCGGCGCGCGGGCCGGTCGGCTCGAGCTCCCCGAAGAGCAGGTCGGTCGGCGCGGCGATCGAGGCTGGGCTGGCGGCGGTCTCGGTCATGGTCCTCTCCTCCTGTCGGCGCGGGTGGCCGCGCCCCGATGGGTCAGTGCGAGGCGATCCGCTCGGCCAGCGAGCGGCCCGTCGGGGGAACGCCGGTCGCCTCGGCCCGGCGGTCGAGCCGACCGAGGGCCCACTGCGTGTAGCGGACGCCGAGCCAGCGGAACGGCTCCGGCTCCCAGTCCCGCGATCGGTGGCCGACGAGCGGCAGCTCGGTGCGCTCGGTCCGCTCGCCGGCGATGAGGTCGGCCAGCGTCCGGCCGGCAAGGTTCGCGACCGAGACGCCGTGGCCGACGTAGCCGCGGGCCGTCGCGACGCCGGTCGCGGGGTCGAAGGCGACCGTCGGGTGCCAGTCGCGCGGCATCCCGAGCGGGCCGCCCCAGGCGTGGCTGAAGCGGACGCCCCTCAGGGCCGGGAACCAGGCCCGGGCGAAGCCGCGGAGCATCTCGTGGGTCGGCCAGTGGAGGTCGTACTCGGGCCTGATCGGCGAGCCGAAGCGGTACGGCGCGCCACGCCCGCCGAAAAGGATCCGGCCATCCTCGGTCCGCGACAGGTAGTCGACCGAGAGCCGGGTCGAGGCGACGACCTCGCGTCCGTCCCAGCCGATCGTCGCCCACTGCGCGTCGGTCAGCGGCTCGGTCAGGACGATGAGCGAGTAGACCGGGATGAGCTGCCGGCCGAGCCTGGGCAGCTGCCGGAGGAACGCCTCGCCGGCGAGGACGACGACGGGCGCCCGGACGTCGCCGCGGTCGGTCACCAGCGTCGCCCGGCCGGTGGCGTCGCGCCCGCGCCAGTCGCCCACGGTCGTTCCCTCGACGATCCGGCCGCCGAGCCGCTCGACGAGGGTCGCGAGACCACGGACGAGGCGGCCGGGGTGGACGACCGCGGCATCGGGCGAGGCGAGACCGCGGATCGCGCCGGCGATCCGGATCCGCTCGGCCACCCCGGCCGCGTCGAGGAGCCGATAGCGGTCGGCGAACCCGAAGCGCTCGTACTCCGCGTAGGCGGCCTCGAGCGCCGGCACGCCGTGCGGTCCGCGGGCGACGATGAGCGAGCCGCCGCGATGGAAGCCCGCGTCGAGGCCTTCGGTCGCGCAGACCCGCCCGACCTCGTCGACCGCGTCGTACGTCGCCGCCTGGATCCGCCGCGCGCCGTCGTCGCCGTGGATGCGGGCGAGCCGGTCCATCGAGATGTTGAGGTCGGGGGCGCACCAGGCCCCGTTCCGGCCCGACGCGCCCCAGCCGGCGATCTCGCGCTCGACGACGATCACCCGCAGGCCCGGCTGCCGGCGCAACAGGTAGTAGGCGGTCCACAGGCCGGTGTAGCCGGCCCCGAGGATCGCGACGTCGGCCTCGACCGACCCGTCGAGCGGCGGGCGGGGCGTCAGGTCGCCGGCGGTCTCGAGCCAGAACGAGACGGAGCGGTGGTCGGTCACGCGCCGAGGATACGCGTCGCGACGGGGCACGACTCGCCGCCCGCGAGCCGCCCGCGAGCCGCCCGCGAACCGTCCGCGAGCCGCCCGCTATCCCCCCACGCGCCGGTAGCGCCGGCCGATCAGGCTGTACGCCGGGAGCCGGGCGGCCAGGCTCCGGCTGACCGGCTCGGCCGGTCGACCGTCGCGCCCCTCGACCGCGAGCTTCGCGTCGGTCGCGTCCGCGTCCGCCGGCCGCGCGTCGACGATGGCGAGGTCGATGACGACCCGACCCGGCTCCGGCTCACCGAGCGTCGCGATCTCCGCGTCCGGTCGCTCGCCGGCCTCGTACTGGACCCGGACCTCGCGCTCCGAGCGCCAGCTCGGGCGGCGCAGGAGGATCGCCCGCCAGCCGCCCGCCACGGCCGGGGTGACGGTGCCGTCACCCGGTGCCGGGTGGAAGGCGATCGCCTCGCCGCGGGCCCATCGGGCGGCCTGGTGGAGGAGGGCGTACTCGTCGAGATCGGCATAGTCGGCCAGCCGGTCCGCCGGCGAGCCCTCGCCGAAGATCGCCCGGACGCTCGGCTCGAAGACCTCGGCGAGGTCGAGGTCGATCGCCCGGACCGTCCGGTGGAAGTAGACCTGCTGGTACATGAACAGCCGCGCCGTGAGGAACATCTCCAGCGCCCCGAGCCCCGGCTCGTAGAGAGTGAGCCCGCGCTCAGAGACGAAGGTGTAGCGCCGCAGCCGCTCGACGTCGACCGGTCCGGTCGCCACGCCGGTGAGATACGCGTCGCGCCGGACGTAGTCGAGGTTGTCGACGGTGAAGACGCCCGACAGGAGCGGCTGGAGCCAGCGCAGCCAGCGCGGCATCGCCGGGTCGGCGAGCGCCGGCTTGCTGACGAGGAACGACACCCAGCGCGGGTCGATCGCTTCGCCGGGCGCGAAGGCGTCCCGCTCGGCGACCGAGCCGGGCGCCCGGCGGAGCCCGCCGATGAGCGTCCCGAGCTCGTCCTCGATGATCCGCTGGCTGAGGTCCTCGTGGGACAGCGGCTTGCCGACCGGCCGGCGTGGGTCGGCCGGCGCCTCGAACGCGGCAAGGACGTGGTCGTCGAAGAAGTGGGCGAACGGGCCGTGGCCGACGTCGTGGAGCAGGCCGGCGATCCGGAGCGTCTCGACGACGAGCCCCTCCGATGGCACTGGCTCGTCGGGCTCGACCGTCCGGAGCGCCGACCGGAGCGACTCGTAGAGCGACCGCCCCCATAGCCCCGCCTCGTGCATGACCCCGAGCCCGTGGGTGAACCGGGAGTGCTCGGCCGTCGGGTAGACCCAGCGGGCGCTCTGGAGCTGGCTGATCCGGCGGAGCCGCTGGACCCACGCGGAGTCGAGGAGGTCCTCCTCGGCGACGGCCTCCTCGGGCAGCCCCGCGGCCCGGGCCTCGCGCGGCGAGAGCCGCTTCGAGAGCTCGACGTAGCCGTGGATCGGGTCGCTGATGAGGTTGACCGCGGAGAACGGGTGGCGCCGGCTCATCCGGGGGCACCGTAGCGGCCCGCCGCTCGCCCGAGCGTCGCCGCGACGTCGGCCCGCAGCTCCGCCGGCTCGAGCACCTCCACCTCGTCGCCCCAGGACAGGATCCAGAGCCGGATCTCGATGGGACCCGAGACGGTCGCCCGCCAGGTGAGCGAGCCGTCGGCCGCTGGCTCGATTCGCTGGCTCGGGTGCCACGTCGCCTCGCCGACGCGGGCGGCGACCGCCGGCGTGAAGCGCAGGACGACGTCGACCGGCGGCTGGTCCGCGATGATGTCCCAGGCGAGCGGCAGGCTCGCCTCGACGTCCGCGTCGGGCGGCTCGAACGTCGCCGGCGTGAGCGCGAGCTCGAGGATCCGCTCGATCTTGAACGTCCGGAGCGCGCCGCGCGTCTCGTCGAAGCCGACGAGGTAGAGGGCATGGGTCTGGAGCGAGGGCTCGATGAGGTACGGCCGGACCCGCGCCTCGCGACGCTCGTGCGACCGACCCTCGTACGCCCCCGGGGCGTAGGTGAAGGTGACGACCCGCCGCTCCGCCCAGGCCCGCGCCAGGAGCTGGACGTGCCGGCTGAACCGCTCGTCGCGGGGGCGCGTCGCCATGACCGCGAGCGTTCGCTCGACGTGCTCGCCGAGGGCGTCGGGGACGACCGCCTTGAGCTTCTGGAACGCGCCCGCGAGATCGGGGTCGTACTTGTCGGCGTAGCGGACCATGAGCCGCGCCGAGAGGACGACGGCCATCGCCTCGGTCCGCGTCAGCTTGAGCGCCGGGAGGAGCGCGTCGCCGGCAAGGCCCCACGTCCCGTGGTCGTTCCAGAGCGGGATCTCCATCTCGGTCTCGAGGGCGACGAGGTCGCGATAGACCGTCCGCTTGGAGACGCCGACCCGGCGGGCGATCTCCTCGACGTGGACGCCGCTCTCGCCGTGCGCCTGGAGCACGCCGAGGACCCGGGCGAAGCGGGCCAGTCGATCGCGCTTGCCGCTCCGGGGCTCGTCGTCGAGCATCGCCGACCCCTCCTTCACTGCACCGGCGGCGTGACGGCGTCCACCGTACCGCGGTCGGTGGCGGTCAGGTGGACGCGGACGGTGCCGAGGACCCCTTTCGGGGTCATCCCGGCGCCCTCGCCGTTGAGGCTGCCGATGACCTGGCCGAGCTGGCCGTCGCCGAAGACCCAGTAGTCGAGCTCGCCGCGCCAGCGCGAGACGTCGGCATCGGCGAGGACCCAGCGGGCCTGGGGGAACGCGGCGAGGAAGGTCGGGCCGTCGACGGCGACCCGGCAGCGCCTGGCCCGGGCACCCTCGACGACGTCGAGCGCCCGCTCCTCGGCGGCGAGCCGGTTCTCCTCGACGAGCGCCGTCGAGAGCACCTGGAGGTCGAGGTCCTGCTCGGCGACGCTGCCCGGCGCGACCTCGTTCCACTGGCCCCGGCCGTCGAGCAACCAGGCACGCTCCGTCACGAGAGCCGCCCCGGCCCGGCCGAGCCGAACGGTCGTCGCGATGTCGGCGCTCCAGCGGAAGTCGATCCCCGATCGGACGCCGGCGAGCGATGCGCCACCGGTCGACCCGCGGTCGACCTCGCCCGAGACCGTCATCGCGAGGCGGGCCGAGATGCCCGGCTCGATCGGGCCGTCGCAGGCCGGGGGCTCGAGCGTCGGGTCGGTCGGGCCGAAGCGCGACGAGACGGCCGGCGTGTCGCGGAGGGCGAGGTCGTTGGCGATCGCCGCCCCCGCGAAGACCCCGGCGATCACGACGGTGAGGAGGAGCGCGATCGTCCCGCCGAGGACCAGCCGGGGCGCCCGCAGGGCTGTCTCGCCGAGGATGCTCCGGGCGAGCCCGATCCCCGTGAAGAGGGTCGTCCCGGCCAGGGCGAGGAACCACGGGTAGGCGGCCTCGAACGACGGCAGGAGCGTCTGCGACCCGCCGGCCCGGAGCTGCTCGACGAGGAGCCCGACCGTCGGCGCGAGGACGAGGATCGCGCCGCCGCCGATCGCCAGCACGCCGACGAACGCCCGGTCGCCGCGGGTCACGGGCGGCCAGCGGAGGGCGGCGGCGGCGACGAGCGCCGCGGGCAGGGCCGTCAGGCCGACGAGCAGGTCGATCGGACCGCCGGGCCGATAGCCGAACAGGACGAGCCCGGCGGCGACGGCCCAGCCTGCCGTGAGCACCACCGCGATGAGCCGGAGCTCGAACCGACGGACCCGCACGGGGCCAGTCTAGAGCCGGTCGCCGTACCGGGCGGTGCCAGCCCTACCTGCGCTACCTGCGGTACCGGCGGTCCATGGGACCCCTGGGTCATCGCGGGCCCCGCTCGGGCAGTGGCATCGTCACGGCACCGCACCGGACCGCCGCGCTCCGGCCGGGAAGGGCGATCGCGCGGCGACTCGGCCATCGAACGTCGGCGGGGCGTATCCCTCCTCCGCGCCGCCGGCCGGCCGATCGACGAAGCGGCGCCCGCTCCTCCGGCGCCGCTTCGCCGTTCCCGGGTCCGGTCCGTCCAGCCGGCTCGGAGGGGCCCTCTGCTAGATTCCGCAGCGCCGGGACGACGCACGCTCGTCGCGCCCGCGTGCACGAGAGAGAGCGAGGGACCCATGACCGATCAGACGCCCCCGACGGGCGGCGGAACCCCGCCCGAGCCGGCCGCCCCCGAGCCGGCCGCCCCCGAGCCGGCC
>CAZABC010000011.1:55273-73432 GCA_964483405.1 uncultured Anaerolineaceae bacterium
CGAGCCGGCCGCCCCCGAGCCGGCCGCCCCCGAGCCGGCCGCCCCCGAGCCGGCCCCCGAGCCGGCCGCCCCCGAGCCGGCCGCCCCCGAGCCGGCCGCCCCCGAGCCGGCCCCCGAGCCGGCCCCCGAGCCGGCCGCCCCCGAGCCGGCGGTCGCGGCGGCCCCGCCGGTCGCCCCGGCCCCGCCGGCCACCCCGGCCGCGCCCCCACCGCCCCCGCCTACCGCGCCCGTCGCGGCGACGACGACCGGCGGCCGGAACAACAACACGATCGGCCTGCTGGTCATCGCCGTCGTCGCGATCGTCGCGATCGCGGCGATCCTCTTCCTGAACAACCAGGGCGAGCCCGGCGCGAGCCCCTCGCCCGAGGCGAGCCCCTCGGCACCGGCCTCGGCCGAGGCCAGCCCGTCCCCCGATGCGAGCCCCTCGCCCGAGCCCTCGCCGAGCCCGAGCCCCGACGCCTGCGCGCCGGAGAACCTCGCCGTCAAGACCGCCGGCGTCCTGACGCTCGGCACCGACAACCCGGCCTATCCGCCCTACTTCGAGGCCGGCGACGGCCCGTTCACCGCGCCGTGGGAGGACCTCGGCTACACCGGCGATCCCGGCAGCGGCAAGGGCTTCGAGAGCGCCGTCGCCTACGCGGTCGCCGAGGAGCTCGGCTTCACGGCCGAGCAGGTGACCTGGATCGTCGTCCCGTTCGCCAACGCGTACGCTCCCGGCCCCAAGGCCTTCGACTTCGTCATCAACCAGGTCTCGTACACGCCGGAGCGGGCCGAGCAGGTCGACCTCTCGGATGGCTACTACGAGCTCAACCAGGCGGTCGTCGCGCTCAAGGACAATGCCGCGGCGACCGCGACGACAGTGGCCGATCTCAAGGGCTACCGGTTCGGAGCCCAGGTCGGGACGACCAGCTACGCGGCGATCGTCGACGTCATCCAGCCGACCACCGCTCCGTCGGTGTACGACACGAATGACGCGGCGATCGAGGCCCTCAAGGCCGGGCAGATCGACGCCATCGTCGTCGACCTGCCGACGTCCGACTTCATCACGAGGGTCCAGATCGACGACGGCTCGGCGACGATCGTCGGTCAGCTCGAGCCGATCGGTGGGACGCCCGAGTACTTCAGCCTCGTCATCGAGAAGGACAGCGCATTCACGCCGTGTGTGAATGCTGCGATCGGCGCCCTCGACGCGGACGGCACGCTCGACGCGCTCGCCACCGAGTGGCTCCCGTTCCAGGAGGACGTCCCGGTCCTGAAGTAGTCCCCGCCGGACACCGGCCGTGACCATCGGCGCCGGCCCGCCCCACAACGGCCTCACCACGGGGTCGTCGCCGGGCGGGCCGTCGCCCGTCCGCCGGCGCCGCCGCCGCGTCTCGTGGCGGTCGCTCGCCGTCGCCACGGCGAGCACGATCGTCTTCTTCTCGGCCCTCGCGTGGGTCATCACCAACGCGCCCGGCTGGGAGGCGTTCCGGGACTCGTTCCTCAACGCCGAGTACTTCTGGGACGCGCTGCCCGACGTCATCGCCGCGTTCTGGGTGAACGTGCGGCTGTTCATGATCGCCGAGGTCCTGATCCTCGTCTTCGGGCTCGCGCTCGCCGTCATGCGCAGCCTGCCGGGGCCGGTCCTCTTCCCGGTCCGGCTCCTGGCGACCGTCTACGTCGACCTCTTCCGGGCGCTCCCCGGCGTCCTCGTCATCTTCATGCTCGGCTTCGGGATCCCCGGCCTCGGGATCGCCGGCGTGCCGGTCGAGCCGTTCTTCTGGGGCATCGTCACCCTGACCCTCCTCTACTCGGCCTATGTCTCGGAGGTCTACCGGGCGGGCATCGAGTCGGTCCACCCGAGCCAGGAGGCCGCCGCCCGGTCGCTCGGCCTGTCGCGGGCCCAGGCGCTCCGGCACGTCGTCCTGCCGCAGGCGGTCCGGCGGGTGGTGCCGCCGCTCCTCAACGATTTCATCGGCCTCCAGAAGGACACCGTCCTCGTCTCGTTCATCGGCGTCGTCGAGATCTTCCGGACCGCCCAGATCAAGCAGGCGGCGACGTTCAACTTCACGCCCTACCTGGCGGTCGCCCTCGTCTTCCTCGTCGTGACCTTCCCGCTGGCCCGGATCGTCGACTGGCTCGTCGCCCGTGACCGGTCGCGGGCCGCAGCGGGCGCCCGATGAGCCCGACCGAGGCCCTCCGCATCGAGGGCCTCCACAAGTCCTTCGGCGACCTCGAGGTCCTCCGCGGCATCGACCTCGTCGTCGACGAGCACGAGGTCATCTGCCTCATCGGCGCGTCGGGCTCGGGCAAGTCGACGCTCCTGCGCTGCGTCAACCTCCTCGAGGAGATCGACGCGGGCCGGATCGTCGTCGGCGGCGAGGAGATCACCGCCCCGAAGGTCGACGTCGACCGGATCCGGCGCCGGATCGGGATCGTCTTCCAGTCGTTCAACCTCTTCCCGCACATGCGGGTCGTCGACAACGTCGCGCTCGCGCCGCGCAAGGTGCTCCGCGTCCCGACGGCGAAGGCCGAAGCCGATGCCCGGACGCTCCTCGACCGGTTCGGGCTGGCCGACAAGGCCGGCGAGTTCCCCGACCGCCTGTCGGGCGGCCAGCAGCAGCGGGTGGCGATCGTCCGGGCGCTGGCGATGCAGCCGGACCTGCTCCTGCTCGACGAGATCACCAGCGCCCTCGACCCCGAGCTCGTCGCCGAGGTCCTCGACGTCATCCGCGAGCTCGCCGCCGGCGGGATGACGATGGTCATCGCGACCCACGAGATGGGCTTCGCCCGCGATGTCGCGAACCGGGTCTGCTTCCTCGACGCCGGGCGGATCCTCGAGGCGGGTCCACCGGCCGAGATGTTCGGCCGGCCGCGCGAGGAGCGGACCCGGCGCTTCCTCCAGCGCGTGATGGACGCCGGCCGGCTCTGAGCGGTCGTCAGCGAGCGGCGGCGGGCCCTCGGCAGGCATCGACGAAGAACCGCCACAGGCGGTCGAACGCGGGTGGGGTCGATTCCGTCCGCTCCGGATGGCACTGGACGCCGACGACGAAGCGACCGGTCGTCGCCTCGACGGCTTCGACGATCTCGCCGACGGCGCTCGATGCCCAGGCCGCCGGGGCGAGCCCGGGGGCGAGGTCCGTCGGCCGGATCGCCTGGTGGTGGTAGCTGTTCACCTCGAGCGTCCCCGCCCGGGTCGTCGTCGGCGCGAGGATCCGGCCGAGCCGGGTCCCCGGCACGAGCCGGACCGGATGGGTCATCGCCGGTCCGTGGCCGTAGGCGGCCCCGGCATGGCCGGCGAGGTGCTGGAGGAGCGAGCCGCCCATGAACACGTTGATGGCCTGCATCCCGCGGCACAGGCCGAGGACCGGCAGGTCGCGCTCGGCCGCCGCGGCCCACGCCTCGGCCTCGAGCGCGTCGCGGTCCGGCTCGACCCCGGTCGAGCCCTCGTTCGGTCGGCCGTAGCGGGCCGGGTCGAGGTCCGCGCCGCCGGTCAGCAGGAGGCCCTCCATCGCGGCGAAGGCCGCGGCGCGCGCCGCCGGGTCGGCCGACGCATCGAGGACGACCGGCTCGCCGCCGGCCCGGACGATCCCATCGGCGTAGAGCGCGTTCTTGCGGCGCTGGATGTCCGGCTCCGCCTGGGCGGCCGGGTCGGCGACGGTGAGGACGATCCGTGGTGTCGGGCGGGCGGACGACGGCTGCATCCGGTGGAGGATACCGGGCGACGGCCCGTCGCCTACCCCGTCCCGAGCAGCCGGGCGAGGGTGACCGGCTCGAGCCCGCGATCGCGGAGCCCCGCGACGATCCCGGGCAGCGCGTCGAGCGTCTCGTAGCCGCCGAGGTGCATCAGGACGATCGAGCCGCCCTGGACCCGGGCCAGGACCCGGGCGACGATGTCGTCGGCCGTCGGGCCGCCCTCGGCGATCGGCTTCCAGTCGATCGTGTCGATGTCCCACATGACGACGTAGGGGTACCCGAGCCGCCCGGCGACCTCGCGCGTCTCGAGGTCGTGCGAGCCGAACGGCGGTCGCATGAACGGCTGCGGCGACCGGCCCGTCGCCTCCTCGATCGCCGTCTCGGTCCGGCGCAGCTGGTCCTCGATGGCGGCGGCGTCGAGCTCGGTCAGGTCGGGGTGATCCCAGGTGTGGTTGCCGACCCCGAGCAGCCCCGGGTTCGCGGCGATCCGGGCGAGGACGTCGCGCCCCGTCGCGGTCGTCGTGGCGGTCTCGCCGGTCGGGAAGATCGTCGCCGGCACGTCGCTCGCGAGCAGCCAGTCGACGATGTCGAGCGCCGGATCGAGCCGGCCGCCGAGGTCGAAGGTGAGGGCGACGGCGTTCGCCGCGCGCGGCCCGTGGTCGACCACGATCGCGGTGCCGTCGGGTCGCGGCGTCGGCCCGGGCGGGATGACGATCGTCGGGCGCGGCGTCGGCGACGCCCCGGGCGGCGGGCTCGCGTCGTCGACGATCTCGCCGGGCAGGACGACGAGCGTCCAGCCGACCTCGATCCGGTTCGGCTCGTAGTCGGCGGAGGTCGGGTCGAGCGACGGGTAGGTCGCCCGGTTCCACCAGGCGATGCTCCGGGCCGTCGTGTCGAACCGGCGGGCGATCGAGGTCAGGGTGTCGCCGGGCTGGACGACCCAGGCGACCGGCGTCGGGGAGGGGAGCGGCGTCGGGGACGGCGTCGGCGTCGCGGAGCCGAGCGGCGACGCGGCCGCGCTGCCGGTCGGCGAAGGGTCGGCCGACGGGGCGGCGGAGGCGCCGGGGGTCGCGGTCGCCGGAGGGCCAGGCGCGCAGGCCCCGACGACGGCGAGGACCGCGAGCAGGACGACGAGTCGCGCCGGGATGCGCCCGGGAAGGCGGCGGTGGGTCCGGCGTGGGCGAGTGATCATGGCCGTCGATGCGACGCGCCCGGCCCGGTCGCGGTGACGTCGGCCGCGAGGCGGCCGCGGGCGGACGCGACGACGCCAGCCTAGCGCGGGATCGCCGGCGGGTCGATGGGCGTCGGTGCCTGGAGCGAGAAGGCCGCCGCGAGGGCCAGGCCCTCCGGCGCGTCGGCGATCCGGCCTCGCCCGGAGCGCTTCGCCACGAAGCAGGCCCGGTCGGCCGCGAGGAGGATCTCGTCGGCGGTCGCCCCGTCGTCGGGGAAGGTGGCGTGGCCGATCGAGACCCCGACCCGGAGCCCCCGTGACTTCGGCAGGACGCGGCCGGTCAGGCCGACCGCGTCGCGGACCCGCTCAGCGACGACCCGGGCGCCGGTCGCGTCGGCGCCCGGCAGGAGGATCGTGAACTCGTCGCCGCCGTACCGGAAGACGAGGTCGCCGTCGCGGCCGGTCCGGGCGATCGCCGAAGCGACATCGCGCAGGAACCGGTCGCCCGCCTGGTGACCGAGCCGGTTGTTCACCGTCCGGAAGTCGTCGAGGTCGAGCATGATCAGGCTGAACCGCTCGCCGCCCTCGACGGCGCGCCCGAGGCGGTCGACGAACGTGGCGTGGTTGAGCAGCCCCGTCCGGTCGTCGGTCCGGGCCCGGACCTCGACCGCAGAGTGGATCGCGGCGTTGCGGAGGGCGATCGAGACCTGCCCGGCGAACAGCTGGACGAGCTCGAGCTCGTCGGGAGTGAACGGCGGCGCAGGTGCCAGCCGCTCGACGGTCAGGACCCCCGAGACGCCGTCGCGGTCGCGAAGCGGCACGGCGATGAGGCTCGCCTCGATCGGCCCCAGGCCGGGGAGGTGGCGGACCCGCGGGTCGGACCGCTCGTCGTCGAGCCGGACCGGCTCGCCGTGCTGGACGACCCAGCCCGAGATCCCGACGTCGTCGGCCTGCGTCGAGGCGAGCACGTCGGCCGCGTGGACGCCGGCCGCGAGCAGCGGCCGGAGCTCCCGTTCGCGACGGTCCCAGGCCTCGATCGCCACATCGTCGAACGGCAGCAGCGCGGCGAGCCGCTCGGTCACCTGGTCGAGCAGCGCCCGTGGCTCGAGCGTCGTCAGCATCGACTCGGTCAGGCGGAGCAGCTCACGCTGGCGCTCGAGCTGGCGCTCGAGGGCGGCCGACTGGTCAAGCAGTCGGGCGTGGGCGTCGGCGTTGGCCATCGCCTGGGCGGCGAAGCTGGCGTAGATGACGAGGAGCCGCAGGTCGTCCTGGGTGAACTGGTTCAGGCCGAGCTTCGAGAGGACGAGGACCCCGAGGACGGAGTCCTCGTAGATCATCGGCGCGAGGAGCATCGATTCGGGCAGGTCGTCCTCGGTCCCGGGGATCGTGCTCGCCCGCGGGTCGCGGGCGGCGTCGTCGAGGATCGTCGGCTCGGCGTGCTCGGCGACCCAGCCGGTGATCCCGACACCGACGGTCGTCCGGAGCTGGTCGGCCGACTCGTCGACGTACTCGCCGACCTGGCCCTTCATCGCGACCGGCACGAGGTCGTCGCCGTAGCGCCGGTAGACGCGGACGTTGTGGGTCTCGATGAGCTCGCGCAGCTCGGTCGCGATCGCGGTGCCGATCGCCTCGACGCTCGTCAGCCCGTTCAGCCGGGTCCCGAGCTGCTGGATCGATTGGAGCTGGGCCGCCCACGTCGCCATCCGGGCATAGTCCTGGGCGGCGGTGATCGCCACGCTCGCCTGGGCCGCGAGGGCGGCGATCGTCTCGAGCTCCTCGTCCGACCAGCGGTGCGGCCGATCGTGGTAGACGTTGAGCGATCCGAGGACCTCGTCGCCCGAGAGGAGGGGCGCCGTCGCGATCGTGTCGAAGCCTTCCTGGACGACGGCGGCGCGAACGTCGGCCCCGCGAGGGTCGTCGCGGTAGCCGATCGAGGCGAGCGGCCGGCGCTCCCGGGCGGCCTCCGCCGTGAGCGACTGCTGCGGGTGGTCGCGGATGGCGGCGAGGTACGTCGACGAGAGCCCGCGGCTCACCTCGGCGGCGACGTGCCCATCCGAGCGCCGGATGAAGACGGCCCCGCGGTCGGCCTCGAAGAGGACGATCGCATGGTCGACGAGCCCGGCCAGGATCCGGTCGAGGTCGTGGCGGCTGCCGATGTCGGCGGCGACCCGCCGGAGCGCATCGGCCCGGTGGAGCTGGTGGGTGACCGAGTCCGCGAGCCGGCCGGCCCGGACCGCCCCGGCGACGATCCGGGCGATCGCCTCGACCGTCGGAAGGTCGCGGGTCCCGAGCGCGGACGGGGTCTCGGCGGCCAGCCAGAGGACGCCCCATGCGCCGTCGGGCCCCGGGATCGGGGCGGCCACCTCCGGTCCCCGGCCGAGGATCGGGGCGCCGAGCCGCCCGTCGGCGGGCGTCGCAAGGACCGGGCCCTCGTCCTCGAGCGCCCGGCCCGGCAGGCCGAGGTCCTCCGGGAGCTCGGCCAGGCGGCCCATCCCCGCCATCGCCCGGGGCACGAGTCGACCCATCGTCCGTTCGAGGATGCCGACCGCGGCGAGGTCCCATGCCTCGCGGAGGATCCGGGCCGCGGCGGCCAGGGTCGCGTCGAGCTCGCGACCGGTCGCAACGACGTCGGCCATGGCGGCGACGACATCGAGGTCGAGACCGCCGTCGGCGGTGCCGTCGCGGGCGGCCACGACGTCCGCTGCCCCGTCGGCCGTCCGGCGGCCCGCCGCGGGAAGGGCGAGGGTGCTCGAGTGGGGCGCCCGCGCCCCGGCGAGGAACCGCTGCAGGTCGCCGAGCCGGTAGCGGCGGTCGCCCCGTGGATTGATCCGGTAGTACCGCAGCCGTCCCTGGTCGCTCCATGCCCGGACGGTGTTCGGGTGGACGCCGAGGAGCCGCGCCGCCTTCGTGACCGTGAGGGTGGCGTCGGGTGGCCGGGGGTGGGTGCGCAGCATGCTCACGACGCTGGAGGAAATGTGAGGTCGACCCGGTCAGTCTGCGAATGCTCACAAATCCTGCCAATGGGCCGAAGGTACCGGCCCCACGGCCCGGCCGTCGGGGTCAGTCGCGTGGGCGGGCGGTCAGCCGGACGTAGGCGAGCGTGAGGACGACCGCGAGGACGCCGATCCCGAGGACGACCGCGATCGCGGCGAGCGGCTCGCCGACGAACCCCGGTCCCTCGCCCGGGCCCCGCGGATCGCCGCCGGATCCGGGGGTGGCCGTCGGGTCCGCGGCGAGCGCGACGGCCCCGGCGAGCCCGATGGCCCCGGCGAGCCCGAGGACGAGGCCGACGGCAACGAGAGCGGCGCCGGCCACGAGCAGGACGGCCGCGACGAACGGCCGCCGCCGGTCACCGCCGGCCAGGACCCGCATCGCCTCGTCGACCTCGAGCGTCGTCAGGACGAGGGGACGGCCCAGGCCGGCGGTGAGGACCGCCGATCCGTCGGGCCCGATCGCCGGCGAGCCGGTGACGATGGCGTGCTCGACCGAGGAGACGAGCTCGACGATCGCCCGGGCGGGAGCGTCGGGCGGCGTGCCGGGCGGGATCCGGTCGGCGACGTCGGCCGCCCGGCCGACCGCCTCGCGCGGGACGACGACGAGGCCGGGACCGAGCGCCTCGGCGTCGATCGCGAGCGAGTCGAGCCCGGCGTCGAGGCGGAACGGGACGCGTTCGCGCTGCTCGTCGACCGTCCGCCAGCGCCGGCCGCGGCGGATCTCGATCCGGGTCCGGCGGAAGACGAGCGGGCGATGGGCCGTGTCCTCGAACTCGGCGTCGCTGTCGATCCGACCGCGGACCCGGACATAGGTCGGGCGGTCGGCCGAGGCCAGCTCGATCGCCCGGGCGAGGTCGACCTCGGGCGTCGCCGCGAGGAGGCGGCCGACCCGGTATCGGGGGCCGAAGCTGAGCAGGACGAGCGCGCCGGCGGCGAGCGTCGCGATGCCGGCGACGATCAGGAGCTGGGGATCCACGGCGCGGATGATAGTCCGTCGCCCGGCGGCGTCCCGGGACCGGCCCGGGGGATCAGCAGCCCCAAGGAACCTACTCGACGCGTGGGCGTTGAGGTGATCGCCGCCGTTAGCATCGCTCGGCCCCTCGGGGCTGGGAGGAACGCTACGGGCCGCCGCCGGTCGGGGTCAATGGGGCTTGTCCACGACTTCGCCCGCGAGCGAGGCGTTCGTCCACAGTCCGTCCACCATCCGGAGCGCCGGGCCGGGCCGGACGGTCCGGTCGCCGAGCCGGCGCGTCGTCGCCGGTCAGTCCGCGACGCGGCCGGTCGCCGGGTCGAGGGCCGTCATCAGCCCGGCGTACGAGGTCAGCACGAGACGCCCGCCGACGAGCTCGGCCCCGGCGACGACGTCGGAGTGCGTGGCGCGCCAGCCGACCGTCCCGTCCGGGTCGATCGCGAAGGTCTCGACCTCCGCCTGGACGAGGACGTGGGCCAGGCGCGACGAGCCGAGGACGGCGACGAGCGGGCTCCCCGACCGATGCGACCAGCGCGGCTCGCCGGTCCGGGCGGCGAACGCCCAGGTGTGGAAGCCGTAGCCGACGACGAGGAGCCCCGCCGAGTCCCAGTACAGGCCATCGGGTTCGTCGTAGATCGCGCTCGCCAGGCGAGCGCTCCACGTCGCGCCCGGCGCCTCGACCCGGAGCTCGGCGCGGCAGAGGCGGTCCGGGTCGTCCGAGACCGTGGGGCCGAGATCGACGAGCGGGCCCCCGGCCTCCGACAGCGCGAACACGTCGGCGGCACGGCCGCTGCCGGCCCAGCGATAGCGGACCCGGATCCCGCCCGGGTAGCCGACGACGGCGTCGCGCGGGTCCGCGCTCACCCGGCGGGCTCGGCGGCCCCCGGCTGGAGCATCGGCGACCCGGGGTCGGCCGCCTCGGTCGCCTCCAGCGTCGCGGCCGCTGGCGGCGCCGGGGCCGGCCGGCCCTCCGCGATCGGCGCGACGTTGGCGTTCGCCAGCATCCGGAGGGTCGCGGGTGCGACCGGGAAGACGGCGGTCGGCGTCCCGGCCGCGGCCCAGACGACCGGCCAGCGGCCGAGATCGGGATCCATGACGACCCGGACCGGTCGGACGTGACCGATCGGCGGGATGCCGCCGATGACGAAGCCGGTCAGCTCGTTCGCCTCGCGGGCCGTCGCGCGCCGGATGTCGCGCTCGCCGGTGACGGCAGCGAGCCGGGCGACGTCGACCCGGTTCGAGCCGGAGACGAGGCAGACGATCGCCTCGGGTCCGGCGTCGTCGGGGGCGACGAACACGAGCGACTTGACGATCTGGCCGAGCTCGGCGCCGACCTGCCGCGCCGCGTCCTCGGCGGTGTGGGTCGAGGCGTCGAAGGTCACGATGTCGAGGTCGACACCCTTGCGCGCGGCGGCGTCGCGGACACGCTCGATCGCTGGGTGGGCACGGGGATCGGGCACCGCGCGAGTCTAGCACCGGGTCGCCGCGGTGCGGCCGCGGCCGGGCACGGCCGAAGGACGGCGCCCGGAGGGCGGCCGGCTGCCGGAGGCCCAGGCCGGCCGACGGGGTAGCATCGGGACATGGAGGCGATCCTGTTCGACTGGGACGGCACGCTCGCCGATTCGCTCGACGCGTTCTACCGGGCGAACGCCCGGGTCGCCGAGCACTTCGGCGTCCCGTTCGACCGCGACCGGTACCGCGCCGTCTACACGCCGGACTGGCGCCGCTTCTACGGCCGGCTCGGCATCCCCGAGGCGCGGCTCGACGAGGCGAACGAGCTGTGGTGGGCCGCCTTCGAGCCGGCTGCCCGGCCGCTCGCCGGCGCGCGCGAGGCCCTCGAGGCGCTCGCGGCGGCCGGGTTCCGGCTCGGGCTGGTGACCGCGACGCCACGTGCCATCGTCGATCCGCAGGTGGCCGGGTTCGGCATGGCCGATCTGCTCGTCGTGCGGGTCTGCGGCGACGACCTCGCCGCGGTCAAGCCGGACCCCGCGCCGCTCCGGCGCGCCCTCGACGAGCTCGGCCTGGCCGACCGTCCGGACGCGGCGACGTACGTCGGCGACGCGCCCGACGACATGCGGATGGCCCGGGCGACCGGTACCGGCGCGGTCGGCGTCCGCTCGCTCCTCGGGGCCGACGCGGACCTCCTCGCCGCCGGGGCAGGATCGGTCCATGACTCGGTCGCCGAGTGGGCCCGGTCGTTCCTGGCCGCGAGCGGCACCGCGGCGGTCGCGACGGGCTGATGCACGCGATCGTCGTCGCCGACGGCGACGCCCCCGATCCGGCCGACCTCGAGGCGGCCTGGCCGGGCTGGGCGCACGACGCGGCGCTGGTCGTGGCGGCCGACGGCGGCGCGCGCGGGGCGGAGCGGCTCGGCCTGCGCCCCGACCTCGTCGTCGGCGACGGGGACTCGCTCGGCCCGGCGGCCCTCGCCGCGCTCGAGGCCGCGGGTGTCGCGGTCGAGCGGGCGCCGGTCGACAAGGACGAGTCGGACACCGAGCTCGCGGTCCTCGCCGCCGTCCACCGGGGCGCCGACCGGATCACGATCGTCGGCGCGTTCGGTGGCGCCCGGCTCGACCACGAGCTCGCGAACGTCGGCCTGCTCGGCCTCGATGTCCTCGCGACGCGGCGCGCGTGCCTCCTCGACGCCCGGGCCCGGGTGTCGCTCGTCCGCGCCCCGGGTCCGCACGGCGGTCCGGTCGAGCGGGGGCTGCCCGGCCCGGTGGGCGCGCTCGTCTCGCTCCTGCCCGCCGGCGGACCGGTCCGCGGGATCACGACCAGCGGCCTCCGGTTCGCGCTCCACGAAGGCTCGCTCGTCCCGGGCCCGGCCCGCGGCCTCTCCAACGTCCGGGACGATCCCGACGCCGCCATCGTCGTCCGCGAGGGTCGGCTGCTCGTCGTGGAATCGCCTGCTACGCTCCGGCCATGAGCGTCACCGCCGGCGATGTCGCCCCGGACTTCGCCCTGCCCGACGACCGCGGGACGGTCCACCGCCTGTCGGACCGGCGCGGCCGCTGGACGGTCGTCTACTTCTACCCGAAGGACGACACGCCCGGCTGCACGACCGAGGCCTGCGGGTTTCGCGATCTCCACGCCGAGATCGAGGGCCTCGACGCGGTCGTCTGGGGCGTGAGTCCCGACGGGGCTCGCAGCCACGCGGCGTTCCGGGCGAAGTTCGGGTTGCCGTTCACGCTCCTGTCCGACCCGGATCACGCGGTCGCCGAGCGGTACGGCGCCTGGGGGACGAAGGTCCTCTACGGGCGGCCATCGACCGGGATCATCCGCTCGACCGTCCTCGTCGGCCCCGCCGGCACCGTCGTCCGCGCCTGGCCGCGGGTGAAGGCCGACGGCCACGCGGCCGAGGTCCTCGCCGCGATCCGGGCCGCCGTCGCCGCGGGAGTCGCCGGCCGGTGACCGCGGCGCCCACCCTCGAGCCGATGGCCGCGCCGGCGGGACATGGAAGCGCGGCTGCGCTCGTGGGGGGAGACGAGCGGAGCCGCGAGCCGCATCGTAGCACTTCGAGATGACGCCGCAACCCGCCGCCGACATCCCGCCCGGGGGCTCCGCCCCGCACCGCCATCACCCGTGGCGACCGGCCCGGTTCATGGTCATCGCGGCCCATCCGGACGACGCCGACTTCGGCCCGGCGGCCACCGCCGCCCGCTGGATCGACGAGGGCTCGGTCGGCTGGCTCGTCTGCTGCACCAGCGGTGACGCCGGCGGTCGCTCGCCCGACGACGAGCCGCTCGCCCTGGCGGCGACGCGCGAGGCCGAGCAGCGGGCCGCGGCCGCGATCGTCGGATACGCGGGGGTCTCGTTCCTCCACCAGCCGGACGGCGCCCTGGCGAACGACCTCGCCCTCCGCGAGCAGCTCGTGCGCGAGATCCGGACGTTCCGCCCCGATGCGGTCTTCGCGACCGATCCCGAGGTCGTCTTCTATCGCGACGGCGGTGTCAACCACACCGATCACCGGGCGGCCGGGATGGCCGCCGTGGACGCCGTCTACCCGGCGGCCCGGAACCCCATGTCGTTCCCGGGGCTGGCACGGGCGGGCCTCGAGCCGCACGAGGTCCGTCGGCTGTACCTGTTCTGGCCGAACGAACCGAACGCCTGGGTCGAGGTCGGCGCGACGCTCGAGCGCAAGGTCGATGCGCTGCGGGCGCACGCGAGCCAGATCCAGCACCCCGACCGGCTTGCCGAGCGGATCCGCGAGTGGGCGGCCGAGGAGGGCGCCGCGATCGGCGCGACCGCGGCGGAGGCCTTCCGGCTCGTCGTCATCGACGAGGACGAGAACGCCGACGAGGGCCCGACAGGGCACGAGACCGTTCCCGAGGAGGTCCCCCCGGGTCGCGACGGGCCGACCGCCTGACCGCCAGGCCTAGTCGACGGCGAGCAGGAGCGGGCGGAGCCGGCCCCAGTCGTTCCAGACGTCGGTCAGCGCGTCGGCCCGCCGGTCGAGCAGGGCGACGACCTCGCCGAGCGTCAGGCTCCCGGCCCGGGCGATGAGGAAGCCCGCGGCATCCACCCGGGCCGCGGCGAGGAGATCCGGCAGCTCGGTCTCGGTCGGCCAGCGCCGGATCCGCATCGGGTCGAGACCGGCATAGCCGACGGCGAGGGACAGGTCGCGCTGGCTCGGCACCCGCCCGTCGGCGAACCCGCCGAGGCCGTCGTAGTGGTGGCCGAGCGAGGCCAGCGCGGCGAGGATCTCCCGTCGCTGCTCGCCACTGAACATGCCCCAGAACGGGTGCTCGTCCGGGAGGTCGACAGCACTCGCGTCGATCGCCTGGGCGGTGATCGCGTCGAGCAGGCCGCTGATGGCGAGCTGCCAGCGCCCGACCGCGTCCGGGTCGCCTGCGCCGAGCTCCGCCGCGGTCCGCCGCACGGCGTCACCATCGCCCTCGAGCATCCGGAGGATCCGGGCCTGGCGCGCGCCGGGCCCGCCGTCGGCCGGGCGGAGCTCGGGCTCGTCCTCGGGATAGCCGTCGTCGGCATCGCCCGGCCCGCCGGTCGGCCGGGTCGCCGCGGCGGGGATGGCCTGGGCCTCGGCCGCCCGGGCGGCCGCGACCCGCTCCTGGCAGTCGGCGACGGCCTGGCGCGCGGCGAGGCATGCCTCGTGGGCCGACTCGGCCGAGACGCGCGACGCGGCGGCCTCTGCCTCGAGCCGCTCGATGACGGTGACCAGCGCACCCGCCGCCGCGCGCTCGCGGGCGGCCCGTGCGGCGCCGTCCCGCGCCTCGAGGTTGATCCGATTGACCTCGGCCAGCCACGCCGCAGCGGCGGCATCGAGCGCGGCCCGGTCGGCGGCCGTGTCGCGGGCGAGCCGGAACGCCGCCTGGGCCGCCTCCTTCGCGGCGCGGACGGCCCGTGGGTCGGAGCGGGCGTCGGCCTCGTCGGCCCGGGCGAGGTGGTCGTCGTAGGCGCGGCGTGCCCCGCGGTAGGCGTCGGCGGCCGCGAGCGCCCCCTCGCGTGCCCGTTCGGCGACGGCGCAGCGGTCCGCGGCGACCGCCATCAGCTCGCCGCATGGACCCGTCGGGACCGGGCTCGGTGTCGGCGCCCCCGCGCCCGCCCCGCCGGTGGTCCCGCCCGCCGCCGGTCCGGGCGGCCGCTCGGGGTCGATCGCCATCGGGGCGTCGGACCGGTCCGCCTCCGCCACGGCGACCCGGGACGGTCCGCCCATCGCGCCGGCGGTCGCTCCGACCGTGGCGGCAGCGCCGACGGCGACGGCGCCGACGGCGACGGCCGGGCGGAGGTCGTCGAGCCGATCGTCGCTCTCCGGCAGGATCGGGATGCCGACCAGCGGCCGCTCGGCGACGGCGACGACGGCGCCGCCTCCGGGGTCGGCCGCGCTCGCGAGGAACCCGCCACCGGCCAGCAGCGGCACGGCGGCTCGCCCGCGCGATGGAACGGGTGTTCGATCGGTCGCCCCGCCCGGGGCCGGGTCGGCCACGACCGCGGCACGGCTCCGCAGGGTGCCCTCGCCATGTCCGCGCCCGGGACCGGTCGCGACGGCGGCCGCGCCGAGCGAGGCCGCGAGGACCATCGGCGCGACGAAGTGCCCGTCGTCGGGCTCGGGTCGGTCGTGCAGCCGGCGGTCGGCCGGCCCGAGCGGCGCCGGACCCCCGGCGGCCGCGAACGGATCGGCGGCGAGCGTGGCCGATCGGGCGGGGACGCTCCCGGGCGTGACGGTGACGCGGATCTCGCGCGGGGCCGGAGGCCGGCTCCGGAGGACCTCGACGATCGCGGCACCGCTGGCGACCCCGAGCAGCAGCCCGAGCGCCAGGAAGGCGAACTCGCTCGCCGACAACGCCGTCCTCCTCGTCTCGCCGGCCCGGGCGGAGCGCCGCGATCCGGGACCGTCCGTCCGGGGCAGCGTAGCTGCGCACGGCCCCCCGGGTCAACCGGGCCCGCGATCCGGGTCGCGCATCAACGTGGAGCGGGGCACTGCGACTTTGCAGCCGCGCGAGGGCGGATGGTACAGTCCCGTGGCCGGCGTCCCACGGTGCCCCTTCCGCCTGTCCCGAGCCCGATGCACGAAAGGCCGTCCGCCACTTGGCCATCGACTCGACCCAGGAGTTCCTCGTCCAGCCCGTCGACGCGTCCTGGCTGCAGTGCAACATCGAGTGCCAGGAAGCCTGCCCGGTCGGGACGAACTGCCGCGGCTACCTGAACCTCGCCGCCGAGGGGCGCTTCGAGGAGGGGTACATCCTGTCGCGCGACCCGAACCCGGTCGCGGCGATGTGCGCCTACGTGTGCTCGGCGCCCTGCGAGCGCGCCTGCCGGCGCGGCGACATCGACCGGCCCCTCGCGATCCGGGCGATGAAGCGCTTCCTCGTCGAGTGGCACGAGGCGTCGGGCATCCCCGACGTCATGCCCGAGATCACCCCGCGGGCCGAGCGGGTCGCCGTGGTCGGCGCCGGACCGGCCGGTATCGCCGTCGCCCGCGAGCTCGCGCTGAAGGGCTACGGGGTGACCGTCTACGACAGCCTCCCGTACGCCGGCGGGACGATGCTCATCGGCGTTCCGGCGTTCCGGCTGCCGCGCGAGGCGATCGAGATGGACGTCCGGCTCGTCGAACGGCTCGGCGTGCGGTTCGTGTTCGACACGACGATCGGCGTCGACGTCACCTTCGAGGAGCTCCAGCGCGACAACGACGCGGTCGCGATCACCGCCGGCGCGATGAACGCCGTCGTCCTCGACCTCCCCGGCGAGGACCTCGAGGGCGTCCAGTACGGCGTCGACTTCATGAGGAAGGCCAACCTCGGCGAGGACCTGACGGTCGGCACCGACGTCGTCGTCATCGGCGGCGGCTACACCGCGATGGACTGCTCGCGGACCTCGCTCCGCCACGGCGCCGAGCGAGTGACGATCGCCTATCGCCGGACCCGCTCCGAGCTCGTCGTCGACGAGGAGGAGCTCGGCGAGACCGAGCGCGAGGGCGTCCGGATGGAGTTCCTCGTCAGCCCGATCGAGCTGATCGGCGAGGACGGCCGATTGACCGGTGTCCGCTTCATCCGCAACAAGCTCGGCGAGCCGGACGCGTCCGGTCGCCGCTCGCCGGTCCCGATCCCGGGCACCGAGTTCGTCGTCACCGCGGACACGGTCATCCCGGCCGTCTCGCAGGCCGCCGACCTGTCGTTCCTGCCCGTCGAGGGCGACTTCGAGGTCGGCCGCGGCCGGGTCAAGGTCGACCCGGCGACGTACGCCACGAACGTCCGCGGCGTCTTCGCCTGCGGCGACTTCGTCACCGGCCCCTCGACCCTCATCGAGGCCGCCGGCCACGGCAAGAAGTGCGCCTACGCGATCGACCGGTATCTCGCCGGCCGGACCGACGTCACCGTCGACGCGCAGGTCCGGGTCGTCAGTTCGTGGCGCCACGACATGCCCGAGTTCTACGACGTCCTGCCGCGCCAGCACATCCCGGTCGTCGCCGTCGACGCCCGGATGCCCTCGGCCGACCCGACGGTCAACTTCACGACGCCGGTCGAGCTCGGCTTCACGGCCAACCAGGCGGTCGCCGAGTCGACCCGCTGCCTGATGTGCAACTACAACATCTGGTTCGACCCGTTCCGGTGCGTCCTGTGCGGCGCCTGCGCGGACGTCTGTCCGGAGGGCGTCATCCACATGGTCGACATCAACCAGCTCAAGACCGAGGCCCTCCTGCCCGAGATCGAGGAGGCCTGCGGCTGGGACGACGGGGCGGCGATGATCCTCGACGAGGAGCGGTGCATCCGCTGCGCGCTCTGCGTCAAGCGATGCCCGTTCGACGCCATTACGATGGAGCGGTTCGAGCTCCGGGAGGTCTCGAGCGACGGTCGGCTCTACAAGGAGTCGTACCGTGACGCGCAACTCGCCGGTCTGGCCGGCGTCGCAGGAGGGGCCAGTTGAGTTTCCTCGAGCGGGTGGACCAGAGCATCCGCCGGAGCCCGGTGTGGCGTTCGCTGTTCCGCCAGCCGTACCCCAACGACGAGCGGTCGCGGGCGTACGCGGTGATGAACAACGTCTTCCTGCACATCCACCCGGTCCGCGTCCGCCAGCACGCCGTGAAGTTCGCCTACACCTTCTGCCTCGGGGGGCTGTCGTTCTTCCTGTTCCTCGTCCTGACCGTGACGGGCGTCTACCTGATGTTCTACTACGTCCCGTCGTCGACCCAGGCCTACTCGAACATCCTCGCCATCCAGAGCGAGGTCACCTTCGGGCTGCTGACCCGGAACATCCATCGGTGGGGAGCCCACCTGATGGTGTTCTTCGTCTTCCTCCACATGATGCGGGTCTTCTACCACGGCGCCTACAAGCCGCCGCGCGAGTTCAACTGGGTCGTCGGCGTCGTGCTGCTGTTCCTGACGATCATGCTGAGCTTCACCGGCTACCTGCTGCCGTGGGACCAGATCGCCTACTGGGCGATCACGATCGGCACGAACATGGGCGGCTACGCCCCGCTCTTCAACGTGCCGGCGAACCGGATCCTCCTCGGCGGGCTCGAGGTCGGCCAGAACACGCTGCTCCGGTTCTACGTGCTCCACATCATGGTCTTCCCGCTCCTGGCGGCCATCTTCCTCGCGGTCCACTTCTGGCGGATCCGCAAGGACGGTGGCATCAGCGGGCCCCTGTGAGCCGATCGGGACGCTGAGGAACGAGCATGGCTGACCCGAAGTCCCCGCCCGAAGGCCGCGTCGTCCTGCCGGTCGACCCTGCCCGCCGGACCGAGATCGACAAGCAGCGCGTGCCGATGTCGGCCCGCCCGTACCGGCTGCTCGCGCTCGTCAAGCAGGATGCCGTCGTCCGGGTCCAGAAGGAGCCCGACGACACGGTCATGACCTGGCCGCACCTGCTGACGATCGAGTTCCTGGCGGCCG
>CAZABC010000012.1:0-66116 GCA_964483405.1 uncultured Anaerolineaceae bacterium
GATGCTGCCGGACGGACGTCGGATCGGACCGCACCTGCCCCTCGGGCACGGCATGGTCCGGGCGGCCGAGCGCGCCCACGCGATCGGCGCCGATACCCTCCAGGTCTTCGGCGACAACCCGACGGCCTGGCACCGCCGCGAGACCCCGCCGGCCGAGCTGCCGGCGTTCCGCCGGCGGCTCGATGAGCTCGGGCTCGGGCCCCTCGCGATCCACGCGCCGTATCTCGTCAACCTCGCCGCGGCCGACGACGAGATCCACGACCGGTCCGTCGCCGTCCTCACCCATGACCTGCGGGCGGCCGCCGGGTTCGACGCCCGCTTCCTCAACGTCCACGTCGGGTCGCACCGGGGCAGTGGGCCGGAGGCCGGGATCGACCGGGTGGGCGCGGCGCTGGCACGGGTCCTCGCCGCCGTTCCGACCGACGGTGCGCCGACGGCTCCCCTGCTCGTCCTGGAGAACTCGGCCGGGAGCGGCGACGGGCTCGGCGTCGACGTCGACGAGCTCGGGGCGATCCTCGACTCGGCGACGGCGCACGGCGTGGACCCCGACCGGCTCGGCTTCTGCCTCGACACCGCCCACGCCTGGAGCGCCGGCCACCGGCTCGATGATCCGGTCGCGATCGACGAGCTGCTCGCGGCATTCGACGCGCGGATCGGCCTCCGCCGGCTCGTCATGATCCACCTCAACGACTCGAAGGCTGCCTGCGGCAGCCGCAACGACCGCCACGAGCACGTCGGCGCCGGCCGGATCGGCGTCGCCGGGCTCCGGCACCTCCTGACGCACCCGTCGCTGGCGCACACGACCGCCTACCTCGAGACACCGGCGATGGAGGACGGCTTCGACGCCGTCAACCTCGCCCGCGCCATCGCGATCGCCCGCGGCGAGCCGCTGCCGGAGCTCCCGCCGCTCCCGGCCGACGCGGCCGTGGACGAGGGTGGCCACCCGGGGGCGGAGGGCGCGGGGGTCCGACCCCGCCGGCGGGCGACCCCCCACCCGGCACCCGACGACCATCCGACCGCGGTGGACGGATCCGGCGCGTGAGCGAGCCGGGGGTCACCGGCCGCGCGAGCGCGAGCGGCCACGCGGACCACGCCGGCGCTGGCGTGGCCCGCCGGTCCCTCCCGGCCGTCGCCGTCATCGCCCTCCTCGCGATCCTCGCCGGCCTGCTGCGACTCTGGTCGCTCCCGAGCCGCGGCGAGTTCGACGCCGACCAGGGCACGCAGCTGCTCGTCGTCAAGGCGCTCGTCGAGGACGGCGTGACCCCGTTGCTCGGCCCGCCGACCAGCATCGGCGACCTCCACCACGGCGCGCTCTACTACTACCTCCTCGCCCCGTCGGCGCTCGTCAGCGGCACGGACCCGCCGTTCGTGACGCTCACGATCGTCGCCGCCGGGATCGGGGCGGTGCTCGCGACCTGGTGGATCGCCCGGCGGGCCGCGGGGCCGCTCGCGGGGGCCGTCGCCGGCGGCTTGATGGCCCTGTCGGCGACGGCGGTCTCGGGGTCGACGTTCATCTGGAACCCGAACCTCCTGCCGCTCGGCGGCGCGCTCGCCGTGGCCGGCACCTTCGGCGCCTGGGCCGACCGCCGCCCGGCCCGGTGGGTCGTCGCGGCGGCCGGCTGGACCCTCGCGGTCCAGGCCCACGTCCTCGCCCATGTCCTCGCGCTCCCGATGCTCGTCGTCCTGCTGCTCGACCTGCGGCGGCGGACCGGGCCGGGCGAGCGGGCCGCCCTGGGCCGCGCGGTCGCCGTGGCTGCCGCGGTGGCCCTCGTCGGGTTCCTGCCGTTGATCGCGAACGAGCTGACGACCGGCTTCGTCGAGGCGCGAGCGTTCATCGCCTACCTGGGCGGGGCCCTCGGCGCGGGCGGCGACACCGGGATCGGCGTCACCGTCCGCCTCGTGGTCGTCGGCCTGCGGATCCTGTCGTGGCCGCTGACCGGGCTCATCGTCGACGCGCCGGTGGCAGGGACGGCGGCGGCCGGCCTCGTGCTCGTCCTCCTGGCCTGGCGGCTCGTCCGCGGCAGCGGCGATGAGCGATCCGGGATGGCGATCGTCGCCGCGTCCCTGGCGGTCGGATGGATCGCGCTCTCGGTCGTCACCTCCTCGCTCGCGACCGTCGTCCGCGACCTCCCGGTCGACCACTACCACGCCTTCCTCGACCCGCTCGTCTTCGTCGCGCTCGGCGTCGGCCTCGCCGCGCTGGCACGCTGGCCGGCCCGCGCGAGGTCGCTCTCGATCGGCGGCGTCGACGTCCGACCGGGGACGACCCTCGCCGGGGCGGCGCTGGTCGCGCTCGGCGGCTGGAACGTGGCGACCCAGCCGCCGGCCGTGGGCCCGGACGGAGGCTGGCCGCCCGTCGAGACAGCCGGCGCGCGGATCGCCGGCGTGGCCGCGGGCGAGTGGGTGCTGTTCGCCTCGCTGCCGGCGGTCAAGTCGCCCGACGCCTACCGGTTCGCCGCGATGCAGGCCGGCGCCGCGGTGGTCGACCAGCCGGCCGGGGAGGCCGCGGGTGCCGGAGCGGCCGACTCCGCCGAAGCTGTCTCGGCGCCGCCGCCGACTCCGACCGTCCTGGCCGTCGTCTGCGAGGCCGAGCTGCTCGCGGCCGTGGATCCCGCGTCGCTCCCCTGCGGGGGACCGGCCGAGGACGCGCTGGCGGTCGCCCGGTTCGGCCCCGGGGCGACCCTCGTCGATCGGTTCGAGGCCGCGACCGGGCGGACCGTCTCGATCTACCGAGCCGAGGACGGCTGAGGCGCCCGTCGGATCCGACCCGGTCGCCGACCGCCCCGTGAACGCGCGAACGCCGGCTCCCCAGAAGCCGGCGTTCGCTGTCCCCGAGACCCGGACGTGGAGGGCCGCCGGGTCGTGCCCCAGGGTGCTGGGTCAGCCGCCTCCGCGGCCGCTCGTGCGCCCGATCGGGCGCAGGACCGTGTAGCGGGCGGCGGTCGCCGGTGCGGTCCCCACCGTCGTGCCGTTGCCGGCGCGATAGTCGGGGTGCCCGCCGTCGCCCGAGCCACGCCCGGGCAGCCGGCGCGTCCGCACGGCGATGTAGTACTCCATGATCTGGCGGACCTGCGGCTCGGTGAGGTACTCGTCCGAGCGCAGGGCGTACTCGACGCGGGCGAGCGGGTTGGTCGCGCCCGAGGCGACGACCCCGAGGTAGACCGGCATGTCGCCGTCGTCGCGGAGCTCGCGGAGCCCCCGGGCGAGGGCGGTCGCGGTCGCGAGCGACGGCGTCCGATCGCCCCGGATGAGTCGGCTGATGGTCGAGTGGTCGACGCCGGACTGCTGCGCCAGCTGGCGCTGCGACATCTTCTTGGCCTTGAGCTGTGCTCGCAGCCACTCGTTGAACGCTCGGCCGTTCTGGGTGGTCATGCCCGTCTGGGTCGCTCCGTGTGGCACCCGCGGTGACCCGCGATGGCGCCACTATCGGCCGCCCGGTCCGGCGCCTGTATCCCCCGTTGGTACCAGCGGTCCGTGCACCGCCCGGATGGCCGGCGGGCAGGCTACCCCGGGTGCTCGACCGGCGCCGGCGGCGGCAGGTCCTGGGCCAGCGGCTTCCGCAGGCCGGCGCCACGCCGGATCGGCGAGACGGCGTACAGGAGGGCCCCGAGGACGATGACCGACAGGACGCTGATCGTCCGGTCCACGAGGGCGATCGTCGTCGCCTCCTGGATCGGCACGCCGTAGGCCGCGACGAGGACCCCGACCAGCCCGAGCTCGACGATCCCGAGGCCGGCCGGGCTGAACGGCACCGCGGTCAGGAGCGACCCGATGAGCGCGACGAAGACCGCCCCCGAGAGGCCGAGCGAGACGTCCTCGAAGCCGAGTGCCTCGACGACGAAGTAGAGCCGGAGCGACTCGGTCCCCCAGATGAGGATCGTCAGCACGATGAGGCCCGGCAACGAGCGGCTGGGGACCGCGTCGAAGACGCCCTCCTCGAAGCGGTCGTAGAGGGCGACGAAGCGCTCGGGGATCGGCAGCGCGGTGACCATCCGCCGACCAATGTTGCGGAGGGTCAGGAGCAGGACGGCCAGGACGATGACGACGACGACGCCGAGGAGCGCGACCGCCTGCATCTCGGGCGGCAGCCCGGTCCGGAACGACCAGAACCCGGCGGCGAGCCCGAGGATCGTGATCGCGAAGAGGTCGAGGATCCGCTCGATGAAGACGGTGCCGAGCGTCCGGCTGCCCGAGACGGATGTGTTGAGCTTGAGCAGGAAGGCCCGGTAGATGTCGCCGAGCTTGGCCGGCACGAGGCAGTTGACGAGCCACGACAGGAAGATGATCTCGCTGCTGTCCTGGGTGCTCAGCCGGAAGCCGGTCCCGCGAAGGAGGATCACCCAGCGCAGGCCGCGGAGCGGGAAGCCGAGGTAGTAGACGACGAACGCGGCGAGGAGCAGGACCGGGTCGGCGGCGGCGATCGCCCGGGCGAGCTCCTCGAAGTCGATGTTGAGCAGGACCCGAAAGATGAACACGAGGAGGATGACCGGGACCGCGATCGAGACGATCGTCCGGGGCTGGCGGAGGCGCTGGCCGAGCGACACGCCCTCGTCGCGCTCGGGGACGGCCTCCGGCGCGGGCGGCGGTGCGGGCGGCGGCTCGGTCATCCCGCCCGGCCCCCGTCGCCTTCGCGGACCGCGACCGGCACCCGGCCGTTGCCGCGCGACCGCTGGACGACCTTGGCGACCGGCGTCCACAGCCGGACGAGGTACGACGCCCGCGACATGACGAGCTGGCCGCCGGGGAGCGCGGCCCGCAGCCCGCCCGGCGTCGACGGGTCGCCGTCGAGGACCGTCGAGGAGACGGCGACCTCGAGGATGGTGTGGGCGTCCGACACCGCGACGCCGGGCAGCCCGTGGGCGACGGCGAACTCGGCCGCCCGGGCGTTGCCGCCGCCGACGAGCCGGCTGTTGTGGACCTCGACCCAGTCGACGAGCCCGGCGATCGCGGCGAGGCCCTCGTCGCGGGCGAGGCTGTTGCGGAACCGATCGAACGGGTGCGGGACGCCGATGAGGCCGCCCTGCTCACGGACCGCGGCGATCGCCTCGCTCGGGGTCAGGCCGGGCGGCACGGCCCGCTCGAGGAAGACCCCGATGAGGTCGCCCTCGGTCGTCCTGATCTCCTCGCCGACGAGGATCGTCAGGCCGGCCGGCGCGAGGTCGCGCGCGGCGAGGGCGCCGTCGATCCGGTCGTGGTCGGTGATCGCGAGGTGGGTCAGGCCCCGCTTCGCCGCGGCCGCGACGACGTCACGCGGGTGGCTGAGCGAGTCGAAGCTGGCCCGGGTGTGGCAGTGGAGATCGACGAAGGCGCGCACGTGACGGCGGGCCGGGTCGGCGGCTCAGACCGTCTGGACGAGCGACTTCTTGAAGAAGTCGAAGTGCTCGAGGGCGAGGCCGGTCCCCTTGGCGACGCACTCGAGCGGGTCCTCCGCGACGTGGCACGGGACGCCGGTGACCTGGGTCAGGAGCTTGTCGATGTTCCGCAGCAATGCCCCGCCGCCGGACATGACCATGCCCTTGTCGATGATGTCCGAGCTGAGCTCGGGCGGGGTCTGCTCGAGGACCGACCGGACGGCCGCCACGAGCTGCTGGAGCGGCTGCTCGATCGCCTCCATCACCTCGGAGCTCGTGATCGGGATCGTCCGCGGCAGCCCCGCGATCAGGTCCCGGCCGCGGACCTCCATCTGCAGCTCGCGCTCGAGCGGCAGCGCCGTGCCGATCGCGATCTTGACCTCCTCGGCCGTCCGCTCGCCGATCATCAGGTTGTACTTCTTGCGGATGTAGCTCGCGATGGCCTCGTCGAACTTGTTGCCGCCGACGCGGAGCGAGTGGCTGACGACGATCCCGCCGAGCGAGATGACGGCGATCTCGCTCGTCCCGCCGCCGATGTCGATGATCATGTTGCCCGACGGGCCGCTGATCGGGACGCTCGCCCCGATCGCCGCCGCGAGCGGCTCCTCGATGAGGTAGGCCTCCTTGGCGCCGGCCTTGAGGGCCGCGTCCCGGACGGCCCGCTTCTCGACGCTCGTCACCCCGGCCGGGACGCTGATCATCACCTCGGGGCGGCTGAAGCCGATCCGGCCCTTCATCGCCTTGCCGATGAAGAAGCGGAGCATCGCCTCGGTGATGACGTAGTCGGCGATGACGCCGTCCTTCATCGGCCGGATGGCCTGGATGTTGCCGGGGGTCCGGCCGATCATCTCGCGGGCCTCGTCGCCGACGGCGACGATCCGGTTGTCGTCGGAGACGGCGACGACCGACGGCTCCTTCGCCACGATGCCGCGGCCCTTGACGTAGACGAGCACGTTCGCCGTGCCGAGGTCGATGCCGATCTTCATGCGCTCGGTCGGTCCGTCCCTTCATCCCTGCGGCGCTCGATCCTGGCGCCCAGGTCGAGGAACTTGCGCTCGATGTTCTCATAGCCCCGCCGGACGTGGTGCGCACCGCCGATCGTCGTCGTCCCCTCGGCCGCGAGCGCGGCGAGGATCATCGACGCCCCGGCCCGCAGGTCGCCGATCTCGACCTCGGCGCCGCGGAGGCGGGCGGGCCCGTGGATCGTCGCGTGGTGGGGATCGGCGAGGTCGATCGCGGCGCCCATCTTGCGGAGCTCGGCGAGCCACTCGAGGCGGTCCTCGAAGATCGCCTCATGGACGTGCGAGTCGCCGGTCGCCTGGGTCAGGAGGACGCTCGTCGGGGGCTGGAGGTCGGTCGCCAGGCCCGGGTACGGCGCGGTCTCGATGTCGCAGGCCCGGAGCGAGCCGGGCCGCAGGCCCGTCGCGTCGACGTCGATCCAGTCCGGCCCGCAGGCGACCGGGACGCCGGCCGCGGCGAGGGCGTCGAGGAAGGCCCCGAGGTGCTCGCACGGGGCGCCCTCGAGCCGGACGTGGCCGCCGGTGACGGCCGCCGCGACGACGAAGGTGCCGGTCTCGATCCGGTCGGCGATGACGTGGTGGGTCGCGCCGCGGAGCCGCTTGCGCCCTTCGACCTCGATCGTGTCCGGCGCGGTCCGCTCGACCTCGGCGCCCATCCGCTGGAGGAACGCGATGAGGTCGTCGACCTCGGGCTCGCGGGCCGCCGGGCGGATCGTCGTGTGGCCGTCGGCGAGCGTCGCCGCGAGCATCGCGTTCTCGGTGCCCATGACCGTCACGAACGGGAACGTCACCTCGCCGCCGCGGAGCCGGCCGGGGGCGAGGGCGAAGTAGTAGCCGTTCCGGTAGCCGACGTCGGCGCCGAGGGCGCGCATCGCGTCGACGTGGAGGTTGACCGGGCGGCGGCCGATCCGGTCGCCACCGGGGTTGCTGACGATGACCCGGCCGAAGCGGGCCAGGAGCGGTCCGAGGAGGATGAAGCTGGCCCGCATCTTCGCCGCCGCCTCGAGCGGGACGAACAGCCAGTCCACGTCGCCGGCGGCGACCTCGTAGATCCCGTCGGCCGGGTGGTCGACGACGACACCGAGGTCGCGCAGCGTGTCGGCCATGACCCGGACGTCCTCGATCTCGGGCATGTTCTCGAAGCGGCAGCGCTCGCCGGTCAGGGTCGCCGCGGCGAGCAGCTTGAGGGCGGCGTTCTTGGCGCCGCTGATCCGCGTCTCGCCCCGCAGCGGACGGCCGCCCTCGATGACGAAGGTCTCCCGGGCGACCGGCTCGGGGCGGTACTCCCAGTGGAACGGGCGAGCGTCGGCCACGGTCAGCCGCGCTGCCGCGGGCCCTCGCGCCGCCGCCGTTCGGCGACCCGGATCCGGAGGAGCGCCTGCTGGAGCGCGGCGCGGGCGGAGGCGAGGTCGGCACCCTCGTGGTAGCCGGTCTCGAGCGCTCGCTCGGCCTCGCGCCGGGCCTCGAGGGCCTTCTCGAGGTCGATCTCCGAGGCGAGGTCGGCCGTCTCGGCCATGACCACGACCTTGTCGGGCCGGACCTGGAGGAAGCCGCCGACGATCGCGAACGACTCCTCGAGCCCGTCCTTGCGGATCCGCAGCTCGCCGACGCCGAGCATCGACACGAGCGGCGCGTGGTGCGGCAGGACGCCGAGCTCGCCCTCGATCCCGGGGAGCACGACGGCATCGACGACGTCGCTGTACGCGAGGCGCTCCGGCGTGACGATCTCCAGGGTCAGCGACATCGGCTCAGCCCGCGAGCTTCTCGGCGTTCTCGCGAACGTCGTCGATCGTGCCGGCGAGGAAGAACGCCTGCTCCGGCAGCGTGTCGGCCTTGCCCTCGAGGATCTCCTTGAACGAGGCGACCGTGTCGCGGATCGGCACGTACTTGCCGCTCCGGCCGGTGAAGACCTCGGCGACGAAGAACGGCTGGCTCATGAACCGCTGCAGGCGGCGGGCCCGGGCGACCGTCGCCTTGTCCTCCTCGGACAGCTCGTCGATGCCGAGGATGGCGATGATGTCCTGGAGGTCGCGGTAGCGCTGGAGGACCCGCTGCGTCTCGCGGGCGACCTCGTAGTGCTCGGCCCCGACCACGAGCGGGTCGAGGACCCGCGAGGTCGAGGTCAGCGGGTCGACCGCCGGGTAGATGCCGAGCTCGGCGATGCTCCGCTCGAGGCGGATCGTCGAGTCGAGGTGGCCGAAGGTCGTCGCCGGCGCGGGGTCGGTGTAGTCGTCGGCCGGGACGTAGACCGCCTGGAGCGAGGTGATCGAGCCCTGCTTGGTCGAGGTGATCCGCTCCTGGAGCGCCGCCATCTCGGTCGCCAGGTTCGGCTGGTAGCCGACCGCCGACGGCATCCGGCCGAGCAGCGCCGACACCTCCGACCCGGCCTGGGTGAACCGGAAGATGTTGTCGATGAAGAGAAGGACGTCGCGGCCCTCCTGGTCGCGGAAGTACTCGGCCATCGTCAGGCCGGTCAGGCCGACCCGCTGGCGGGCGCCGGGCGGCTCGTTCATCTGGCCGAAGACGAAGGCGGTCTTGGCGATGACGCCCGAGTCGGTCATCTCCTTGATGAGGTCGTTGCCCTCGCGGCTCCGCTCGCCGACGCCGGCGAAGACGGACACGCCCGAGTGCTCCTGGGCGACGTTCCGGATGAGCTCCTGGATGATGACCGTCTTGCCGACGCCGGCGCCGCCGAAGATGCCGACCTTGCCGCCCTTCTTGAACGGGCAGATGAGGTCGATGACCTTGAGCCCGGTCTCGAAGACCTCGACCTCGGTCGACTGCTGGTCGAAGGCGGGCGCCGCGCGGTGGATCGGGAGGGTCACCGACCGGTCGACGACGCCCTTGCCGTCGATCGGCTTGCCCAGGACGTCGAATACCCGTCCGAGGGTCACCTCGCCGACTGGCACGCTGATCGGGGCGCCGGTGTCGCGGGCGACGACGCCCCGGGCCAGACCGTCGGTCGTCGTCATCGCGACCGACCGGACCCAGTTGTTGCCGAGGTGCTGCTGGACCTCGCAGGTGAGCGGATCCTGCCCCGGGCGCTCGAGCTCGACGGCGTTGTAGATGGCCGGCAGCTCGCCGGCGGGGAACTCGATGTCGACGACGGGTCCGGTGATCTGGATCACGCGGCCGGTCGCGGTCGGGGCGGCGGTCGCCATCGTGGTCGGGTCCTCCTGGTGGTCGGGCGTCAGCGCGCCTGGGCGCCCGACGCGATCTCGATCATCTCGCGGGTGATGTTCGCCTGGCGAACCTTGTTGTAGGCGAGGGTGAGGTCCTCGATGAGGTCCTCGGCATTCTCGGTCGCGTTCTTCATGGCGACCATCCGGCTCGACTCCTCGGACGCCTTGGCCTCGAGGACCGCCTGGTAGAGGCGGGTCGCGACGTACCGCGGCAGGAGCTGCTCGAGGACGGCGCCGGGCGACGGCTCGAAGATGAACTGGCCGCCGGGGATCCCGGTCGTGTCGGCCGTCGGGCGGATCGGCAGGAGCCCGTCGAGCTGCGGCCGCTGGACGAGGGTGGAGACGAAGCGCGAGTAGATGATGTCGACCTGCGCGTAGGTCCCGCCGATGAAGTCCTCGGTGATGAGGCGGGCGAGCGGCAGGACGTCGGCGAACTGGGGCCGGTCGCCGAAGCCGGCGAAATGGGCCTCGATCGGCACCCTCGCCCGGCGCATCGCGTCGCGGCCCTTCCGGCCGACCGTCGCGAGGGTCAGGTCGCCCTGGTGCTCGGTGATCGTCTTCGCCGCGAAGCGGATGACGTTCGTGTTGAGCGGTCCGGCCAGCCCGCGGTCGGTCGTGATGAGGACGATGAGCCGCTTGCCGCTCTCGCGGTCGGCGAAGAGCGGGTGGTCCTCCTCGCCGAGGACGGTCGCGAGGTCGGCGAGGACCTCGTCGATCTTCTCGCTGTAGGGCCGGGCGGCGAGCGTCGAGTCCTGGGCGCGCTTCAGCTTCGACGCCGCGACGAACTGCATCGCCCGGGTGATCTGCTTGATGTTCTTGACGGCGCCGATCCGCCGCCGGATATCCCGCTGACTAGCCACGTTCCACCATCACCGGCCGCTCCCGTGGTCACACCACGGCGGCGTTGCCCCCTCCGCTCCCTCGCTCACGCACGCTGGAGTGCGCTCGCTCGGGTGCTCGGGTGCGCCTTGCCGTGGCGCGCCACTGGAGCGGATGCTCGGGTCCATGTCGCCGCTCAGGCCAGGAAGCTCTGGCGGAAGGTGGCGATCGCCTCGTCGAGGGCGGTCGCGAGCTCGTCGGTCAGGGTCTTCGTGTCGCCGAGCTCGGCGAGGATCGTCGGCCGCTCGGTCTCGAGGAAGCGGTAGAGCTGCGTCTCGAACTCCCGGACGCGCGGCGTCGGCACGTCGTCGAGGGCACCCTTCGTCGCGGCGTACAGGATCGTGACCTGGCGCTCGACCGGGAGGGGCTGGTACTGCGGCTGCTTGACGATCTCGGAGAGCTTCTCGCCGCGGGTCAGCTGGTCGCGGGTCGCCTTGTCGAGGTCCGACGCGAACTGGGCGAACGCGGCGAGGGCACGGTACTGGGCGAGGTCGAGCTTGAGCGGGCCGGCGACCTTCTTCATCGCCTTCGTCTGGGCCGCCGAGCCGACCCGGCTGACCGAGATGCCGATGTTGAGCGCGGGCCGCTGGCCGGCGTTGAACAGGTCGGTCTCGAGGAAGATCTGGCCGTCGGTGATCGAGATGACGTTCGTCGGGATGTAGGCGGACACGTCGCCGGCCTGCGTCTCGATGATCGGCAGCGCCGTCAGCGATCCGCCGCCGTTCTCCTCGTTGAGCCGGGCGGCCCGCTCGAGGAGGCGGCTGTGGAGGTAGAAGACGTCGCCCGGGTACGCCTCGCGACCCGGCGGGCGCCGCAGCAGGAGCGCCATCTCGCGGTAGGCCCAGGCGTGCTTCGAGAGGTCGTCGTAGACGCACAGGGCGTCCTTGACCAGGCCCTGGCCCGGCACCTCGACCCCGTTCTCCATGACCTCCTCGCCCATCGCCACGCCCGAGTACGGGGCGAGGTACTGGAGCGGGGCCGGGTCCTCGGCGCCGGCGACGACGACGATCGTGTGGTCCATCGCGCCGTACTGCTCGAGGATCGCGACGGTGTTCGCGACGGTCGAGAGCTTCTGGCCGATGGCGACGTAGATGCAGACGAGGTTCTTGCCCTTCTGGTTGATGATCGTATCGATGGCGATCGCGGTCTTGCCGGTCTGGCGATCGCCGATGATCAGCTCGCGCTGGCCGCGGCCGATCGGGATGAGCGCGTCGATCGCCTTGATGCCCGTCTGGACCGGCGAGTCGACGCCCTGCCGGACGATGACGCCGGGGGCGATCCGCTCGACCGGCCGGAACCGGGTCGCGGCGATCGGGCCCTTGTCGTCGAGCGGGCGGCCGAGCGGGTCGACGACCCGGCCGAGGAGCTCGGGGCCGACGGGGACCTCGACGACGCGGCCGGTCGTCTTGGCCGTGTCGCCCTCCTTGATCCCCTTCGCGTCGCCGAGGATGACGCAGCCGACCGTCTCCTCGGCGAGGTTGAGGGCCATGCCCATCACGCCGCCGGGGAACTCGATGAGCTCCGACGAGAGCGCGCCGTCGAGGCCGTAGACCTGGGCGACGCCATCGCCGACCTCGACGACCGTCCCGACGCTCCGGGTCTCGGCCGTCTCGTCGAAGCGGTCGATCTGCGACTTGATGATGCTGATGATCTCGTCGGATCGGATGGCCATGGGTCCTCCGTCGGGGCCCGCGGGCGGGGCTAGGCGCCCGTGCCGTGGGTCTGGCGGCTGCCCGCCAGGAGCTGGGAGCGGAGCCGCTCGAGGCGGCCCCGGATGCTGGCGTCGAGGAGCCGGTCGCCGACCCGGACGGTCAGCCCGCCGAGCAGGGCGGGATCGACCTCGGTCGAGAGCGACACGGCGGTCCCGGTCATCGACTCGACGTGGGCCTGGACGGCCGCGGTCTGGTCGGCTGACAGGGGGGCGGCGCTCGTCACGAGGGCCGTGACGATGCCGCGATCGCGGTCGAGCAGCCGCCGGTACTCGGCGGCGATGGCCGGGACGAGCCCGGCGCGGCGGCGGGCGACGAGCGTCGCGATCAGGTTACCGAGCTGGCCCGCGACGGGTGCCCGGACCGCACCGCGGACGACGTCGGCCGTCGCCCGCAGCGAGCGGCGGCCGACGAGGAAGCCCTCGACCATCTCGGCGAGGGCCTCCGCGCCGAGCGCGGCCCGGACCGCCCGGAGACGATCCTCGGTCGGGATCGCCGGGTTGCCGACGATCCGGAGGACCTCCTCCTGGCCGAGGACGTGCCCCGCCGCGTCGAGCGCGACGGCCCAGGCGTCCTCGGTCCCGTCGCGCCGGGCGATCTCGTAGACGGCCTCGGCGTAGCGGCGGGCGGACGTGCTCGGTCGGGCCATCAGGCGTCGCGACCCCCGCCGCTCGCGGACCCGGCGAGGAACTCCTCGACGAGGCGGCGCTGGCGGTCGCCGGTCATCGACTCGCCGACGACGCGGCCGGCGGCCTGGAGGGCGAGATCGGCCACCTCGGCGCGGAGATCGGCGATCGCCCGATGCTTCTCGGCCTCGATGTCGGCCGCGGCCCGGGTCCGCATCCGCTCGAGCTCGAGCCGCGTGGCGGCGATGTCGGCCTCCCGGCTCTCCTGGGCGACCTTCTGGGAGCGGGCGAGGATCTCGTTCGCCTCGCGCCGAGCCTCGGCCAGCGTGGCCAGGCGCTCCTGCTCGGCGCTCTCGCGGTCCCGGCGGGCCTGATCCGCGTCCCTGAGCCCCTGCTCGATCCGGTCACGCCGCTCGTCGAGGATCCGTGTCAGCGGGCCCCAGGCGAAGTAGGTGATGACGAAGAAGAAGAACAGGAAGTTCAGCGACGAGACGAGGATCCAGAAGATGTTGAGCTGGAAGCCGCCGGATTCGCCCTCGGCCTCGGCGGCCAGGCGGACGACGTCGGCGGCAACGCCACCGACGACGGCGAGCAGATCCACGATCGTCTCCGGTGCCCGCGCCTAGGCCGCGGCCGGGCTGAGGAAGATCGCGAGGAGGCCGACGACGACCGCGAGGACGCCGAGGCCTTCGGCGAACGCGGCGCCGAGGATGAACTGGAGGCGCATCTGGCCGGCGGCATCGGGGTTGCGACCGATCGCCGAGTTCGTCATGCCGGTCAGGATGCCGATGCCGATGCCGGGGCCGATGACGCCGAGCGCCGCGAGGCCAGCTCCGAGCAGTTCCATGTCGTTCCGTTCCTCCTATCGGTCCCGGCGCCCGCCGGGACGGTTGGGCCGATGTGGGTCAGGCGTGCGCCGCCTCGGCCACGTCATGGGCCGGGTCGGCGAGCCCGCGCGCGGCCTCCTCGGCGGGCGCATGGTGCTCCTCGTCATGATGCGGCCCCTCGATCGCGAGGAGCGTGAACATGAGGGTGAGGAGGCTGAAGATGAGGGCCTGGACGACGTTGAGGATGACCTCCAGGCCATAGATCGCGATCGGGATGATCGCGAAGGTGAGCGCGGTGACGACGCCGAGGGCGACCTCGCCCCCGTAGATGTTGCCGAAGAGCCGCATCGCCAGCGTGAGCGGCTTGATGAACTCGAGCAGGAACTCGATGATCCCGACGAACATCCCGATGATCCCGGCGCCGATCCCCTTCCGGAACTCGCCGAGCGGGAAGAACTTGCCGAGGTAGCCACCGACCCCGAGCGAGCGGACGCCCTCGAAGTGGAAGACGACGAAGCTGACGAGGGCGAGCCCGACGGTGATGTTCACGTCGCTCGTCGGCGCCCGCAGCAGCTCGACCTTGCCGATGACCGGCATCAGGCCGCTCCAGTTGCAGAACAGGATGTAGACGAAGAGCGAGGCGAAGAGCGGGACGTAGCGCTTCGCGGCCGGGCCGCCGATCCCCTCGGCGAACGAGTAGAGGCCGCCGAAGAGCGCCTCGATCGCGTTCTGGCCGGGTCCGGGCCGCATCGAGAGGCGCCGGGTCATGAGGATCGCGAGGGTGAGCAGGACGGCGATGATGATCCAGCTCGTCAGGATCGTCGACGAGATCGAGACATCCCAGACGACGAGGCCCTCGGGCGGGTGATGGCCGGCCGGCCAGACGACGTGCGGCGCGACGGGCTCGAGGTTCTTGGCGATGGCGTCGGCGGGGAAGGCGAAGTCGCCGCCCTCCTCGGCGGCCGGCGGGCCGACGACGAGGATGAGCGCGATGTCGATCGCGAGGACGGCGACCATGGCGAGGATGATCGGCCGGAAGCCGCGCCGCCGCTTCTGCGCCTCGACCTCGATCGCGATCGGGTCGTTCGCGACCGCCTCGGTCCCGTTCGTCACGCGGGGGTCACTCCACACACATAGCGACGCGGCGTCTCCGCCGCGTCATCCGAACCTGGCCATGAACCGCGAGATCAGGCGGTAGACGACCAGTCCTCCGAGCGCCAGCCCCCCGAACAGGCCGACCATCGCGAAGACGGGGAGCGTCCCCAGCTGTCGGTCCAGCCGATACCCGGCGAGCACGCAGCCGAGGATCGTGACGAGGAGGACGAGGCCGATCTCGGTGAAGAGGGCGAGATAGGCTCCGACCTGGCCGGTCTCGTTCACGGGACTCCTAGGCGAGCGCGGCGGGAGTATACCAGACGGTCCCGGGCCGACCGCCGGCGAGGCTCGGCCCGTGACGCCCCGATGATCGATCGCCTACGGGCTCGGCGAGGGCTCCGTGGACGGAGGCGGGCTCGGCGGCGTCGGCGACGGCTCGGGGCTCGGCGGCGTCGGCGACGGCTCGGGGCTCGGGCTCGGGCTCGGCTCGGGGCTTGGCGAGGCCGACCCGTCCGGTGAGGCGCTCGGCGACGGCTCGGGAGATCCGCTCGGCTCGGTGGACGGGGAGGCGGACGGCGTCGCCGACGGGATCGGGGACGCGCCGGGGGTCGGGGTCGGGCGCGGCGTCGGGCGCGGCGTGGGCCTGGCCGTCGTCCCCGGGGTCGACGTCGCGCCGGCCGAGGCCGACGGCGCCGCGGAGGCCGACGGGTCGGTCGATGGCGATGCCTCGGGCAGGGGGCTCGCGTCCGCGCTCGCGGTCATCGTCGGCTCCGGCGACGCCTCGTCGGTCGGGGCCGGAGCGGCGGGCGTGACCGCGCCCTGGTCGGGCGACGACGGGGCCCCGGTCGCACCGAGGACGCCCTGGTCGGGCCCGCGCGGCAGGAGGGCGATGGCGAGGACGACCGCGGCGGCGATCCCGAGCACCGCCAGCGTGTCGCGGCGGAGCCGGTCACGGGCCGCGTCGGGGGGCCGGACGGGGATCGGCGGCGGGCCGCTTAGCGCGGGCCCGACCGTCCCGGACACGACCAGGCGGGTCGGTCGCACGGGGACCGGCGGCCCGGTCGGGACTGCCGCCGGGGGCGCCTCGTCCTCCGGCTCGGCGAGGCCGGTGTCCCGGCCGAGCAGTCGGCGGACGACGTACATCCCGACCGAGGCGTCGACGACGGCCACGATCCGCGCCAGCAGCCGGCTGCCGGGGACGGGCGGCCGGGCCGCCGCGCCTCGCCAGCGGAGCTCGTGGACGAGGACGAAGATCGCGACCGCCAGGGCCACCAGGAGGATGACGACGAGGACGAGCTGGGCCAACGGACCGGGTCCCTCCGCGGGGGCCGCGCGCGCCCCCTGCCTGGCGGGCATCGTAGCAGCAGAGCCGCCGCGACCGAGCGGCTGCGGGCCGAGCGGCTGCGGGCCGAGCGGCGTCGGCTAGCGACCCGCCTCGCTCGCCTCGTCGTCGCCCGCCGGCCCGGGCGGCTCCGCCGGCTCGTACGACGCAGCCGACAGCTCCTCGGCGACGAGCGAGCGCCGGGCGAGGATGAAGAGGCCGATCCCGAACAGGACGAACAGGCCGAGGAACGCGTAGACCTGGCCGGTCCCCGACAGGAGCAGCGAGAGGATCGCGAGACCGCCGCAGATCGCGTAGATGAGGAGGACCGACTGGGTGTGCGACAGCCCGAGGTCGAGCAGGCGGTGGTGGATGTGGCCCCGGTCCGGGCTGAACGGCATCCGCCCGCCGGCGAGCCGCCGGACGATGATCCAGAAGGTGTCGAGGATCGGCACCCCGAGGACGAGGAGCGCGACGGCGACCTTCGCCGTGCCGAGGATCGACAGCAGGGCGAGCGTGTAGCCGAGGAACATCGTCCCGCTCGTCCCGGCGAAGATCGACGCCGGGTGGAAGTTCCAGCGGAGGAACCCGAGGAGCGCGCCGGCGAGGACGAAGCAGAGCAGCGCGATGTAGGGCTGGCCGACGGTCGTCGTCAGGCTGATGATCCCGAGCGTGACGGCGGCGATCAGCCCGATCCCCGACGACAGCCCGTCGAGCCCGTCGATGAAGTTGATGCTGTTGATCATCCCGACGATCCAGAAGAGGGTGAAGGCGACGCCGATCCAGCCCTCGAGCCGGATCGCGCCCGGGCCGAGCGGGTTGTTGATGAAGCCGACGCCGATCCCGAGTGCGACGGCCCAGGCGGCCAGGCCGAACTGGCCGATGAGCTGCCATCGCGCGCGGACCTGCAGGTAGTCGTCGATGAGGCCGATCATCGCGGCGGCGACCGCCCCGGCGAGCAGGGCGACGAGCTCCGGCCGGTCGAGGAACGTCGGCAGGGGCAGGAGGTCGAGCTGGCCGTTGACCGCGATCGCGACGAGGGCGACCGTGACGAACGCCGTCACGGTCGCGATGCCGCCGGCGCGGGGGATCGGCCGGGTGTTGACCCGGCGTCGGTCGGGGACGTCGACCATGCCGACGGCGATCGCGGCTCGCCGGACGAGCGGCGTCAGGACGAGGGCGAGGAGGGCCGCGGCGGCGAACCCGACGAGGATGAACGGGATCGCCTCGGCCGCCCCGGGGGCGAGGGTCACGAGCCGGGCAGGCCGGGCACCGGGAACCTGGCCGCGATCGCCCCGGCCTCGGCGGCGAGCCGCGAGCGGACGGCGGGGTCGTCGCGGCCGGCGATCGCCTCGATGAAGATCCGGCCGACCGCCCGCATCTCGTCGGGCCCGAAGCCGCGGGTCGTCGTCGCCGGCGTCCCGAGCCGGACCCCCGACGAGACGTTCGGCGGGAGCGGGTCGAACGGGATCGCGTTCTTGTTGACCGTGACACCGACCTCGTCGAGGATCCGCTCCGCGTCGCGGCCGGACACGCCGAGCGGCGAGACGTCGACGAGGACGAGGTGGTTGTCGGTCCCGCCGGACACGACCCGGGCCCCGCCGGCGGCGACCGTATCGGCGAGGACCCCCGCGTTCTCGACGACCCGGCGCTGGTCGGCGCGGAACGACTCGGTCGCGGCGAGCAGGAAGGCGACCGCCTTGCCGGCGATGACGTGGAGGAGCGGGCCGCCCTGGGTGCCGGGGAAGACCGCCTTGTCGACCGCCGCCGCCAGGCTCGTCTTCACCGTCGGGAAGCGGGCCCGATCCACCCCCTCGGGGAGCTCGCGGCGGGCGAAGACGAGGCCGCCACGGGCGCCGCGGAGGGTCTTGTGCGTCGTCGTCGTGACGATGTCGGCGTGCGGGAAGGGGCTCGGGTGGACGCCCGCCGCGACGAGGCCCGCGATGTGGGCCATGTCGACCATCAGGAGCGCGCCGACGCCGTGGGCGATCGCCGCCATCCGCTCGAAGTCCCAGGTCCGCGGATACGCCGAGGCGCCGCCGACGATGAGCTTGGGCCGGACCGAGGCGGCCAGCCGGGCGAGCTCGTCGTAGTCGATCCGCTCGGTCGCCCGGTCGACACCGTACGGGTGGAACCGGTAGAGCCGCCCGCTGAAGTTGACCGGCGAGCCGTGGGTCAGGTGACCGCCGTGGGCGAGATCCATCCCGAGGACGTCGTCGCCCGGCTCGAGGACGGCGAAATAGGCCGCCATGTTCGCCTGGGCGCCCGAGTGGGGCTGGACGTTGACGTGCTCCGCGCCCGGGAACAGGGCGAGCGCCCGCGCCTGGGCGAGCCGCTCGGCGACGTCGACGTGCTCGCAGCCGCCGTAGTAGCGCCGGCCGGGGAGGCCCTCGGCGTACTTGTTCGTCAGCCATGAGCCCTGGGCCTCCATGACCGCCGCGAACGTGTAGTTCTCGGAGGCGATGAGCTCGATGTGCTCGTGCTGGCGGCGCCGCTCGGCGACCATCGCCGCCCACAGCTCGGGATCAAGCTCGGCGATGCTCGCCCAGGCGATGTCCGCCGCGGGGGAGATGGTCATCGTGCGTCGACTCCTCGCTCGCCGGGCGTGCCGCCGGCACCGACCGGCGCCTGCCGGCCGACCCGCCCGGGCCCATCGTCGCTATCGTCCCACACCGGGTCGAGAGGGGTCGCCGGCCCGTCGCCGGGGAGGGGCGAGGCCTCGAGCTCGCGGGCGGCCGTCGCCCGGGCGGCGGCGCCGGCCTCCAGCCACGCCGCGAGGTTGGCCGCCGCGGTCCGAGGACCGGCGAGGACGAGGTCCTCGATGAGCCGTGCCGCGCCCTGCTCGGCGAGCGGCGGGGCGACGTACCGCGCGACCGCTCGGACCGCGGCCGGGGCGCCGGCCATCGCCGCCCCGTGCCCGGCGACGACGATCATGTCGAGGTCGTTGAGCTGGTCGCCGATCGCGAACGCCTGCTCGAGCGGGACGCCGGCCCGTCGGGCCAGCCAGCGCAGGCCGCGGCCCTTGCTCACGCCGGGCGCCACCCACTCGAGGAAGCGCGGGTGGCTGAGGGTGACCTCGGCCCGACCGGCGAAGTGGGCACGCGCCGGTCCGAGCGCCGCGCCGGGCACCCCCGCAGGGCCCATCGCGATGATCTTGGTGACCGGGTGGCGGACCGCCTCGACGATGTCCGGCACGAGCTCGGCACGGGCGCCGAGGAAGGTCGAGTAGTCGTCGGCCATCGGGTCGTCGGCTCGGATGACGAACCGCTCGAGGTGGTTCACGTGCGGGTCGAGCCCATGGTCGCGGCACCAGGCGATCGCGTCGCGGGCGACCTCCGGTTCGAGCGGCGTATGCCGCAGCAGCCGACCGATCGGCGGCCCGCCGTCGCGCCGCCGGATCCGGCCGGGTGGCGGCATCGACCGGATGAGCGCCCCCTGGTAGGCGACGATCGGGTCGCGCAGGCCGAGCGTCTCGGCGAAGATCCAGGCCGACGACGCCATCCGCCCGGTGACGAGCGAGACGGCGAGCCCGCGCCGGACGGCGGCCCGGACTGCCTCGCGGGTCCGGTCGTGGAGGACGAGGTCGTCGCCGACGAGCGTCCCGTCGATGTCGAGCGCGAGCAGCCGGATCGGCAGCCTCGGCCCGGGTGTCATCCGCGCCGGATCGCTCACCGTCGGCCCGGCTCGACGCGCGCCACCCGCGGCAGCCCGGCGAGGTCGGTCTCGACCCGGCAGCGCCAGCCCGGCAGGATCGCGACGACGGCCGCGCAGATCGCGTCGGCCTGGTCGGCGCCGATCTCGAGGAGGGCGACCCCATCCGGCCGGAGGTGGCGCGGCAGCAGCTCGAGCAGCCGGCCGATGACCTCGAGCCCGTCGGCGCCGCCGTCGAGCGCCAGGGCCGGCTCGAACGAGGTCGCGACCGGCAGGCCGTCGATGGCCCCGGAGCGGACGTACGGGAGGTTGGCGCACAGGACGTCGATGCGGTCGCCGTCGGGGAGCAGGTCGGCCAGCCGAAGCCGGACCGCATCGGCCACGGCGTGGGCAGCGAGGTTCTCGGCCGCGAGCGAGAGCGCGTCCGGCGAGATGTCGGTCGCGAGGATCCGCACCTCCTCGAGCATCCGCCGCCGGCGGAGGGCCACGGCGAGGGCCACGGCGATCGCGCCGGCGCCGGTGCCGACGTCGGCGACGAGGAGCGGCGGCGCGCCGGGCGGGCGCGGCCCGCCGGTCAGCCGGCCGACGACCTCGGCCTCGGCGAGCTCGACGAGCCGCTCGGTCTCGGGGCGCGGGATGAGCGCCCGCCGGTCGACGATGAAGGCGAGCCCACGGAACTCCTTGAGGCCCCGGATGTAGGCGACCGGTTCGCCGGCCGCGCGACGATCGATCCGCTCGCGGAACGCGGCGGCCGGTCCGTCCCCGACGACCGTCTCACCGTAGGCGATGAGCCGCGACCGGTCGAGGTCGAGGACGCTGCCGAGGAGCAGCTCGGTGTCGAGCCGGGGCGTCTCCGAGCCGGCCTCGCGGAGACGGGTCGTCCCCTCGCGCAGCAGCCCCTCGACCGTCGTCCCGCTCACGCCCGGCCCCGCCCGTCAGCCGGCCGGCGCCGGCTCGGCCTCGACGAGGTGGCGGAGGCGGTCGGCCTGGTCGGACGTCGCGAGCGCATCGACCATCTCGTCGAGGTCGCCCTCGAGGAAGGCCGAGACGCCGAAGACGTCGCGACCGATCCGGTGGTCGGTGATCCGGTTCTGCGGGAAGTTGTAGGTCCGGATCTTGTCCGATCGATCGCCCGCGCCGATCATCGAGCGCCGGGCCGCCGAGCCGGCCTCGCGCTGGCGCGCCAGCTCCTGGTCGTACAGCCGCGAGCGCAGCACCGCCATCGCCTTCGCCTTGTTCTTGTGCTGGCTCTTCTCGTCCTGGATCTCGACGACCAGCCCGCTCGGGAGGTGGGTGATCCGGACCGCCGAGTCGGTCGTGTTCACCGACTGCCCGCCGGGGCCCGAGGAGCGCTTGACCTCGATCCGGAGGTCCCGATCCTCGTCGATCTCGACGTCGATCTCCTCGGCCTCCGGCATCACGACGACGGTCACGGTCGAGGTGTGGATGCGCCCCGACGACTCGGTCGCCGGGATCCGCTGGACCCGGTGGACGCCACCCTCGAACTTGAGCCGGCTGTAGGCCCCGGCGCCGTCGACCTTGACGATCGCCTCCTTGATCCCGCCGATGCCGGTCTCGTTGAGGCTCAGGACCTCGGCCGACCAGCGCCGCCGATCGGCGTAGCGGAGGTACATCCGGAGGACCTCGGCGGCGAACAGGGCGGCCTCCTCGCCGCCGGCACCGGCGCGGATCTCGAGGATGACGTTGCGGTCGTCGTTCGGGTCGCGCGGCAGGAGCAGGACCTTGAGGGTCTCGATCAGTCGCGCCTCGTGCGCCTCGAGCCGCTCGACCTCCTCGCGGCCCATCGACCGAAGCTCGTCGTCGGCGTCGCCGTCGCGGATGGCCCGGGCGCCGTCGAGCTCGGCCCGGACGGCCTGCAGCTCGCGGAACGCTTCGACCACCGGCTCGAGCCGGGCGAGCTCGCGGCCGAGTCGACGGAGCTCCGCCGGGTCGCGCATCGTCTCGGGTCGGGCGAGCTCCGCCCCCAGCTCGTCGTACTGGCGGCCGACGGCGGCGAGCTTGTCGTCGAGCCCGCTCACCGCGGTCGGGGTCGGCGGCCCGGGCCGCCGGGTCCGGTCATGCCGCGGACGCCGGCGGCTCGACCTCGCGGCCGCCGATGACGAGCGGCTCGTGCTCGAAGACGGCCGACCCCTCGGGGATCTCGGCGCCATCGGCGGCGAGCGCCTGCTGCATCGAGACGATGGCGACCTCGACCATGTCGTCGCTCGGCTGCTTCGTCGTGATCATCTGGACGAGGATCCCGGGCCACATCAGCACCTTGACCACCGGATTCGCCCGATACCGCGCCCCCAGCCGGAGGAGCTCGTAGGCGATCATCGCGATGACCGGGATGAGCAGGATCCGGCTGGCGATCATCACGAGCGGGTCCTGCCGGCCGACGAAGGCGAAGGCGACGATCGAGACGAGGATGACGACGACGAGGAACTCCGTCCCGCAGCGGGGATGGGCGGTCGGGTAGCGCCGGACGTTCTCGGGCGTGAGCGGGTCGCCGCGCTCGAGCGCGTGGATCGTCATGTGCTCCGCGCCGTGGTACTGGAAGACGCGGCGGATGTCGGGCGTCCGCGAGATCAGGGCGAGGTAGCCGATGAAGATGAGCGCCCGGAAGACGCCCTCGGCGAGGTGCTGGACCAGGTCGTTCTCGATCCACCCGAAGAGGACGCTCGCGCCGGCGAGCGGAGCGAGGAAGAAGATCACGATGCCGAGGATCATCGTGACCCCGAGCATCAACGCGATCGAGCCCTTGCCGAGCTCGACCCCCTCGCCCTCCGCCTGGAGGCTCGCCGAGCGGATGAGCCACTTCGTGCCGGTCACGAGGGTCTCGTAGAGGATCACCAGCCCTCGGGCGAACGGCAGCTTCGACCAGCGCGAGCCGTGGAAGCCGGCGTCGAGCCGCTCGGTGGCGGTGACGATGTGGCCGTCGGGGTGCCGGAAGGCGACCGCGATCGCGTCGCGACCGCGCATCAGGACGCCCTCGATCAGGGCCTGGCCGCCGTAGTTGTAGCGAGGGGGCATGGCGCGAAGTCTACCGGTCCGGGCGCCTGGACCCGTTTCCGGGCCGAGCCGCGGTTGTCGCGCACGGGTCAGGCGCGCGCCTGGCGCTCCAGCCGCTTCTGGAACCGCTCGACCTGGCCGGCGGTGTCGACGATCGTCTGCTTGCCGGTGAAGAACGGGTGGCAGCTGCTGCAGACGTCGACCCGGAGCTCCGGGCGCGTCGAGCCGACGGTGAACTCGGTGCCGCACGAGCCGCAGTGGACGGTCGCCTGGTGGTACTTGGGGTGGATGTCGGGCTTCACGGGTCCTCTCCTCCGACGCCGTCCGGAACGGGGTCGCGATGCCCCGCCGGTGGCCGCCGGCTAGCGTGCGGCTGCGGTCAGGCGGTCGCCTCGACGGCCTCGACCCGGATCCGCTTCTTGTCGCGGCGGGCGTGCTCGAAGCGGACCTTGCCGTCGATCGTCGCGAACACGGTGTAGTCGCGGCCGAGCCCGGCGCCCTCGCCGGCGAGGAAGGTCATCCCGCGCTGCCGGACGATGATCGAGCCGGCGCTGACGAGCTGGCCGTCGCCGGCCTTCACGCCGAGTCGCTGGCCGACCGAGTCGCGACCGTTCTTCGAGCTGGAGCCGGCTTTCTTGTGGGCCATCGCGGCTACTCGTCCTTCTTCGTCTTGCGGCGCGGGGCCTTCGCCGGGGCCTCGGGCTCGGTGGCCTCGGCGGCCTCACCCGGCTCGGCGGCGGCCTTCGCGGCCTTGGGCGTCGTCGCCTTCGCGGTCTTCGGCTCCGCAGCGGGCTCGGCGGCTGCCGGCTCCGCCTTGGCCGCGAGCTTCGCAGCCAGGGCGGCATCGGCGGCTGCCTGCTTGGCCGCGGCCTCCTCGAGGCGCTCACGCTCCGTCCGACGGTCGTCGGCGGCCTTGCGCGCCGACTCCGCCGCGCTCCGGCCACCGAAGGCGATGTCGCTGATCCGGAGCGTCGTCAGGTCCTGGCGGTGGCCCTTCTTGACCCGGCGGCGGGCCTTGGGGCGGTACTTGAAGACGATGACCTTGTCGCCGCGACCCTGGGCGACGACCTCGGCCGTGACGGTGGCGCCGTCGACGACCGGGCGGCCGATCGCGGCCTCGTCGCCGTCGGCGACGAGGAGGACGCGGTCGAGCGTCACGCTCGTGCCGGCCTCCACCTCGAGCTTCTCGACCTCGAGCACGGTGCCGACCTCGACGCGGTACTGCTTCCCGCCGGTCTCGATGACTGCGTACATGGGTCCTCGGGTGTGCTGGCGGCCGCAGACCGGCGGCCGCGTCGTGGACGTGGGAAGGCACCCCGAACCCTTCGAGGCGCGAACAGGGAGGATACGGCGCCGCCCCGGGAGCGTCAACCGTGCGGGTCGCCCTCGGGTCGCCCGTTCCGGGCGTTCGACGCCCGCTCGCCATCGCCCGCTCCGCGCCCCTACGCCGGCTCCCCCGCCACGACCACCCGCTCGCGCACGCCCGCCGCCATCGCCAGCGGCAGCCCGGTGACGTCCGCCAGCGCCGCGACGACCTCGTCGGGCCGTCCGACGCCGGCGCTCGGATCCGCCGACAGCCGCATCCGGACGCCGCCGGCCTCCGGACGGAGGTCGAGGAGGAACGGCCGCAGGTCGTAGGCGACGGTCCGGTCCGACCGCTGCCGGACCCGGTCGATCCGCGGCTGCCCCAGCAGTCGTGCGCAGGCTCCCGCCAGGACCCGCTCGTCGGGTCGTGGCTCGAGCGTGACGACGTAGTCGACCGCGACGACCCGTCCGGCGAGCGCCGGGGTCCCCATCCAGACGTCGTGGACGTCGACCAGCGCATGGTGCTCGGGCACGACCGGCTCGAGCGCGCCCCGGACCTCGTGACGGCGGAGGGTCCGGGTCAGCGGCAGCTCGAGCGGCTCCGCGAGCGCGGTGAGCCCGGCCGGCAGCGGGACGCCGAACGACAGGCGGGGCCGGCCGCGACCGTCGCGCGCGACCGGCAGGTCGGCGGCGAGGACGGCGGCCTCCCAGGCCTCCTGCTCGGCGCGCTGGACGAGGTCGCGCGCGCCCGCATCGCGGCGGTAGACGATGCGCCAGCGCTGGACGACATCGGCCATCGGCGGTCGGACCCTCCCGGCCCCGGTCCCGCCGGTCGGGGACGGCGGGCACCGTCTGGTAGTCTGCGCCACGATGGAGGAGCCCGTCGGGACGCTCGCGACCTCCGACGCCGGCGTGGCCGCCGCACCCACCCGGCGCGATCGCCGGCTGCGGCCGCCGACGCTGCGCGTCGCCGTCCTCCTCGCCGCCGGGATCATCCTCGCGACGATCCTCTACCTCGGCCGGGACGCGCTCGGGCCGTTCGTCCTCGGCCTGTTCCTCGTCTACCTCCTCGACCCGCTCGTCAGCCTGCTCGGCCGACGGCTCCGGCTGCCACGCTGGCTCGGCGTCCTGGCGACGTATGCGGCGATCGTCGGGGTCCTCGCCCTCGTCATCCGGGTGACGGTCCCGCCCCTGGTCGAGCAGGTGAAGCGCCTGATCGACGAGCTCCCGGCGCTGCTCCAGGTCTGGATCGACGCCCTCGAACGGACGATCGCCGACCTCGACCTCCTCCCGGCGACGATCCGCGAGGAGCTCATTCGGACCCTCGAGGAGTACCAAGAGCTGCTGATCGGCGGCGCCGGCTCGATCGACTGGAGCGGCATCGCCGACCTCCTCCCCTGGGGCTCGCTTGCCAGCCCGGTGGCCCGGATCGTCACCGCGTTCTTCGCCTATCTCGTGATCCCGATCTTCGTCTTCTACCTCCTCAAGGACCGACCGGCGCTCGTCCGCGCGGTCGAGACCTCGGTGCCGCGCGAGTGGCGACCGGACCTCGGCGCGGTCGCCTCGATCGTGGACCGGGTCTTCGGTCGCTGGGTCCGCGGCCAGCTCCTGCTCGGATTCGTCGTCGGCCTCGCGACGTTCGTCGGCCTCGAGCTGCTGGCCCTGACGATCGACCCCGTCTTCGCCGACTTCGCGATCATCCTGGCCATCCTCGCGGGCCTCCTCGAGCTCGTGCCGATCATCGGCCCGATCATCGCCGCGATCCCCCTGATCCTCATCGGGGCGACGGCCGGCATCGAGGGCGTGATCGCGGCCTTCCTCCTCGCGCTCGTCATCCAGCAGGTCGAGAACAACTTCCTCGTCCCCAAGATCCAGGGCGACGCGACCGACCTCCACCCGTCGATCGTCATCGCCGGGATCGTCATCGGTGGCTCGATCGGCGGCATCCTCGGGGCGATCCTCGCCCTGCCGGCCACCGCGGCGTTCCGCGACGTCGTCCGGTACCTGTTCGTCCGGACCGGTCCGGATCCGATCGCCGTCGACGCGGCGCTCGAGATGGCGCTCCAGCCCGCGCAGTGGCGCGCCGCGATGGATCCCGAGCCACCGGACGCCGGGCCGCCGGGTCCGGCCGCGGCGGGCGACGCCGCACTGGAGATGGCCGACCGGGCCTCCGGCAGCGGCGGGCCGCCGAGCGACGCGCTCGCCGACGGCCCGCTCGGGGACGAGCCGGCCGGGTGAGCGAGCAACGGTCGGGCCTGCCTCCCGGCGTCGACGCCTACAAGGTCCTCCAGGTCGACCCGGAGGCGGACCCGGACGTCATCCAGGCCGCCTACCGCCGCCTCGCCCAGAAGCACCACCCCGACCGGGCGACCGGCGACGATGCCGCCCGCCGGATGATCGCCATCAACGCGGCCTGGGAGATCCTCCGTGACCCCGACCGCCGGGTGCGCTACGACGCGGAGCGCGCCGCGGCGGCGGACCGACCCGCCCACCCCGGGCCCGGGAGGCCGGCGACGAAGCCGGCGTCCGCACCGGGCGCCTCGGCCGCCGGCGCATCCGGCTGGGGCCCCGACGCGCCCGGCGCCACGGGCTCGCCGGGCCCGGGTCCAGGCACGACGCCAGGCTCGTCGGGCGGCCCGCGACCCGAGACCGTCTCGTCCGACTGGACGAGCGGCCGCTCCCACCAGGGCGGCGGCTACGACCCCAGGACGATGCGCTCGCCCGACGGGCACGGTGCCGCCGGGCCGCCGCGGGGCGAGGCGTCGGGGTCGGTCCTCAACTTCGGGCGCTATGCCGGCTGGTCGCTCGGCCAGGTCGCCCGCGTCGACGTCGAGTACCTCGAGTGGCTGGACCGCGCTCCCATCGGTCGGGCGTATCGCGACGAGCTCGACGTCCTGCTCCGGGCGCTCGGCCGTCGACGGGCGGCCCGTCCCGGCGAGGGTGAGGGCAAGCGGGGGCTCTTCCGGCGTCGATAGGTCGCCGGCGTCGATCGGCCCTCGCGGCTCGCCGGTCAGGCCGGCGTGGCCCCGGCATCCCCCCGTGCCGCCTCCTCCGCGACCGCCCGCGGGATCGACTGGTTGAGCATGATCGGCGCGAGCACCGTCGTCAGGACGACCGCGACGAGGACGGCGCTGAAGACGTCGCCGGTCAGGATGCCGGCGCCGAGACCGAGCGTCGCGACGACGATGCCGACCTCGCCGCGCGGCACCATCCCGACGCCGACGGTGATCGAGCCCCACCGGCCGAGCGACCGGGCGCCGATGATCCCGCCGGCTGCCTTCGTGACGACGCCGACGACGACGAGGACCAGGGCGAGGACCGCCACCTGTGGCTCGAGGAGCGCGCCGAGGTCGACCTGGGCGCCGGTGACGGCGAAGAAGAAGGGGGTGAAGATCAGGGCGAGCGGCTTCATGTCGTGCTCGAGCTCGTCCTGGGCCTCGGTCTCGGCGACGATCAGGCCGGCGACGAACGCCCCGATGATCGCGGCCAGGCCGACCCACGCCGCGAACAGGGCGAGGCCGAGCATGAAGATGAACGCGGGCACGAGCGGCGTGTCCGCGAAGAGCGGCCAGGTGAAGACCTCGCGCCGCAGCCCGCGAGCCCGGCGCGCCGCCGCGAAGCCGAGCAGGACGAGGCCGACCGCGGCGACCGCGACGAACACGGTCGACGCCGACAGGTCGCCCTCGGTCGCGCCCTCGACGATGCCGATGAGGATGAGGGCGAGGACGTCGTCGATGACCGCGGCGCCGAGGACGACCCTGGCGAACGTCCGGTCGAGCACCCCGATGTCGGCGAGCACCTTGCTCGTGACCCCGATGCTCGTCGCGCAGAGGGCAAGCCCGATGAACAGCGACGTGTCGAGCGGCGCGTCGACGATGAGGCCGATGGCGACGCCGGCGAGGATCGGCAGGACGAGGCCGATGATCGCGGTCAGGATGGCCGGCCGGCCGACCGCGAGCAGGTCGTCGGTCCGGACCTCGAGCCCGACGGTGAAGAGCAGGATGACGACGCCGATCTCGGAGAAGACGAAGGCCGTCTCGCCCGGGGTCACCAGGCCGAGGGCGAAGGGCCCGACGACGAAGCCGCCGGCGAGCTCGCCGACGACGCCCGGCTGATGGAGCCGGCGGGCGACCTCCTCGCCGACCTTCGCCGCGACGAGGAGGATGAACAGCCCCAGGATGACCGAGAGGAGCTCCTCGCTGCCGGCGGTCGGGTCGGACGGTCGTGGGAGCGGCGGCAGGTCGACGAAGAACGGTGGCATCGGCGCTCCTAGGCGAGGAACCGGACCCAGAGGTAGACGGTCGAGATCGCGATCGACATGACCGTGACCGGGATCCCGAACCGGAGGAAGGCGCCGAACGTGATCCGGTGGCCGGCGCGGGCGGCGACACCGGCGACGACGACGTTCGCCGACGCGCCGATGAGCGTCGCGTTCCCGCCCAGGCAGGCGCCGAGCGCGAGCGCCCACCAGAGCGGCTCGACCTCGAGGCCGGCCTCGCCGAGCGCCTCCACGACCGGGATCATCGTCGCCGTGTACGGGATGTTGTCGATGATCGCGGACACCACCGCCGACAGCCAGAGCAGGCCGATCGTCGTCGCGGCCTGGTCGCCGCCGGTGATGTCGAGGACGATCTCCGCGACCGCATCGATGATGCCGACCGCGACGATCCCCTCGACGAGGATGAACAGCCCCACGAAGAACGCGATCGTCGGCCACTCGACCTCGCGGAGCATCTCGATCGGGTCGGCCCGAACGACGAGCATGAGGATCGCCGCACCGAGCAGCGCGACCGTGGCCGGCTCGAGGCCGAGCGGGCTCGCGAGCAGGAAGCCGACGATCGTCGCGCCGAGGACCGCGAGCGACCGCAGCATCCGGGACCGGTCGGTGATGACCTCGTCGGCGACGAGGCCCTCGACCGCCGTGGAGCCGTCGACGGCGCCGGCGATCCCGCGGGCGAACTGCCAGCGGGCCATCACGAGGAACACCCCGAAGATGATGACGACGACCGGCGTCATCAGGAGGACGAAGTCGAGGAAGTCGAGCCCGGCCGCCGAGCCGATGAGGATGTTCGGAGGGTCGCCGATGAGCGTCGCCGTCCCGCCGATGTTCGAGGCGAGGATCTGGCTGACGAGGAACGGGATCGGCGACACCCGGAGCACCGCGGCGACGTAGATCGTCACCGGCGCGATGAGGACGACGGTCGTGACGTTGTCGAGGAACGCGGACAGGACGGCCGTGACGGTCGCGAGGACGAGCAGGAGCGCCATCGGCGACGCCCCGACCGCGCGGACCGCGCGGATCGCTACCCACTGGAAGAAGCCGGTCCCACTCAGGATCCCGGCCATGACCATCATCGCCGCGAGGAGCAGGATCACCTCGAGGTCGACCGCCCCGAAGCCCTCCTCCTGGTCGATGACCCCTAGGACGATCATCAGCGCGCCACCGAGCAGGGCGACGATCGTCCGGTCGATCCGCTCGCTCGCGATCAGCGCGTACGTCGCGACGAAGACCGCCGCGGCGATCCAGGGATCCACCGGATCAGCCGCCGGCCGTGGGATCAGGAGTCGTCGGCTCCCCCTCGACGACGAGGTAGGCGAGTTCGAGGGCGTCGACGTAGCCGATCGGTCGCCCCTCGCGGTCGACGACGTAGACGCCGGACAGCGAGTGGTGGTGCATCCGCCGGAACGCCTTGGCGATGGACGTCTGTGGCGTGACCGTCACCGGTGCCTTCATCACGTCACCGGCCGTCCTCGATCCGACGACGACCCCGAAGTGAGCGATGTCGTCGACGTCCTCGATGTCGGCAAGGAGGGCCTCGGGGATCGTCCGGGCGACGACAGCCTCGACGAGGTCGCGGATCGGGATCGTGCCGACCAGCCGGCCATCGCCGTCCACGACACCGATCAGCCTCGTGGTCGGGTGGCCCGCCGCGCGGCGAAGGACCTCGACGACGTCGGTCTCGAGCGGGACGGAGAGCGGCTCGAAGGCGAGGAGACCCTCGCAGGCCTCGACCGGCGTCGAGCGGGTGACCCTGGGTCGCCCGGTCACCCCGCCCGCTCGTCGCCGGCCGCCACCACCGGCGTCACGGGGCGCTGATCGCCACCGGACCTCGACTCCCTGGGCTCGCTGGAGCGCACGATCATCGTCCGTCCACTGTAGCCGACGGCGACGCGGTCCGGCGGCCCGACGGGCGCAGGCCCGCGGGCGGCACCGCGGCGGGACCTGCGGGTCTGACGCATCGACGGGCGTATCGCGCGGGCGGCGTCACCCCGCCCCCATCGCCACTGGCGTCAGCGTTGCGGCGTCACCACTCGGCGCGCGACTGCCGGATGTTGATGCTCTGCACGATCCCGAGCCCGAGGGCGAGGCTGATGAGCGACGCGCCGCCGTGGGTGATGAACGGGAGCGGGATGCCGGTGATCGGCATCACCCCGAGGACCATCCCCGCGTTGACGACGAGCTGGAACAGGAGCATCGAGGCGACGCCACTCGCGAAGGCGAGCCCGAACGGGTCACGCGACCGCCAGGCGGCGACGAGCACGCGCCAGATCAGCAGGGCGAAGAGCGTGAACAGGACGGCCCCGCCGACGAACCCGAGCTCCTCGGCCAGGATCGCGAGGACGAAGTCGGTCGTCTGGACCGGCAGGAAGTCGAGCTGGTTCTGCGTGCCGTTCGTGAGGCCCTTGCCCATCAGCCCGCCCGAACCGACCGCGATCTGGGCCTGGTAGAGCTGGTAGCCGGCGCCCTGGATGTCGCCGCCGGCGTCGAGGAACGCCGTGATCCGCTCCTTCTGGTAGTCGCGCAGGACGTTCGACCAGACGAACGGCATCGACGCCACGACGGCCGCGGCCCCGACCCCGAGCCACTTGAGGCTCGCCCCGCTCATGAACAGCATCCCGACGAGGATCGCTCCGAAGACGAGCGACGTGCCGAGGTCGGGCTGCATCAGGACGAGGATCCACGGCGGCACCACGAGCAGGCAGGCGCCGAGGATGGCGAGCGGCGAGCCGAGCCGGCCCTGGCGCGTGGCGAGGTAGTTGGCGAGGACCGCGATCATGAGGATCTTCGCGAGCTCGCTGAACTGGAAGGTGAGGGGGCCGAGCGAGATCCAGCGCGAGGTCCCGCCGACGCCGCCACCGATCGCGAGGGTCAGGACCAGCAGGCCGAGGTTCACGAAGTAGATCGGCCAGGCGAACGTCCGCAGCCAGCGATAGTCGAACGCCGTCGCCAGCGAGAAGACGACGATGGCGAGGCCGGCCCACAGGAGCCCGCGGGTGAAGGTCGACCCTGAGTCGAGCACGGACGATCCCTGCTCGACGCTGTTCGTGTAGGCCATCACGAGACCGAAGCCGGCAAGGAGGGCGGCGTAGATCGTCAGCTGGAGGTCGTAGCGGCGCCAGACCGCCCCGACGGAGCGCTGGGCCCAGTCGGTGACGCGCGCGGGCTCGGCTCGCAGGACGCCCATCAGTTCCCGTAGAAGTTCCCACGCTGCAGGAGCTCCGGCAGCGTGTAGTCGCGCTCGATGTCGAAGTGGAGCTGAAGGAACTTCTTGGCGATCTCGGTCCCCGCATTGCCCTTCGTCCGCGAGTCGTAGGCGAAGGCGAGGATCGCGAGCTCGCTGTCGTCGCGGGCGACGGCCTTCAGTCCACCCGGGTCGGCGGCGGTCCGCCAGGGGTCCTTCGGGACGAACCCGACGAACCAGGAGTGGAACGGCAGCCGGCCCTTCTTGTCGCGCAGCCCGAACTCGGCCGTGCCGGTCTTGCCGGCCACGACGATGGGCATGTCCACGAGGTTGTACGTGTGGCGGATCCGGACGACGTTGCGCGACGCCAGCCGCATCGTCTCGAGGACCCCCGGGTCGACGTCGAGCTGGTGGATGACCTCGGGCTCGAACTCGCGGACGACCTCGCCGTCGGGGCCGAGCACGCGCCGGACGACGGTCGGCTCGTACAGCGTCCCGCCGTTCGCGAGAGCGGCGTAGGCGTTGATGAGTTGGAGTGGTGTCACGACGTCGTAGCCCTGTCCGATCGAGGCGTGGAGGACCTCGCCGGGGAAGATCTCCTGCCCGAGCGTTTCAATCTTCCACTGGTTCGTCGGGACGGTGCCGGCCACCTCGCCCGGCAGGTCGATGCCCGTCGGCGCACCGAAGCCGTACTGGTTCGCCCAGTAGGCGAGGCGGTCGATGCCGAGCATCGCGCCGACCTGGAAGAAGTACGTGTCGCTCGAGTGCCCGAAGCCGCAGTCGATGTCGCACGGCCCCCAGCCACGCTTGTTCCACTCGTAGAAGCGGGTGGTCCCGATCGTCAGGTACGGCTTGGTGACGAGCTCGGTCGACGGGCGGATCTTGCCGTCACCGAGACCGCCGGTCCCGGTGACGAGCTTGTAGGTCGAGCCGGGCGGGTAGTGCGCGCCGATGGCGTGGTTGAGGAGCGGCTTTCCCGGGTCCTCGAGGAGGGCCTGGTACTCGGCGTTCGAGATGCCGCCGGCGAACTGGTTGTTGTCGTAGGTCGGCAGCGAGACGAGGGCGAGGATCTCGCCGGTCTGCGGGTTCATCGCGATGAACACGCCGCGCTTGATCCCGGCGATGTCGAATGCCCAGCGGAGCGCCTCCTCGGCGTCCTGCTGCATCTGCGTGTCGATCGAGAGCTCGAGCGAGGCGCCGGCCTGGGGGGTCTTGATCGTCTGGAGGACCTGCAGCTTCCGACCGAGGGCGTCGCGCTCGACCTCCTCGGAGCCGTACGCGCCGCGCAGCTCCCGTTCGTAGGTCGCCTCGACGCCCGCCTTGCCGATGAGGTCGTCCGGAAGGTAGCCGCGCTCACGGAGATCTCCGTACGCCTCCGCCGAGACGGGGCCGGTGTAGCCGACGATCTGCGAGACGAGCGGGCCGAGCGGATACGAGCGGCGGGGCTCGACGACCACCTGGACCCCGGGCAGGTCGAACGCGTTCTCGGCGATGGTCCTCGCCGTCGCCTCGGGCACGTCGCGAGCGACGCGGACCGGCTCGAACCGCGATCCGGTGTTGGCATCGAGCGTCTCGATGATCTCCACCGGGTCGGTCTCGAGCAGCGCAGCGAGCTTGGCCGCGACCGCGTCGCGCTGATCGAGCGGCAGGTCGGCCGGCCGGATCTTGACCGAGAAGCTCGGGACGTTCTCGACGAGCGCCACGCCGTTCCGGTCGTAGATCAGGCCCCGCGCCGATGGGATCGCCTGGACGACGCGGCTGTTCTGCGCAGCGAGCGTCGCGTACTCACCGCCCTGGAGGATCTGGAGCTGCCCGAGCCGAAGCGTGAGCGCACCGACCCCGACGAGGACCGCGACGGCGAAGGCGACGAAGCGGAGCGGCCGACGATCGACGGCCGGATGCTCGCCCGCGAGGACGCTCACCAGTCCACCCGGTCCTGCTCGAGACGCCGGACGCGGAAGGCGACGGCGATCGGCCCGATCACGGCCGCGATGAGCGTGTCGTAGACGACGCCGGGCATCAGCCTCGCGAACGGATCGGACGGCCCGGCCGCGCTCGAGAGCGCAGAGGCGAGCGTCGCGAGGGTGATGGAGTAGACGAAGCTGAGCACGAACACCATGACGATCGGGGCGACGTATCTGATCCGGTCGAGACCGCGGCCGGCGACCGAGGCGATGCCGGCGCAGACGAGGAGCGAGAACACCGAGATACCGAGCGGTCGCGGGAGGATGAGGTCGAGCGCGAGCCCGCCGACGAAGGCGGCGGTCAGTCCGGCCTCGGCCCCGAGGACGACCGCGAGGATGACGACGTAGACGAAGACGAGGTGTGGATGCGCCTCGCCGACGACGATGTGCGGCCAGAGCGCCGATTCGAGCACCGCCGCGAGCACCGCCCCGACCGCGGCGAGTGTCAGGGTCATGGCGGACGAACCTCGGCTGGTCGGCCAGGATCGCGCGCCCCGGAGGAGCATCACGCGGCGACCGGATAGGGCTTGCGACGTCCGGGCGAGTATACCGACGGCTCCAGCGGAGCGGCAATCACCACTCCGTTCACGCATGACGCGACCACTCGTCGGGGTCGCCCGGACGGCGTGGCGGAGGTCGCCCGAGGTCGCTGACAACGCGACACCCGTCGCTCGAGGTCGCCGACGCCGTGACGATGTCGCTTCGAACCCTGTGAGCGGCGGGTTGTTTCACGTGCAACATTCGCCGGCCGACGCCAGCGGCGGCGAGGGGTGGGCCGGGCGGCTGGCGGCGGGCGGCGGCGCGTGGTCACCCGCTGCGACGCGTCGTCTGGGCCGGCGTACGAGGCGCAACCGGCAGCCGCCATCGGGGCGAGCGCCGGGTGAGCGCCGGATGAGCGATCGCGAGCATGCTCGCGGCGCGGCTCGAACGGCCCGATCGGGCCGGAGAAGGGGCCGCGATGCTAGGATTGTGAGCGTGATCCCGTTCCCGGAAGGCCGCTGAGTGGGCCGGATCGTCGCCTGTGCCAACCAGAAGGGCGGGGTCGGCAAGACCACGACCGTCGTCAATCTCGGGGCGTACCTTGCCCTCTCCGGCGATCGCGTCCTCGTCGTCGACCTCGACCCCCAAGGCAACGCCACGAGCGGCCTCGGCATCGATCGAGCCCGTCTCGAGCGATCGGTCTACGACGCCGTCATCGGCAACGCCGAGATCCTCGACCTCGTCCTCCCGACGATGATCGAGGGCCTGTCGGTCGTGCCGTCGACGACCGCGCTCGCCGGCGCCGAGGTCGAGCTCGTCGCGGTCGACGATCGCGAGCACCGGTTCGCGCGACGCCTCCTGGCGATCGCTCCGTCATACGAGCACGTCCTGCTCGACTGCCCGCCCTCGCTCGGCCTCCTCACCGTCAACGCGCTGACGGCCGCCGATGCGGTGCTGGTGCCGCTCCAGTGCGAGTACTACGCCCTCGAGGGCATGGCCCAGCTCGTGGCGACGATCAATCTCGTCCGTGACCACCTGAACCCCGACCTCGCGGTCGAGGGGGTGCTGCTCACGATGTTCGATGCTCGGACGCGGCTGTCCGAGGACGTCGCCGCCGAGGCCAGGGCCCATCTCGGCGGATCGGTCTACCAGTCGGTCATTCCGAGGAGCGTCCGGCTCTCCGAAGCTCCGAGCCACGGCCGCCCGATCGCCCGCTACCGACCCGACTCCAAGGGCGCCCTCGCCTACGAGGCGTTCGCGGCCGAGTTCCGGGCCCGGTCGCGGCGCGCCGGACCGGGTCGCGCCGGGCCCAGCGAGCCGGCGCGCGTGACGGCCGCGCAGCGCGAGGATCCGGCCATCGACGGAGTGCCGGTCACGCCGAGCGGGGACACCAGCGCGCCCGAAGGCCCGGGGGCCCTCGGGGCGGCTCCGGCGGCGGCGCCGGCCTCGCTCGCGTCGGTGCGGCCATGACCGAGCGCACCGACCGCACTGCCGGTCTCGGCCGGGGCCTGGCGTCGCTGATCCCGCAGCGGCCGACCGCGATCGACGCGCCGACCGAGGTGCCGCTCGCGCGGATCAGCCCGAACCCGTACCAGCCTCGCCGTCGCTTCGACCCGGCCGAGCTCCAGCGGCTCGCCCAGAGCATCCGGGACCACGGCATCATCCAGCCGATCCTCGTGACCGAGACGCTCGACGGCTACCAGCTCGTCGCCGGCGAGCGCCGGCTCCGTGCGGCAGAGCTGGCCGGCCTCGAGCGGATCCCGGTCGTCGTTCGCCAGATCGCGGCGCGAGACCAGCTCGAGCTCGCCCTCGTCGAGAACCTCCAGCGCGAGGACCTCGACCCGATCGAGACCGCCCACGCCTATCGGCAGCTGATCGACGAGTTCGGGTTCACCCAGGAGGCGCTTGCGGCCAGGGTCAGCAAGGCTCGCTCGACCGTCGCCAACACGCTCCGGCTCCTCGACCTGGAACCGGCCGTGCAGGACGCGACGGCCGAGGGCCGCATCAGCGAGGGCCATGCGCGGGCCCTCGGTGGGGTCGACGGACCGGTCCAGGCGCGACTGCTCGCCGTCGTCGAGGAGCGGGACCTGTCGGTCCGCGAGACGGAGGAGCTCGTCCGGCGCTTCCGCGACCGGATCGAGCGTCCCGGACCCGCGGCGCCGGAGCGCCGTCTCGACCCCGATCTCGAGCGGGTCGAAGGGGACCTGCGGGCCGCCCTCGGCACGAAGGTCCGCCTGGCCCGCGGCCGGAAGGGCGGCCGCATCGTCATCGAGTTCTACAGCGACGAGGAGCTCGGGCGCCTCTACGAACGCCTGACCGGAGGGAGCCAGTGACCGAAGGAACCGCGAGCAAGCGCCCAGCGGGCGGTCGCCGGTCGAAGTCGACCGGTGAGTACACCGCGGCCAGCATCCAGGTCCTCGAGGGACTCGAGGCCGTGCGGCGGCGACCCGGCATGTACATCGGCTCGACCGATGCCCGGGGACTCCACCACCTCGTCTGGGAGGTCGTCGACAACTCGATCGACGAGGCGATGGCCGGCCATGCGACGACGATCCGGGTGACGATCGCCGCCGACGGGATGCTGACGGTCGAGGACGACGGGCGCGGCGTGCCGGTCGGCCGTCACTCGACCGGCAAGGACGCGCTCGAGGTCGTCCACACGGTCCTCCATGCCGGCGGGAAGTTCGGCGGGGGCGGCTACAAGGTCTCCGGCGGGCTCCACGGCGTCGGCGTCAGCGTGGTCAATGCCCTGTCGGAGTGGCTGCGGGTCGAGACCGCCCGCGATGGCGCGATCTGGGCCCAGGAGTACGCCCGGGGCAAGCCGACGACCCCGGTGCGGAAGATCGGCCCGCAGGACGGCCGGCGCGGGACCCTGACCCGGTTCCGGGCCGACCCCGAGATGTTCGAGACGACCGAGTACTCCTTCGACGCCATCTCGCAGCGGCTCCGCGAGTCGGCCTACCTCACCAAGGGGGTCTGGATCACGCTCGTCGACGAGCGATCCGATCGGGAGCGCTCGTTCTACTTCGAGGGTGGCCTGGTCTCGTTCGTGCGGCACCTCAACCGCCACAAGGAGGTCCTCCACGGCCGCCCGATCTACTGCGAGCGGCGCGAGGGGACGACGGCGGTCGAGGTCGCCCTCCAGTACAACGACACGTACACCGAGAACGTCCTCGCCTTCGCCAACAACATCAACACCGTCGACGGCGGGACCCACGTGACCGGCTTCCGGGCCGCGCTGACGAGCTCGCTCAACGACTGGGCCCGGCGCGCGGGCGTGCTCAAGGACTCGGACGGTAACCTCTCGGGCGACGACGTCCGGGAAGGCCTGACGGCGGTCATCAGCGTCAAGCTGACCGAGCCGCAGTTCGAGGGCCAGACGAAGGCGAAGCTCGGCAACGCCGAGGTGAAGGGCCAGGTCCAGACGGCCGTCGCCGAGGCGATCGCGACGCACCTCGACGAGAACCCGGCCGACGGCCGACGGATCGTCGAGAAGTGCCTCACCGCGGCCCGCGCCCGCGAGGCGGCCCGGAAGGCGCGCGACCTCGTCATCCGCAAGGGGGCGCTGGAGGGGATGTCGCTGCCCGGCAAGCTCGCCGACTGCCAGGAGCGCGACCCGGCCCGCAGCGAGCTCTACATCGTCGAGGGCGACTCGGCCGGCGGCTCCGCGAAGCAGGGCCGCGACCGGCGGTTCCAGGCGATCCTGCCGCTGCGCGGCAAGCTCCTCAACGTCGAGAAGGCCCGGCTCGACAAGATCCTCTCGAGCGAGAACATCAAGCCGCTGATCATCGCCCTCGGGGCGGGCATCGGCGAGAGCTTCGACATCGCCAAGCTCCGGTATCACCGGATCATCATCATGACCGACGCCGACGTCGACGGCGCCCACATCCGGACCCTGCTGCTGACCTTCTTCTACCGGCACATGCCGGAGGTCATCGAGAACGGCTATCTCTACATCGCCCAGCCGCCGCTCTACCGGGTCAGCACCGGCAAGGTCACCCGCTACGCCGGGTCGGAGAAGGAGCGCGACCGGATCGTCAAGGAGATGGCGGTCAAGAACATCTCCGTCCAGCGCTTCAAGGGCCTCGGCGAGATGAACGCCGACCAGCTCTGGGACACGACGATGAACCCAGAGTCGCGGACGCTCCTGCGGGCCGAGGTCGAGGATGCGGCCGTCGCCGACGCGATCTTCACGATGCTCATGGGCGAGAAGGTCGAGCCGCGGAAGGACTTCATCAAGACCGAGGCCCGAAAGGTCCGCAACCTTGACGTCTGAGCCGATCGTCCGTCCGAGACCGGCCGCTCCGGCCGATGTCGCCGGTACGCCCGACGACGTGGCCTCGCTCGCGAGCGGCCTCGCCAGGGTGACGCTCGATGGTGCGCCGTTCCCGATCAGCCCGCATCACTGCTTCGCCTGCGGCGAGCTGAACGTCGATGGGATCGGGCTCCGACTCCACGCCGGGACGGACGCCTGCTGGACCGAGCTGTCGCTGCCCGACCGGTTCGAGGGCTGGCAGGGGATCGCCCACGGCGGCATCGTCTGCACGATCCTCGACGAGGTCATGGCCTGGTCGCTCGCGAGCCGGCGGCTGTGGGGCCTGACCGCCTCGATGACCGTCCGGTTCCGCCGCCCCGTTCCGATCGGCCAGCCGATCCGCGCCGAGGGCCGGCTCGTCGAGCGGCGTCGGCGGGTCCTCTCCACGACGGCCCGGCTCGTCGACGGGGCGACCGGCGAGCTCCTCGCCGAGGCCGAGGCCGTCTACGTCACCGCCCGGGACGCCGACCGGGCGGACCTCGAGCGCCGCTACGGCCTCGCCCCGGACGCGACATGACGGTCGCGCCGACGGCGGTCAGGACCGCGAACCCCGCGAACCCCGTGGCCACGGCGACCGCCTCGACCGCCGTCCGCCCTCGCCCGACCGTGCCCGGCACGCCGGTCCGGAGCGCGACGACCGAGCGGGCCGTCGCCTTCGTCGCCGCCCGCCGCGAACCGGCGGCGGCGCTCGGCCGCCACGTCGCGACGCTGGCGGACGACCCCGACGCCCTCGTGGCGGCCCTTCGCGACGGGCTGGCGGCGCTCGCCGACCCCGCGTACCTCGCCGGCCAGCGCCACGTCGCGCCCGGGATCGGGGCGATCCACGGCGTCCGCTGGCCGCTGCTCGCCGCCGTCGGCCGCGAGCTGCGGGCGGGGACCCGTCGCGACGCCCCGGCGACCCTGCTGTACGTCGCCGAGCGGCTCTACCGCGAGCCGACGCTCGAGGAGCGCTGGCTCGCCTTCGGGCTGCTCGAGCGGATCCTGCCGGACGACCCCGAGCGCGCCTGGCAGCTCCTCCGACGCGGAGCGCGCGAGGCCGGCGACTGGATCACGGTCGACACGCTCGCCCATCCGTACGGTCGCGGCATCCTCGGCGAGCCGTACCGCTGGGCCGAGCTCGAGCAGCTCGTCTACTCGCCCTCGCGCTGGGAGCGCCGCCTCGTCGGATCGACGATCGCGACGATCCCGCACGTCGACCGTCGCGCCGGCCGCGACCCGCGGATCGCCGCCACGGCCCTGCCCATCCTCGGGATGCTGATCGGCGATGCCGAGCCCGATGTCCAGAAGGCGCTCGCCTGGGCGCTCCGCGAGCAGACGAAGGTCGACCCGGCCGCCGTCGCCGCGTTCTGCGAGGCCGAGGCCGAGCGAGCCGCCGCCGACGTCGACGGCCATCGCGCCTGGGTCGTCCGCGAGGCGCTCGTCAAGCTCGAGCCCGAGACCGCCGACCGGCTCCGCGAACGGCTGGCCAGCGTCCGTCGCCGTCCCGGCGCGCCGTCGACCTCGACCGCGGCGGGAGCCGTCGAGCGCTTCACCGCAGGCGGCGGCCTGCCCGACCCCACCGCCCACCCCGAGCCCCCGCTGACCCCAGGAGACCGCTAGACCGTGACCGACGACATCGGCGCCATCAAGGCGATCCGCATCGAGGACGAGATGCGGGTGAGCTACCTCGACTACGCGATGAGCGTGATCGTCGCCCGCGCCCTGCCCGACGTCCGCGACGGCCTCAAGCCGGTCCACCGGCGGATCCTCTACACGATGGGCGAGATGGGGCTCTCCTCGACCTCGTCGTTCCGCAAGTGCGCGGCGATCGTCGGCGAGGTGATGGGCAAGTACCACCCGCACGGCGACGTCGCCCTGTACGACGCCCTCGTCCGGCTCGCCCAGGACTTCTCGATGCGCTACCCGCTCGTCGACGGCCAGGGCAACTTCGGCTCGGTCGACGGCGACTCCGCGGCGGCGATGCGGTACACCGAGGCCCGGCTGACGGCGATCGCGGCCGAGATGCTGGCCGACATCGACAAGGACACGGTCGACTACGTCGAGAACTACGACGGGACCCAGAAGGAGCCGTCGGTCCTGCCGGCGAAGCTGCCGAACCTCCTCGTCAACGGCAGCTCCGGTATCGCCGTCGGCATGGCCACGAACATCCCGCCGCACCACCTCGGCGAGATCTGCGACGCGACGATCGCGCTCATCGACGACCCCGAGCTGACGACCGACGACCTCGTGGCGACCGTCCTCGGGCCCGACTTCCCGACCGGCGGGACGATCTACCGCTTCGAGACCCGCCGGAACCCCCTGACCGGCGAGCAGGAGACGGTCGACGCCATCCGCGAGATGTACGCCCACGGCCGCGGGCGGGTCGTCATGCGGGCCCAGGTCGCCTTCGAGGAGACCCGCAACGACCGGGTCGCGATCATCGTGACCGAGCTGCCGTACCAGGTGAACAAGGCGGCCCTGCTCGAGAAGATCGCCGACCTGGTGAAGGACAAGAAGCTCGAGGGCATCGCCGACCTCCGCGACGAGTCGGATCGCGACGGGATGCGGATCTACATCGAGATCAAGCGCGACGCGAACCCGCACAAGGTGCTGAACAACCTGTTCAAGCACACCCCGATGCAGCTCGCCTTCAACATGAACATGCTCGCCCTCGTCGACGGACAGCCGCAGACGCTGCCCCTCAAGGCGGCCCTCCAGCACTACGTCGACTACCGGCGCGAGGTCGTCCGGCGCCGGACCGAGTACGACCTCGAGAAGGCGCGCGCGCGGGCCCACGTCCTCGAGGGCCTCAAGATCGCCCTCGACCACCTCGACGCCGTCATCAAGACGATCCGCGAGTCGGCCGACGTCGAGGCCGCCCGCCAGAACCTGATGGCCCGCTTCGGGCTGTCGGAGATCCAGGCCCAGGCGATCCTCGACATGCGGCTGGCCCGGCTCGCCGCGCTCGAGCGCCAGAAGATCGAGGACGAGTACCTCTCGGTCATCCAGCTCATCGCCGAGCTCGAGGACATCCTGGCGAACCCGGCCCGGGTCCTCGGGATCATCAAGGACGAGCTCGCCGAGCTCAAGCGCAGGTACGCGGGCGAGCGCCGGACGCGGGTCGAGGACAGCGCCTCGCGCGAGATGACCGACGAGGACCTCATCGCCGACGAGGACGTCGTCATCACGATCTCCGGCCGCGGCTACATCAAGCGCCAGCCGGTCGCGACGTACCGCCGCCAGCACCGCGGCGGGAAGGGGATCATCGGCCACGTCACCCGCGAGGAGGACGCGGTCGCCCACCTGCTCGTCGCCAACACCCACGACTGGGCGCTGTTCTTCACCAACCGCGGCCGCGTCTTCAGCGCCAAGGTCCACCAGATCCCCGACGCGAGCCGGCAGGCCAAGGGCATCCCGATCATCAACCTGCCCGGCGTCCAGGTCGAGGCCGGCGAGGTCCCGATGGCGACGATCATGCTGCCGGACTTCGCCGCGGGGAACTACCTCGTCCTCGCCACCCGGCGGGGGATCGTCAAGAAGACGCCGCTCGAGCAGTTCGAGCGGGTCCGCTCGACCGGCATCCGGGCGATCACCCTCAACGAGCCCGACGAGCTCGCCTGGGTCGACATCTCGACCGGCGAGGACGACGTGATCATCGCCACCGCCCTCGGCAAGATCGCCCGCTTCGCCGAGTCGGAGGTCCGGGCGATGGGTCGCGACGCGGCCGGCGTCATCGGCATCCGGCTGGCCCGCCAGGGCGACTCCGTCGTCTCGATGTCGGTCGTCCAGCCGGGCACCGACCTGCTCGTCCTGACCGAGACGGGCTACGGCAAGCGGGTCCCGCTGACCGAGTTCCGCCGGAAGCACCGGGGCGGCCAGGGTGTCGGGCTCATCTCGCTCGAGGGCCGCAAGACCGGCGCCGTCGCGGCGGTCCAGCAGGTGACCGAGGGCGACGAGGAGCTCCTCCTCGTGTCGGCCGGCGGGCAGGTCGTCCGGACCCAGACGAACACGATCAACCGCTACTCGTCGTCGGCCCGCGGGGTGATCGTCATGCGGCTCAACGAGGGCGACCGGGTCGCCGGCATCGCTGCGTTCCGCGCCGGACTTGCGATGCGGGGGGCGATGGGCGACGATGACGACCCCGAAGGCGGGGCTGTGCCGGCAAGCGAGCGCGACCGCTCGTGACCCCCGGTCGGCCGCACGGCGAGGAGGCCGGGTCCGTGTACACGGATCAGTTCGAGATCTACTTCGGCAACGCCAACCCGGATCTCGCCCGGAAGATCTGCCGCTATCTCGACGCCGAGCCCGGCCAGGCCGAGGTGTTCCAGTTCGCGAACGAGAACATCTTCGTCAAGATCCTCGACAACGTCCGCGAGAAGGACGTCTTCCTCGTCCAGCCGACCTGCCGCCCGGTCAACCAGTCGATCATGGAGCTCCTGATCATGATCGACGCCTTCAAGCGGGCGAGCGCCGGCCGGATCACCGCCGTCATCCCGTACTACGCCTACGGCCGGTCCGACAAGAAGGACCAGCCGCGGGTCCCGATCACGGCCCGGCTCATCGCCGACATGATCACCGTCGCCGGGGCCGACCGGGTCCTGACGATGGACCTCCACCAGGGCCAGATCCAGGGCTTCTTCAACATCCCGGTCGACGAGCTGACCGCCGTCCACCTCCTGTCGAACTACTTCCGGCACAAGCACCTCGAGGACCTCGTCGTCGTCACCGACCTCGGCTTCGCCAAGCGGGCGCGGGCATTCGCCGAGCTCCTCGACGCGCCGCTGGCGATCATCGAGAAGCGGCGGGTCGGCAACCTCGACCGGGCCGAGCTGATGAACGTCATCGGCGAGGTCGAGGGCCGGACGGCGATCATCGTCGACGACGAGATCGACACGGCCGGGACGCTCGTCGAGGTCGTCCGGGCGCTCGAGCGCGAGGGCGTCACCGAGATGTACGCCTGTGCGACGCACGGCGTCCTGTCCGACCCGGCGATCGAGCGGATCAGGGACACGAGCCTGCGCGAGATCGTGATGACCGACTCGGTCCCGCTGCCGGCCGCCAAGCGGCTGCCGCAGATCACGACCCTCACCGTCGCGCCGCTCATCGGCGAGGCGATCAAGCGGATCCACCGCGGCGAGTCCGTCGGCGCGCTCTTCAGCAGCGAGCTGCCCCTCGTCCAGGAGATGACGTTCTGGGGCGACGGGGTCCAGCGCTCGATCGACGTCCGGAATGAGCCGCACGTCCCCCTTCCCCTTGACGGCTCCGGGCCGTCCGAGCACGCGACCGCGCCCGAGCCGGTCGCCCAGGCAGGTGACCGATGACGCTCCAGCTCCATCGCCCCGACGGCCAGGGCGGCCTCGAGCCGCGCTCCGTCTCCCAGGAGGACGTCCGCCGGCAGCTCCGCTCGCCACGCTGGGGAGCCTCGCTCAGGGGCGGCATGCTGCCGCGGATCAAGAACCCCGAGATGAACCCGACGCGGACGGGCGTCTCGGTCGCGACGTGGGGCATCCTCCTCGCGCTGACCTTCGGCCTCCTCGTCGTGGGCTACGGCACCGGCTTCTGGGGCTGAGCGGGTGGGCGAGGCGCGCCGTCGCAGGCCGGCGACGGTCGGCCAGACGATCGGCGGCGTCCTCGTCGGCTTCGACGAGCAGGTCTGGCGGAACGCCCCGCCCGCGCAGGAGCGGGTCGAGCAGGCCGACCGGGTCCGGAGCGTCGTCGCGGCAAGCGGGCTGACGATCGAGATGCCGGCGGCAATGGCCGAGGCCGCCGCGGACGCGGCTGCCGCGCGGGCCCGAGCGCAGGGCGACGGAGCCGCGCCGGGCGACGCCGGGTCGGCTCGGGGCCCCGCTCCCGACCCGGGGACCGGCGCGCGGCGCAGCGATCCGGGGACCGGCGTGCGCCACGGGTGATGCTCGGCCTGCTGATCCTCGCCTGGCTCGCCGTCATGTCCGTCGTCACGTTCGCCGCGTACTTCCGGGACAAGCGGGCTGCCGGGCGGGGCGAGCGCCGCACGCCCGAGCGGACGCTGTTCGCGCTGAACCTCGCCGGCGGGTTCGCCGGGGGATGGGTCGGGATGTACGCGCTGCGCCACAAGACCCGGCACGCGTCGTTCAAGATCGTGCAAGGGCTGGCGACGATCCTGTGGCTGGGCGGCGTGCTCCTGCTCGGCCTGGGTGGCCTCATCCCCTGATCGGCGGCCGCCCGGCGATGTCGACGCCGGACGGCGTCCGTCGCGCGACGGTCGTCGATGCCAGACGGTGTCCGTCGCGCGGCGATCGTAGACCCAGAGGTCCGCTCACCCCGGGGCCGGCCGCGCACCGATCCAGCTGGCCGCTTGCCCGATGCGGCGGATGGCGGCGACCAGCCAGATCCACGCGAGGCGAGCGCGTCCGGAGGGCCGGCCACTCCGGGGGACGACGCGCGCCACCGCCGGGGTAGTCAGGTGCTCCCACTCGATCAGGTGGTCGCCGGAGTGAGCGCTCGACCGGGTCCGCCGACGTCGATACCGATCGAGTGCCCACTCCCCGGATCGCTGTCCAGCGCCTCGATCGGTCCCAGCCAGATGGATCGGGCGGCATTCCATCCGCTCTCGACACCCTCGTCGGCCATGAGCTGCCGGTTTCCCGGCCGACCGCGACATGAGGTACTCGGTCCCGCCGATGGCCCAGAAGGTGACTGACGGGTCAGGGATCGAGTCGTCGTTGAAGTCCCAGAACTCGAGCGGGTAGTAGCTCGCCGCGTGATGCGCCAATGCCGGTGGCGCACCCACTACCGAGAGTGCGGCGCCTAGAGCGAGCAGCGCCAGTCGCCTGCCCATCGGTCCGACCCTGGCGGCCGTGACCACGGCCGTCAATTCACTCCCTGGACGTGGTGGACAGCGCGTCGTTTGGCACCCGATCTCGTCAGCTCGCAAGCAACGGGCCTGGCCCACGTCCTTCGGCCGTAACGGCGTCGCGACCGTGTTATCCCATGCCAGATGACGCCAGCGGGAGGTCCGAGACGCCGAGGCTGGCGCATCACGACCTGCTGTTCGCGAGCGGGTCGCCGGGCGGCCCGCCGAAGGGCTCGTGCCGGCCCTCGCCATATACTTCCCCGGCCATGCTGAACTTCATCAACCGGTTCGTCGACTCGAACGAGCGCGAGCTGAAGCGGATCCAGCCCTTCGTCGACGAGGCCAACGAGCTCGAGGCCGAGTACGCCGCGCTGTCGGACGACGAGCTGAAGGCGCACGTCGACGAGATCCGGGCCGAGATCCACGAGGTCGTCGCCCGGACGACCCCCGACCCGGAGGCGCTCGCCGAGCTCGAGCGGGAGCGGCGACGCGAGGTCGAGAAGGAGCGCCGCGAGGCCCAGATCGCGGCCGTCGACGCCGCCCTCGACGAGGTCGTGCCGGAGATCTTCGCGGCCGCCCGGGTGGCGATGCAGCGGTCCCTCGGGATGCGCCACTTCGACGTCCAGCTCGTCGGCGGCGCGGTCCTCCACCAGGGCAAGATCGCCGAGATGAAGACGGGCGAGGGCAAGACCCTCGTCGCGCCGCTCGCGGCCATCCTCAACTCGTTGACCGGACTCGGCGCCCACGTCGTGACCGTCAATGACTACCTCGCCCGGCGCGACGCCCAGTGGATGGGCCCGGTCTACCACGCCCTCGGCGTGTCGGTCGGCGTCATCACCCACGACACGAGCTTCATCTTCGAGCCGGGCTACCCGACGACCGACGAGCGGCTGATCAACCTGCGGCCGTGCACCCGCCGCGAGGCGTACGCCGCGGACGTCACCTACGGCACGAACAACGAGTTCGGCTTCGACTACCTCCGCGACAACATGGTCACGGACCTCGAGCAGCGGGTCCAGCGGGGCCACGCCTACGCGATCGTCGACGAGGTCGACAACATCCTCATCGACGAGGCCCGCACGCCGCTCATCATCAGCGGCCAGGCCGAGGAGTCGGCGGACCTCTACTTCACGTTCGCCCGGCTCGCCGCCCGGCTGCGGCCGAGACCGGAGGGTGCCGAGGAGGGCGGCGACTACTTCGTCGACCTCAAGGACCGCGCCGTCAGCCCGACCGAGGAAGGCATCCACAAGGTCGAGGGCTGGCTCGGCGTCGACAACCTCTACGACGACCCGCGGATGGCCCGCCACTTCGACGCCGCGCTGCGCGCCCAGGCGCTCTTCCAGCGCGACAAGGAGTACATCGTCGACAACGGCGAGATCGTCATCGTCGACGAGTTCACCGGCCGGAAGATGCCCGGCCGGCGCTGGTCGGAGGGGCTCCACCAGGCGGTCGAGGCGAAGGAGGGCCTGCGGGTCCAGCGCGAGTCGGTCACCCTCGCGACGATCACCTTCCAGAACTACTTCCGGCTGTACGGCAAGCTGGCCGGGATGACCGGCACCGCGATGACCGAGGCCGAGGAGTTCCACAAGATCTACAAGCTCGAGGTCGTCTCGATCCCGACCCACCGGCCGATGATCCGGGACGACGAGCCGGACCTCGTCTACAAGTCCGAGCACGGCAAGTTCCTCGCCCTCATCGACGAGATCGCCGAGATGACCGAGGCCGGCCGGCCGGTCCTCGTCGGCACCGTGTCGGTCGAGAAGTCGGAGGTCCTGGCCGGCCTGCTCAAGCAGCGCGGGATCAAGCACGAGGTCCTCAACGCGAAGTTCCACGAGCGCGAGGCCCCGATCGTCGCCCAGGCGGGCCGCTCGGGCGCGGTGACGATCGCGACGAACATGGCCGGCCGCGGCACCGACATCAAGCTCGGTGGGGACGCCGCCGGGCTCGCCTCGGACATCCTCCATCGCAAGGGCCTCAACCCGGCCGAGGTCGACAAGGCGACGTACGAGGCCGCGCTCGCCGAGGCGAGGGCGATCGTCGACGCGGATCACGAGCGGGTCGTCGAGGCCGGCGGGCTCCACATCATCGGCACCGAGCGTCACGACAGCCGCCGGATCGACAACCAGCTTCGAGGTCGCGCCGGCCGCCAGGGCGACCCCGGGTCCTCGCGCTTCTACCTGTCCCTCGAGGACGACCTCATGAAGCGGTTCGCCTCGGACCGGGTCGCGGGGCTGATGGGCAAGATGGGGCTCGACGACGACGTCGCGATCGAGTCGCGACTCGTCTCGAAGACGATCGAGAGCGCCCAGTCGCGGGTCGAGGGCTTCAACTTCGACATCCGCAAGCGGGTCGTCGAGTACGACGACGTCATCAACCGCCAGCGCGAGACGATCTACGCCGAGCGCGACAAGGTCCTCCGCAACGAGGACCTGACCGAGAGCATCCGCGACTTCCTCGACGAGGAGGCCGACGCGCTCGTCGCGACCCACCTCGCCGCCGAGATCCTCGACGACTGGGACATGGCCGGCCTGTCGCGGGCGCTCCACGGCATGGGCGTCAGCGGCGAGGGTACGACCGAGGACGAGCTCTGGGACATCGGCGATCGGGCGGCGATCGTCGATCACATCCGGGAGCTGTTCGACGCGCGGCTCGAGTCCCGGGCAGCGGAGCTCGGCGACGAGACCTGGCAGACGGTCGAGCGGCTCGTCCTCCTCCGGACGATCGACTCGCTGTGGGTCGAGCACCTGACCGAGCTCGACGACATGCGCCGCGGCATCGGCCTCCGCGGCTACGCCCAGCAGGACCCGCTCAACGAGTACCGGCGAGAGGCGTTCCGTCTATACGAGGAGCTCCGCGGCTTCATCCGCCACGGCGTCGCCTCGACGATCTTCCGGGTCTCGGTCCAGCGCGCGCCGGCGGCGGCCGACGGCCCGACCCCGCTGCCCGGACCGGGTCAGCCGGCCCGGCCCGATGCCGTCGGGGCGGGAGCGGGCGTCGGCGCGGCACCGGCCACGGCGAGCGCGGCGGCGAGCGCGACCGCCTCGCGACCCGCGATCCCGCCGACCGGCGGCGCGGCCCGAGCCAGTGGCCCGATCGCCCGCGGGCTGCCCGGCGACGTCACCGCCCGTCAGATGCAGGCTCAGCTCGGCGACCGCGTCGTCGGCGACGCGGCGGCGGCCGGCGCCTCCGGCGGGGCGCGCGCCGGCTTCACCCCGTCGGGCGCGCGGATCGGCCGGAACGACCCGTGCTGGTGCGGCTCGGGCCAGAAGTACAAGCGGTGCCACGGGCGGTGAGCCCGGGCACCGATCGCCGCACCGGGCTCGCCCGCGACCTCGTCGTCGTCGCCCTCGCCGGGGCGATCGGCGTCGCGGCCGGCGTCGGCTACGCCACGTGGCGGATCTTCGACCAGGGCGACCGTGACGAGGCGCGCAGCGCTGGCGCGATCGTCGTCCTCGGCGCGGCCCAGTACGACGGCCGACCCTCACCGGTCTTCGAGGCCCGGCTCGACCACGCCGTCGACCTGTACGAGGCCGGCCTCGCCCCGCTCCTCGTCACGACCGGCGGCCGACAGCCCGGCGACCGCTGGACGGAGGCCGAGACCGGCAAGCGCTACGCGATGGAGCGCGGCGTCCCAGAGTCGGCGATCGTCCTCGAGAACGACGGGCGCTCGACCCTCGAGACGATCGAGGGCGTCGAGCGGATCCTGCACGAGCGCGGGATCGAGGACGCCATCTTCGTCTCGGATCGGACGCACATCCTGCGGATCCTGCGGCTCGCGAGCGACGCCGGGATCGACGGGCTCGGCTCGCCGACGACGACGAGCCCGCTCGAGGGCCAGCGGGCGCGCCAGGCCGACGCGGCCCTCCACGAGCTCGGTGCGCTCGCCCTCTACTTCTTCACCGGCCGGGGCGGGGCCGAGGACCCCGCCGACCGTTGAGCGGGAGTGGGCCACAGGGCGCGACAGCGTGCCCGATCGCGATCCACCCCCTTGGCGGTCGGGCATCGCCCACCTATACTTCGCCCGATCCCTGCGCGCCCCGGCCCGGGCGCCCGCGCACCCGGCATCCCGCCAGATCGACGAAGTGAGGGAGTCGTGAAGCAGGCCGAGGAAACGTCCTTCGTCGATCTCATCGCCTGTGAGCGCGACTGCCGGTCCTGCAGCTATGCCGCCGCCCTCGACTGCGACGGCAACTGCGGCGTCTGCCCTCACAACGGCTACTGCCCCTGCGTGAACCCCGTCGTCGCGCGGAGCAAGTCGGCGCTGCGGCTCATCGAGCTGCGGCCGCTCCTGCTCCAGGATCTCCGAGGTCGCAACTAGGTGGACGCGTCCACCGTTCGCGACCTCGTCGAGCGGATCCGGTCGACCTCGGGGCGTCTTTGACCTCGGGGTCAAGACGACCCGCCTCGACGAGCTCGAGGCGATGACGGCCGAGCCGGGCTTCTGGGACGACCAGCGGATGGCCCAGCGCGTCCTGCGCGAGGCGGACGGGCTCCGCAGCGAGCTGGCGACCTGGCGTGATCTCGAGCGCCGCGCGGAGGAGCTGACGACGCTCGTCGAGCTCCTCGCGGAGGGCGACGATCCCGAGCTCGCCGCCGAGCTCGAGCGCGGCGCGACGGAGCTCGAGCGGGACTTCGGGCGCGAGCGAACGGCCCTCCTCTTCGGCGGCGAGTACGACGCCGGCAACGCGATCGTCTCCATCAGCGCGGGGGCCGGTGGCACCGAGGCGACCGACTGGGCCGAGATGCTCCTGCGGATGTACCTCCGCTGGGCCGAGCGGCACCGCTTCACGACCGAGATCGTCGACCAGACCGAGGGCGAGGAGACCGGCCTGCGGAGCGTCACCGTCGACGTCCGCGGCCGGGCCGCCTACGGCTGGCTGCGCGCCGAGCGCGGGGTCCACCGGCTCGTCCGGATCAGCCCGTACGACTCGCAGAAGCGGCGCCAGACGACCTTCGCCCTCGTCGAAGTCCTGCCCGAGGTCGAGGACGACGTGGAGATCGAGCTCGACTGGGACGTCATCCGGGTCGACACCTTCCGGAGCCAGGGCGCCGGCGGCCAGCACGTCAACAAGACCGACTCGGCGGTCCGCCTCACCCACTTGCCGACCGGCATCGTCGCCCAGAGCCAGAACGAGCGGAGCCAGACCCAGAACAAGGAGCTGGCGATCCGCGTCCTCAAGGCCCGGCTCCTCGAGCGGGCCCTCGAGGAGAAGGAGGCGGAGCTCCAGAAGCTCAAGGGCGAGCACGTGACCGCCGGCTGGGGCAACCAGATCCGCTCGTACGTCCTCCACCCGTACCAGATGGTCAAGGACCTCCGGACGGGCGTCGAGACCTCGAACACAGGGGCGGTCCTCGACGGCGACCTCGATACGTTCATGCAGGCCGAGCTCGAGCGGCTCGCGACCGGCGCCCCGCTCGTCGCGGCCGGCGAGGCCGAGTGAGCGGTCCCGGCGCCGCGCCGGTCGACCGCGCCGCGCCGGCGTACCGCCCCGCGACCGGCGACGACCTCGCCGCCTGCACCCGCGTCTGGCGGGCCGGCCTGGCCGACTACCTCGGGCGGCTCAATGCCGACGACGGGCTGCCGACCGAGCTCGGCCCGCTCCACCGGCTGCTCGCCCATGCGCAGGCGACCGACTCGGACCGGTTCTGGGTCGCCGTGCGGCCGGGCGACGTCGACGACCGGGCCGCGCCGGGGGCGGGTGGCGCCGGGGGCGAGCGGGTCGTCGGGTTCGGTTCGGCGACCGTCCGCGGCCGGACGTGGTTCCTCGGGATGCTCTTCGTCGACCCGGCCGAGCAGGGCGGCGGGATCGGCCGCGCGCTCCTCGACCGGACGCTGGACGGCGGCGGTGCGGGGGTCGACGGGCTCGCCCTCGGCACGGCGACCGACAGCGCCCAGCCGATCAGCAACGCCCTCTACGCCCGGCTCGGGATCGTCCCGCGTCTGCCGATCCTCCACCTCGTCGGGCGGCCCGCGCCGGGCCGGCTCCCGGCCCTCCCGGCGGGGATCCGGGCCGTGCCGTTCGATCGGCTCGCCGACGGCGCCGGCCTCCTGCCGATCCCGGCCGCGCTGGCCGACCCGATCGCGATGATCGACCGGACGATCGTCGGCCACGAGCGGCCGGTCGACCACGCCTGGATGCTCGCCGACGGGCGTGTCGGCCGGCTCTTCGTCGACGCGACCGGGCGTCCGGTCGGGTACGGCTACTCGACGCCGGTCGGCCGGGTCGGGCCGGTCGCAACCCTCGACCCGACGCTCCTCCTCCCGGCGATCGCGACGCTCCTCGAGCCGGCGCCCCCCGGCGCCTCGAGCCTGTGGGTCCCCGGGGCAGCCGGTGACGCGGTCGCGGGGCTGCTCCGGGCGGGGCTCTCGCTGGAGCCGTTCCCGGCGCTGCTCTGCTGGACGGCCCCGATCGCCGACTTCTCGCGCTACCTGCCGGTCACGCTCGCGCTCGTCTGACCCGGTGCGGTCGGGTGGGGTCCGGGCAGGACCATCGGGGTGTTTGCCGCGCTGCCGGGGCCGGTGTAGGCTCCCGGCGTGGCTCCCCCAGCCGTGCCCGCGGACGGAGTCGCCCCTCACGGGACCGATCGACCCGGTCCCCGTACCGCGGAGCCGACCGTGACCTTGACCCTGCGCGGGACCACCAGCCTTCGACTCGGCCGCCGGATGGGCCGGCCGGCCGTCCAGGCCGACGCCGAGCGCAACGTCGTCGTCCTGCACGACGTCTCGAAGGTCTACCCGAACGGGAAGGTCGCCCTGCGCGACGTCGACCTCGTCATCCCCGAGGGTGACTTCGTCTTCCTCGTCGGCCCGTCGGGGGCCGGCAAGTCGACGCTCATCAAGCTCCTCATCCGCGACGAGGTCGCGACCCGGGGGACCGTCGTCCTCGACGGCCAGGACCTCGCCCGGCTCTCCCGCCGAGAGGTGCCGAAGGTCCGCCGGCGGATCGGGATCGTCTTCCAGGACTTCAAGCTCCTGTCGACCAAGACCGTCTGGGAGAACGTCGCCTTCGCCCTCGAGGTGACTGGGACGCCGGGCCGCCGGATCCGGCCGGCCGTCGACCGCGTCCTGTCGCTCGTCGGGCTGACGGCGCAGGCCCGCCAGATCCCCTCGCAGCTCTCGGGCGGCGAGCAGCAGCGGACGGCGATCGCCCGGGCCCTCGTCCACGACCCACGGGTCATCATCGCCGACGAGCCGACCGGCAACCTCGACCCGCTCATCAGCTGGGAGATCATCCAGCTCCTGCTCCGGATCAACGAGATGGGCGTCACCGTCCTCATGGCCACCCACGACTCCGACGTGGTGACCGCCCTCCGCCGGCGCGTCGTCGCGCTCGAGGACGGTCGGGTCGTCCGCGACGAGGTCGGCGGCGCCTACCACCGGGAGGACTGAGGGTGGTCCGGTTCATCGCGTTCAGCCTCCGTCGCGCCTGGATCGGGTTCTGGCGCAACGGGCTGATGAGCCTCGCGGCGACCGCGACGATGGTCCTGATGCTCCTTCTCCTGTCGGGCTTCTGGATCATCCAGACCGGGCTGCTGGCCGGGCTCGAGTTCGTCGAGGAGAAGGTCGAGATCGTCGCCGACCTCCGCGACGACACGCCCGACGTGCTGGCCGAGGTGCTCCTGGCCGAGGTCGAGGCGCTGCCGCAGGTGGCCTCGGCGACCTACGTGACCGAGGAGATGGCGCTCGACCGGTTCCGCGAGCGCCTTGTCCAACAGGGCCAGGAGGACCTGACCACCTACCTCGAGGACAACCCGCTCCGGGCGAGCATCGAGGTCAAGCTCGTCGAGGCGCGCGAGTTCGGCGACGTCGTCGAGGTCCTCCGGGCGTCGCCGATCGTCGAGTCGGTCAAGGACATCGACAAGCTCGTCGACCGGGTCCTGACCGTCACCGACATCCTGCGCTCGGCCGGCGCGGTCGTCCTCGCCGCCGTCGGGGTCATCGTCCTGTTCATCATCATCAACACCATCCGCCTGGCCGTCCTCGCGCGGGCCGAGGAGATCGAGATCATGCGACTCGTCGGCGCGTCGGACGCGTTCATCCGCTGGCCGTTCGTCTTCGAAGGCGCGATGGTCGGGATGCTGGGGGCGGGCCTCACCCTCGGCCTGCTCGCCCTGTCGGCGGAGCCGATCGGCGACCTCATGTTCGAGTTCTTCCGGGTCCTGCCGCTCCAGCTGGGCAACCTTGCCCGCGACCTCGCGATCATCGTCATCGCGGCCGGCGTCGGCCTCGGCGCGCTCGGCTCGTGGCTGTCGGTCCGGACCTATCTCATCCGCTAGCCGGTAGCATCCGGGCGGGCGCGCTAGGCTGTGCGTCCCACGCCCTTCCGGGCGACCCGACCGAGGCACCCCCGACCCGCATGACCCTCGATCCGACCGCCGCCGACCCCGGCCCTGCCGAGCCCCCCGTCGTCGGCGAGCCGATCGCCACCGAGCCCGTCCGCCGTTCCGGCGACCGGACCCTGACGATCGTCGCCCTCGCCCTCGCGATCGTCGCCGTCCTCGCCGGCGCCGCGCTCTTCCTGTCCGGCTACTCGATCGGACGTCAGGCCGCCACGACGCCCGGCACGCCGGTCTCCGACGAGGAGCTGTTCGCGCCCTTCTGGGACAGCTACAACGCGATCGTCGAGCGATACGCCGGCGGTCCCGTGGACAAGGAGGTCCTCGTCGAGGGTGCCATCGACGGGATGTTCGACGCCCTCGGCGACCCGTACTCCTCGTATCTGACCGACGACGAGTACCGGGCCAGCCTCGAGAACATCAACGGCCAGTTCGAAGGCGTCGGCGCCGAGATCTCGACCGAGGCCGCCGACGGCTCGGACGAGCAGTGCAGCGTCCTCGGGCCCGATTGCCATCTCGTGATCGTCGCCCCGATCGCCGGCTCGCCGGCCGAGGCGGCCGGCCTGCGGCCGGGTGACCTCGTCCTCGCCGTCGACGGCCGGACGCTCGACGGGCTGACGGTCGACGAGGCCCGTGATCGGATCCGTGGCCCGAAGGGCTCCGAGGTCGTCCTCACGATCGGGCGCGATGGCGGCGAGCCGTTCGACGTCGCGATCACCCGCGACGTCATCCAGCAGCGCGAGGTCATCACCGAGACGCTCGCCGACGGCGACGTCGTCCACATCCGGGTGACCGGGTTCAGCTCGGACGCGGCCGCCGACGTCGACGCCGACCTGCGCGAGGCGATCGAGGCCGGGACGACGAAGGTCATCCTCGACCTGCGCGGCAACCCGGGCGGGTTCGTCGACGCGGCTCGCGACATCGCCAGCCAGTTCATCGCGAGCGGTCCGGTCTACTACCAGGAGGACAGCAAGGGCGAGCAGGTCGAGACCGAGGCCAAGCCCGGCGGCGCGGCGACCGACCCGGCGATCGAGCTCGTCGTCCTCGTCGACGAGGGGTCGGCGTCGGCCAGCGAGATCGTCGCCGGGGCGATCCAGGACACGGGTCGCGGCCCGCTCGTCGGCGAGCAGACGTTCGGCAAGGGCACGGTCCAGTCGTGGACCGAGCTGGAGGGCGACAACGGCGGCTTCCGCCTGACGATCGCCAAGTGGCTGACGCCCGACAAGCGCTGGATCCACAAGGAGGGCCTCACCCCCGACGTCGTCGTCGAGGTCCCGGCCGACACCCCGGTCGACGACGACCCGGTCCTCGACGAGGCCCTCGAGCTGCTCGGAGAGGAGCCGGCCGGGTGACGCGGTCGGCGGGCCTGACCCCGGCCGAGGCCGAAGACGGGCTCCCCGCCGCCGCCGCGCTCCAAGGAGGCATCTCGTGAAGGGTCGACTCATCCTCGCCGGCGCCGGTGCCGCCGCCGGCATCGCCCTGGCCAACTCCCGCCGCGCCGCGGGGCGGCGGGTGCCGTCCTTCCCGCCGGGCCCCGTCGCGCTCCCCGCCGATGAGGCGGCCGCCTGGGCCGCCCGGCTCGCCGACGCCTCGATCGTCCGCAAGCACGACGTCGCGGTCCAGTTCGCGCCGTCCGGCGCTCGGGCGGTGGAGCCGCTCCTCCACGGCACCGCCTACTTCCCGCGGATGCTCGAGGACCTTCGGGCGGCCGAGTCGTCGATCAGCGTCCTCATCTACGGCTTCAAGCCCGGTGACATCGCCTCCGCCTTCCGCGACGTCCTCGTCGAGCGGGCCGGCGCCGGCGTCCCGGTCCGCCTGTCGGTCGACGCGATCGGGTCCGAGGTCCGGTTCAAGTCGAAGGACCTGTTCCGCGAGCTGGTCGACGGCGGCGTCCAGGTCGTCATGAACCGGGGGATGTACCCCGACGTCCGGGGGCCGCTCGGGCCGGGGGCGCGGGTCGGCTGGCGACGCGAGAACGTCGGCCACTTCGATCACCGCAAGTTCATGGTCGTCGACGGCCGCGTCGGTTGGCTCGGCGGGACCGGCCTCGAGGATCACTTCAACGACGAGCGGTTCACCGACGTCATGGTCCGCTTCGAGGGCCCGGTGGTCCGCCAGCTGCAGGCGCTGTTCGTCGCCAGCTGGCGCCACCAGGAGGGCCCGCTCGCCTCCGACGAGGCGACGCTGGCGACCCTCTTCCCGGCCGACGACGGACCGGCCGAGGGCCCGGACGTGACCCCCGCGACGCTGCTCGTCAACGTGCCCGGGACCGGCCACGTGCCGATCAGCGAGGCGTACGAGCAGGTCATCGACGCCGCCGAGCGGCGGGTCGACCTCGTCAACCCGTACGTCTCCGAGCGGCCCATCATCGACCGCCTCGTCCGGGCCGCCGAGCGCGGGATCGCCGTCCGGATCATCGTCCCGGGCAAGCCGACCCCCCCGATGCCCGCCGCCGCCTTCCGCCACAACGTGCCGCGGCTCCAGGCGGCCGGGGCGACGGTCCTGTTCCACCCGGCGATGGCCCACGCGAAGGTGCTGGTCGCCGACGACCGGGTCCTCGTGGGCGGCTGCAACCTCGACGCGCTCAGCCTGTACCGCAACTGGGAGCTGAACCTGTACCTCGAGGGCGCGGCGACCGCCGAGGCGTTCGAGCGGGCGATCTTCGACCCGCTCGGCGACGTCTCCGAGCCGGCCGCCCTCGACCGGACGGGGCGTGGCAAGGCGTTCGACGCCCTGATGGACAAGGCCTCGCCGCTCCTGTAGCGCGCGGATCGACGGAAGCCCGGCCGGCTGCGGCCCGAGACGCCGCTTGCGCTCTGCGGCATCGTCGGGTACGGTTCGCCGGAACGAAAGGAGGTGATGTGCAGTGACCGATAGTCCGAGTCGCCGCACCACCTCGCAGGAGATCGCCGACTGACGACGATCCCAGGCGGGTGGGAACGCACGACGAACGCCGGTCCGCACGCGGGCCGGCGTTCGTGCGTCCAGGGAGCCGCCGGGCGCGACCAGGACGCCTGAAGAGCCCCGCGACCGGGCGGCGGCGATCCCCGACCTCCCCCACGACAACAGCCGAGTCGCAGGTCCATGACCCCGTCCGACACGGGCCCCCGCACGATCGCCGTCAATCGGCGGGCCCGCCACGAGTTCACCATCGAAGACACGCTCGATGCCGGTCTCGTCCTCACCGGGACGGAGATCAAGTCGATCCGCGCCGGCAAGGTCAACATCGCCGACGCGTACGCGCGCGTCGAGCGGGGTGAGGCCTGGCTCGTCAACGCCCACATCGCCCCGTGGGAAGGCGGCAACCGCGAGAACCACGAACCCCGTCGCGATCGGAAGCTGCTCCTCCACCGCGACGAGATCGACCGGCTGATGGGTCGCGTCCGGGCGAAGGGGCTGACGGTCGTCCCGCTCCGGCTCTACATCACGCCGCGCGGCCGCGCCAAGATCGAGCTCGGGCTGGCCCGCGGCAAGGCGCTCCACGACAAGCGGCGGGCGATCGCCGATCGCGACGCGCAGCGCCAGGCGGAGCGCGACCTCGCCGAGGCCGGGTTCCGCTAGGCCGATGCGGTTCGGCCGGGCGATCCAGGTCGTCGACGCCCACGCCGCGGGCGAGCCCGGGCGGGTCGTCGTCGGCGGCGTCCTCGACGTCCCGGGGACCTCGATGGTCGAGAAGATGGCCCACCTCCGCGACCACGCCGACGAGCTCCGGCTGCGGCTCCTGCGTGAGCCCCGCGGCTACCCGGCGATGTGCGCGAACGTCATCCTGCCGCCGACCCGGGCGGAGGCCGACGCCGGGTTCGTGATCATGGAGCCGGTCGAGTACCCGGCGATGAGCGGCTCGAACGCGATCTGCGTCGCGACCGTCCTCCTCGAGACCGGGATGATCCCGATGACCGAGCCATTGACGGAGCTGACGCTCGAGGCGCCGGCCGGGCTCATCCGGATCCGAGCCGAGTGCCGCGACGGCAAGGTGACGGCGGTCACCTTCCGGAACGTCCCGGCGTTCGCGGCCCACCTCGATGCGCCCGTCGAGGTCCCCACGCTCGGCACGGTCACGGTCGACGTCGCCTGGGGCGGGATGTGGTACGCGATCGCCGAGGCCGAGCCGCTCGGCTTCCGGCTGACCCCCGACGAGGGCCGCGACATCGTCCGGGTGACCGAGCTGATCAAGGCGGCGGCTCGCGAGCAGCTGCCGGTCGTCCACCCCGAGGAGCCGGCGTTCGCCGGCGTCTCGATCGGCCAGCTCTCCGGTCCGCCGCACGACCCACGGTCGAGCCGCCGGAACGTCGTGACGGTCTCGACCCGCGAGCTCGACCGGGAACGACCGGCGACCTGGACCGGCGTCATCGACCGCTCGCCGTGCGGCACCGGCACCTGCGCGAAGATGGCGACGCTCCACGCCCGGGGCCGGCTCGGCCTGGGAGCGCCGTTCGTCCACGAGGGCATCCTCGGCACGACCTTCACCGGCCGGCTCGTCGAGGAGACGACGGTGGGGCCGTACCGGGCGGTCGTCCCGGAGCTGACCGGCAGCGCCTGGATCACCGGGCTGGCGACCCACCTGGTCGACCCGAGCGACCCGTTCCCCGACGGGTACACCGTCGGCGACATCTGGTAGGACCCGCCACCCGCCGGCGGTGGCGCCGCTACCGGAGCAGGTAGCGACGGCTGAGCGGGACCTCCCGGACCGGGTCGACCGCGACGAGCCGGCCGCCGAGCGTCACGGTCCCGTCGTGCGGGTCGATCTCGATCGGGGCCGTCGCCCGGTTGTGGGCGAGCGAGGCCCGGGTCAGCCCGCGGCAGCCGCGGACGGCGACGAACCGACGACGTGAGCCGAGCCGCGCCGGCAGCCCGGCCGCGAGCGCCGGATCCGAGACGAAGGTGACCGCGTTCGCGGCGGGCGCTCCGCCGACCGCGCCCCAGTGCGGGCGGTAGCGGGTCGGCTCGGCGCCCTCGAGCGAGGCGTTGCCGTCGCCGAGCGGACCCCAGGCCACGTGGCCGCCCTTGACGACGAGCGCCGGCTTGACCCCGAACGAGCCCGGGCGCCACAGGACGACGTCGGCGAGACGGCCCGGCAGGAGCGACCCGACCTCGTGGGCGATCCCGTGGACGATCGCCGGCTCGACGGTGCACTTCGCGAGGTAGGCGAGGACTCGCTCGTTGTCGTCGAGCGGGTCGGGGGCGGCGGCCGGCAGCCCCGGGTGCGCCGGCGGCTCGCCGTCGGGCGCCCCGATCCCGCGTCGCCAGCGCTTCATGACGTGGGCCAGCTGGATCGTCCGCCGGAGCGTCTCGCCGATCCGGCCCATCCCCTGGGAGTCGGAGTTGACGATGGCGATGGCACCGAGCTCGTGCAGCGGGCCCTCGGCGGCCATCGTGGCGGGGTGGATGCGCTCCCGGACGAGCTCGAGGTCGCCCGGCACCTCCCAGCCGCCGCCGTGGTTGCGAAGGATCATCGCGACGTGCTCGGCCGGAGCGGCCGGACCGTACGGGACGGTCGGCGTCGTCGAGGAGCAGAGGACGGATGGCTCGCGGACGAGCCCGAGGAGATCGGGCAGGTGGCCGCCACCGGTCCCCTCGACGTGATAGGCGTGGACGGTCCGGCCGGCGATCGCCGCGACCGTGTCCTCCAGCTCGGCCGACTCGTGGAGCCCGTCGGTGTGGAGCGAGATGGCGATGTCGTGGTCGTCGGCGAAGGCGAGGACGGCGTCGATGAGCTCGGGGTAGGCGCCGTAGTCCTCGTGGATCTTGAGGCCGATCGCCCCGGCCTCGAGGAGGGCCTCGAGCCGGCCCGGGTCGTCGGCGCGGGCACCGGCCTGGAGCCCGACGTTGACCGGCCAGCCGTCGATGGCCAGGAGCGTCCGCTCCATGGCGAAGGGCGGCTCCTCGAAGCCCGCCGTGATCAGCGTCGTCACCCCGGCCCCCAGGGCGACCGGGACGAGCTCGGGCGTGACGAGGTGGACGTGCGAGTCGATCGCCCCCGGCGTCGCGATCAGCCCGTAGCCCATGATCGGCTCGGTGTGCGGACCGACGACGAGGTCGATCCCGCCGGAGATCGCCGGGTTGCCGGCTCGTCCGATCCCGGCGATCCGGCCGTCCTTGATCCCGATGTCGGCCTTGACGACGCCGATCGACGGGTCGACGACGACGACCCCGACGATGACGATGTCGAGCTCCGAGTCGGCGGCCGCGTCGTCGGCCTGGGCCATCCGGCTGCGGAGCGTCTTGCCGTAGCCCCAGATCGGTTCGTCGCCCGTCGCGGTCCGGTCCTCGGCCACCCGGATCCAGAGCTCGGTGTCGCCGAGGCGGATCCGGTCGTCGGTCGTCGGGCCGAACCGGGCGAGCCACTCCGCGGCCGGGATGCGGGGCCTCGGCCCGGGCGACCCTCCGGGCGACTCCCCGGCGGCCGGGGCATCGGCGGCCGGTCCGGCGTCGCCGACGGCCCGTACCAGGTCGACGTCGCGCTGCTCGCCGGGCCCCCAGCGCACCGTCGCCCCGGCCGGCACGTCGAGCCGGAACCCCACGGCGGCGGCGCGGTCGAACGCGAGCCGCGGGTTGACCCGTTCGAACGGGTAGTGCGACGAGACCCGGACCACCCGCCGGGACGTGTTCGCGACCGTGAGCCGGATCCGCGACCGCTCCGGGCCGATCGGCCGATCGGCGGCGCCGGGGCGGACCTCTCCCGGGACGAGCGGACCGTCGTCGCCCGGATCCGCGGACCGGCCGGCGGAGGCCGTCATGCGCCGGTGGCCGGGTCGGGCCCGATGGGGTCGACGAGGACCACGAGGCGGGTCCCCTCGTCGAGCAGGACCTCGAGCCGGACCTCGTCGACGAGGGCTCGGACGCCGTCGAGCACCTCGTCCGGCCGGACGGCGGACCGGCCGGCGGCCACGACCGCGTCGTAGTCCAGCCCCGTCCTGGCGGCCTCGAGCATCGCGTCGCAGATGACCGCCACGGCCTCGGGCTCGTTGAGCCGGAGACCGGCCGCCCGGTGGCGGCGGGCGAGCTCGGCGGCCGTGAAGATCAGGAGCCGCTCCTCCTCCGGGGGCGTCAGGCGCATGGGCCGATGGTAGCGAGCCGGCGCACCGTGACGCTACGGCACTCCTGACGCATCGCCCCTTGGACGGATGGCCGTCCGGGTGTAGGATGGATCGGCCCCGACACGACCTGACCGTGTGCGGGCGTCCGTGGGGATGCGTGGTCTCGACGGGGTCAAGACGTCAGGGAACGCGAGCCGAGGTGCCGTCAGGCCTCGTTAAACCGGCGGCAAACCGAAGTACCTGGCAACCGCCAGCCTGCTCTCGCCCTCGCCGCTTAGGCGGTAAGGTGAGCGTGGAAGCCACCTCCTCCCCGCGGGTGGTGGAAGCGTCATGCAGCGGGGATGCAGCCCGGATGAGCGCCACGTAGTCCGGAGCGAAGCCCGATCTAGGGACACGTGACTGGGTCGGATGGGAGTCTGCCGATGGGCGCCCGCCGACTGACGAAACGCATCGGACACGCTCGTAGTGGTCCCTGGCCACGGGCTTCGGACGGGGAGTTCGACTCTCCCCCATCTCCACCACCCGATCACCTCGCGCGCCGGCTCGGCGCGCCCGGCGCCGCGCTGGGCGCCGGCTCGGCGCGCCCTACTCGGCCTCGAGGATGAACAGCCGGGCCCAGGCGTCGCCGCGGGCCACCGACCGCCACGGGTCGCCGCCGAGGAACAGCCCGGCGGTCATGAGATCGTCGCCGCCGCGGACGAGCGCGTTGTCGCGCTCGACGTCGTCGCCGGTCACGGGCCACGGGGTCACCTGGTACCGGGCGGCCGGGTCGAGCCCCCGGAGCGGCCGGCGCGACGGGCCGTGGAACGGCCGGTTCAGCGTCCGGTAGACGCCGACGACCGCCGCCCGGCGATCGGGCGCCACGACCATCCAGGCCGTCTCGTTGCCGTCGCCGTCGAACGGGCCGCGGAGCCGGATGAACCGCCCGCGCTGGAACGTCTCGCGGTGGGCCCGGTAGAGGGCGATCTGGTCGACGACCTCGGCACGGTCGGCCTCGGACAGGGTCGTCGGGTCCAGCTCGTAGCCGAAGACGCCGAAGAAGGCGACGGCCGCCCGGGTCGACAGCGGGACGACCCGTCCGGTCTGGTGGTTGGGCACCGCCGAGACGTGGGCCGCCATCGAGCTCAGCGGGTAGGGGATCGACGTGCCCCACTGGATCGCGAGCCGCTCGATGGCATCGGTGTCGTCGCTCGTCCAGGCCTGCGGGGCCCACGCCAGCAGCCCCGGGTCGAAGCGGCCGCCGCCGCTCGCGCACGACTCGAACAGGACCCCGGGGAAGGCCCGGGCCAGCCGGTCGTACAGGTCGTAGGTGCCGGCGATGTAGCGGTGGAAGAACTCGCCCTGGCGCTCGGGGGGGAGCGACCGGCCGAACGGCTCGGTGATGTTGCGGTTCATGTCCCACTTGACGTACGAGAGCGGCGCCGAGCCGAGGACCGTCGACAGCTGCGCGAACAGGTGGTCGACCACCTCGGGTCGCCCCATGTCGAGGACGAGCTGGTGGCGGCTCTCGGTCCGCGGCCGGCCCGGGACGCCGATCGCCCAGTCCGGGTGGGCCCGGAAGAGGTCGCTGTCGGGGCTGACCATCTCGGGCTCGATCCAGATCCCGAACCCGAGCCCGAGCGCCCCCACCTTCGTCGCCAGGCCGGTGACGCCGTCGGGCAGCTTGCGGAGGTCCGGATGCCAGTCGCCGAGCGACGAGTCGTCGTTGTCGCGGTGGCCGAACCAGCCGTCGTCGAGGACGAACAGCTCGACCCCGAGGTCGCGGGCGGCGGTCGCGATCTCGACGATGCGGGCCTCATCGAAGTCGAAGTAGGTCGCCTCCCAGTTGTTCAGGACGATCGGCCTCGGCCGGTCGCGCCAGGTGCCGCGCACGAGCCGCTCGCGGAAGAGGCCGTGGAGCGCGTCGCTCAGGCCACCCAGGCCCTCGGACGACCAGGCGACGACCGCCTCCGGCGTCGCGAAGGTCGCGCCCGGCTCGAGGGTCCAGGCGAAGCCCTCGGGAGCGATGCCGATCCGGGCCCGGGCCGTCCCGAACGGATCGACCTCGGCCTCGGCGACGAAGTTGCCCGAGTAGACGAGGCTGAGCCCGAGCGCCTCGCCGGCCCACTCGGTCGTCGCCGGGCGGAGCAGGGCGAGGAAGGGGTTGTGCTCGAGCCCCGATGCGCCACGCTGGCTGGCGACGCCCTGGCGCCCGGGGGCGAGCCGGCGGTCGACGACGTGTCGTTCGCGGGCCCAGGCGCCGCTCAGCGTCAGGAGCCGCCAGTCCGCGTCCGGCAGGTCGAGGGCGGCGCTCATCGCGGTCCGGACGCGGACGGCGGCCGGGCCGTCGTTCCGGATGGCGAGGCTTCGCACGACGACCGGGCGGTCGCGGAAGATCGTGTAGCGGAGCGTGACCTCGACGCCGCTCGGGGCATCGGCCAGCCCGACGTCGACCGTGTCGGCCTCGGCCGCGTCCTCGACGTACGTCGCCGGCATCGGCCGCAGCCCGGTCGTCGGGACCGGCGCCGGCTTCCCCGCGACGATCTCGTGGCCGACGTAGGCGAGGCGCAGGACCGTCGCCCCGTCGGCGCCCTCGACGACGAGGGCCGGCATCCGGAAGTCGCCCGAGCCCGGCGTCGGGCACTCGAACGGGACCGGCTCGCCGACCCGGTCGCCGAAGCCGCTGAACGGCCGCCGGCCGAGGTGGGCGTACGAGCGGCCGGCCGCGAGGGCGGGGCCCAGGTACAGGTGGCCGAGCGAGCCGTCGTCGAGGACGCGGACGATGTAGCTCAGCGCATCGTTGCGGAGGTGGAGCTCGCGGGTCGGCTCGACCCACTCGATCGGCATCGTGCTCTCCGGCTCGGCGGTCGCGGGCGGCCATGGCTGCTACGGGTCGCCGCGACCCGGACAGCGTACCGAAGCGGGGCTATCCCGAGGGGCTGGGCTCGGGCGCCGGCGACGGCGCCGGGGTCGGCTTCGGCGACGCCGTCGGCGCCGGGGTCGGGGTGGGGGTCGAGCCGCCGCCGCTGCCGCGGCCGACCAGGATGATCCCGTCGATCCGCTTGTAGTTCGAGTAGTACGTCTCCTGATGGATGATCGCGCCGGCCGCGTTGCGGACCGTCCGGGTCACCCAGACCTTCCGGCCGGCGACCGGGTACTCGATCTGCTTGCGGGCGCCCGCCGGCAGCGACGAGGTGTACTCGGTCCGCGTCGTGGCCGGGTTGATGTCGCGGACGATCGGTGTGCTCAGCGAGACCTTGCGGCCGGTCGGGACGCTGTAGAGGTCGAACCGGACGTAGCCCTTCGAGCCGTTCCGCCAGCCGATGCCGCGGATGAGGATCGGGGCGTCGGTGTCGTTCCGGAAGGTCATCGACTGGACCGAGCCGGCGCCGCTCTTCCAGACGGTCGCATCGAGCCCGAGCGGATAGCGGTCGATGTAGTAGTAGTGGTTCTGGCGGGCGCCCATCTGGAGGCCGGCCCGGAGCGCCGCGTTGAACAGCGTCGTCGAGCAGGAGCACATCCCGCCGGCGAGGGCGCCCTGCGGCTCGGTCCGGCCGTTGATGATCGCGCCGCCGTCCTTGTAGCCCCGCTCGCGGGTGACCGGGCCGATCGCCTTCCACCAGTCGAACCACTCGCCGGGGCCGACGACGTAGCCGTCGATGTCCTTCGTCGGGATCCAGATGTTCGCGCCGAAGCCGTTCTTCTCGCTGATCGGGAAGTAGGTGGTCCACGTCCCGATGACCTTCATCAGCGGCGCCGACTTCTCGGCCTCGGCCGTCGTGACGGTCGGCTTGGTGACGGCGATCGCCGGCTCGATGAGTCCCTCGGGGGCGGCGGCCGCCCGGGCGCCGAGGGCCGCGACGATCCGCTGGGCCGTCGTGGCGGCGTCGAGCGCGCGACCGTCGACCGAGGCGGTGACGCCGACGACCTGGCCGCCGTCGCCGATGAGGAAGCTCGCGTTCTTCGGCTTGCGGGCGACCTGCTTGGCGACCTCGGCGAGGCTGGCCTCGACCGCCGTCGGGTCGACGACGGGCTCGATCCGGCCGTCCGAGGTCGGCCGGAAGTCGATCCAGGTCCTGACCGTGGCGGCTTTGATCGTCCAGCGGTCCTTGCCCTCCTTGGCCGCCGTCGCCGACTCGGCGATGACGACGTCGGCGACCATCCGGCCGGTCTTCGACACGGCCAGGGCGGTGTCGGTGTCATCGATCGTCGGCCGGACCGGCTGGAGCTCGGCGGCGATGACGATCTCGGCGGGCGCGTCGATCGGGGCGACGGCGGCCTCGGCCTGCGACGCGACCGTGGCGGGGTCGTAGGTCCGGCCCCAGACGGCCGGGGTGGTCTCGACGCCTTCCTCGGTCATCACGATCGTGCCGTCGGTCGGCCGGCGCTCGAGGACGGTGAGGTTGCGGGTGATCCACCCCCGGAGCGCCTCGGCGTCGTAGGTGACGATGGGTCCGAGGTCGACGCCGTCGATCGCCGTCCGGACCTCGGCGACGGCCCGGTCGACCGGGGACCCGCTGCGGCCGACCGCCATCGCGAGGGCGACCATCGCCTCGACGTCCGCCCGTCGGTCGAACGCCGCGAACGGGATCCGGACCGTGGACTCGCCGGCGGTCAGGACGACCTCGCCCTCGCCGAGCGGCGCATAGGCGGTGGTCAGGGCCTGCGTCGCGGCCTCGGCGTCGAGGCCCGAGAGGTCCGTGGCGCCGACCCGGACGCCGGGCAGGATCCGGCCGTCGTGCTGGGCGTCGTACGCAGCGAGCGAGCCCGCCGCGAGGACGAGGCTGGCAAGGACCCCGACGGCGAACGCGAGGCCGAAGCGCCGGGCGGCCGAGGGGTGACGCGGGGCGCCCGCAGCCGGCTCCGGCTCCGGGGCGGCGGGGTCGAGGTCGGGCGTGGTCATCGGTGGGCGCTCATGCTAGCAGCGGACGTCTCGTGGCTCGTCCGCCCGGAGGGGGGACGCGAGAGGTACGGGATGCGTGACGGGGTCAGGGGCGAGGCATGACCACGATGCGACGGTCGGGCTCCTCGCCGACGGACTGGGTCACGACGTCGGGGTGGTCGCGGAGCGCGAGATGGACCCACCGGCGCTCGAGGGCCGGCATCGGCTCGAGCTGGAGCATCCGGCCGGTCTCGGCGACCCGGCCGGCCGCGCGGAGCGCGAGATCGGTGAGCTGCCGCTCGCGACGCCCCCGATAGTCCTCGACGTCGACGAGGACGCGGGTCCACTCGCCCATCTGCTTGGACAGCATGAGGTTGACGAGGTGCTGCAGGGCCGACAGCCGCTCGCCCTTGCGCCCGATGAGCGCACCGAGCTCCTCGCGGTCCTCGTCGGTCGCGCCGGTGACGTTGATCCGGTTCGTCTCGCCGGTGAGGATGGCGACGTCCACGTCGTAGCCGAGCAGCTCCATCAGCCGCTCGAGGATCGCCTTCGCGGCGTCGAGCGCGGCCGGCGACGCCTCGGCGGCCTGGAGCTCGGCCCGCTCGGCGGAGAGCGAGCCGCGCGACGGCTGGAGCGTGGCTGCGGTGGCGTCGCTCACGGGCGACATCCGGGCTTCGTCGCGGCGCGGGCCGCGATCGTCGCGGCGCGGGGGCCGGCCCTCGCGGCGCGGGTGCCGCTCGGCGCGCTCCGGCGGACGGTCGGCGGCGGGGGCGCCGGGTGCGGGGGCGGTGACGTCGGCCGGTGCGGGGCGTGGGGCGTGGGCGTCGCGCCGCGGGCCTCGATCGTCGCGCCGCGGGCCTCGATCGTCGCG
>CAZABC010000012.1:66216-69543 GCA_964483405.1 uncultured Anaerolineaceae bacterium
CGTCGCGCCGCGGGCCTCGATCGTCGCGCCGCGGGCCTCGATCGTCGCGGCGGGGGCCGCGGTCGTCGCGGTCGCGGGGCGGCGGTGGCGGGAGCGGCCGCGACTCGGCCGCCTCGCGCTTCGGGGCGGCGCCGCCGAGCGCCGAGCGCGGCGCGGCGACGATCCGGGCCGGCTCGGCCCCCATGCCGAGGACCCCGCGGCTGCCGGGCGTGAGGATCTCGAAGTCGAGGTCCTCGAGCCCGACCCCGAAGGCCTCGCGGGCCTCTTTCAGGGCCTCCTCGACGGTTCGGCCGGTGAACTCCTGGTACGTGCTCATGGGCTAGCGACGCCTCCCTCGGCGGCCCTGCCGGCCGCGCTGGCGCGATCGGATGGTGGAAGCCGCGGATGCGGCGCGATCGACGGACTGTGAGATCGACTCGGTCCCGTCGGCCCGGGGGGCCGGCGGCGGGACGGAGACGGGGAACCGGGGCGTGTGGTCCTTGGCGAAGCCGGGCGTCCAGCCGAAGATCGGGAACATCGAGCCCCAGCCGATGATCAGGTACTGCTGGACCACCGAGAAGATCGTCGTGACGATCCAGTAGATGAAGAGGCCGGCCGGCAGGATGCTCCCGTAGGCGATCGAGATGAGCGGCAGGAAGACGATCATCTGCCGCTGGATCCGGACGTTCGGGTCGGTGTTCGTCGGGTCGGCCGCCGGGAGCGTCATCCGGCTGGCGACGAACTGGAGCAGCGCCGACACGATCGCGAGCCCGCTGATCCCGAAGCCGAGGACGACGAAGAGGACCTCCGGGACGCCCCAGTTCACGCCGAAGGCGAACGGGTCGAGGCACGGGTTCATGACCTGCGGCTGGCCGTTGACGTACTCGATGACCGGTGCCGCGTCGCAGTTCAGGTCGATCGGCGTCATCGCCTGCGGGTCGTAGTTCGTCAGGCCCTGGCTGATGACCGAGTACATCGGGATGAGCAGGGCGAACTGGATGACGAGCGGCAGGCAGCCGGAGGTCGGACTGACGCCCCGCTCCCGGTAGAACTGCTGCTGGGCGGCCATCAGCTTCGTCCGGTCGCCCTTGTAGCGCTTCTGGAGCTCGCGGAGCTCGGGCTGGATGAGCTGCATCCGGCGCTGGCTGACGATCTGGCGGCGGAACGGGACGATGAGGACCGCCCGGAGGACGAGCGTCAGCAGGACGATCGCGATCGCGATGTTCGTCGTCACCTTGTCGAAGATGACGAGCAGGTTGAAGAGGACCCAGAAGATCGGCGTGAACAGCCACGCCATCAGGGCGATCGGGTCGGCGCCGGGGTCCGCCGGCTCGAGCGGGACCGCCGCCGGCGGCAGCGTCGGGGTCGGTGTCGGGGCGCCCGGCGAGGGGCTCGGGCCCTGGATGACCGTGCAGCCGGCGACGACCACGAGCACGAGGACGGCGAGCGAGATGATGGCGATCGCCCGGCCGTGGCGGCGAAGGGTCTGCGGCACGACGGCTCCTCGGCTCATCGGACGGGGTCGTAGCCGCCGGGGTGCCATGGGCCGCACCGGGCGATCCGGCGCATCCCCATCCACGAGCCCCGCAGGAGACCGTATCGCTCGATGGCCTGCTCGGTGTAGCGGGAGCAGGTCGGCTCGAAGCGACAGGCGTCGGGCAGCCAGGCGAAGAGGATCCGGTACAGCCGGATCATCCCGATGCCGATGCGCCTCGTCACGAGGTCGTCGACCCTCCCAGCACGCCGGCGCGTCCGAGCGTCCGGCGCAGTGCGGCCGTGAGCGCTTCGTGGTCGGCGTCCACGAGCGGCGGCCTGGCGATGATGAGGACGTCCCAGCCGGTCTGGAACGAGGGCGCCATCACCCTGAGCGCCTCACGGAGTCGACGCCGGACCCGGTTCCGCACCACGGACCCGCCGAGCTTCCGCCCGGTCGCGAGCCCGAACCGCGTCGTCTCGAGGCCGGTCCGCCGGCTCCGGACCACCAGGAGCGAGTGGGGCTGGACACCCCCCTCGCGCTGGAGGATCGCGAAGTCCTGCGGACGGGAGAGCATCACGAGTCGCGGCCGATCCGAGCCGCGCCCGTCCGTCAGGCCGTCAGTCGCTTCCGACCCTTGGCCCGGCGGGCGGCCAGCACGCGACGACCCGGGGTTGTCCGCATCCGGGCGCGGAAGCCGTGCTCCTTGGCGCGATGGCGCTTCTTGGGCTGGTAGGTCTGCTTCATCGGGTCGTGTCGTCCGTCTCTCCGTCCGGCCCCGGGATCCGTACCGGGACCCCGATAAGGCACGTGAACGCGCCTCGCGCCCACTTCCGGCGCGGAGCGCGTCCTACGTCGGGCGGATGATAGGTGGCGCCGGAAGGGGGTGTCAAACGGGGCACCGCCCGCGCGCGCCGGGCTCGGCCGTCAGCCGAGCGTCGATACTCCCGGGGAGTATCGGTCGCGGGCTGCGCGCGCGCCTTGCAGGCCGCTCCGGGCCGGTGCTATCCTTCCGGTCCCCCGGCGTCGGGAGGCCCATCGGAACACCCGCCGCGACCCCCTCGCGACGGTCCCGGGCGAGCGACGTCGACCGGATCCCGCGCCCCGGCCACGACCGGCGTCCCGCGCCGACGCCGCCCCGAAATCGCAGCCTGCAGAGCCCGAAGGTCCGCCGTATCGATGGACGCGAAGCACGTCTGGAAAGCCGCCCTCGGAGAGCTCCAGGTCTCCCTGTCGCCGGCGAACTTCGAGACCTGGCTGAAGGACACCCAGCTCGTCGACGTCGACGAGAACCGGTTCCGGATCGCCGTCCCGAACGGCTTCGCCAAGGACTGGCTCCAGACGCGCTATCGCTCGCTCATCAGCCAGACGCTCGCCCGGATCGTCGGCTACAGCGTCCAGGTCGAGTTCGTGGTCCGGGCCGCCCCCGAGGGCGCGGCGCCGGAGCCGCCGGCAGCGCCGGTCCGGGTCGAGCCGACCCGCGTCGGCGGAGAGGGCGGGGCCTCGTTCCTCAACCCGCGCTACACCTTCGCCAACTTCATCGTCGGCTCGGCCAATCGTCTCGCCCACGCGGCCAGCCTCTCGGTGGCCGAGCGCCCGGGCCACGCCTACAACCCGCTCTTCCTCTACGGCGGCGTCGGGCTGGGCAAGACCCACCTGATGCACGCGATCGGGAACCAGGTCATCGCCAAGTTCCCGCGCAAGCGGGTCGTCTACGCGACGTCCGAGAAGTTCACGAACGAGTTCATCACCTCGATCCAGCAGGGCAAGATCGACGAGTTCCGGGCGCGATTCCGGCGGATCGACCTCCTCCTCATCGACGACATCCAGTTCATCGCCGACAAGGAGCGGACGCAGGAGGAGTTCTTCCACAC
>CAZABC010000013.1:0-32474 GCA_964483405.1 uncultured Anaerolineaceae bacterium
TCCCCGTTGCACAAGCCACATTGGTGCCGCGCAGGGGGAGCGCCGGCCGCGCCCGCCGCCGCGCCTGCCGCGCAGGGGGAGCGCCGGCCGCCGCGCCGGCTGCAAGCGCCCGCCGCGGCGCCTGCCGCGGCACCTGCCGCCGGTCGTGCGCCCTCCCGGCCGGCCGCCGGACCGCCGACGCGAGGGCTACCATTCGGTCATGAGCGACCAGCACCTCCCGGCGTCCCGCCATCGTGTGACCGTCATCCCCGGCGACGGTGTCGGACCCGAGGTGGTCCGATCGGCCGTCCGGATCATCGACGCGGCCGGCGTGCCGATCGACTGGGAGTGGGCCGAGGCCGGCGCCGAGGTCTTCAAGCGGGGCGACTCGTCCGGCGTCCCGCGCGACACTCGCGAGTCGATCGAGCGGACCCGCGTCGCCCTGAAGGGCCCCCTCGAGACCCCGGTCGGCTTCGGCGAGAAGAGCGCCAACGTCACCCTCCGCAAGCTCTTCGAGACGTACGCCAACGTCCGCCCGGCGAAGGAGCTGCCGGGCGTCCCGACCCGCTACTCCGGCGAGGGTGTCGACTTCGTCGTCGTCCGCGAGAACATCGAGGACCTCTACGCCGGCATCGAGCACATGCAGACGCCCGACGTCGGGCAGGCGCTCAAGGTCATCAGCCGGAAGGGCTCCGAGAAGATCATCCGCTACGCGTTCGAGCTCGCCCGGCGCGAGGGCCGGCTGTCGGTCACCTGCGCGACGAAGGCGAACATCCTCAAGCTGACCGAGGGGCTCTTCAAGCGAGTCTTCGAGGAGATCGCGCCCGAGTACCCCGAGATCGAGGCGCGCCACGTCATCGTCGACAACGCCGCCCACCAGATGGCGAAGGAGCCCGCCCAGTTCGACGTCGTCGTCATGACGAACATGAACGGCGACATCCTGTCGGACCTCGCGTCGGGGCTCGTCGGTGGCCTCGGCTTCGCGGCCTCGGGCAACTACGGCGACGACGTCGCGATCTTCGAGGCGGTCCACGGCTCGGCGCCCAAGTACGCCGGCAAGGACGTCATCAACCCGACCGCGCTCATCCTCTCGTCGGTGATGATGCTCCGCCACCTGGGCGAGCACGACGCGGCCGACACGGTCGAGGGCGCGGTCTACGCGACGCTCGCCTCCGGCGCCGTCATGACCCAGGACCTCGCCCGGCAGACGGGCGGTGACGCCGCCCACGCCGCCTCCACGACGGCGTTCACCGACGCGGTCATCGCCGGCCTCGGCGAGCGTCCGGCGCTGCCGCCCGGCCGCCCTCGCCGCGAGCCGTCGACGGAGGCCCCGCGGCCCCGCTCGTCGTACGGCCCGGAGCGCTACGCCGCGATCGACCGCCGGCTCGTCGGGATCGACGTGATGATCGAGGCCGACGCCGACCCGGTGGCGATGGGCCCGGTCATGGAGTCGCTCGCCGGCGACCGGCTGCGGCTTGGGATGATCAGCTCGCGCGGCACGAAGGTCTACCCGGCCGACGAGCTCGTCGCCGGCGACCACGTCCGCTGGTACCGGGCCCGCTTCGTCGCCCGCGACGGGATCGAGCCGGCCGACGCGGACCTCGTCGAGCTCCTCGCCCGGCTGACCGCCGCCGGCCACCGCTGGACCCAGGTCGAGCGGCTCCAGTCATTCGACGGCGAGCCGGGCTTCACCAAGGCGCAGGGCGAGTAGCCGATGAGCGCCGCGCCGGCGACCGGGGGCGGAGCGACCGGGGGCGGAGCGACCGGGGGCGGAGCGGCCGGGTCGCCCCGGCCGCTCGTCGGGGTCGTCGGCGGGAGTCGATCGGACTTCCCGGTCCTGGAGCGCGCCGTCGGCGTCCTCGATGCGCTCGGGATCCCCTGCGAGCTGCGGGTCGTCTCCGCCCACCGCACGCCCGACCACTTGTTCCGTTACGCCGAGACGGCACCGGGTCGCGGCATCCGGGTCATCGTCGCGGGCGCCGGCGGCGCGGCCCACCTGCCGGGGATGCTCGCCGCGAAGACGACCCTCCCGGTCATCGGTGTGCCGATCCCGACCGAGCACCTCCGCGGCCTCGACTCGCTGCTGTCGATCGTCCAGATGCCGCGCGGCATCCCGGTGGCGACGGTCGCCATCGGGAACGCCGAGAATGCCGCCCTGCTGGCCGCCGCGATCCTCGCCCTCGGCGACCCGGCGCTCGCGGATCGGCTGGCCGCGTATCGGGCCGAGCAGACGGAGATGGTCCTCGCCGACCCGAGCAACGCCGACCCGCTGCCGTAGGCCGCCCGGACGATCGCCCGGCGCCGCCCGCGCCGCCCGCGCCGACGTCGCCGGGCGGCTCGGCGTCGGCGATGCGGCGGGCTCAGCCGCGGAGGGAGACCGTCGCCGGCCGGGATCCTGCCTCGCGGTGCTCCCGCAGGTGGAAGGCGACGTCCATGGCGGTCTTGAGGCCGACGAGGATCGCCACGGCCGCCGCCGGCGCGCCGGTGAGGCTGATGGCCATCGCCCCGAAGATGATCGTCACGTGGAGGACGACGACCCGGCCGTATGGCGCGAACATCTGGGCCGCCGCCGACGTCCGGCGGTACTCGCCGCCCTTGAGGTAGTTGAGCCAGTACGAGAGGCCGTGGCTCACCGCGAGGGCGAAGATGGCCAGGCCGATGCCGACCGGGTCGATGCCGGTCGTCATGTCGGGCCCGGTCCCATCCGCGTCCATCGCGAAGAGCGGCAGCAGCAGGACGAACAGCCCGTGGCCGAGCCAGAACATCCCGTAGTGGACGACGAAGAAGCCGATCCGCGATGACGCCGCCAGCGTGCTCGCCGGGCGCCCGTTGCCTAGCCCGCCGTCATCGGGCGCGATCGGGCCCTTGGCCCGGCGCATCTTGAGGACGTTGACGACGCCGACGATGCCGTTCTCGAGCCAGTACACGATCAGGATCAGCCAGACGCTCCAGTCGAGGAACAGCACGCCGGCGAGCGGCACGAGGTTGGCGACGACGAGTGCCGCGACTGCCAGGCCCGAGGACGAGATGCGGTACCAGCCCAGGATCCGCTCCATCGGGCCGATGCTAGCGAACGGGATGACGCGGTGCGGCGGATCGCCGACGCGGCGGATCGCCGACCGATGTGCCGACCCGGTGCCGATGCAGTGCCGGCGGGCCGGACGTCCGGGACGGGCGCCCGGGCTACACTCGAGGCGTGACGATGGACGATCCACGCTGGGAGCCCGGGATGCCGGTCCTCGATCGGCAGGCGGTGCCGGACGGGCCGTCGGACGCGGTGGCCGCGACGGCCGTGGCAGGCTCGATGGTCGCTGGCCGGGCCCGCGCTGGCTCCTCGCTCCCGGCGAGCCTCCAGGGCCTCCCACCTCGCTCGGTCCCCGAGACCCGGCCGACCCCGCTCCAGCCGTACTACATCTACCTCTCGGTCGTGGTCCTCTTCTGCGGCGCCATCGCGATCACCGCGCTCAACCTCGGTGTCCCCGCGAGCAGCCCGCTCGTCAAGGCCTGCGTCCTCGTCGGCGCGCCGCTCCTCGTCGCGACGACGCTCGACGCGACGCTTCGGATCTGGCGCTCGGCCTGGGCGTGGATGCCGGTCGACCGGGTCAAGGGCGTGTTCCGGCTCTGCTGGGTCGTCGCGACGCTGACGATCGTGGCGATCGGGATCGCCTTCAGCCTCTGGGTCCTCGCCGCGTGAGGTCGCCGCGATGACCGAGCCGCTCGACCCCCGCGCCCACCCCGACCCCGAGATCGCCGCCGAGCTCGCCGAGGAGCGGGCGATGGCCGAGGCCCGTCGCCTCGTCGAGACGCTCGGGCGCGGCCCGGATGCCCGGTCGACCGATATCGCCTCGGGCCAGGGCGTGCCCGACTGGCTCGCGGCGACGCTCAATCACTGCACCCGCTGCGGGACCGCGCTCCGCCTCGGGCCGATCGAGGGCGAGGACCGCGACCGGCTCGCCTGCCCCCGCTGCGGGCTCGTCGCGTACGTCAACCCACGGCTCGTCGTCACGACGATCCCGGTCACCGACGCCGGGGAGGTCGTCCTCCTCCGCCGCGGGATCGAGCCCGGCCTCGGGGCGTGGGCCCAGCCGGGCGGCTTCCTCGAGGTCGACGAGACGGTGGCCGAGGCCGCCATCCGCGAGACGCTCGAGGAGACCGGCCTGGTCGTCGAGCCGGGCGAGATCGTCGGGCTCTACTCGCGGCTCGAGGCGGCGATCGTCGTCATCGTCTTCGAGGCCCGCATCGTCGGCGGTGTCGCCGGACCGACGCCCGAGGCCCTCGAGATCGGGGTCTTCCCGCCGGAGCGGATCCCCTGGTCGGGCATCGCCTTCAAGACGACCGCCTGGGCGCTGCGAGACTGGGTCCGCCGGCGCCGGCCCGACCTCCTCCCGGCGAGCGGATCCCTGGCCTGAGGCTGACGACCCCGTGCGAGACCTCTACCCGGAGCTCGACCTCCGCGCCGAGCACTTCCTCGACGTCCCCGGCGGCCACCGCATCCGGTTCGAGGAATCCGGGGCGCCCGACGGCCGGCCGGTCGTCGTCCTCCATGGCGGCCCCGGCGGCGGGACCTCGCCGAAGATGCGGCGCTTCTTCGACCCGACCCACTACCGGATCGTCATGTTCGACCAGCGCGGCGCCGGCGGCAGCACGCCCCACGCCGCGGTCGAGCACAACACGACCTGGGACCTCGTCGCCGACATCGAGCGGCTCCGCGAGCACCTCGGCATCGACCGCTGGCACGTCTTCGGCGGGTCGTGGGGCAGCACGCTCGCGCTCGCCTACGCCCAGGCGCACCCCGAGCGGGTCTCTGCGATGGTCCTCCGGGGGATCTTCCTGCTCCGCCGGTCCGAGCTCGCCTGGTTCTACCAGGCCGGCGCCGACCAGCTCTTCCCGGACTTCTGGGAGGACTACCTCGCGCCGATCCCGCCGGCCGAGCGCGACGACCTCATCGGCGCGTTCCACCGTCGGCTCTTCGGCGCCGACGACGTCGAGCGGCTGCGCTGCGCGCACGCCTGGACCCGCTGGGAGGCGCGGACGAGCCGCCTCCTGCCCGAGGACGAGCCGGAGACCGACGACCAGGCCCTCGCGTTCGCCCGGATCGAGAACCACTACTTCGTCAACGGCGGGTTCCTCGAGCCCGAGGACCGCCTCCTGCGCGACGTCGATCGGATCCGCCACATCCCGGCGGCCATCGTCCAGGGCCGCTACGACGTCGTCTGCCCGATGCGGTCGGCCTGGGACCTCCACCGCGCCTGGCCGGAGGCGGAGCTGATCGTCACGACCTCGGGCCACTCGATGTTCGAGCCGGAGAACGCCGCCGCGCTCGTCGAGGCCACCGACCGCTTCCGCGACCTGCCGCGCTGATCCCGGCGCCCGGCGCGCCCCGGCGCCCGGCGCGCCCTCGCGCCCTCGCGCCCCCGCGCTCCGCCCTTCGCACCCCGGCGCCCCGGCGCCCGGCGGAGCACCCGGGCGATCAGCCCAGGTCGACGTAGACGTTCTTGACCTCGGTGTACAGCTCGAGGGCGTGCATTCCGAGCTCCCGGCCGATGCCGCTCATCTTGTAGCCGCCGAACGGCGCCTCGACGTGCACCGAGTTGTTGCAGTTGACCGAGATCACGCCGGATCGGACGGCCTTCGCCATCCGCAGCGCCCGCCCGATGTCGCGCGACCAGATCGACCCGGAGAGGCCGTAGGGCGACGCGTTGGCGAGGCGGACCGCCTCCTCCTCCGTGTCGAACGGGATGATCCCGACGACCGGCCCGAAGATCTCCTCGCGGGCGATCCGCATGTCGGGCGTCATCGCGTCGAAGACCGCCGGCAGGAGGTAGGCGCCCCGGGCGAGCGCCGGGTCATCGGGGCGGACCCCGCCGGCGACGAGCGTCGCGCCCTCCTCGCGGCCGCTCGCGACGTAGTCCTCGACCCGCTCGCGCTGGGCGAACGAGACGAGCGGCCCGACCTCGGTCGCCTCGTCGGCCGGGTCGCCGACCCTGACCCTGAGCGTGGCGGCCGTGAACGACTCGACGACCCGCTCGTGGACCGAGCGCTCGACGAGGATCCGGCTCCGGGCGCAGCAGTCCTGGCCGCAGTTGTCGAAGACGCTGTACGGCGAGGAGGCGGCGAAGGCCTCGACGTCGGCGTCGGCGAAGACGATGTTCGGGCTCTTGCCACCGAGCTCGAGCGAGACCTTCTTGATCGTCGACGCGGCCGTCCGCATGATCTCCTGCCCGGTCGCCGTCTCGCCGGTGAAGGCGATCTTGCCGATCCCCGGGTGGGCGGCCATCGCCGCGCCGACGCTCCCGCCCGGACCGGTCACGACGTTGACGACGCCGGGCGGCAGGCCGGCCTCGAGGGCGAGCTCGCCGAGCCGGACCGCCGTGAGCGGCGAGTAGCTGGCCGGCTTGAGGATGCAGGTGTTGCCGGCGGCGAGCGCCGGCCCGAGCTTCCAGCTGGCCATCATGATCGGGAAGTTCCAGGGCACGATCAGCCCGACGACGCCGATCGGCTCGCGCAGCGTGAAGTCGAAGCCCGGCCGGGTCACGGGGATCGTCTCGCCGTGGAGCTTCGTCGTGGCGCCGGCGTAGAACTCGAGGACCTTCCAGACCTGGGCGACCTCCCAGCGGGCGCCCGTGATGGGCTTGCCGATCTGGCGGCTCTCGAGCCGGGCCAGCTCCTCGGCGTGGTCGCGGACGACCTCGGCGTAGCGGAGCATCAGCCGGCCGCGGTCGGACGCGGCGAGCCGCGACCACTCGCCCTCGAACGCGGCCTGGGCCGCAGCGACGGCCCGGTCGACGTCGATCGGGCCGCCCTGGGCGGCGGTCGCGACCACGGTCCCCGCGTGCGGCTCGACGACCTCGAAGCGGCGGCCGTCGGCCGCCGGCACGGTCGCGGCGCCGACGACAAGGTCGTAGGCATGGCGTAGGGCGCTCGGATCGGGATCGGGGTGGGTCGGCATCGTCGTCCTCGGGCTCGGCGCGGCGGGGCGTCCGTGCGCCGATGATAGCCAAGGCTCCGGTCGGCCCGAGCCGCCGCCCGCACCGTCCCTGGCGGGCCGATCGGCCCTGCCGCGGGGCTCCGGCCGCCGAGCCCCGGCGGCGGCCGGTGCGGCCCGCGGCTCGCGGGGGCGCCGCGCCGTCTTCCGCCCACGCGTGGCGCGCTACGATCGACCGACGATGACCTGGATCGTCCGACGTCCACCGCGCCCGACCGGCTCCCCGGGTCCCGCGACCGCCCGGCGCTCCCCCGGTGGCGTCGTCGGCCGCCACGTCGCCATCTGGCTCGTCATCGTCCTGACGACCGTCGCGGTCGGGACGCTCGGCTACATCGCCCTGCTCCGCTGGTCGTTCGACGACGCGCTGTACATGACGGTCATCTCGCTGACGACCGTCGGCTTCAAGGAGGTCCGCGAGCTCGACGATCTCGGGCGGGTCTGGACGATGATCCTGACCATCGCCGGCGTCGGCATCATCTTCGGGTCGGTCGGGATCGTCGCCGAGGCGTTCGTCGCCGAGGCGGCGAGTGGGAAGCGGGAGGCGAGACGGATGGCAGAGGCGGTGGGGTCGCTCCGCGACCACTTCATCGTGTGCGGCTACGGCCGCGTCGGCTCGACGGTCGTCCGCGAGCTGGAGCACGCCGGCCAGTCGCTCGTCGTCATCGACATCAACCCCGCCTCGCTCGACGTCGCCCGGCGCGACGGGCACCTCGTCGTCGAGGGGGACGCGACGGTCGACGCCACCCTCCGCGAGGCCGGCATCGAGCGGGCCCGGGGCCTCATCACGACGATCGACTCGGATGCCAACAACGTCTACGTGACGCTCTCCGCCCGGACGATCAACCCGCGGCTCTTCATCGTCGCCCGGGCCAACATCGACGGCGCCGACGCGAAGCTCGCCCAGGCCGGCGCCGACCGGATCGTCTCCCCGTACACCCGGGCCGGACGCCAGATCGCCGAGCTCGCGATCCGGCCCCGGGTCGCCGACTTCATCGACGCCGCGCTGTCGCATGGCGAGCTCGCCTTCTCCATCGAGGAGGTCGAGGTCGCCCTGGGTGGGCCGCTCGACGGCTGGACCGTCGGCGAGCTCCGGGAGCGGGGCATCCACGCCCTCGCGATCGTGCGCGGCGAGCGCGACTACGTGGCCAACCCGCCGACCGACCGCCGGCTCGAGGCGGGCGAGAGCCTCATCGTCTCGGGCTCGGCCGAAACGCTCCGGAGCCTACGCGAACGGGCGTAGCCCTAGGCCCCGCCGGCGCCGGCCTCGGCCTCGACGCCGTGGATGAGGTCCGCGACGAGGCGCTCGAGCGCGCCGCGGAGCATCGAGCCGCCGAGGGTCGCGACCGTCCCGGTCGCCTCGACGTCGACGCGGTGGGTCACGGCCGACCGATCCGCGGCGAGCGGCTCGAGCCGCACCGGGATGACGGCCCGGACCGTGCCGGAGATGCCCCGTGGACGGCCGTCGAGCTCGAGCCGCAGCCGGTCCGGCGCCTCCTCGACGACGAGCGCGTCGACGTCGGTCCGGACGGTGAGGAACGGGGTCCGGGTGAGGAGGACCGCCCGGAACCGGCCGGGCCCGACGGCCTCGACGGACTCGGCGGCCGTGACGAGCCGGGCGAGCCGGGCCGGGTCGTCGAGGATCGACCGGATGGCCGGGACGCCGACCGCCAGCTCGGTGCGGTGGACCTCGCCCTCGACCATCCCGCGGTTCAGCGGCCGCTCCCGGTCGCCGCGTCGCGGGCCGCCGCCGCGCGGGCCGCGGCCTCCCCGGCAGCGGCCCGGTCGACCGCGACGAGGGCCGCGCCGACGATCCCGGCCTCGTTCTTGAGCGCCGCCGGGATGACCTCGCATGGGACCGTCAGCTTCGAGAGGTACTGATCGGCGCGCTTGCTGACGCCGCCGCCGAGGATGATGACCTTCGGCGAGAAGAGCGCGTAGATCGCCCGGAGGTGCTCGTCGAGGTCCTCGGCCCAGGCCTTCCACGACAGCCCGCGGCGGGTCCGCGCGGCCGCCGCCGACCGGCGCTCCGCATCGCGCCCGCGGATCTCCATGTGGCCGAGCTCGGTGTTCGGCAGGAGGACGTCGTCGGTGTAGATCGCCGAGCCGACCCCGGTCCCGAGGGTGAGGACGATGGTCGTCCCGGTCCGTCCCCGCCCGGCGCCGAACCGCATCTCCGCGGCCCCGGCGGCGTCGGCGTCGTTCATCGCCCAGACCGGCCGCTTGAGCGCCTTCGCCAGCGCCGCATCGGCGTCGAAGTCGACCCAGCCCGGGTCGATGTTCGCCGCGCTCCTCGTCACTCCGTCGACGACGACCGAGGGCACCCCGACGCCGACCACCGCCCCGGCGGCTGCGGGCGTCGCCTTGACGAGCCGGTTGACGATCCGGGCGACGACGGCGATGCACGAGCGCGGGGTCGCCGGCTGCGGGGTGAGGATCCGGATCCGCTCGCCGACGAGCTCGCCGGTCGTGACGTCGACGACGGCGCCCTTGATCGCGCTGCCGCCGATGTCGATGCCGATCGCGCAGCGGACCTGCTCGTCCTCCATCGTCCCCTCCCGCCCCCGCTAGAAGTAGTTCACGGTGATGCCGCCGTCGATGACGAAGTTGGCGCCGTTCGTCCAGCGTGACTCGTCCGAGGCGAGGTAGATCGCGACGTCGACGATCTCCTCGGGCCGGCCGAAGCGGCCGCTCGGGTTGCGAGCGAGGCGGAGCTGCTTCGCCGCTTCGTCCTTGAGGAGCCAGTCCATGAGGAGCGGCGTCTCGATCGGGCCCGGGCTGATGGCGTTCGACCGGACGCCCTTCGGGGCGAACTGGACGGCGAGGCTGCGGGTCAGCGACAGGACCGCACCCTTCGACGCGGTGTAGGCATCCTGCGGGACCGAGCAGCCGAGGATCGCGACGAAGCTCGCGACGTTGACGATCGAACCGCCGCCGCCCGCGATCATCGCCGGGATCGCGTACTTGCAGCCGAGGAAGACGCCGCGGACGTTGACGGCCATCACCTGGTCCCAGGTCGCGACGTCGGTGTCGACGACCGAGTGGTCCGCCTCGGGCATGATGCCGGCGTTGTTGTAGAGGACGTCGACCCGACCCCACGTCGCGAGGGCGTGGTCGATCATCGCCTTCGCATCGGCCTCGACCGAGACGTCGGCCCGCACGGCGGTCGCCCGCCCGCCCCGGCTCACGACGTCGTCCGCGGCAGCAACGGCCGACGCCTCGTCGTAGTCGGCGACGACGACCCGGGCGCCCTGGGCGGCGAAGCGCTCAGCGGCGACGCGACCCATGCCGCTGCCGCCACCGGTGATGACGCAGACCTTGTCTTCGAGGCGCATGGCTCGGTCCTCGGGCTCCGTAGCGGACGACGATGCCGACTAGCGTAGCGGTGCGCCCCGGTCCGCGCGACCGCCCGGAGCCGCTACACTGCGGCCCCCGAGATCCGAGGAGCCGATGCCGGACCACGAGCCGACCCGTTCCGACGCCGAGCCGCGGCCCGCGGCCCCGCCCGAGACCGCCGCCGCGCTCTTCCGGGCCATCCGGACCGGCGACGTCGAGTCCGTCGACCGACTCCTGGCCGAGGACCCCGCGCTCGCCGCCGCGCGCGACGCCGACGGCCTCACCGCCGTCACCGTCGCCCGCTACTTCTCCTGGTCGAGGACCGCGGTCCTCGAGCGGGTCCTCGACGCGCGTGGCGACGACCTCGACGTCTTCGAGGCGGCCGCGACCGGCCGGACCGCTCGGCTGCGGACGCTGCTGAACGAAGACCTCGGGCTGGCCCGGGCGTGGTCGCCGGACGGGTTCACGCCGCTCCACCTGGCGGCGTTCTTCGGGGCCGAGGCGAACGTCGAGCTGCTCCTCGAGGCGGGCGCCGACCCGGAGGTCGAGTCGCGCAACGATCAGGCCGTCCATCCGCTCCACTCCGCGGTCGCCGGCCGCGACTTCGCGATCGTCCGCTGGCTGGTCGAGGCCGGCGCGGACGTCGACGCGACCCAGGGCGATGGGTTCCGCCCGCTCCACGCGGCCGCCCAGAACGGGGACGAGGCGATCGTGACCCTCCTGCTCCAGGCTGGCGCCGACGCGTCGCTGCCGGTGGCGGACGGACGGATCCCCGCCGACTTCGCGCAGGCGGCCGGCCACGGTCGGCTGGCCGAGCGGCTCTTCCTCGCCTCGCGCGAGTAGCGGCGCCCGTGCCGACGGGTCGGCGCCGGACCGACCCGGGCACCGCGTGGGGCCGGCCGCCCCCGGCAGAGGGTCCCCGGCCCACCGGCTCGCTACTCGCCGCTGCCCTTGGCCTGGCGATCCATGAACCGTCCGTCGTCACGCTGGACGAGGCAGACGATGTCGCGGGCCCCCGCTTCCCAGCCGGCGATGTCGGGGACGACGACGACCGCGCCGTAGCGCGACTCGCCGACGGGCCGCCCGACGTAGTCGCCGACGGCGGCCTCGCAGGCGGGCATCTCGCGCTCGACGAGCGCCGCCTCGCCCGGGTACGGCGTGCCGGGCGGACCGGGCAGGTCGCCGACGGCCGCGACCTCGTGGCTGTGCGAGAGGCCGCAGGCGGCGCGCTCGGCCCCCTGCGAGCGGAGGGTGTCGGCGACCTCCTTCGGGCTGCCGACGGGGCTCTCGGACACGATGTCGTCCGACGACGGGCTCCGGACGAAGATGCAGTCGTCGGTGCGGAGCCCCTCGAACGAGACCGTCTCGGGCGTCAGCGCCCGCATCGCCAGGAGCATGGCCAGCAGGATCACGGCGATGACCTGGGCCCGCCGGTTCCCGGCGAACCAGGTCCAGGCCTCGCGGATCCGCTCGAGGATCGAGGCGCGGCTGTACCGCTCCCGCTCACGGGTCATGCCGCTCCCGACCGATCGCGCACCGTCAGCCGCGCTCGAGGTATCGCTCGCGATCCCACGGATGGACCGCGGCATCGTAGGTGGCCTGCTCGACTCGGGCCGCGTTGAGGTAGTGGTCGACGACATCCTGACCGAAGATCTCGACCGCCGCCTCCGAGCGCTCGAGCTCGGCGATCGCCTCGTAGAGCGCCCGCGGCATCCGCTGGCAGCCCGTCGCGAGGTAGCCGTTGCCCTTGAACTCGGCCGGCGGCTCGATCTCGTGGCGGATCCCGTACAGCCCGGCGCCGACCATCGCAGCGTACGTCAGGTAGGCGTTCATGTCGCCGCCGGGGAAGCGATCCTCGATGTGGAGGCCCTGGCCGTGTCCGACGACCCGGAAGCCGGTCGTCCGGTTGTCGCGACCCCAGACGACATTGACCGGCGCCCACGAGAGCGCCGCGAAGCGCTTGTACGAGTTGATGTTCGGGGCGATGAAGATGGCGAGCTCCCGCGACAGGGCCATCATCCCGCCGAGGAACCAGCGCATCGTCTCGGACATGTGGTACGGCGCGGTCGACTCGTCGTCGTGCATGAGCGAGCGCTTGCCGGCAGCGTCCCAGACGCTCATGTGGAGGTGGCCCGACGAGCCCGTCCAGCGGTGATCGGGCTTCGCCATGAAGGTGATCCCCCAGCCGTTGAGGTAGGCGATCTCCTTCGCCCCGTGCTTGAAGATCACGGTCCGGTCGGCCGACTCGAGGACCTCGTCGTACCGGATGTTCACCTCGTGCTGGCCGTTCGCGGCCTCGCCCTTGCTGAACTCGATGGGGATCCGGGCCTCGGTCATCTGGTTCCGGAGGAGCCGGTGGAGCGGCTCGGCCTTGGTCGCCTGGAGGAGGTGGTAGTCCTCGTTGTAGTAGCCGAACGGCTCGGGTAGGACCCAGCCGCTCCGCGCCTGGTCCTCCCAGCTCGTCCTGAGGACGTAGTACTCGAGCTCCGAGCCGGCCTTGACGACGTAGCCGAGGTCGCGGGCCGCGGCGACCTGGCGCTTGAGGATGGTCCGCGGCGCGATCGGGATCTCCGCGCCGGTCTCCTCATCGACCGCGTCGGCGAGGACGAGCGCCGTCCCTTCGAGCCACGGCAGGACCCGGAGCGACTCCCAGATCGGGGCGGCGATCCAGTCGCCGTAGCCGGTCTCCCAGTTCATGAGCCGGAAGCCGTCGGGCGTGTTCATCTCCATGTCGGTGCCCAGCAGGTAGGTGCAGAAGTGGGCTCCGTGATCGATGACCCCGCTCAGGAAGGCCTGCGCCTGGACGCGCTTGCCCATGAGCCGGCCCTGCATGTCGGTGATCGCGACGACCAGCGTGTCGATCCGGCCGTCGCGGACCATCGCCTCGAGCTGCTGCAGCATCGGCGGCTTCTTCCCGTGGTCGCTCATCTGTCACCTCGTCGACGGCCCGATGGCCGGGGATGCCGAGGGCCGGCCGGTGGGACGGCCGACCCTCGGGTTCGCGCTGCGTGTCGGCCGCCGACGGCGGCCGCGCCGATCGGTCGATCGACTAGCCGGCCACCTCGCGGGCGGCCTGCTCGAACTCGCGCTCGATCTCGGACAGCTCCTCCTCGCGGCCCATCGCGTGGGGTCCCAGGAAGCGGGACCGGCCCCAGGCGAAGTAGTACACGAGCAGGAACAGGACCGTCAGGAGCATGAACGGCCAGGAGATGTTGCCCGAGGTCGGCCAGCTGAAGAGGACCATCAGGACGACGACCCAGAACAGGGCGAAGACGGCGATCGGCTTCGAGACGCGCCCGAGGCTCCAGACGCGCTCCTTGAGCCAGGCGGTGGTCGTCAGGCCGAGGTAGATGCAGACGCCGTACGCGGCGTACAGGAAGATCGTCGAGATCGCGGTGACGATGACGATCGCGGTGCCACCGCCGACGTAGCCCGCGGCGACCGTGAAGAGCCAGGCGACGACGACGATGCCGGTCAGGGCGTTCGCCGGCGTCCGGAAGCGATGGCTGACCTTCTTGAGCCAGCCCGATGCCGGGACCCCGTCGTCGCGGGCGAAGGCGAAGAGCATCCGGCCGGCCGCCGCGACGGAGGACAGGCCGCAGAACCACATCGCGATGGCGATGCCGGCCGCGAGCAGGTCGCCGAGCCCGATGCCGACGAGCCGGACGCTGTCGAGGTTGTACTTGAGGATGTCGATGACGGCGACGCCGCCACCGAAGTAGTACTGGCTGTAGACGGCGGGGTCGGCCCCCTCGAACGTCTCGGGGAACAGGCCCGACAGGTCCGGCAGGTGCGTCGTCAGGGCGAGCAGGAAGACGAAGCCGACGACCGCCGAGACGGCGACCGACAGGAAGACCCCCCACGCGCTCGACATCCGGGCGCCGATCGTCTCCTCGGCGACGTGCGCCGAGGCGTCGTAGCCGGTGTACGTCCAGTTCGCCTGGAGGAGCGAGAAGAAGAACGCCAGGACGAGCGGGTAGCTGATCGCGGGGCCGTAGTCGAGCTTGATGAAGCCGAGGTCGTTCTGCCAGCTCCCGGCCACGTCCTGCGGCTCGATCGCGAAGAGGGTCAGCCCGCTCGCGTCCGGCTGGCCGATCGCGAAGACGAGGACGACGATCGCCGCGACGATGACGATGTGCCACCAGACGCTGACCTGGTTGAGCAGGGCGACGATGTTGATGCCGCCGATGTTCAGGGCCAGCTGGACGAGCATGATGATGCCCATCGTCACGAGCTGGCCGGTCAGGAGCGGGGTCTCGCCGATCGCGAGCAGGACCGTCGTGTTGTCGTAGGCGATCCCGGCCTGGGCGAGCAGCGGGGTGAAGATCGTCGCGTTCAGGAAGGCCGCCGCGGCGAAGTTGATGCCGGCGACGATCGCGAACTGGCCGATCAGGTTCAGCCAGGCCGTCCACCAGCCCCAGTTCTTGTTCTTCATCTTCGACGCCCAGTAGTAGAGGCCGCCGGCCGTCGGGTAGGCCGAGGCGATCTCCGCCATCGAGGCGGCGATGAGCAGGACGAAGACGGTGACGAGCGGCCAGCCGATCAGGACGGCGGCCGTCCCGGCCCAGGCGAGGCCGTAGTCGTACAGGATGACCGCGCCGGTCAGGATCGAGATGATCGAGAAGCTGATCGCGAAGTTGCTGAACCCGCCCATCGTGCGGAACAGCTCTTGCGCGTAGCCCAGCCGATGCAGGTCGCGGATGTCCTGCTGGATGAGCTCTTCCTTGGACCTTCCCTGGGTCATCGATACCTCCCTCAAGTCACGATGACGCGGGACCACCATCGGCCCCGGCGGCCGGGCCAGCGCCCGGCGGGTACGGTCGGACTCGGTCGATCGTCCGGGGTTTCCCTCGCCGCCCGGCCCTCCGCCCGGACGCGCGATCGCAGCAGCCTTCCTCCGATCGCTCCCTCGCTTCCCCCCGATCGACGACGGCCGCGTGGGCACGCGACCGGAACGTAGGCGGGACGATATGCCGCCACGCGCCGCGATGCAATGCGCGAATCAACGAGGGCGACGACGGGTCCGGTCCGGCTGCGCGGGCCGAGACAGGCCGGCTGCGCCGGTCGGCGGGTCAGTAGATGAACGTCGTCCCGGCGGGGAACTCGAACGCGAAGGCCGACGGCGGGAGCGGCGCATCCGGCTGGAGGACGACCGCCTCCGCCACGCGGGTGACCGACCCGCCGAGCCGTTCGACGAGCCGGACGACGACGCCGGTGGCCCGGTCGACGGCGATCTCGATCTCGTGGTCGGGTCGGTCGCCGGCGATGCCGGTCGTCCGCGGATGCGCCGAGACGAGGACGATCGCCGTGCGGCCGGCGACCTCGGTCGTCCCGGTCACCGTGCAGCTGCCGGTCGCGAGGACGTTCTGGCAGTAGCCCGCGGGGTGGACGAACGTGTCGGGCAGCGTCTCGGCCGGGAGCGCCGTCAGGGGCCGGTAGGGCCGGGCGAAGCCGGGCAGGTCCGGGTCGTCGATGCCGACCGGTCGGGCCCGGACGGGCCGCCGGGTGCCGAGCCGGTGGTGGGCCGCGTAGGTCCGGACGGTCGTGCCGTCCGAGATCCAGACCTCGTGGTCGGCGGCCGCCGCGTCGTCGCGTGGCCGGCTCGTCGTCACCCGCGCCTCGCCCGGATGCCGGAGGAGCACTTCGATGACGGTCAGCCGCTCGCCGTCGACCACGCCGGTCCGATCCTCGATCCGCATCCGCAGCGCGCCGAAACGCATCTCTGCGTCGCGCATGAACGTGAACAGCGCCTCGACGCTCGGCAGGTCGGTCGCGGGCAGCGCCGGGACCTCCGGCCGCGACCGCTCTCCGTCCACGGGGACGGGAAGGTCGCCGGCGCGGTCCCAGAGGCGGGTGTCGGTCATCGTCGAGGGATGGTAGCAGGGGCGCCGACCGCCTCGTCGGCCGGCCGCCATCGCATCGACCATGACGATCGGCGACACGCGGCGTCGCGCCGCGTCGAGCCGGCCTCGCCGCGAGCCGGCCTCGCCGCGAGCCGGCCTCGCCAGGACGTGCCGTGCCGGTCCCGATCCGCCGGCCGGAGCAGACACGAGGCGGCGGCACTCCGCGGCGGCGACGCTCAGCGAGCGACGCTGGGGCTCCCACCAACTGGGCTGGTGGCGCCGCGCGACGCCGTCGCTCTCACCAGCTGGGTTAGTGCTCCAGTGGGACCGCCGGCGCGATACCAGCGTCACTGGTGCTGTGCGCAGACGGGCCGTCGCCGCGAGCGTGGATCCCGACCGGACGTCCGTCCAGCGGCGGCCCGCCCCGACGGAGTACCAGCTGAGGTGGTAGATCCGAACCGCCGCGACGGAGTACCAGCGGAGTTGGTGGAACCGGGCCGTCGAGTGGGCGGGGTCGCCGAACCCCCGCCGAGCCGCCGCCAGAGCCGCCGGGCCGCCGGGGCCCAAGCCGGCCGCCGAGGTCGGGTTCGGTCAGCCGCCCCCTGGGCCGCCGAGGCCGGGCTCGGTCATCGCCGTCGGGTCGAGGAGCTCGTTGAGCCGCTCCTCGTCGATCCCCCGCTCACGGGCGAGCTCGCGGATCGTCCGGCCGGTCTTGAAGGCCTCCTTGGCGAGCTTCGCCGCCTCGTCGTAGCCGATGACCGGTGCCAGGGCGGTCGCGAGCATCAGGCCCTGCTCGACGAGGGCGGGCCCGCGCTCGGTCGCGGCGAGGCCCTCGACGCACCTGGACGAGAAGTTCGACGCGGCGGCCGCGAGCAGCTCGATCGACTCGAGGAGGGCGAGGGTGGTGACCGGCATCATGACGTTGAGCTCGAGGAAGCTGCCGGTCTGGCAGAAGGCGATCGTCGCGTCGTTGCCGACCACCCGGGCGACGACCATCGTCAGGCTCTCGACGATGACCGGGTTCACCTTGCCGGGCATGATCGACGAGCCCGGCTGCGTCTCGGGCAGCAGGAGCTCGGCGATCCCCGCTCGCGGGCCCATGCCCATGAGCCGGATGTCCGACGCGATCTTCCAGAGCGAGAGGGCCGTCGAGCGGATCGCTCCGTGGGCCGCGATCGGCGCGTCGAGCGTGGCCTGGGCGTGGAAGTGGTTCGGCGTCTCGCGGACGTCGAGGCCGGTGAGGGTCGAGAGCCGGGCGCAGGTCCGGAAGGCGTGCTCGGGGTGGGCGTTGATGCCGGTCCCGACCGCCGTCCCGCCGAGCGGCACGTCGAGCAGCTCCGCCTGGGCCGCCCGGAGGCGCCGGATGGCCTCCTCGACCTGGCCGGCGTAGCCGCGGAACTCCTGGCCGAGCCGGATCGGCGTCGCGTCCTGGAGATGGGTCCGGCCGGTCTTCACGATCGGCCAGAACTCGTGCTCCTTGGCGACGAGCGCGGTGTGGAGGCGCTCGAGCGCCGGGAGGAGATCGGTCTCGATCGCCATCGCCGCCGAGAGCTGGAGCGCGGCCGGGATGACGTCGTTCGAGGACTGGCACTTGTTGACGTCGTCGTTCGGGTGGACCTTGGCCCCGAGCTTCTCGCCGGCGAGGTTCGCGATGACCTCGTTGGCGTTCATGTTCGTCGACGTGCCCGAGCCGGTCTGGTAGACGTCGATCGGGAAGTCGGCGTCGTAGCCGCCGTCGGCGACGGCCTGGGCGGCCTCCGCGATGGCCGCCGCCCGCTCCGCGTCGAGGAGGCCGAGCTCGGCGTTCGTCTCGGCGGCGGCCCGCTTGATGAGCGCGAGCGCCTCGAGGAACCGGCGCGGCATCCGCTGGCCGCTGATCGGGAAGTTGAGGACGGCGCGCTGGGTGGACGCGCCGTACCGGGCGGCGGCCGGGACGGCCATCTCGCCCATGGAATCCCGTTCGATCCGGGTGGGCTGGGGGGTCGGGTCAGCTTCGATCGTGGACATGCGTCGATCGTACTCCGCTACCCGGCGGTCGATCGGCAGTCCGCGGGGTCGAGGCGACCGCGGAGGCGGGCCCGCGCCCGGCACAGCATCGTCCGGGTCGCCAGTTCGGTCCGCCCGATCTCCCGCCCGATCTCGCGGCTGGTGAACCCGCGGGCGGCAAGGACGAGGCCCGTCCGGGCGTCCGCCGACAGCTCGGCCAGGGCGTCCTCGACCTGGACGTGCCGCTCCTCGAGGATGGCCGCCCGCTCGGGCGAGTCGGGCGCCCGGCCGTCCTCGACGAGCCGGGGCAGGCCGCGACGGGCGGTCGTCGACCGGCGGCCGCCGCTGATCGCGAGGTTGATGGAGACCCGGAAGAGCCACGCCCGGGGATCGTCGGGCGCCCGCCCGGCGCGACTCTCGCGCCACAGCCGGAGGTAGGCCTCCTGGACGATGTCGCCGGCGACCTCGGGGTCGCGGGTCAGCCGGACGAGGAAGCCGGTCAGCTCGCCGCGGTGCGCCGCCCACGCGGATTCGACGAGACGCTCCGCGGACGCCGTCGGCGCCGGCCCGCGGTCCGGGACGAGACCCGGGCGACGGAGCGGTGCGCTGGCACCCCCCATCGTCGATCCCCAGGGCGAACTGGATCGCCACGATGCTAGGTCCGGGCGATCCGGCGCGGGCAGGGCCGGAGGGCCCCTTTCCGAGGCCCCGCCCGCGAGGCCCGCTCGCGGGCTCCCGTAGACTGCCCGCGATGGAGCCGACGCGCGACACCTTCCGCAAGGTCATGGGCCACTTCGCGACCGGCGTGACGGTCGTCACCACCCTGGCCGGCGACCGGCCCCACGGGATCACCGTCAACGCCCTGAGCTCGGTCTCGCTCGACCCGCCGCTCGTGCTCGTCGCACTCGACCGGGGCCGCGCGATCGTCCCGGTCGTCCGGGCCGCCGGTCGGTTCGCCGTCAGCGTCCTCTCCGAGCGACAGCAGCCGCTCTCGGACTGCTTCGCCGGCGCCGCGGTCGTCCCCGACCGCGACGCGTTCTGCGGCGCGGAGTGGCACCCCGGCGAGACCGGGCTGCCGCTCCTCGACGGGGCGATCGCGAGCCTCGAGTGCACGGTCACCGACGTCGTCGCCGCCGGCGACCACGACCTCTTCATCGCGAGGGTCGACGCGGTGGCGACCGACCCCGATCATCCGGCGCCGCTCCTCTACTACCGCCGGCGATACCTCCGGATCGAGCGAGCCACGAGCGCGGCGCCCGTCGGCCGGCCCGAGCGCTAGCCGGTCCACGCGATGCCGCTCGTCGAGGCGAACGGGCTCGCGATCGCCTACGGATCGCGCGGCGACGGCCCGCCGATGGTCCTCCTCCATGGCGCGACCTCGGTCGGCCGGGAGGACTTCGGACCGCAGCTGGCTCGCTTCGCCGGGTCGCGCCGGCTGCTCACCCCCGACGCCCGGGGGCACGGCGGCACCCGCTGGGACGCGACCCGTGGCTTCTCGTACGACGCGCTCGTCGACGACCTGGCGGGCTTCCTCGACGCGCTCGGGCTGGCGAAGGTCGATCTCGTCGGGTTCTCGATGGGCGCCTCGACCGCCCTCGGCTTCGCGAGCCGCGCGCCCGACCGGGTCCGGTCGCTCGTCGTCGTCGGCACGACGACCGGGCGGGAGCCGCGCCTCTCCGTCGCCCGACGGCTGATGGATCCCGACCGGATCGACCGCGACGAGCCGGACCGGGCGGCCCGCCTCGCCCGGCGGCACGACGCCGGCCAGGGCCCCGGCGCCTGGCGTCGCCTGCTCCCGGCGATCGTGGCCGCCATCGAGCGCGATCCGCTCATCACGCCGGCGGAGCTCCGACGGATCGCCTGCCCGACGCTCGTCGTCGTCGGCGACCGCGACCCGTTCGTGCCGGTCGATCACGCCTGGGGGCTGATGCGGCTCGTCCGCGACGGACGCCTGCTCGTCCTGCCGGGCTGCGGCCACGAGGCGCTCACCCTCCGGCCCGGCCTCGCCAACGAGGCGCTCGACGCGTTCTGGCGGTCGACGGACCCGGTCGCGGACGTGGATACTGGCCGCAGTCGCCCGAGGTGAGGAACATGGACGAGCCCGACCGCCTGGTCCGCGTGGAGGTTCCCGTCGACGGGGTCGCCCTCGTCACCCTCGACCGGCCGCGCGCCTTCAACGCCCTCTCGTTCGCCCTGCTCGGCCAGCTCGCCGACGCGCTCGAGGCGCTCGACGCGGATCCGGCGATCCGCTGCATCGTGATCACCGGCGCGGGCGCCAGGGCGTTCGCCGCCGGCGCCGACATCAAGGAGCTTGCCGAGCAGACGCCCGCCACGCTGCGCGAGGGTGACGCGTTCGCGCCGTGGACCCGGATCGACGCGGTCGGCCTTCCGCTCGTCGCCGCGGTGGCTGGCTATGCCCTCGGCGGCGGCTGCGAGCTGGCGATGGCCTGCGACCTGATCGTCGCCGCCGAGGACGCGGTCTTCGGCCAGCCCGAGATCTCGATCGGGATCATGCCCGGCGCCGGCGGCACCCAGCGCCTCACCCGGGCCGTCGGGAAGGCGCGGGCGATGGAGCTCATCCTGACCGGCCGCCGCTTCGACGCCCGCGAGGCCGAGCGGATGGGCCTCGTCAGCCGTGTCGTGCCGGCCGGCGAGGCCGTCGCCGGCGCCATCGAGCTGGCGACGACGATCGCCGCCGGGCCACCGCTCGCGGTCCGGGCCGCCAAGCGGGCGATCCGTCGGGCGGCCGAGCTGCCGCTGGCCGCGGGTCTCGCCGAGGAGCGATCGGCGTTCTTCGACCTGTTCGCGACCGCCGACCAGGCCGAGGGGATGGCGGCCTTCGTCGAGAAGCGCCCCCCACGCTGGACCGGCGGCCTCCGCCCGGTGGAGGTCCGGTCGTGAGCGGGCCGCGCTGGCCTTCCGACGAGCCCGAGCTCCGCTCCGATGTCGACGGCCCGGCACCGGCCTGGCGCGACGCCGCGCCGGACCCGTTCGCGCCGATCGATCCCGACGCGCCGGTCAGCGGTCACGTCCCCGCTCCGGAGCGGCCCCAGGCCGTGGCCGAGGCGCCCGAGCACGACTGGTCGGCCGCGGCCGGCCGGATCTACCCGCTCCTTCGACCCGCGGGGACCACCGGCATCGTCGTCGAGACGCTCGACCCGGCAGCCCTCGCCGCCGAGGGCGTCAAGGCGCACGCCCAGCCCCTCGTCGACGAGGGCCCGGCCGACCTCGCGGTCGTCTACGCGATCGGGGCCGGCGGCTTCGACGTCATCGTCAACGCCGACCACGTCCTGTCGTGGGGAGTCAGCCCCGCCGACGTCCAGGACGCCGCGCTCTACAACCTCGCCACCTGGGCCCGGACGGCGGACTGGACCGACGAGCGCTCCGACCGCCACCGGCTCATCTCGTCGCAGACCGGCGCCGGCTGGGACGCGGCCCGGATCCTCCTGCCCGACACGATCGCCCACCTCGAGCGCGAGCTCCGTGGCGAGGGCCGGATCCTCGTCGGGCTGCCGGAGCGCCACCTGCTCATCGCCGGACCGATGGCGCCCGACGACGAGGACTTCGCCGTCCTGCTCCACGAGTTCGTCGTCGAGCAGAGCGGCAACGCCGACGAGCCGATCGACCGCCGCCTGTTCGAGCTCGTCGACGGGCGGCTCGTCCCGTTCGGCCAGTAGGATCGGCGCCGGTCCGGTCTAGGGAACGTCGACCGTCGCGACCCCGGTCTGGGCGACGACGAACTTGCCGAGGGCGGTGACGCGGATCGCCTGGACCCTGACGTACCAGCTGCCGCTGGCGAACCCGTCGATCGTCGCCGTCGCCGACGACTGCGTCTCGTAGGGCACCGCGCCGTCGTGGTCGCCGAGGTAGCTCGGCGTCGTGGAGGACGACGACCAGACGACCTTGTAGTAGCTGAAGCAGGCAGCCGGCCCACCGTACGGCGTCCAGTCGATCTGGATCGACCCGCCGGCGACGCTCGTCACTGGCTCGCCGAGCGCCTTGATCGGCTTCGCCACGGCGGTCCGGAGCGGGCTCGCGGCGATCACCCGATCGTCGGCCGAGAAGGCGAGCGCGCGGTACCAGTACTTGACCCCGGCCTCACCGCCGGTGTCGGGGGCGTCGGTCGCGGTCCGCTCCTTGGTGAACGTCCCGTCGAGGGCGACGACCGGCTTCGGCGGTGGGTAGGCCTGCGGCGTCGCGAACTCGCTCGTCGCCCGGACGGCCGTGTAGTGGTGGAAGTCCGCGCCGGCCCAACTCGACCAGTCGAGGACCACCCCGCCATGGCAGGAGGTGGCGGCCAGGGTCAGGCTGCCGACCGACGGCGCCGGGGTCGGCGACGGCTTCGGCGTGGGGGTGGGCGACGGCTTCGGCGTGGGGGTGGGCCTCGGCGTCGGCGACGGCTTCGACGTGGGCACCGGCGACGGCGACGGCGCGGTGGCGGGGCTCGGGTCGGCCGACCCGCTCGGGACCGCGATCGGTGAGACGACCGGCGACGGCGATGCGGCCGTCGGCTCCGGGCGCCAGCTCGGCGACGGGACCGGCTCGAGCGCGGTGACCACGCCGGGGTCGAAGCCCAGGGCGACGTCGCGGGCGGCGTTCGCCCGGATCCACGGGTCGTCGAGGTCGGCCTGGCCGAGCGGACCCGTGGCGACGTCCGGCGCTCCCTCGCCCGAGCGGATCGTCGCGGCGCGGCCCTCGTCGAGCGTCGCCGCGAGCCCGGCCCCGGTGATCCGGACGGCGTGCTCGATGGCGGCGACCCGGACGACGTCGGCCGTCCCGGCGACGCTCCGAGTGACGTCGAAGGCCGTCCCGACGGCGGTGAGCGTGACGGGGTTCGTGCGGACCCGATAGGTCGCCCCCGCCGGGACCGCGACGCGGTGCCAGGCGCGCCCGGCGACCTGGTCGATGACGACCTCGGCCCGCCCGAGGGTCGCGATCGCGACGGTCGTCCCCGGCCCGAGCCGCGTCTCGCCGTCGCCGATCGCGAGGGTGGCCCGGCCGTCGACCGCCGTGCGGATCGTGTCGCCGGCCCGGAGGGCCGTCCCGGCCGCCAGCGGTAGCGCCTCCCCGTCGCGGACCATCGTCGCGGCGGTCGCGGCGGCGGTCGTCGCGTCGATCGGGCCGGGGACGAGCCAGGCCGTCGTCCCCGCGACGAGCGCGACGACGAGGGCGGCGGCGAGGCCGACCGCCAGGCCGCGCGCGGACGGGAGCCACGATCCGAGTCGCCAGGCCGTGTGCGGGCGGACCGCCCGGGGGGCCGTGGTGCCGGTCGACGGGGCGGCGGTGTGCGAGCCGACGGCATAGGCCGGTACGGCGGTGGCCGGCACGGCGCCCGCCGGACCGGCGACCGCGATCGGACCGTACGTCGCGAGCAGCCGCTCGCGGAGCCCGCCGGCAAAGGCCGGGTCGGGCGCCGGGGTCCGGTCGCGGGCGACCGCACCGGCCGCCGCGAGGGCGCCTCCGATCGCCGCGAGCTCGACGGCCTCGGCGTCGGCGTGGATGGGCTCGAACGGCACGACGGTGTCGGTGTCGCGGTCGGCCCGCGGCTCTGGGGTGGGCGGCCGTCGCCGGCGATCAGGCCGCATCGATCGCCGCCTTCTCGATGGCGCCGCGGATCGCCCGCAGCGCCCGGTGGGTCCGGACCGCGAGGGCGCCCGGCGAGCAGCCGAGCATCGCGCACAGCTGCTCGGTGTCGAGGTCGTCGAGGAACCGCAGGACGAGGACCCGGCGGTGCGCCTCGGGCAGCCCGAGCATCGCCCGACGGAGCTCGTCGCGGTCGAGCGCCGTCGCGAACGCGGCCAGCGCGCGCTCGTCGCCGGCCTCCGGCCGGGCCGCCGCGCTGTCGCCGTCATCCCGACCGGTGACGCCGGCCTCGAGGGGGAGCCACCGGCCGCGCTGCCGGACGTGGTCGACGACGAGGTTCGCCGCGACGCGGTAGAGCCAGCCGCCGAACGACGCGTTCCGGTGGCCGTCGCTCCGGACGGCGACGAGGGCCCGTTCGAACGTCTGGGCGGTCAGGTCCTCGGTCACGGCCGGGTCCCTGAGCCGCCGCCGGATGAAGCCGTGGATCCGGGGCAGGTAGAAGTCGTAGAGCTCGGCGAACGCGGACGCGTCGGAGCGGGACCGGGCCACGAGGGCCCGCTCCCGCTCGACGTCCATCCTGGTGCCGGCATCGGTCGCCATCGCCGATCCGAGGCTACGGAGCGCCCGCCGGCCGGACCATCCGCCGTCGGTACCGTCGCGGCCGGTACCGCCGGTCCGGGCCGACGGGTCCGCGCGGCCATCGCGTGCGCTCCATGCCTCGCGGTCCGGCCCGCTACGGGACCGTGACCTCGATCGCCGCCGTCTGCCCGAGGAGCACCTTCTGCCCGTCGAGGACGCCGATCGCCTGGACGCGGTAGCTGAACGTGTCGCCCGACGCCACGGCCTCGTCGGTGAGGCTCGTCGTGCCGGCATCCTCGACCACGGCGATGAGCTCGGTCCCGTCGGTCCACGGCAGGTACGAGGGGTTCGAGCCCGTCGAGCGGACGACCTTGTAGTAGACGAACCCGTCGCTGCCGCAATCCTCCCAGTCGAGGACGACGCCGTCGGCGGTCACCTCGACATCGAACCCGAGGGCGTACGGCTCGGGCGTCGGCTCGGGCGAGGGCTTCGGCTCCACCGCCGGGACGGCGACCTTGGCGACGCCGCTCGCCGCGAGGATCCGGTAGCCGGTCTCGCTCTTGGCGACGGCGAAGACGCGGTAGTACCACGTCTTGCCGCCGGGGACGTCGGCGTCCTTGGCGATCGTCGTGTCGCGGTCGTCGATCGCGGCCACGAGCGCGTCGCCCTCGCCGAGGGGCCACGCGGCGGTCGCGTCCTTCGACCGGACGACCTTGTACCAGGCGAACCCGTCGCCGCCGTAGCGCGACCAGTCGAGGACGACGCGGCCGCCGTCGGTCGACTTCGCGGCGAGCTCGAGCCAACCGGCCTTCGCCGTCGGCTCGGGCTTCGCCGTCGGCTTCGGCTCGGGCTTGGCCGTCGGCTTCGGGGTCATCGTCGCCTCGGGTTTCTCGGCCGTCGGCTCGTCGGCGGCGTCGGGCTTCTCCGTCGCCTCGGGCGGCTCCGTCTTCGCCGGCTCGTCGGTCGGAACGGGCTTCTCGGTGGGATCGGTCGTCGCCTGGCCGGTGTCGCCGTCGCCCCTGGCGCTGTCGTCGCCCTTGCCGGGCTCGTCGACCCCGGCGGGCTTCGACGCCTGGTCGGCGGCCGGCGCGGGCTCGCGGCCGGTGTCATCGGTGAGCACCGGGCGAAGGGCGCCGGCTCCGAGGGCGATGGCCGTCACGAGGACGGCGGCGCCGAGCGCGGCCGGCAGCGACACGCCGAGCCGGGTGCCGATCCGGGTCATCGTGACGGGTGAGCCGGAGGGCTCCGGCGGGGTCGCCCGATCGCGGTCGGTATGCGGAAGTCGATCCATCGTGCTGCTCCCCGAGACCTGCCGGTCGAGCCGGCGGATGATGCCGATGGAGCCACAACGCGGGCCGGGCGCCACGGATTACGGCGCTCGGGCGTCCGATGGTCCCGACCGGGGGATGACCTTCGGGCAACCTCCGGCCGCCGGGCGCGACGTCCGGCGACGCTTGGCGTACCATCGCCCCGGCCCGGGCGGCCCGTCCGGAGCACGAAGGAGCCACGATGTCCCGCATCGCCCGTGTCGCCGCCTTCGCCGCGCTCGCGACGGTCGCCGTCGTGGTCGCGGCCTGCTCGTCGGGCGCGACCCCCGCGCCGTCGACCGCCCCGTCGATCCGCCCCTCGACCGATCCCGGCGGGGTCACCGCCGAGGCCCTCGCGTCGACGATCCCGACCCAGGTCGGCGACATCGAGCTGACCGTCACGTCGGGCGACCTGCCGACCCTCGAGGACGACCTGCCGAACTACGACGACCTGGTCCTCAACCTGCGCAACGCCGACATCGAGCCCGAGGACGTGCTCGGCGCGATCGGCAAGCCGACCGACGGGAGCGCCGACCCGCGGGTCGGCGCGCTCCAGATCATCGGGGCGCCGCCCGGCGGCATCGGCCTGCTCGGGCTGATGGAGGCCTGGGTGTCGTCCATCCCCGGGGCGACGACGACGAACGGGAACGTCGGCGGGAAGCCGGTCGTCATCGCGACGTTCGACGACGGTTCTGCGCCGCTGTACTACTACCTCAGCGACCGGGTGCTGAGCGACCAGGAGATCGCCGACACGATGTACTACGTCCGCTCGGCGGACGAGGCCGTCGCCGCGGAGGCGCTCAGCCTGCTCCCGTGACCAGCCGGCCGCTCCGCGTCCCCGCGCTCGTCCTCGTCGCGGCGATCGGCCTCGCGGCCGGCCTCGCCGGGTGCGGCGCGACCGCCACCCCGAGCCCGACGCCATCCCCGTCGCCGGCCGGCGCATCGGCGTCTCCCGCGTCGCCGACGCCGGCACCGTCGGTCGACCTCCACGGCGCCCCCGATCTCGAGGCCCGCCTCACGACCGAGATCGGCGGCGTCGAGCTCGCGACCGTCAGCCTGACGGGCCCGGACTTCCTCGCGACCGGCTCCGCCGCCGCGCGCTCGGCATTCGAGGGGATGCTGGCCGAGCTCGGCAGCGGCCCGGACGACCTCGCCCTGGCCCAGGCGTCGGACCCGTCGGGCGCCCTCGTCTTCCAGGAGGGACTCCTCCGCGTGGCCGGCGCCGACCCGACCGAGCTGCTCACGCTCTGGGTCGCGTCCCAGCAGGCCGCGACGCAGAACCGGGTGCGGGTCAGCAACACGACGGTCGACGGCGTCGACCTCACCCTCGTCGAGGACCCGACGAGACCGGTCGGCGGCCGGACGTACGCGTTCGCCGACGGCGACACGCTCGTCCTCATCCTCGCCGACGACGAGGCGCTGCTCTCCGAGGCGCTCGCCGCCTGGGCGTAGCCCGGCCCCGGCGTCGCCGCCCGGTCGAGGCTCCGGCGTAGGATTGCGCCATGACCCGAGACCGCCATCGCCCGCTCCGCGACGCCTGGATCATCGACGCCGTCCGGACCCCGATCGGCCGCTACGGTGGCGCGCTCGCGGCCGTTCGCCCGGACGACCTCGCGGCCGCCGTCATCGTCGCCGTCGTCGAACGGAGCGGGGTCGATCCGGCCGCGATCGAGGACGTCATCCTCGGCTGCGCGAACCAGGCCGGCGAGGACAACCGGAACGTCGCCCGGATGGCCGTCCTCCTGGCCGGACTGCCGGTCGAGGTCGGTGGGCTGACCGTCAACCGGCTCTGCGGCTCGGGCCTCCAGGCCATCAACAGCGCCGCCCACGCGATCGGGGTCGGCGACGGCGGCGTGTTCATCGCCGGCGGGGTCGAGTCGATGACGCGCTCGCCGTACGCGATGCTGAAGCCGGCCGAGCCGTACGCCCGGGGCACCCAGGAGCTCGTCGACACCACGCTCGGGTGGCGCTTCGTGAACCCGCGGATGGCCGACGCATACCCGCCGATCTCGCTCGGCGAGACGGCCGAGCGGGTCGCCGAGCGGTGGTCCGTCGGGCGCGAGCGCCAGGACGCCTTCGCCCTCGAGAGCCAGCGCCGCGCCGTCGCGGCGATCGAGGGCGGCCGGTTCGACGGCCAGCTCGTACCGATCGCCGTCCCCCAGCGGAGGGGCGAGCCGCTCGTCGTCGCGCGCGACGAGCATCCGCGGTCCGACACCTCGGCCGAGGCCCTCGCCCGACTCCGGCCGGCGTTCACGACCGACGGCACGGTCACCGCCGGCAACTCGTCGGGGATCAACGACGGCGCGTCGGCGATCCTCCTCGCCGAGGCCGAGCAGGCGCGCGCCCTCGGCCTTCGGCCGATGGCCCGGGTCGTTTCGACCGCGATCGCCGGCGTCCACCCCGACGTCATGGGCATCGGCCCGGTCCCGGCGGTTCGGAAGGCGCTCGAGCGGGCCGGGCTCGGCGTCGAGGACCTCGACCTCGTCGAGATCAACGAGGCCTTCGCCTCGCAGTCGGTCGCCTGCATGGACGAGCTCGGCCTGGACCCGGCCCGGACGAACGTCAATGGCGGGGCGATCGCCCTCGGCCACCCGCTCGGCGCCAGCGGCGCCCGCCTCGTGACGATGCTCGTCCACGAGCTGGCTCGGACCGGCGGCCGCTACGGCCTCGCGACCATGTGCGTCGGGGTCGGGCAGGGGATCGCCACCGTCGTCGAGCGCATCGACGGCTAGCGCGACGAGCCGAGGTCGCCCCGCGCCGCGCCGATGCAGAACGCATACCGGGGCGCTTGTCGAATCTCGTTGCGCTGCGTACGATGCGGACTCCGGCATCCGAGCCGCCGGCCACGCCGTACGCCGCCCGTCCCAAGGAGGACGTCCGCCAGATGATCGAGTCCCAGCCGAGCCTCGTCAGCCTCACCGACGCCGCCGCGACCAAGCTCCGCGAGCTGACGGCGGAAGAGGCGAACCCCGCGATCGGCCTCCGGGTCTACGTCTACAGCGGCGGCTGCTCGGGCTACCGCTACGGGATGATGCTCGAGGACGCCCCGACCGGCGACGACCGGGTCATGGAGGCGAACGGGGTCCGGGTCTACGTCGACGAGAACAGCGCCCGGTACCTCGGCGGCTCGGAGATCGACTACGTCGACACGCTGATGGGCGCCGGCTTCACCGTGAACAACCCGAACGCGGTCTCCGCGTGCGGCTGCGGCTCGAGCTTCCGGACCACCGACGACGCCGGGTCGCCGCGGAGCTGCGCCCACTGACGGCGCGACGCCGCCCGGGCGTTCGGGTCGCCGACCGAGCGGTCCCCGCCCGAGCCATCACCGACCGAAGGGCCGCCGGGATCCCGGCGGCCTCGTTCTTCTCGGGCCGGGGCTAGACTGCCGCGGTGGCGACCGACCTGCCGCTCTTCCCGCTCCACACCGTGCTCTGCCCGGGCATCGCCCTGCCCCTCCACGTCTTCGAGCCGCGCTACCGGCTGATGGTCGCCCGCTGTCTCGCCGCGGACCGGCCGTTCGGCGTCGTCTGGATCCGCGACGGCCACGAGGTCGGCGGTGGCGAGCTCGCGATCGCGACGATCGGGACCTTCGCCGAGATCCGCGAGGCCGACCGACTGGCCGACGGCCGCTACGATCTCGTCGCGCTCGGGACCGAGCGGTTCCGGGTCGTCGCGGTCGACACGGCGAGCGAGCCGTACATCGTCGCCCGGGTCGCTCCGGTCGACGACGTGGTCGTCGACGAGGACCGAGCGGCCCGGCTGGCCAGGGTCGTGACCCGGCGCTTCGTCCGCTATGTCGCCGAGGTCACCGACGCGGCCGCGACCGACGCGAGCGACGACGCCGAGGACGACGGCGCGGAGGACCGGGACGCCGAGGCTCCCGCCGCTGCGTTCGGCGACGACGAGCTCGATCCCCGCGGCATCGTCGACCGCGCCCTGGCGATCCCGGCCGACCCGACGCTCCTGTCGCACCTCCTGAGCGGCATCGTCGAGCTCGACCTGCCGCGCCGCCAGGCGCTCCTCGAGGCGGAGACGACCGAGGCCCGCCTCGCCGCGCTCGCCGACGTCCTCGCCCGCGAGATCTCGTACCTCCACCAGCGGCTCCGGGTCTTCACGCCCGACCCGCGGGAGGCGGCGGTCCGCCGCAACTGAGCCGTCCGGCGGCCGCCGGTGGCGGGCGCCCCCGGAGGCGTCAGGCGAGCTCAGCCCGCCGCTCGCGGCCGGCGGCACGCAGGGCGACCTCGATGAACGGGCGCAGCCGGGAGGAGATCTCGAGCTGTGTCCGGCGGAACGCGGCGAGGCGCTGCTCGTCGGTGCCCTCCACCTCGGACGGGTCGTCGAGGCCCCAGTGGAGCGTGTTGTCCGAGCCGGGGAACACCGGGCAGGTCTCGCGGGCCCGGTCGCAGACGGTGATGACGTAGTCGAAGGTCTCATCGAGGAACTCGTCGATGACCTTGCTCCGGGCGCCCGACCAGTCGATCCCGAGGTCGGCGAGCGCACGGATCGCGTACGGGTTGACGCGCGTGGCCTCGGTGCCGGCCGAGGCGACCTCGAAGTCGGCGCCGCCGTAGTGGCCGAGGAGCGCCTCGGCGATCTGGCTGCGCGCCGAGTTGTGGGTGCAGACGAACAGGACGCGGATCGGGCGGTCGGACACGGGCGGTCTCCTCCGTCTGGCGCGGCCGACGGCCGCGATGGTCAGCTCCAGGTCGAGCAGCTCGCCCTCCAGCCGGTCGAGGTCGTCACGCTGCCGGGCGATGGCCCGACGCTGGTCGGCGAGCAGCGGGGCGAGGTCGAGGTCGACGGCGCCCTGCTCGAGGCACAGCCGGGCGAGCCGTCCGGCGTCCTCCGGGCCGAGCCCGAGGCGCCGCAGCGCGACGACGAGACGGAGCCGCGCGACGTCGGCCTCCCCGTACTCGCGATAGCCGTTCGCGCGGCGGGCGGGCGCGGGCAGCACGCCGACCTGCTCGTACCAGCGGACGGCCGTCGGGGCGATCCCGACGCGACGGGCGAGCTCGGCGATGCGCATGGATGAGATCCTAAACCTTCGAGTCAGTCGAAGGTCAAGCGGCCGTCACCCCGACCGGGTGCGACGTAACGATCCCGCAAGGGAGTCGGGCGCATCCTCGGGCCGTCTCCTCCTTTCTCGCGTCGGGGCCCGGGCGATCCGCCCGGGCCCCGACGTCCGGCCGGCGACTACGTGCCGGTCGCGATCGACGGGCGGACCCGCGCCACCCAGGCGTCGACGATCGCCGGGAGCTCCGCGTCGAAGCGGCGGATCCGCTCGGGGGTGACGGGCGCGTCCGTGATCGCCCGCGGCTCGGCCGGCTCGGCCAGGAAGGTCGCGTCACGAAGGTCGCCGCCCGGGTCGAGCCGGGCGAGGGTGACCGTGCTGCCGCGCCAGGTGTCGATGTTGAGCGCGGCGCCCTCGTGGTGGAGCCGGGGTCGCTCGACCGGCGTGTGGCCGAAGACGACCCGCCCGATCCCGGCCGTCCGGTATGGCGTCCAGGCGTCCGCCTCGGGGAAGCGGTCGGGCGAGTCGAAGAACCCGTCGCGGATCCAGATGCGGTCCGCGCTCCGCTCGAACCGGTCGAGCTCCTGGAACGGCACCGGCCCGCCGTGGACGAAGAGCACGTCGCGCCAGCGGGCATACGGCGCGAACGTCCAGAGCGTTGGCAGGAGGTCGGGCGCGAGCGCCTCGACCCGCGCCGCGAGCTCGTCCGGCGACCGGTCCGCCCACTCCTCCGGTCGCATCCCGACGGCGAGCAGGGTCGCCCCGCCGCCGAAGGTCATCAGCGCCCGGAAGATCTCGGGTTCACCGCCGAGGCCGCCGAGGACCTGCGCCTCGTGGTTGCCCTCGAGGAGCGCCACGTGACCGCCGGCCTCCGCGGCGCGGTCGCGCAGCGCGGCGAGCCGACGCACCAGGCCGAGCGAGTCCGGCCCCCGGTCGACGACGTCGCCGGTCACGACGAGGGCCGTCCCCGGCGGCGCGATCCAGCGGTCGGCCCCGTCGGTCAGGCCGGCCCGGGCGAGCAGCCGATCGACCGGGCCGAGCTGGCCGTGCCAGTCGCTGCCCACCCAGACGGTGGAGTCGTCGGCGATCCGGATCGGTGCGGCATCGGGCCAGGCCATGTCGGGCGGAGCGTACCCGCCCGCTGGCGACCGCGCCGCGCAGCGTGGCGCCGCGCGGCATCGCACCGTCCGGCGGCCGGCAGAGCCCGCCTTGACGTGGTCGTCGAGCCGGACGCCCGCGTCAGCGCCGACATCCGGGCGGTGGCCGGGCGGGTCGCCGGCGTCGTCGGCGCGCTGCCGCGGGATGCGACGACGCGCCGGGAGCGACGCGGCCGCGCCTGATCCCCGCGCCGGCGACCGCTACCGCGATGGCTCGGTCGTGATGTCCCCGGTCCGGGTGTCCTCCGCGGCATACCGTCCGACGAGCTCGGACGGCGCCCGACCCGCTCGCAGGAGCTCGGACATCATCCGCATCGGCCGGTCGACGTGGCCGAAGAAGGCCTTGTACCCCGCGCACAGGTAGTTGAGCCCCGGCTCCCCGTCGGGCGTCTCGATGAACCGGTCCTTGGGGCAGCCACCGTGGCAGGCGAAGCGGACGTCGCACTCGCGGCAGAAGCGGGGGAGACTGTCGCGCTTGTCGAGCCCGAAGCGTCGCTGCGCCTCGGAGTCGACGAGCTCGCGCATCGACGTCTCGGCGATGTTGCCGAGCCGGTATCCCTCCTCGACGAAGTGGTCGCAGGCGTACAGGTCGCCGTTGTGCTCCATCGCCAGCGCGGTCCCGCACGTCTCCGAGTGGCACGACCGCCCCCTGTACCGCCAGGAGCGCCACGGCGCGGGCTGCGCCAGGCCGGGCGCGAGGCCGAGCTCGGC
>CAZABC010000013.1:32574-60480 GCA_964483405.1 uncultured Anaerolineaceae bacterium
GTGACGGCGGCGCCGACCACGGCGGCCTTGGCGACCGGCGACGGGCCGGGGGTGACGGCGGCCGTCACGACGGCGGCTCGTCCGACGCGGGAGGGTCTGAGCGGCATGATCAGGCTCCTTGCGCCGTCATGGCCTCGTCGGCCTCGACAGCGGCGATGATGGCCTGGATCGGGATCCGGCCGTTGGCGATGAGCTGGCCGCCGGCATGGCGGACGGCGGAGCCGAACCGGGCGGCCCACAGGTTCTCGAACACGAGGACCGCGCCGATGCTTCCGGGGGCCATGACGCCACCGAATGTCAGGACGTCCTCCTCGGCGAGGGTCTCGGCGAGCTCGGTCTCGATCCGGCCGAGCGGGCCGAGGTCGTCGAGATCCCCGAGCTCCTGGGCCATGACCGTCCCGTCGGCGCCCTTGCCGAGGATGATCAGGTCCATGACCCGGATGATCCCGGCATCGTGCAGCCGCAGGAGCTCCTCGGCGGCCTCCCCGGTGAAGTTCTGTTGGCCGGCCGGGAACTCGACCACCAGGTAGTCGACGGGCCCCAGCTCGTCGAGCGATCGCTCGGTCATGGTTCCTCCACCGGTCCGGCGCACGCGGCCGGCGTTTCGGGGGCGCGGGATGACCCGCGACCGGTGTCAGCGGGATCGCCTACTGGCGTCCCATGGCTGCCCGGACCTCGGCCTCCGGATCGACGATCAGCTCACCGCTGACGTCGACGACGACCTTCTCGAGGCTGCCGGTGAACTTGAACGGACTCGGGTACTCCGGGGTGACCGGCGATCCCGGGTTGTGGCCGCAGCTGACGCCGCCGGGGTTGAACATGAACGGCGTGGTGTGCGGCGCGTCGGCGCTGGCGACGAGGGCACCGTCCACGTACAGCTGGAGCCGGGCCGGAACGCCCTTGCCGTGCGCCGGGTCGGGCTGGCCGGTGGGCTCGAACTCGAAGCGGAGCTCATGCCGTCCGACCGGCAACGGTTCGGGCGACGAGACGCTGAACAGGGCTCGGGCGACGTAGTTGTGGACGTAGTGGAGGCGACCTTCCTTGACGTACAGCGAGAAGCCGCCAGCCGCGCTGCCCTGGCAGAGCAGGACGCCGTCGGCGCCGCCGTCGGGGATGTCGACCGAGGCGGTGATGGCGTGCGGACGATTGAGGAGCCGCGGTGCCGCGAAGTTGGGGATGGTCTGGGTGCCGGGGCGGTAGGTGTACTGGTCGCGCGGCCGCGAGATGAGGGGCTTCTCGGCCACCATCCGGGCGAGGCCGCTGCCGTCGACCGGCATGACGCCGTACTTGCCGGCCTCGACGTACCACGTTCCGATCAGCTCGATGACCTTGTCGCGGCGCTCGGCCGCCAGGTCGTGGTTCTCGGCCGGGTCCGCATCGACGTGGTAGAGCTCCCAGCCGGTGGCGTCGAGCTCGGCGAGCCTCTCGGCCGTGATCGGGTTGCCGAAGCCGGTGCCGGCCTCGGCGAACGAGGGACCCGGCCACGGGCAGACGGCGCGCCAGCCGTCCTTGTAGATGGCCCGGTGGCCGAGCATCTCGAAGTACTGGGTGTGATGCTGCGTCGGGACGGTGGGGTCCTCGAGCGCCTTCGCGAAGCTGACGCCCTGCATCGGCGACTGGGTCACCCCGCGGATGGCCGCCGGCGGATCGATGTCGAGCAGGTCGAGCACCGTCGGGACCATGTCGATGATGTGGGCGTACTGGGTGCGGACCTCGCCGCGGGCCTTGACCCCCTCCGGCCAGGCGACGATGAACGGATCGGTGGAGCCGCCCCGGTACGTCTCGCGCTTCCAGCGCCGGAAGGGGGTGTTGCCCGCCCACGTCCAGCCCCACGGGTAGTGGTTGAAGTGGGCCGGGCCGCCGATCTCGTCGATGACGGCCAGGCTCTCCTCGAGCGTCTCCTGGGCGTTGTTGAAGAACTGTGCCTCGTTGGTCGTCCCGGTCGGACCGCCCTCGGCGCTCGCGCCGTTGTCGGAGACGACCATGACGATCGTGTTGTCGAGCACGCCCTGCTCGCGCAGGAAGTCGAGCAGGCGGCCCAGGTGGTGGTCGGTGTGGCTGAGGAAGCCGGCAAAGACCTCCATCATCCGCGCGGACAGTCGGCGGGCCTCCGGCGAGAGGGTCTCCCACTCGGGGACATCGGGGTCGTGGCGCGACAGCTCGGCGTCGGCCGGCAGGATGCCGAGCTCCTTCTGGCGGGCGAACACGCGTTCGCGGTAGGCATCCCAGCCGTCGTCGAACCGTCCGGCGTACCGGTCGGCCCACTCCCTGGGCACGTGGTGCGGAGCATGGGTGGCGCCGAAGCACAGGTGGAGGTAGAACGGCTTGTCCGGGTCGACCTGGCGGAGGTCGGTGATGAACTCGATCGACTTGTCGACGAGGTCCTCGGTCAGGTGGTAGCCCTCCTCGGGGGTCCGGGGCGGCTCGACCGTGTGGTTGTCGTAGACGAGCTCGGGTACCACTGGCTCGTGTCGCCGCCGAGGAAGCCGTAGAAGCGCTGGAAGCCGCGCCCGAGCGGCCAGCGGTCGTAGGGCCCGGCCGCCGTCTCCTGGTTGCTCGGGGTCAGGTGCCACTTGCCGACCATGTACGTGCCGTAGCCGCGCTCGACGAGGATCTCCGAGAGCATGCCGTTCTCGAACGGCATGATCCCGTTGTAGCCCGGATAGCCCGTAGCGAGCTCGGTGATGCAGGCCATGCCGTTGCTGTGGTGGTTGCGGCCGGTGACGATGCAGGCTCGGCTCGGCGAGCAGAGCGCGGTCGTGTGCATGTTGCTGAAGCGGAGCCCGTTCGCGGCCAATGCGTCGAACGCCGGCGTCTCGATCGGGCTGCCATAGCAGCCGAGGTGCCCGAAGCCGGTGTCGTCGAGGACGACGAAGAGCACGTTCGGAGCACCGCTGCGGGCACGGATCGGCTCCGGCCAGGCCGGGCTCGACTCATCGGCCGTGCGACCGATCACGCCCGGGAACGGCGAGCCGGCCGGGTATTCGACGATGGGCATCTGGCACTCCTGGTCGTGGCAGGTGGTGGCGGGCCGGGGCACGGTCGCCCCGCGGGCGCCGATGCCAGCCTACGCCCCATCCTTCGCTCGCGCATCACCTGCGCGGCATGAAGCGCTCGCGCCCGGGATCCGCCTCCGGATCCGGCGACGCCGCTACTCGGAGAAGCGCTCCTCGCGCCAGGGGTCGCCCTCGTTGTGGTAGCCGTAGCGCTCCCAGAATCCGGGCCGGTCCGCGTCGAGGAACTCGAGCCCCCGCAGCCACTTCGCGCTCTTCCAGAAGTAGCGCTTCGGCACGAGGAGCCGGAGCGGCGCGCCATGCTCCGGTTCGAGCGGGGCGCCGGCGTACGTGTCGGCGAGGAGGACGTCGTCGTCGTCGAGCACCGCGAGCGGCAGGTTGGCCGTGTACCCCTGCTCGCAGTGGGCGACGACGAAGCGCGCCTCCGGACGAAGGCCGGCGAGCTCGAGGATCGCCTGGATCGGGACGCCCTCCCAGGTCGTGTCGAGCTTCGACCAGCGGGTCACGCAGTGGATGTCGGTCGTGACCTCCTTGCGCGGCAGCGTCCGGAACTGCTCCCAGGTGAAGGTCAGCGGGCTGTCGACGAGCCCGAAGACCCGGAGGTCCCAGGTCGCGAGGTCGGTCCGCGGGACGGAGCCGTAGTGGAGGACCGGGAACTTCTCGGTCAGGTACTGGCCGGGCGGGACGCGATCGGCGAGCGCCGGATCGACGCCGCGGTTGCCGAAGAGCTTGTCGAACATCACAGGGCTCCGTGGCTGATGGTCGGGCTATGGTCGCACGGTCCGGCCGACCGTTCCCGCGGCGACCTCGCGAGGGCGTCGGTCGTCCTGTCGGTCGGGGCGGATGGCCCGGCCCGCGCGGGTCCCTCACCGGGGTCGTCGAGCGCCGACGACCCGGTCGGCGGCAGGACCATCGGCCGATGGGCGCCCGCCCACGGTGCGGTACCCTCCCCGACGTGATCCGCCACGGGGTGCCGGTCGAGTGAACGCGTCGCCGCCGGCCGATCATCGCGTCGTCATCGTCATGCCGGCCTACAACGCCGCCCGGACGCTCGAGCGGACGTACGCCGACATCCCGCACGACGTCGTCGATCGGATCATCCTCGTCGACGACGTCTCCCGGGACGCCACGGTCGAGATCGCCCGGCAGCTCGGGCTCGACGTCGTCGTCCACCGCCAGAACCTCGGCTACGGCGGCAACCAGAAGACCTGCTACTCGATGGCGCTCGCGGGTCCGGCCGACGTCGTCGTCATGCTCCATCCCGACTACCAGTACGACGCGACGCGGATCCCGGCGCTCGTCGCCCCGATCCTCGAGGGCCGAGCCGACCTCGTCCTGGGGAGCCGGTTCCTGGGCGACCCGCTCGCGGGCGGGATGCCGAGGTGGAAGTGGTACGCCAACCGCTTCCTGACCGGCGTCGAGAACGTCGCCTTCGGGCTGCGCCTGTCGGAGTACCACACCGGCCTGCGGGCGTACAGCCGCCACCTGCTCGAGACGGTGCCGTACCGGCTCAACAGCGACGACTTCGTCTTCGACCAGGAGCTGATCGCCCAGGTGGTCGCGGCCGAGATGGGCGACCGGATCGCCGAGATCGCCGTCCCGACCCGCTACTTCGCCGAGGCGAGCTCGGTCGGCTTCCGCCGCAGCGTCGTCTACGGCCTCTCGACGCTCCGGGTCGTCGCCCGCTTCCTCCTCCACCGCTGGCGGATCCGGCGGTCGCCCAAGCTCCACGCCAGGACGCCGGTCGCCGCCACTCGCCGTCCGCCGGCGCCGTGAACGCTCGTGGCCGGCTGGTCGCCCGCGGGCTGCTCGGCCTCGCGGTCTCCGTGGTCGCCATCTGGCTCGCCCTGCGCGCCGTCGACCTCGACGCCGCGCTCGACATCGTCCGCTCCGCCTCGCCGGCCTGGATCGTCGGGATGCTCGTCCTCAACGTGGCCGACGTCGCCATCCGCGGCTGGCGGTGGCAGCGGCTCGTCCGGCCGGTGCGGGCGGTCCGCTACCTGCCGATGTTCGGCTACCTCCTCATCGGCTACCTTGCCAACAACGTCCTGCCGGCCCGGCTCGGCGAGCTCGTCCGCAGCCACTACCTCGGCGACCGCGAGGGGATCAGCCGGACGACGGCACTCGGGACCGTCGTGGTCGAGCGGGTCATCGACACGGCCTGCGTCGTCCTGATCGCCGCCGTCGCGATCCTCGCCCTGTCGGTCCGCGGGGTCCTCGTCAGCGCCGTCCTCGTCGGGGCGGCCTTCGCGGGGATCCTCGTCGTCGGCCTGGCCGTCCTCCTCGTCGCCCATCGGCTGCCGTTCGCCGACCGGTTCGAGGCGCTCATCGACCGCTTCCCGCGCGCCCGCCGTCTCGCCGCCCGCCTCCGCGAGGGGCTCGGGGTCGCCGGCCGGCCGCGGACCCTGGTCGAGGCGGTCACCCTGACCGTCGCGGCGTGGACCGCGTCGGTCCTCGCCTTCGCCGCGGCCGGCCAGGCGATCGGCGTCGAGCTGACGCTCGGCCAGGCCGGGCTGCTGTCGGCCGGGGTCGCCCTGGCGACGATCGTCCCGTCGGGTCCCGGCTACCTCGGGACGTTCGAGCTCGCCGCGGTGACGGTCGGCGCGGCGGTCGGCGTCGCCCCCGACGACGCATTCGCCCTCGCCCTCATCGTCCACGCCGGCATCCTCGCGGTGACCTCGATCGGCGGCGGGATCGCCTTCATCCGGGTCGGCTGGACCGCCAAGCCGGCACCGGCGGCGGCCGGGGGATGAGCGCCGGGCCGCACCCCGCCCTGGCGGACCCCGCGGCCTGGGCGTCGGCGGCGGCGGAGCTCCTCGCCGAGCTCGGCTTCTCCCTCGTCAACGGCGACGACCCGACCGAGCCGGGTGGCGCCAACCTCCTCGTCGCGCTCCGGCCGCGCCCGACGCTCGTCCACTTCGACCCCGAGGTCGTCCGCTTCTGGCGCTTCGACGGCCGGCGCGGCAGCCAGGCGGAGCTGACCCGCACCTCGCGGCCTCCGGCGGTCGCCGCGTTCTCGTGGGGCCGGATCGAGGTCGTCGACCGGCTCCTCGTCGAGAACCAGTTCATCGGCTTCGGCGGCGAGCTCCGGGTCGCCGACACGCCCGACGGGACGCGCCTCGTCCAGTTCCACTCCCCGGCCCCGATCCTCCGCTGGGCCGGCCACTCGCAGGGCGTCGACGCGATGACCGACGAGGTCGGCGCGTTCTTCGCCGGCTCATGGCGCCGATCGACTTCCAGGAGGGTGCCGAGGCGCTCGTCGGGCAAGCCGGGCCGGCCGCCCTGTACGCCGCCTTCGTCCAGGACGCCTGGCGGCGCTTCGCCTCGACCGCGCATCAGCGCGAGGCCGAGCCCGAGCTCGCGGCCTGGGCCCGGCGCGAGGGCCACCGGCTCGAGCGCGACATGCCAGCGGCCGACGCGGCCGGCCGGGCGCTCCGGATCGCGCTCGGGCTGCGCCCCGCCGGCTGACCATCCGCCGAGCGGCGACGCCCGTCGTCCGGCGGGTCGCTCGGCCACGCCAGGGCTCGTCGGCGGTGCGTTCGGCGACGATGCCCGATGATGTCGCGCGATGCGCATCCCCGGTCGTCGCCTCGCTGTCCTCGCCGTCCTCGGCATCGTCGTCGTCGCCGGTGGCCTCGCCGTCTCTCGCCTGTCGGCCGCCGGGCCGCCGGTCGAGACCGCATCGGTCACCCGGGGCACGATCGAGACGACGGTCGAGCTCGCCGGCACCGTTGAGGCCGTCGACGAGCGGGTGCTCACCTTCGCGTCGCCCGGCACGGTCGCGACGGTCGCGGTCGAGCCCGGCGATGCCGTGGCCGCGGACGCCGTCCTCGCGACGCTCGAGACGACGACGCTCGAGGCGCAGCTCGCCGCGGCCGAGGCGCAGCTCGCCGCGGCCGAGGCCCGGCTGGCCGACGACCAGGCCGGCCCGACCGCCGCTCGTCGCGCGGCCGCGTGGGATGGCATCGCCCAGGCGGAGCAGACGCTCGCCAACGCGAGACGCGCGCAGTCCGACGCGAAGGCCGAGGCCGACCTCGCCGTCCGCCAGGCGGGGGAGATCCTCGACGACGCCGAGGCGCGCCTCGAGGCCGACCGGGCCGCCGGAGCCCCGCCGGCGGTCATCGCGGCGGACGAGGCGACCGTCGCGGCCGCCGAGCGGGCACTCGAGTCCGCCCGGGTCGGGCGGAAGACGGCGCTGGACCAGGCCGCCGGGGCCGTCGCCTCGGCCTCGAAGGCGGTCACCGCCGCGCGCAACAACTACGCCGTCGTCGTCGAGCCTGCGCCGGCGGCGCTGATCGCCGCCGACGTGGCGGCGATCAGCCAGGCCGAGGCGCAGGTCGCCGCCGCGGAGGCCGCCCTCGACGCCGCGACGCTCCGCTCGCCGATCGCCGGCGTCGTGACCGTCGTCGGGCTGCGGGTCGGCGATCGCGTCGGCCCCGGCGTCCCCGCGTCGGGCTCGATCGCCGTGGCGACGGTCGACGCTCTTCGGGTCGAGGCGACCGCGTCGGAGATCGACGTCGTCTCGCTCGAGACCGGCCAGCCGGTCGCCGTCGGCGTCGATGCGCTGCCGGGCGCGGCGATCGAGGGGTCGCTCTGCGAGATCGCCCCGACGGGCACTCGGATCCAGGGCGTCACCGACTATCCGGTCACGATCTGCCTGACGACCGGGACGGCCGGGCTGCGGGTCGGGATGACCGCCAACGGGTCGGTCGTCCTCGAGCGCCGTGAGGACGTCCTCCTCGTGCCGGTCCAGGCGATCACGACCGTCGACGGCCGCTCGACCGTCGAGGTCCTCGAAGCGGACGGCTCGATCGTCGAGGTCGAGGTGATCATCGGGCTGTCCAGCGGCACGCGGACCGAGATCGTGAGCGGCCTGAGCGAGGGCCAGGCGGTCGTCCTGCCGTCGACCGATCCGCGCTGATGACCGCCACCTCGCCGATCGCTCGGCCAGGACCCGCCGAAGCGGGCGTCGCCGACGCCGCACCGCCGATCGTCCTGATGCAGGGGATCCGCCGGACCTACCGGCCCGACGGGGCCGACGGCGACGCCCGGGCGGTCCACGCGCTGCGGGGCGTCGACCTCGTCATCGAGCCGGGCGAGCTGGTGGCGATCGTCGGCCCATCCGGGTCGGGCAAGAGCACGCTGATGCACGTCCTCGGTTGTCTCGACGTGCCCGACGCCGGGACGTATCGGATCGCCGGGCGCGACGTCGCCGGCCTCTCGGACGACGACCTCGCCGGGATCCGGAACCGCTTCGTCGGCTTCATCTTCCAGCAGTGGAACCTCCTGCCGAGGACGACCGCCCTCGCCAACGTCATGCTCCCGCTCGCCTACCGCGGTGACCGCGCGCGGCGGACGAAGGCCGAGCGGGCCCTCGCCGCGGTCGGCCTTGCCGACCGGGCCGACCACCGCCCGAACCAGCTCTCGGGCGGTGAGCAGCAGCGGGTCGCGATCGCCCGGGCCCTCGTTACCGAACCCGCGCTCCTCCTGGCCGACGAGCCGACCGGCAACCTCGACCAGGCGACCGGGCGCGAGATCCTCGGCCTCTTCGAGGAGCTGAACCGGGCCGGCCGGACGATCGTCATCGTGACCCACGACCCGGGCGTGGCGGCGATGGCCGGGCGCCGGATCCGTCTCCGCGACGGCGAGATCGTCGAGGACGAGCGTGCCGTTCGCTGAGACGCTCCGGACGGCCCTCGGAGCCCTCGCCGCGAACCGGCTACGGGCCGCCCTGACGATCCTCGGGGTGACGATCGGGATCGCCGCCGTCATCGGGATGGTCAGCGTCGGCCAGGGCGCGTCGGACATCGTCCAGTCGGCGCTCCAGGGCCTCGGGACGAACGTCGTCTTCGTCACGCCCGGCACCCGCTCGACCGGCTTCGCCCAGGCCGCCGGCGGCGGGGTGACGAACCTCACGATCGACGACTACGAGGCGCTCGACGCGCCGGGCGCCGTGCCGGACGCGATCGCCGTCGCCCCCGAGCAGTCGGGCTTCGTCCAGCTGGCGGCCGGCGGCGAGGTCGTCTCGACCCGCCTTACCGGGACCGTCCCCGACTACACGATCGTCCGCGACTGGGACGTGACGGTCGGCCGGTTCGTCGACGACGGCGACATCGTCGCGGCCGCCCCGGTGGCCGTGCTCGGCGCCAGCACCGCGACGGAGCTCTTCGGCTCGGCCGAGGCGGCGCTCGGCGAGTCGCTCAGCGCCCGGATCGCCCGTCCGGGCGGCACGCTCGCGGTCCGCCTCCGCGTCGTCGGCGTGCTCGAGGCGAAGGGCAACATCGGCGGGTTCTTCAACCGCGACGACATCCTCATCGTCCCCCTCACGGCCTCGGCCCGGCGGATCGCCGGCCAGGACACCGTGAGCGCGATCTCGGTCTCGGCCGCCTCGCCCGAGGCGATGGACCAGGTCCAGCGCGACGTGACGACGATCCTCCGCGCCGAGCACCGCCTGGCGCCCGACGAGCCGAGCGACTTCACCGTCCAGACGCAGCAGGACCTGCTCGCCGCGGCGAGCCTCACCGCCGACATCTTCACGATCCTGCTCGGCGCCATCGGCGGGATCAGCCTCGTCGTCGGGGGCATCGGGATCATGAACATCATGCTCGTGAGCGTCACCGAGCGGACCCGCGAGATCGGCCTCCGCAAGGCGCTCGGGGCACGCCGTCGCGACATCCTCGGCCAGTTTCTCGTCGAGGCAGTGGTCCTGACGACCGTCGGCGGGATCGCCGGCATCAGCCTCGGGATCGCGATCGGGCTCGTCGTCGGCCTCCTCAGCCCGATCGCCCCGGCGGTCTCGCCGTTGGCGGTCCTCGTGGCGCTCCTCATCAGCATGGCCGTTGGGCTCGTCTTCGGGCTCTACCCGGCCCGCCGGGCGGCGCTGCTCCAGCCCATCGCGGCCCTCCGCGCCGAGTAGCGGAGACGCGAAGACCCCCGGCGGCCGGGCCGGGGGTCTTCGTTGGAACGTCCGTCGGCCGAGCGCTACTCGAGGAAGCCATTCTCCTCGAGCCAGGCCCGCGCCACGTCGGCGATGTCCTCCTGCTCCACCGCGATCTTCACGCCGAGGTCGATGAGGACGTCCGTGGTGATCTTCGCCGAGAGACTGTCGAGCAGCGCCTGGAACGCCGCGGCATCGTCGAGCTTGGCGAGGTAGTCGTCGCGGACGAGCGGGGCGATGTTCTCGGCCGGCTGCGTCCCGAGGTCGTCCTCGAGGACGACGAACCCGAACTGGGCGATGGCCGGCTGGGTCGAGCAGAGCCAGGCGACGTCGATCGCCTTGCCATCGAGCGCCTCGGCCATCGGCACGTCGCAGGCGTTGAGCGACTCGCGCTCCGCGGGGGGATAGGTGATCCCGTACGCCTCGAGCGCGCCCTGGCAGAGCGGGTTGGCCTCACACTCGGGCGTCAGGCCCCAGGTCAGCTGGTCCTGGACGGCGGCGAGATCGCTCATCCTGGCGAGCCCGAGCTCGTCGGCGGTATCCTGCCGGACGGCCGTCGCGTTCGTGTCCTCGCCCGGCGTGATCGCGAAGACCTGGGCGCCCTTGCCGGCGAGGATCGCGGCGAGCGCCGTCCGGTTCGCCTCGCCGTCGCTGGTGACCTTCGACGGGTCGTAGAACCCGAGCCCCGACCCGACATACTCGGGGACGAGATCGACCTGGCCGGCCTCGAAGGCCGGGACGCGATCCGGCCGCGACCCGAGGCCGAACTGCCGGGTGACCGCGTAGTCGCTCGCCTCGAGGACCTGGGCGTAGAGCTCCGCCATGAGCTTCGACTCGTAGAAGTTGTCCGAGCCGATCCGGACCGTTGGCTTGCTCCCACCCGACGAGCAGGCGGCGATCGCCACCAGCATCGCCGCCCCGAGAGCGAGCAGTCGACGCTTTCGCATCTGGGTACCCCTTGCCTTGCGATCGGGGCCGCCACCCGGCGGCCGCCACGACGCGGCTACGGTACCAGCCCGGGACGGCGCGCCGTCCCGACCACCGGCTCGGGCGGCTCGTCCCACGGCGCTCCGCGCCCGCCCGCCCCACCCCGACCTTCCGACGTCGCGCCGGGACGGAGCGCCCGGGGCGTCAGGATCCGCTGGACGACCGAGAGGACCGCGTCGACCGCGATCGCGAGACCGGAGACGAGGATCGCGCCGGCGAGGAGGCGCGGCTCGTCGCTCCGGAGCAGGCCGTCGATGATGTACCGGCCGAGCCCGCCGAACGAGACGATCGCCCCGATCGTCGCGGTGGCGATGACCTGCAGCGTCGCCGTCCGGATCCCGCCGACGATGACGGGGGTCGCGATCGGCAGCTCGATGCCGGTGAGGATGTGGCGCTCGCGCATCCCCATCCCGCGGCCGGCCTCGAGGAGATCCCGGTCGACCTCGCGGACCCCGGCCCAGGCGTTGACGAGGACCGGCGGGATCGCGAGGAGCGTCATCGCGCCGAAGGTCGGGATGAACGAGAGCCCGAGCCCCGGGTCGTAGCCGACGACCGCGGCGAGGTCGAGCGAGATCGGCAGGATCATCGCCAGGATCGCGTACGACGGCAGCGCTCGGCCGATGTTGGCGGTGTTGATGGCGAGCGACGCGAAGCGGCCCGTGTGGCCGATCCAGACGCCGATCGGCAGCCCGACCGCGACCGCTGTCGCCACGGCGAGGAGCGAGACCCCGAGGTGCTCGGCGATCCGGACCGGGATCCCGTCCGGACCGGACCAGCTCGCCGGGTCGACGAAGAACCCGAAGAGGTCCATCAGCGGGCCTCGGCCCGGGCCCGGGCCCACGGCGTGAGCCGGCGCTCGAGCCGGACGAACGCCAGGTCGGCGACGATGGCGAGGCCGACCGAGAGGGCGGCGCCGAGGTAGATCTTCGTCGGGAAGAAGGTCTGCAGCCCCTCGGTGATGAACTGGCCGAGCCCGCCGAAGGCGTCGCCGAGGATCGAGGCGACCGTCGCCAGGCCGATCGTCGTGACGGTCGCGAGCCGCAGGCCGGCGATGATCAGCGGCACCGCGAGCGGCAGCTCGACGCGGAGGAGCCGCTGGCGGCGGGTGTAGCCCATCCCCTCCGACGCCTCGATCACGTCGGGCGGCACCGCGTCGAGGCCGGCGACGCTGTTCCGGAAGAGGATGAGGATCGTGTAGGTCGTCAGCGGGATGACCGCGGTGACGAGCGAGAGCCCGAAGACCGGCCGGAGGATCGCGAACGCGGCGAGGCTCGGGATCGTGTAGAGGATCCCGGCGACGAGCGTGACGGGCCCGTAGGTGCCCCGCCGGCGGACGGCGAGGACCGCCAGGAGCAGCGAGATCCCGAGCCCGAGCGCGACGGGCACGATCGTCAGCTGGAGGTGCTGGACGGTCCGGACGACGACGTCGTCGAGGTGGTCGGCGATCCACGCCCAGTCGATGAGCGGCTCGTCGGCCATCGGTCAGGGCTTGCCGACGCGCTCGCCGGCGGACCCGCGCGAGGCCGATCCGGGCGCGTCGGGTCCGCTCGCCGGTGGCTCGGCCGAGCGGGCGTCGCGCATCCAGTCGATGACCGTCGCGATCGTCAGGACGCCGCGCATCCGCCCGTCGCGATCGACGACGACCGCGGTCCGGGCGGTCTGGTCGAGCAGCATCGAGAGCGCGTCCTTCAGCGTCGTCCGGCGGTCGACCGCCGGCGACGACGGGTCGGCGTGGCCGGCCTCGACCGGTCCGTCGGCCGGGAGCCGCTCGACGGGGACCCAGCCGACCGGCCGGTCGGCCTCGTCGACGAGGAGGAGCTCGCCGCTCCCCGCGGCCCGCAGCCGCTCGGCGGCCGGGCCGGCCGCGTCACCGGGCCGGGCGGTGACCGGCATCTCGAGCGGGACGTCGCCGACCCGGAACAACGAGAGTCGCTTCAGTCCTCGGTCCGCGCCGACGAAGCGGGCGACGAACTCGGACGCCGGTCGGGCGAGGATGTCGGCCGGTGCGCCGAACTGGGCGACGCGGCCGCCGGTCTCCATGACCGCGACGAGGTCGCCCATCTTGATCGCCTCGTCGATGTCGTGGGTGACGAAGATGATCGTCTTGGCGAGGTCCTCCTGGAGTCGGAGGAGCTCGTTCTGGAGGCGGTCGCGGACGATCGGGTCGACGGCTCCGAACGGCTCGTCCATGAGCATCACCGGCGGGTCGACCGCGAGCGCCCGGGCGACCCCGACGCGCTGGCGCTCGCCGCCCGAGAGCTGCGCCGGGAAGCGCCCGGCATACGTCGCCGGGTCGAGGCCGACCATGCCGAGGAGCTCCTCCGCCCGGGCCCGGCGGCGCTCGGCGGGCCAGCCCAGCAGGCGCGGCACGGTCGCGACGTTCTCCTCGACCGTCTGGTGGGGCAGCAGCCCGACCTGCTGGATCACGTAGCCGATGCCGCGACGGAGCTCGGTGACCTCGTGCGTCGCGACGTCGACGCCGTCGAGGAGGACCCGACCCGAGGTCGGTTCGATCAGCCGGTTGACCAGCTTGAGCGAGGTCGTCTTGCCGCACCCGGACGGCCCGACGAGGACGCAGACCCGCCCTGCCGGGATCTCGAGGTCGAGGTCGTTGACGGCACCCGGGGTCCTGCCGACCGTCGTCCGGTCGTAGTGCTTCGAGACGTGGTCGAAGCGGACGGTGGCCGCCCGGTGGTCGGTCATCGGCTCCTCGCTGGTCGGTCCCCGGCGACCGCGCTCCCGGTCGGCCCGCGCGTTCCAGCATACTCGGGGTCACGCTCGTGGAGGCCGACCGATGAGGATCACCGCGATCCGGCTCGACCGCGTCGTCGCGCCGCTCGACCCGCCGTTCCCGGAGGCGGCCGCGGTCGCCCGCCTCCGGGTCTGACCCGGCTCAGCGGCGGAGGAAGCCCGGGAGGTCGAGCTCGGGCCCCCGCCAGCGGGTCAGCTCCTCGGTCGAGTAGCGCCCGTAGAAGTTCAGGAAGTGCGCCCCGCCCGCGACGAGCCGGTCGCGGACCCGGAGCATCGTCGGCCGGTCGGCCACCCGGACCGCGACGACGGCCCGGCCGTCCTCGATCGCGGCCTCGTAGAGCCGGAAGTCGGGCATCTGGTCCATCGTCATGAACTGGACGATCCGGAGCAGGCGGCCCCACGCGCCGCCGGCCCGGCCGAGCCCGTCGATCCGGTCGGCGTCGGGCGTGCCGTCGAGCACCGTCACCGCGCCGGCAGCGAGCCCGCCATCCGCCCCGAGCTCGGCGACGAGGCCCTCCGCCAGCGTCCGCGCGGCGGACCGATCGTCGACGACCGCGAGCAGGTGGTCGGTCGGGTAGGTGAAGGTCCGGGCCATCCGGGTCAGCCGGCGTCGACGAGCGGCTTGACCTCCCCGATGAGCCGCTCGATCGTCTCGACGTCGTACGGGGCCGGCAGCTCGACGATCGCCGTCGCGAACCCGGCGTCGACGTACTCGAGGATCGCGTCGGCGACCGTCCGCGGCGACCCGAGCAGGGGTCGTCCCGGCTCGGTGATGGCCTCGACCGGGCAGCGGTTCGCCGCGGCGAGCGCCTCCCAGGCCCGGCGGGCATCGGCCTCGTCGTCGCGGACGACCATCCAGAGGTTGATCGTCCGCTCGATCTCGCGCTCGTCGCGGCCGACGGCCGCGCAGTGGTCGCGCAGGACGCCGTCGAGTTCGCAGACCTCGTCGGCCGTCCCGAACGCGTTCCACATGTCGCCGTAGCGGGCGATCGTCCGGAGCGTCTTCGTCCGGCCGTTGCCGCCGATCATGATCGGGATCGCGCCCGCGCCGCGGTAGGGGAGCGGCGAGTGGCGGAGCTCGCGGAAGGCGTAGTGCGCTCCCGGCTCGGAGGTGACGGTCCCACCGGCGAGGAGCGTCTTCATCGCCGCGACCGACTCGTCCATCCAGTCGAGCCGTTGGCCGAAGCCCGACCCGAAGTCGATCCCATGGGCGGTGTGCTCGTGCTCGAACCACGCGCCGCCGATGCCGAGGATCGCCCGGCCACCACTGACGTGGTCGATCGTCACGGTCATCTTCGCGACGATGCCGGGGTTCCGGAAGGTGTTCGCCCCGACCATCGCCCCGAGGCGGACCCGGCTCGTGCTCGCCGCCAGCGCCGCGAGCGTCGTCCAGCCCTCGAGGATCGGCTGGTCCGGATCGCCCTGGATCGCGTGGAGGTGGTCCCAGGTCCAGAGGCTGTCGTAGCCGAGCCGCTCGACGAGGCGGGCGGTGGCGAGGACCTCCGGCCAGCCGACGGCCTGGCTCCAGAGGTTGATCCCGAGGCGGAGGTCGGTCATGGCGGGCTCCTCGGCGGCGTTCGCTGCTCGTGGACGCTCGCCAACGGTAGCCCGTCCGGCCGGCCGGCGCCGGTCCGTCGATCCGCGGGCCGGACCTCAGGCCGACGCTGCGGCAGGGGCCATCCGACGGACAGCCGTGCCGAGCCGCTCGACCGAGCGCTTCGTCATCGGCTCGAGCCCGACGACCGCCTCGTCGAAGCCGAGCGCCGCGTACGCCTCGAGGCCGCGAGCCAGATCGTCGACCGACCCGGCGAGAGCGTCGGCCTCCGGCTCGGCGATCGGCGGCTGGTCGGGGTCCCGGACGGTGAGGCCGACCGTGCGCCACAGCGTCGCCGGGTCGCGACCGGCCGCGGCCATCGCCGCCTCGAAGGCCTCGAGCCGACGCTGCAGCTTCTCGCCCGGCGGTCCGTACCACGCCGTGTTCCACTCGTCGGCCCAGCGCGCCGTGAGGTCGAGCATCCGTGGCCCGAACGACGCGACGAGGATCGGGATCCGCCGCTCGGGCGGCGGCTCGAGCGCGGCGTCGGCGACCCGGTGGTACTCGCCTTCGAACGTGACCCGCTCGCCGCGCAGCAGCCGGGCGACGATCTCGAGCGCCTCCGCGAACCGGCCGACCCGGAGGTCGATCGGATAGCCGAACGCCTCGTACTCCGGGTCGTGCCAGCCGGCGCCGAGACCGAGGACGATCCGTCCCGGCGCGACGACGTCGGCCGCGGCGGCCATCTTCGCCACGAGCCCCGGCTCGCGGAACGACGAGCAGAGGACCATCGTCCCGACCCGGACCCGTCGCGTCACGGCGGCGACCGCCGCGACGAGCGTCCACGCCTCGTGCATCCCGGTGACCTCGCCGTCAGGTGCCCGGTAGAAGAAGTGGTCGGCGAACCAGACCGAGTCGAGTCCGGCGGACTCGGCGGCCTCGGCCATCGTCCGGACGTCGGACCACGACGGGACCCCGCCGTCGGGCCCATCGGTCGCGGCGATCGGGAGCATGACCCCGACCTTCACGGGATCGACGCCAGGTCCTGCTCGATGACCTCGCGATCGTCGGCATCGGCGATGTCGGCGAGAGCCGCCTCGGCCCGGCGGCGCCACGTCGTCGTGGCGGCGTCGTCGCCGGCCACTCGGCTCGCGCGGGCATGGGCCTCGTAGGCGGCCGCGAGATCCCAGTCCTCGCGCTCGGCGGCGGCCGGCCCCTCGAGCAGCTCGAGACAGCGACGGGCGTGCCAGCCGGCGGGCTCGGCGCGGCCGAGCGTCGCATAGACCCGCGAGCAGAGCCACTCGCCGCGGGCGAGGTTGAGCGGCGTGCCGACCTCGCCCCAGTGGTAGCGCGAGGCGTGGGCGGCGTGGAGCAGCTCGTCGTCGCGGTCCGACGGCCCCTCGCGGCCCGCGAGCAGGGCCATCGTCCGGTTGTAGAGCCCGACCGCGACGGCGCGGCGGGTCGCCGGATCGAGGTCGGGAGGCATGGCGGGCTTCGGCATGGTCGGCTCCTTCGGACGCGGGCGCCCCATCGTGGGCCATCCGCTGGGGGCGGTGTCAAGGGTCCCGGGCACGCGCATGCGACGACGCCGGCGGGCGGATCCACCGGCGTCGTCGATGGAGCGGCTGCGGGGTCGCCGACTAGGAGTCGGAGGTCGATCCCTCGGGGGTCGTGCCGTCGTCCGTCTCGGTGTCGCCGTCACCCCAATGGCCGTGACCGTGGCCGCGACCACCGAACGGGCGGAGCGACCGGAGCTCCTCCTGGGTGATCACGCCATCGTCCATGAGCGACTCGAGCTGGCGGAGCGGGTGATCTTCGGGGAGCTGGTCGAGCTCCTCCTGGGTGATCTTGCCGTCCTCGAGGAACGACTTGACGAGCTCGCGGTTCTTCTCGCGCTCGGCCTGGATGGCGTCCTTCTCGGCCTCGACGGCGGCGACGATCTTGTCGGCCTGGGCCTGGGTGATCGTGCCGTCGGCGACCAGGTCGTCGAGGACGCCCTCGAGCACCTCGACGCCACGGCCGCCGACCGTCGGCGCGGTCGCGGGGTCGGTCGCCTCGGCGGACGGGGCCGCGAGGACGGTCGTCGCGCCGACGAGGAGCAGGGCTCCGGCGGCGATGGTGACGATCAGCTTCCGCATTCGGTCTCCTTGTGCTGCGGGGTTCGTGGGTGCGCCGGTCGGACCCGGCGCGCCCCGGTGTCGATGACGGTAGGTCCCGAGCCTTGGATCGGCCGGGGTGTCGGCTGGGAGGTCACTGGGAGATGGTCGTGGGCTCGCCGAGCGGCAGGGTGACCGTGAACGACGCCCCGCCGCCCGGCGTCGGAGCGTGGGCGATCGTCCCGTCGTGGGCGGCGAGGACGGAGTTCGCGATCGCGAGCCCGAGACCGCTCCCGCCGTGGTCGCGAGCCCGTGACGGATCGGCTCGGTAGAAGCGGTCGAAGACGCGCTCCTCGTGCTCGACGGGGATGCCGGGGCCGTGATCGACGACCCGCAGCACCGCTCGGGCCGGGTCGCCCTCGACGGAGAGGACGACCTCCACCGGCGTCGCCGGCGGGGTGTGGACCCGGACATTGGCGAGGAGGTTCCCGACGACCTGGCGGAGGCGGTCCTCGTCGCCCGTCACGACGACGGCCGTCGCGATGTCGGCGACGACGGGACGGCCGGCTTCGACGACCCGCAGGTCGGCGACCGCGTCCCCGACGACCGCGCTCAGGTCCACGGGCCGGCGCTCGAGTGGCCGGCCCTGGTCGAGCCGGGCGAGGAGGAGCAGGTCCTCGGTCAGCGCCGTCATCCGCCGGCTCTCGGTGTCGATCCGGCCCATCGCCGCGTCGAGGGTCGGCGGGTCGGCGAGACCGCCCGACCGATACAGCTCGGCGTAGCCGCGGATCGCCGTCAGGGGGGTCCGCAGCTCGTGCGAGGCGTCGGCGACGAACCGCCGCAGCCGGCGCTCGCTGCGGTCCTTGGCCTCGAGCGCGGCCTGCTGGGCATCGAAGGCGGCCTGGAGGTCGTCGAGCATCGTGTTGACCGCGGTGCCGACGCGGCCGACCTCGGTCCCGGGGTCGCCGACCGCGACGCGCTCGGAGAGGTCGCCGGCCGAGATCCGGCTCGCCGTCCCGGCGATCGCCTCGAGCGGCTGGAGGCCCCGCCGGATCAGCCACCAGCCGATCCCGAGGGCCGCCGCGAGGACGAGCGCCCCGACGACCAGCAGGTTCCGGATGAGCGCCGCGGTCGCCTGGCCGATCTCGGTCAGCGGCGCGGCAAGGATGCGATGGAACCCCCGCTCGCCCCGCTCGGCGAGCATCCGGTAGGCGACGCTGCCGTCCTCGGACCGGCCCTCGAAGACGGTGCCGAGCGGCGCGTCGATGACGCCGCCGCGGATCGAGGGCACGACCGGCAGCGGATCGGGTGCCGCGCGCGTGCCCGACGGGACGGCGGCGAGCGTGGTGCCCTCGGGTCCGACGATGAGGACGGCGACCGACCGACCGGCCGGGTCGTCCGGGTCGCCGGCGAGCTCCGGGATCCGGTCGAACCGGTCGCGTCCGCTCAGGAGCAGCCGCTGGTCGACGAGCTCGACGAGGTTGGCCCGGGTGAAGGCCACGACCAGGGCCCCGGTGGCGAGGAGCGCGACGGCGAGCAGCCCCGCCATGACGAGGAGGAGCCGGGTCCGGAGGGTCATCGCCCGCCGTCGGCCCGGATCGTGTAGCCGAAGCCGCGAACGGTCCTGATCAGGCGGGGCTCGACCCGGTCGACCTTGCGCCGGAGGTAGCTGATGTACGTCTCGACGACGTTCTCCTCGCCCTCGAAGTCGTAGTTCCAGACGTGGTCGAGGATCTGCTGCTTCGAGAGGACCCGCTCGGGGTTGAGGAGCAGGTACCGCAGCAGGCGGAACTCGGTCGGCGAGAGCTGGACCTCGGCGCCGGCCCGCCAGACCTGGTGGCGGTCCTCGTCGAGCTCGAGGTCGCGGTAGCGGAGCCGGGCCGTGCCATCAGTGCCGCCCTTCGTCCGGCGGAGGTGGGCGGCGATCCGGAGGGTCAGCTCCTGGAGCGAGAAGGGCTTCGTGACGTAGTCGTCGCCGCCGCGGACGAAGCCGGCGATCCGGTCGTCCTCGGCATCGCGGGCGGTCAGGAAGATGACCGGCACGAAGTCCTTGCGCTCGCGGAGTCGGCGGCAGACCTCGAAGCCGTCGAGGTCGGGCAGCATCACGTCGAGGAGGACGAGGTCGGGGGTCGCGGTCGCCGCGGCGTCGAGGGCGCCCCGGCCGGTCGCCGTCGTCGTCACCCGGTAGCCGACGTAGCGCAGCGCGGTCCCGAGGAGGTCGGTGATCGACGGCTCGTCGTCGACGACGAGGATGTGGGCGCCGGGGAAGCCGGTGGTTCCGAGGGTCACGTGGGGCGTCTCCGGTTCGGGCGTCGGGCGGCCGCTGTCGGTCGCCGTGGGCATGGAACCAGCCGAACCTTACGGGTCCCTGTGAATCGCCGCCGGCCCGGGCCGGGGTCTACGCGCGGTCGAGCTCGCGGTCGATCGCCCGGAGGATGAAGCGGGCGGCCTCGGCGCTCTTGCCGCCGACCTTGCCGTCCTCGCCCGTCTCGAGCGCGACCGCGAGGTCGCCGAGCATCGCGTCGAGCGCCGGCGTCCGGACGAGGACCCTGGACGCGAAGGCCGCCTCGAGCCCCGCGACCGCGGCCCGGGCGTTCGCCACCGCGTGGCCGGGCGCGGCGATCCGCTCGCGGAAGGCGGCCCGAGCGGCCGCCGCGGCCGGGCCGTCGGTCATCGGCGCTCCCCGGCGGCCGCCGCGGCCGGCGCCGGACGGGCGCGGGCCTCCTCGTCGATACCGGCGCCGACGGCGGGGTCGCGATCGCGGGTCAGCCGGGCCGACCACTCGTGGGCCAGGATGCTCATGTGCAGCTCGTCCCAGAAGCGGCCGTCACGCCAGATCGCCTCGCGGGACCGCCCCTCGACGACGAAGCCCACCCGCCGATAGGCGCGGATCGCGCGTTCGTTGAAGGCGAAGACCGCGAGCGCCACCCGGTGGAGGCCGAGCGTGCCAAACGCATGGTCGACCATCAGGGCCGTCGCCTCGGACCCGTAGCCGTGACCCCAGGCGTCCTTCTCGCCGATGGTGATGTGGAAGAGGACCGAGCCGTTCTCGCCGTCGAGCTGGCTGAAGGCGCAGGTCCCGACGAGCCGGTCACCCTCGCGCACGTGGATCGCCATCGCCAGCGAGTCGGTGCCGACCACCCGGGCCTGGAAGAAGCGGTCGATCTCGACCGGCGACATCGGGCCGTCCTGGTAGCGGGCGAGCCGGGCGACCTCGGGATCGGCGTACCAGCGCCGGAAGGCGGCGAGGTTTTCGGGGGCGTGACGGCGGAGGACGACCGCCCGGCCGACGAGCTCGTGCGGGAACCATGAGCGCGGGATCATGCCGGGCGAGCGTACCCGACGTGGCCGCTCGCTACCATCCCGCCATGCGGGAGTGGACGGCGACGGCGGACCGCCTGGCGGCGACGACGAGGACGTCGGAGAAGACGGCGATCCTGGCGGCGTACCTCGCGGCCCGCTCGCCCGACGAGCTCCCGATCGCCTGCACGTTCCTGACCGGGCGGCCCTTCCCTGAGAGCGACCAGCGCTCGGCGGGCCTCGGCTGGGCGAGCGCGATGGAGGCGATCGCTGCGCTGACCGGCGCCGACCGGGCCGCCTTCGGCGCCGCGTACGACCGTCACTCGGACGTCGGGCTCGCGGTCGAGGACCTCCTCGTCGCGGCCGGCCACGCTCCCGACCCGGGCGCCTCGCCGACCCTCGCCGAGGTCGCCGCCGCATTCGCCGCCATCGAGGCCGCCTCCGGTGGGGCGGCGAAGGCGGCGATCTTCGGGGCGCTGCTCGCCCGCTGCGACCCCGCGACCGCCCGGGGCGTCGTGAAGGTCGTGACCGGCGAGCTCCGGATCGGGCTCCGCGAGGGCCTCCTCGAGGCGGCGATCGCCCGGGCCTTCGACCGGCCGCTCGAGGCGGTGAAGCGCGCCGGCCAGCTGACCGGCGATCTCGGCGCCACCGCCCGCCTCGCCCGCGAGGACCGCCTGGCCGAGGCATCGCTCCGGCTCTTCCGGCCGCTCAAGCCGATGCTCGCCTCGCCCGCGGAGGACGCGGCCGAGATCCTCGCCCGGCTCGGGCCGCTGGTCTGGGTCGAGGACAAGTACGACGGCATCCGGGCCCAGCTCCATCGCGCCGGCGACGAGGTCCGGCTCTTCTCCCGCGATCTCCACGACGTCACCGGCCAGTTCCCCGAGATCGCCGCCGGGGCCCGCGAGCTCGGCTGGAGCGGCGTCCTCGACGGCGAGGTCCTCGCCTACCGCGACGGGACCGTCCTGCCGTTCCTCCAGCTCCAGGCCCGGCTCGGCCGGAAGGACCCGTCGGCGGGGATCCGGGCCGAGATCCCGGTCATCTTCGTCGCCTGGGATGCCCTCGCCCTCGGTCCCGGCGACGGGCCCGCCGAGGCCCTGCTCGAGCGGCCGCTGCGCGAGCGGCGGACGCGGCTCGAGGCGCTCGGCCTGCCGCTGGCCGACGACGGCGGCGTCTTCGCCCTGTCGCACCTCGCGACGGCGGACTCGGTCGACGCGCTCGAGACGGCCTTCGCGGCCGCTCGCGCCAGGCGGAACGAGGGCCTCCTCGTCAAGGACCCCGAGAGCCGCTACTCGCCCGGCCGGCGCGGCTACGGCTGGCTGAAGATGAAGAAGGCGCTCGCCACCCTCGACTGCGTCGTCGTCGGCGTGGAGGTCGGCCATGGCAAGCGTCACGGCGTGCTCTCGGACTACACGTTCGCGGTCTGGGACCGCGAACGGGCGCGGCTGGTGACGATCGGCAAGGCCTACAGCGGGTTGACCGACGCCGAGCTCGCCAAGATGACCGCCTGGTTCGAGGCGCACACGATCGAGCGGCACGGCCGCTACCGCGTCGTCGAGCCGGCGATCGTCGTCGAGATCGCCTTCGACGTCATCATGCGATCGACCCGCCACCGCAGCGGCTTCGCCCTTCGCTTCCCGCGGATCGCCCGGCTCCGGCCGGACAAGACGGCGGCCGACGCCGACGACCTCGTCGCGGTCGAGTCCGTCTTCACCGGGCTCCAGGCCGGCGCCGAGCACCTCGTCACGGCGAGCGCCCGTCGCTGACGCAGGCCCCCGGGCACCGAGGAGGTCCCGGACACGGCGACTTCAGGTGGTGCCGTGCGGTCCGGGTGCTTGCCCTCGGCGGGCCGGCGACTATCCTCGGGCCATGTTCATCAACGTGGCACCCGAGCGACCGGCCGAGCTCACCCTCTACACCGACGCCTACGTCGTCCGCGGCACCGTCCGGACGCGCCAGCACCGGGTCTCCGACATCCTCGAGCGAGCCGACGAGTCGTTCCTCGTCCTCGAGGAGGTCGTCCTCGAGGAGTCCGGCAGCCGCGGCGACGTCATCCGGACGCCGTTCGCCCAGGTGAACCTCGCGGCGGTCCTGTTCGCCGTCTCGGACCTGCCCGTCGAGCCGGTCCCGGAGCTGCGGACGGTCAAGTCCCGCGAGCAGGCGCTCGTGACCGTGCCGCCGTTCAAGCTGACCGGCACGATCCACCTGCTCCCCGAGCGCGAGCTCCGCGAGTCGCTCCTCGAGCTCACCGGGCGCTTCATCCCGATGACCGACGTGACCTTCTGGTCCGACGATATCGCCTACCCCCGGACGACCGTGGCGATGGCCGCGGTGAACCACGAGCGGGCCCAGATCCTCGCACCCCACCGTGTCGTCGACCCGTGGGCGGGTCTCTCGTCCAGCGACGGCGACCCGATGGCCGCCGAGGGCGACGCGGGGACCTGATCCCGGCCCGGTCGCGGACGCCGCCGGCGCGACCTCACCTACCGCTCGACCGGAAGGTCGAGCCGCTCGCCCCAGTCGGCCCAGCCGCCGTCGTACACGGCGACGTCCTCGTGGCCGAGCCAGGTCAGGACGAAGGCGACCTGGGCGGCGCCGAAGCCCGACCCGTCGTAGCAGATCGCCCGCAGGCCGCGTCGGAGGCCGGCCGGGCCGATGACGGATCGCAGCTCGTCCGGTGGCCGGAAGCGCCCGTCGCCGGGGCGCGTGAGCCGGCCGGCCGGCACGTTGACCGCACCCGGGATCCGCCCGAGCCGCCGCCCATCGCCCTGGTGGCCCCGGAACTCGGCCGGGGCGCGGGCGTCGACCATGACGGTGTCCGGGGAGGCGACGAGCCCGCGGACCTCGGTCGTCGTCAGGCGGCGGCGCAGCTGTGCCCGGAGGGCGACATCGCCGGGGACCGGGGGGAGCTCGGCGGTCGCGGTCGGACGGCCCTCGGCGAGCCAGGCCGGGAACCCGCCGTCGAGGACGCGGCAGGAGTCGATGCCGTACGCCCCGAGCGTCCACCACACCCGGGTCGCGTACAGGCCGTGGGTGTCGTCGTACAGGACGATGGTCGTCCCGTCGCCGACGCCGGCCCGTCCGAGCGCGGCGGCGACCCGGTCCGGCGGCGCGAGGAGGAGCGCCCCGGTCGACGGATCGGCATCGACGAGATCGGTCGCCCAGTCCAGGTGGGCGGCCCCCGGGACGTGCCCGGCGGCGAAGGCGGCGGCGGCTGTCCCGTCGGGACGCCAGCGGACGTCGAGGATCCGCAGCTCCGAGCGCCCGAGGTGGTCGGCCAGCCACTCCGTCGTGGCGAGCAGCTCGGGGCGCGCGACGGGTGTCACCGGCCGGCGGACGGGACGGAGGGTCGATCGGCCGGCGGGAGCATGGCCGGTATCATACGGCCCGTGACCCCCGATCCCGTGGCCGACGAGGCCCGCCTCGCGGCCTTCCGCGACGCGCTCCCCGCGGTCGGTGCCGGGATCTACCTCGACCCCGGCACCGCCGGGCCGCTGCCGGCCGAGACCGCCGCGGCGATGGCCGAGTTCGCGGCGTTCGAGCTCCGGACCGGCCGGGCCCATGGCGAATCCCTCGCCGAGATCCTCGCCCGCGTCGATGAGGCGAGGGCGGCCGTCGCCGCCCTGCTGACCACCGACATCGACCGGATCGCCCTGGCGACGTCGACCTCGGCGGCGATGGGCGCCGCCACGTGGTCGGTCGACTGGCGGCCCGGTGACCGCGCGGTCACGACGACCGGGCATGCGGGTGGCCTCGGGCCGCTCGACGCCGTCCGCGACCGCCTGGGCGTCGAGCTCGTCGGGGTCGACGTGGACCGGGCCGGCGACGACGCGGCGGTCCTCGCCGCCTTCGACGCGGCGATCGGGCCGCGGACGAGGCTCGTCTCCGTCGGCCACGTGTCGGGGGCGACGGGCGCGCGCCTGCCGATCGAGGCCGTCGCCCGCCTGGCTCACGAGCGCGGCGCGGTCGTCGCCGTGGACGGGGCCCAGGCGGCCGGGGCGATCCCGCTCGACGTTCCGGCGATCGGCGCCGACTTCTACGCTCTCCCGAGCCAGAAGTGGCTGCTCGGCCCGGAGGGCGTCGCGGCGCTCTGGGTCGCAGCGGGGCAGGACCCCGTGTCGTCCCGGGCCATGCGACTCGACCTGGAGGCCTGGTACAAGCCCGCGATCGTCGGCTTCGCGCGGAGCGTCGGCTGGCTGACGATGTTCGTCGGGCTCGACTGGATCTACGGCCGCGCCGCGACCATGGCCCGGGTCACGCACGCCCGGCTCGGCGGCATCGCCGGTGTCGAGGTCCTGACGCCGGTCGACCGTCTCGCGACGACGATCGTCTTCCGGATCGCCGGCTGGCCGGCCGCGACCGCCCTCGAGGAGCTCGGCGCGCGCGTCTTCGCCATCGCCGGGGTCGTGCCGCCGCTCGACGCGATCCGGATCGGGACCGGCGCCTGGATCACCGAGGCCGAGGTCGAGTGCTTCGCGGGGGCCGTCGAGCTCCTCGCGGCCCACACCCCCGACACGGTGCCGGCGCGGCGGACCCTCACCATCGTCGACGAGCGTCCGCGGTGACCGGCGGTCCGGCCTCGGAGCGAGACGGCGCAGCCCCTCGGCGTGGCTGGTTCGAGGTCCGCTGGCGACAGTTCCGCCGCGCGCCGCGCCCGGTCGTCCGGGCGGTCCTCTCGAGCCTCGTCGTCGCCACGGTGCTCGGGCTGGTCTACCTCGTCTACGACGTCGCCCTCGAGCGTGGCGCCGACGTGCCCGGGGGCGACCTCCGGACGCTCTTCTTCGCCGTCTACGTCGTCGCCGTCCTCGGGGTCGGCGCGGTCGTCACGTACTTCGTCGTGCCGCAGCCGACCGGCGGAGCCGGGGGCGCACCGAGGCGCTCCATCTGGAGCGCCGCGCTCGGCTTCTTCGCGGCGGTGCCGATCGCCTACCTCGTCCTCGTCGTCGTGACCCAGGTCCTCGCGCCCCTGCTCGCCTGAGCCGCGCGGCGCTCGGACCGGGGGCTCGTGCCGCCCGGCAGGCCCGTCGCGGTGCTCGGACGCACCACGTAGACCGTCGCCCAGGTCACTCGACCCACCCCGACCGTACCGAAGGGTCTGGCCCTTCGGTCCGGTCGCGCGGTAGGCTCTGGGGCGTCATCATCCGCCCGCGGGCCGGTGTCTTCGCCGCTCCCCGGACATCTCGAGGGTTTTCGCGCGTGTCCCTTGACGAACAGCACATCGCGCTGCCGAAGCTCATGGGTGCCCCGGCCTACGCCCGCCCGCCGCGGCCGGTCAAGCCCGTCGAGCGGCCGATCGACCTCGACGACCTGCCCCTCGAGGCGGCCCGCACGCCCGACGATCTGGAGCTGGCCGTGGCCCTGCCACCACCGGCCGGGGTCCACTACGGGGCGCCCGAGTCGCCGCCGTCGCCGCCCGCGGCCCCGCCGGCGGGGAACGACCAGGGCGCGGCCTCGCTCGACGCCCGCCCGTTCAGCCTCAAGGGCCTCGCCCGGTACCTCTCCGGCAAGTAGCGCCCGGCGAGCCGTGCCGGCAACGGGTGAGCGCGGTGTAGCATCGGGCACGGCGGGGGAGTAGCTCAGCGGTGAGAGCAGGCGTCTTATACACGCCATGTCGGTGGTTCGAGTCCACCCTCCCCTACCACCTGCCCCCGCCCGGGGTCAGACCATCGAGCGCCCGAGGAACGCGGCGATCCGCGTGCGTCGATCCGGGTTGAGGGACCGCTGCGGCGGCAGCGACGCCAGCCAGGCCGGGAGCGACGCATCGTCCACGACGGCGCACGTCGGCGTCCGCGGGAGCGCCTCCGGCTTGCCGATGACGGCCGCGTAGACCTTGACGACGTGGTCGTGCTCCTCGTGGGCGATCCAGCCGCGGATGCGCTCGGCATCGCGGGCGGCGCGGTCGAGCGGGCTCTCGATCGGCATCCACCGACCGTCGGCGACGCGGACCTCCCAGGCGGTCCCGTGGCGGCGGGATGCGGACGGGGGCGGCAGCTCCTCGATCACGGCGACCCCGAACGGTCCGACGACGAGCTCCGGGACGACCCGGCCGTCGGGCAGCCGGACGCGGGTGAGGATGACGTGCTCGTCGCTCAGGGCATGGGCGACCCGTGCCGCGGGCTTCGGCCGGCGCCGCCGCGAGGCGACCATCCCCGCCGTCTCGGCGAGCCGGGCCAACCCGACGACGAGGAAGACGCCGGGGGCGATGAGGGCGAAGGTCCAGGCCAGGGCTCCGGCGGCCATCTGGACGGTGGTCGGCCGCGGGGTCGTGAACTGGGTGACGAAGCCCGTCCCCCAGGTCGCGTAGCCGATGAGGAGGCCGCCGGCGACGAAGACCGTCCCGACGACGAGGCTGACCGCGATCGCCCGCGCCGAAGCCGTGGCGGGATGGCGTCGGGCGGCGGCGTGGACCGACATGGCGCCATGGTGCGGCCGGCGCCGTCGCACCGGGGATGACCACTTCGGGCTAGCCCCCGCCATCCATTCGGTCCCGCCGACCGACCCGACCCCGACCGGACCGACCCCGACCTCCCGGGACCGCTCGCCGGTGGGACCGGCCCGGACCGGACCCCCGTACCATTGCCCGTCCATCGCGCGGGGACGATGCTCGCCGGACCGACCACGGGACCTATTCCCCGTGCGGGAGGCGATCATCCGATGGGGTTCATCCGCTCCGTCCCCGGCGTCACGGGCGCCCGGGTCATGCTCGGCACGTGGATCGCGATCGCGGCGCTCACGCTCGCCGCGGTCGGGCCGGTCGACGCCGCCCGCACGCCGCTCCGGCTGGCCGAGGCGTCGGTCTCCGACCGCACGCTCGAGCCGGGTGCGTCGGCGCTCTTCCGGGTCACCTACAAGAACTCCTCGGGGGCGCGGCCGACACTCGTCGCGGTCGACCTCGGTGATCACCGCCACGCCCTCGCCCCGTCGCGGCTGCGGAAGAACGAGCGGGGCGTCGTCGTGTACGAGGCGCGGATCGCCCCGCCGCCGGGGACATGGGCCGTCACCTTCGTCGCAGCCGATGCGGCGGGCAACCGGGTATCCCTCGCGAGCGGCAGGGTCACGGTCGCAGGCTCCGGACCCGGGGCAGAGCCCGGCTCCACCGGCGGCGCCCCCGACGGCTCCACGGGTGGTGCGACGGACGGTGGGACCGGCGGCGCCACTGGCGGGACCGGCGGGACCGACGGCTCCACGGGTGGTGCGACGGACGGCGGCGCCACTGGCGGGACCGGCGGGACCGGCGGCTCCACGGGTGGTGCGACGGACGGCGGCGCCACTGGCGGGACCGGCGGGACC
>CAZABC010000013.1:60580-66399 GCA_964483405.1 uncultured Anaerolineaceae bacterium
GGCGGCGGCTCGGGCGGCTCGGGCGGCTCGGGCGGCTCGACCGGCGGCTCCACGGGTGGTGCGACGGACGGCGGGACCGCCGCCCCGCCGACGGATCCCGACGCGACCGGCAGGGGCACGAGCGACGCGAACGCCCCGGAGCACCCGAACGCCCCGGAGCACCCATCGGCACACGAACGCTGGATCGACACGGCGACGGCCGCGCCGGAGCCCGGGACGACGGCCTGGGTCGACGACCCGCAGGCCGCCGACGGGCCCGCCGGCGGTGCCCCCGACGATGGCGTCGCGATCGCCGGCTTCGCGGCCGCCGTGCCCGCGATCCTCGCCGGGCCGGTGGACCCGATCGCGCTCCTGCTGCCGACCCTCGTCACCACGACCGGCGGGGTCGCCATGGCGATGGCCTTCCTCGTCTTCGGCAAGCGCCGCCGCGACGGCCGGCCGACCGACAGCGACATGGCGCTCGCCGCCGCTGCAGCGACCGGGCTCCACGCGGTGCCGGCGGCCGACCTCGCACCGACCGCCATCCCCGAGCCCGGCGACGCGCCGTCGAGGCCCGAGGGCGAGCTCGCGATGCCGCGCTGGCGCCGCCCGTCCCTGCTCGAGGCCAGGAAGGCCGACCCGGCCCGGATCGCCGCGCCGGAGGTGCCCCGGCTGACCTTCGGTGGCGGGGCCACCGGGGCGTCGGAGGTGCGCCAGATCCGCTACCGGGTCGTCCGGCTGCTCGACGCGCCCGACGAGCTCGTCGCGAGCGAGGTCGGCGCCCTCGACCAGGGCGACGAGGTCCGGCTGCTCGAGCGCTCCGGCGTCTACTGGCTCGTCGAGGCACCGGACGGCCAGCGCGGCTGGCTCCACCGGATGGTGCTCGCCGAGGTCGACGAGATCCCTTCGCCCGGTCCGGCCGCCCGCGCGACCGCGGCCCGGGCGACGGAGGACCTCAGCGCGACCCGGATGGCGACCGCGGCGATACGGCCCGCGGAGATGGGCCTCGACGTCGACGACGACGTCCTGCGGGCGTTCGCTGCCGCGCGGTCACGCCTCGGCGCCTGACGCGGCTGCGCGCGAGCCGTCGGGTCCGGAGCGCAGGCCGCCGCCGCTGCGGCGCTTCGGCTCGGGGTCTCGCCGCAGCACGAGGATGTGCTGGTGGGCGATGTTGGGGACGAAGGTCCGCGGGTAGCCGTACGGTCGCAGCCGCGTGCCGGCCTGGTACCAGATCAGGTCGCCCTTCGGCGTGAGCCCGGCGGCGTCGGCGCGCGCGGCCAGGTCGGCGCCGGTGAACACGTAGCGACCGTCCTGGTAGGCGTCCCGGACGATGACCGTCGCGTAGCGGCCCGGCCGGAGCACCCGCCGGAGCTCGACGAGGACGTCGCCCATCCGCTCGAGGTAGGTCCCGTAGTCGGCGCTGTTGGCGAGGTCGGCCGGATCGTCGGAGATCATCGCGTAGTCGGTCCGACGGTTGGCGAAGCGCTCGGCCAGCCGGCCGCCCGACATCGTCCGGGCGAGCTGGACGTTGTACGGCGGATCGGTCGCGACGAAGTCGACGGACGCGTCCGGCAGGCTCGGCAGGATCGCCAGCGCGTCGCCCCGGCGGAGCTCGAGCCCGGTCCCGTCGAAGGACCGTGGGCCGCCGGGGTCCTGTGACCCGAGGTCGGCCAGGAGCGGCCCGGCGCCGTCGCGCTCGGACAGCGCGTCGGCGACGACGGCGTCGTAGACCTCGACCCAGCGCGGGTCGAGCTCGATCCCGAGCGCCCGCCGCGGGCCGCGCGCGATCGCCGCTCCGAGGAGCGTCCCGCCCACGCCGGCGAACGGGTCGAGGACGAGCTCGCCGGTCCGGGTGAAGAACTCGATCAGGCGAGCCATCAGCCGCGGTGGCTTGTTCGCGCCGTGAGCGCGCCGCCGGACGTGCCCGAGCTCGGACGGGTAGGCGGTCGACCAGACGGACTTCGTGAAGTAGAGCCACGCCTCGCCGGACAGCTCGTTGAGGTCGTTGTCGGGATGCGGGCCCCGGGGCGGGACGTCGGCTGGCACCGGCACAGCCTAGCGCGGGCGCCGACCGGGCGGACCGGTCCGGTCCGGGGTGGATCGCGCCGCTGTCCCCGACCCCTAGAATGCCCCCATGCCCGGCCCGTTCGCGAGCGCACGGTTCGTCGGTCGCGAGGAGGAGTTCGGCCGCCTCGCCTCGGTCATCGAGGACGCGGCGTCCGGTCGCCCCGCGACGCTGCTGGTCGGGGCCGACATCGGCCTGGGTGGCAGCCGGTTCATCGACGAGGCGACCGACCGGCTGGCTCGCCTGACGTCACCGGTCACGGTCCTGCGCTGCCGCGCCGCGGACGCCCGCCACGGTCGGGCCTACGAGCCGATCGTCCACGGGATCCGGCCGCTCCTCGCCGAGCTGTCCGACGAAGAGCTCGCCGACGTCGTCGGACCGGCCGGCGACGTCGTCGCCAGGCTCCTCCCGGACCTCGCGTCGCGGCTGGACGGACTCGACCTCCTGCCGGCGATGCCCGTCGTCATCGAGCCCGAACGCCACCAGCCGCGCCTGCTCGAAGCGATCCACGGGATCCTCGACCGGCTCGCCGCTCGCCGGCCGGTCGTCGTCATCCTCGAGGACCTCCACCGGATGGACGCCGGGTCGCGTTCGGTCGCGGCGTTCCTGACCCGGGTCTCGCGGGCCCAGCGCGTCGCCGTCGTCGCCACGTACCAGCCGGACGCGCTCGCCCGCGGGCATCCCTTCCACGAGACCCTCGGGGCGATGACCGGCGGACCTCGCCCGCCGGTCGCCCTCGCCCTGCCGCCGCTCGACCGCGACGCGCTCGCGGAGCTGATCGCCGGGGTCGAGGGGGAGCGGCCGACGGCCTCGACGCTGCTCCTCGTCACCGAGCGCTCGGCCGGCAGCCCGCTGGTGGCCGAGGAGCTCCTCGCCGCCCGGAGGGAGCTCTCGAGCTCCTCGCTGACCGGCTCCTTCGAGACGCTCGTCACCGCCCGGCTCGCGCTGCGGACGGCCGAGTGCCGCCGCGCGCTCCGGCTGATCGCCCCGGCGACCGTCCCGCTGACCCGGACCGACCTCGCGGCGGCCGCGGCCGCCTTCGAGGAGGGCATCCTCCGGCCTCCGCCTCGGACGACGACGGCACCCCGGCGCGGCGACGGCGTCCTCGACGCGGACCTGTCGGCCGGCGTGGCCGAGGCGCTCGAGCACGGCTTCCTCGTCGAGCAGCCGGCGGCCGACGAGCCGGCGGCCGACGGGCCGCCGTCGACGGTGCTCGCGCTGCGGCACGAGCTCCTCGGCCCGGCGATCCTGGCCGACCTCCTGCCCCGCCATCGTCCTCGCCATCACGCGGCCCTCGCGGTGGCGCTGGCCGACCGACCGGCCGTCGCGCTCGGGCACTGGCTCGGGGCCCATCAGCCGGCGGCCGCCCGCGAGGCGGCGATCGCCGCCGCCGACGATGCCGAGTCGCTCGACGCGCCCGACGTCGCCTTCGCCGCCCTCGACCGGGCCCTCGAGCTCACCGAGGCGGCCCGCGAGCAGGCCGGCCCGTTCGCCCGCGCCTCGGAGCGCGCCGCCGCGGGCCCCGAGGGCGACGCGCCGGCGATCGGCGCCCGCGCCGCCGAGCTCGCCCTAGCGGCCGGCCACCCGGGCCGTGCCGTCGCCTTCGCCGAGGCCGCCGCGGCGACGCTCGACGAGCGGCGCGACCGGGTCGCGCTCGGCCGACTCCTCGAGCGGCTCGGGCAGTACCGCCGGGCCGCGGGCGACCACGAGGGGGCGCGGGCGGCGATCGAGCGCTCCGTCGGCCTCCTTGCGACCGAAGGTGGCGCCGACCACGCCCGAGCCCTGGCCGCCCTCGCCCAGCTCCGGATGCTCGACGGGACGTTCTCGGACGCGATCCGGCTGGCGAACCGGGCGATCGACGGCGCCCGGGCTGCCGGCGACGCCGGCCGGGTCGTCGAGGTCAGCGCGCTCACGACGCTCGGCGTGTCGGAGGGCTGGGGCGATGATCCGACGGCGGCCGTCGACCACCTGCGGGAGTCGCTCGCCCTCGCCAAGCGACTCGGTCGCCTCGACGAGGTCTTCCGCGCCTACGCCAACCTGACGACGATCCTCGACCTCGACGGGCACCGCGAGGAGGCGGTCGAGGTGGCCACCGAGGGCATCGACGTCGCCCGGACGGTCGGCCTCGAGGCGGTCTACGGCAACTTCCTCCGGGGCAACGCGGCCGACTCGCTCTTCTATCTCGGTCGCTGGTCCGAGGCGCGGGCGCTGACCCGGATCTCGCTCGAGTGGAGCCCGGCCGGCATCGGGTTCGTGAACTCGGCGATCAACCTCGCGATCGTCGAGGTCGAGTCCGAGGCGGGCGAGACGGCCGGGCGCCTGCTCGGGCGGCTCCTCCTCGAGCTCGAGACGGTCCGCGACTCGCAGTACGCCGTCCCGGTCTACGGGGCCGCGGCGTCGTTCGCCCTGTGGCGCGACGACCTCGCCGACGCCCGACGGGCGGCCGAGCTCGGCTGGGCGCGGGTCCGCGATACCGAGGACTGGGTCCTCGTCGCCCGGTCGGCGGCGACCGTCCTCGAGGTCGCGGCCGTCGCGGCCACGGGTGCCGGCCGCCGAGATCTCGGCACGGTCGCGAGCGCGCGCCAGACCGGCTCGGCGGTCCTCGCCGCGGCCGAGTCGGCGGTCCTGGCGTCGGGTGTCGGGCGCGATCGCGGGTCGCGCCGGGAGGCGGATGCCCGCCTCGCGACGGCCCGGGCCTATGCCGGACGGATGGGCGGTCGCGACGACCCAGCGGCCTGGGCCGCGGTCGCGACCGAGTGGGACGCCGTCGGCGATCGCTACCAGGCCGCCAAGGCCCGCTGGCGCGAGGCCGAGGCGGTCCTCGGCGCTGCCGAGGCGCGGGCCGGCCGGGCCCAGGCCCGGGCGCCGCTGGAAGCCGCTGCCGGTGCTGCCCTGGACCTCGGGGCGCGTCCGCTCCTGCGGCGCCTCGACGAGCTCGCGGCTCGGGCGCGGATCCGCCTGCCCGACGCCTTGGCCGACCGCGTGACGCGGACGCTGGCCATCCGCCCGTCCACGGCGGCGGGACGCGACGGCGCCGGGCGAGGTCCGGTCGCCATCCCGATCCGGCCCGGGCTCGACGCGGGGCTGAGTGTCGGCGAGCCGGTCGCCGCCGGGGTCGTCGGCGCCGCGATCGCCGTCCCGGTCGGGTCCTCGGCCGCTGCGGGCGTCGCCGTCCCGGCGCCGGGCGGCGTCGCTCGCGAGCTCGTCGGCGCCGTGGAGCCGCGGCGGGCCGACACGTTCGGCCTGAGCCCCCGCGAGCGTGAGGTGCTCGGCCTGATCGCGGAGGGTCGGACCAACCGCGAGATCGGCGAGCGGCTGTTCATCAGCCAGAAGACGGTCGGGGTCCACGTCGGCAACATCCTCGGCAAGCTCGGGGTGTCGGGCCGGGTGGAGGCCGCCGCGGTCGCGATCCGCCTCGGCCTGACACCGGGCGACTGAGCGGACCGGCGGCGGCCCCGGAAGACGACCGGAGCGGGGTTCGGTACAGTAGGGCGCCCTTCCCGGAGCCTTCCACGCTGCGTCAACGACACCTGAAGGACCACGCCCCGATGCGATCGCCCCGTTCCGCCCCCGTCGCCGCCCTCGTCGCTGCCGTTGCCCTCGCCTTCGCCGGGTGCTCGTCGGCCGCGCCGTCGTGGACCTACGCGCCGGCTCCGTCCCCGACGCCCGTCCCGTCCGTCGCACCGTCGGGCGCGCCGAGCGTGGCGCCGTCGGCCGGAGCGTCGGGCAGCCCGTCGGCCTCGGAGGCGCCGACCGGGACCGTCCTCGAGATCTC
>CAZABC010000014.1:0-14493 GCA_964483405.1 uncultured Anaerolineaceae bacterium
CAGCCGGCCGGGCGCGAGTGCCGAACGGCGCATCCCGGAACGGCCGAGGTGCCCGGCGGCGGGCCCCCGGCCTACGACCCGGTGGTGACCTCGACGCCCTCGGGCGCCGCGTAACCCTCGACCTCGTCGCCATAGCCGCCGTGGTAGCCGGCCGCGTTGGGTCGAGCGATCTGCGACTGGGCGACGACGCGGCCGCGGCGGAGCCCCCGGAAGTCGTCCAGCGACGTCCAGCCACGCCCCGCGTTCCGGTCGAGGAACTCGGCCATGCCGGCGGTGAGTCCGGCGATCACGTTCGGGCCGATGGCGTGGTCGAGCATCGCCGCCGTCGCGACCTGGACGGTCCCGCAGCCGAGCAGGAAGTAGTTGAGGGCATGCTCGAACGTCGAGATCCCGCCGATGCCCGAGAACGCCCGGTCGGGGAAGGCCTGGGTGAGCTGGGCCATCTTCGCCAGCGACTGGGGCAGGATGGCCGGGCCGCCGAGCCCGCCCGACGAGGTGTAGCCGTCGACGTTGACCTCGAACTCGAGCGTTTCGGGGTCGATGAGCGGGAGCGAGGGGAACGTGTTCGACGAGGTGATGGCGTCGGCCCCACCGAGGAAGGTCGCGGCGGCCTCCTCGGTGATGTCGGCGGTCGCCGGCGTGAGCTTGACCCAGACCGGGACCCGGGCCACGGCCTTGACCGCCTGGGTCGAGACCGAGCAGAGGACCGCGTCCCGGCCGACATTCGCCCCCATGTCCACCCGGTCCATGTGCGGGCACGAGAAGTTGAGCTCGATCGCGTCGGCCCCCGCGTCCTGGACCGCGGTGGCGAGGGTCTGCCAGTTGTCGAGCTCCTTGTCGTTGCCCGAGCCGGCCATGATCGAGGCGACGAGGACGCGGTCGGGGTGGTCGCGCTTGATGGCCTCGATCCGCGGGATCCACCAGTCGAGCGGCTTGTCCGAGATGAGCTCCCAGTTCCACGAGCCCATCAGCGTCGACTCTGTCCGCTTCGCCATCGAGACGCGCGTCCCGCCGTCGTCGACCCGCAGGAACTTCGTCTTGGGGCCGCGGACGTTGACCACCGGGTGGAGCCCGATCGTCTTGGTGACGATCCCGCCCCAGCCCGCGTCGAAGGCGCGCCGGATGTTGCTCTCGGATTCGGTCGGCGGCGCCGAGGCGAGCATGAACGGGTTCGCGAAGCGGATGCCGGTGAAGGTGGTCGAGAGGTCGGCCATGGGACGTCTCCTCGGAAGCTGCGCCGGTCGGGCCGGGGCCGGTGAAGGGGGCATGGTCGCGGCCCGCACAGCGCCCACGATAGGGCCGGTCGGCCCATCGTGCGGCCCGCATCGACGGGTCATCGCCTCGCTCGCGGCGAACGCCGCGTCGTTCGTCGCCGGCCGCCTCGTCGCGGCGTCCTGGCCGGACCTGCTGTGGTAGGCGCGGCGCTCACCGAGCGATGACACCGCGGTAACCGGCCACCAACACGCCGCCCGCAGGATCGTCGCGCCGGACCCGGTCGCCCGGCGCCGGCAGATCGGGTGACGCGAGTCGCGCGGCGTCCGAGTGGAGGTCCCCATGGACGAGGTCGGCGGCCTGACGAAGTCGCTGGACGAGCTGGCCGAAGCGCTGCCGTTCCTGCTCGCCCGCGACGACGAGCGGCCGCACCTGTGGCGGTCGGCGGTCTTCGCCGACCAGGTCGCGACGATGCGAAGTCGCGTGGCCGCGATCCTCGACCCGCATGGCCTGGTCGGCCGGGTGCGCCGACTCGGCATCGAGCTCGCGCCGCCCGCGGACCCGCCGGCCGACGGAGCCGACGGCGATCGCGGTCCCGGGCGCTTCGAATCGGCGGCTCGTCGCCTCGCGCGTGACCCCGTCGCGGTCGCCCTGGCCATCCGCTGGCTCGAGATCCGCTCGGGGACCAGGCTGCCGGCGTGGGACGACCTGATGCGCCGGCGGGTGGTGGTCCCCCGGCCGGCGGCGTCGGAGCCCGCCTTCGGTCGGGACGCGTCGCTCTGGTTCGGCTGACCCGGCCGGGCCCGGCCGGCGACGCTCGCGACCGATCGTTGCCAGACGTTGACCCGACGTTGACGGAGCGACGGTGGCGTGGCGGATCGGGGCATGGCCTCATGGGCACAGGCTCGCGACCGGAGGGCTTCGGGCCCACCGACGAGTCGCCGGGAGACCGACATCGACGCTGAACCAGGAGCCGACACCATGGATTGCGATTCGTGCGGCCGGTACCGGCCGTCCGGGGAGGTCGCGCCGCTGCGTGACCCGGTCGGGCGGCTGGTGATGGCCTGCTCCCGCTGCCGCCGGCCGGCCCACGCCCGGGGCGATCTCGGCCGCGCGAGCCAGGCCCCCGGCCCCCGCCCGACCCCGATCCCGGTCCTCACGATCCCGCGCTGACCCACCGCCCACGGCGCGCGCCGGACCCGGCGCCCCCGCTCGACCCGGCGGAACCTGCGGTCGCGACGCCCACGACCGGGCGCCGAACCGCGATGATGGGGTCGACGCAGGGGAGACCGACGTGGGCAGCGCGAAGCGCGTGGGGATCCTGACCGCCGGCGGTGACAGCCCGGGGCTCAACGCCGCCATCCGCGGCTTCGGCAAGGCGGCGATCGGCCGCCACCGGCTGAAGCTCGTCGGGTTCCGTGACGGGTTCCGCGGGTTGGCCGAGGACCGCCGGATGCGGCTCGACTCGAGCACCCTCGCCGGCATCCTGACGGTCGGCGGGACGATCCTCGGGACGAGTCGCGACAAGCCCCACCGGATGGTCGTCGACGGCCAGGTCGTCGACATGACCGACGCGATCGTCCGGACCTACCGCGAGGCGGGGCTCGACGCGCTCGTCTGCATCGGCGGCGGCGGCACCCAGAAGTCGGCGATGCGTCTCGCGAAGGCCGGGCTGAACATCGTGACCCTGCCCAAGACGATCGACAACGACGTCGCCGAGACCGATGCGACGATCGGCTTCGCGACGGCCCTCGAGATCGCGACCGAGGCGATCGACCGGCTCCACAGCACGGCCCACTCGCACCACCGGATCGTCGTCGCCGAGGTCATGGGCCACAACGCCGGCTGGCTCACCCTCGGGGCCGGGCTGGCGAGCGGCGCCGACGTGATCCTCATCCCCGAGATCCCGTACGAGATCGACGCGGTCGTGTCGGCGATCCGGGCGCGGACCCGGAAGGGGACCAACTTCAGCATCGTCGCCGTCGCCGAGGGCGCCCACGACGCGGCGAGCGCCCGCGTCTACCGCGACACGATCCGGCGGCGCGAGAAGGCGAGTGATCCCGCCGAGCTCGCGGCGATCGACGCCGAGCTCGCCGCCTACGAGGCCGACCGGACGGGCCACTCGCTGCGGCTGGCCGGCCAGCTCGAGGAGCTCACGGGGCTCGAGTCGCGGGTGACGATCCTCGGCTACGTCCAGCGCGGTGGCACGCCCTCGCCGGTCGACCGGCTCCTCGCGGCTCGACTCGGCCGGGCTGGCGCCGAGCTCGTCGACGACGGCCGGTTCGGGATCATGGTCGCGGCCGACGGCGACGGGACGAGGGCCGTGCCGCTCGAGATGGTCGCCGGTCGCCGCAAGACGGTGCCGCTCGACCATCCGCTCGTCGCGACCGCGCGCGACGTCGGGACCTGTCTCGGCGACTGAGCGCCGGGCGACCACGGAGGTCGAGCCGACCTGACGACCAGCCGGCTCGCCTTGGGACCTCGGCCCCCGTTCCGGGGACGATGGCCCGTCCCGACCGGGCCGACCGTGTGACGTTCGGCGCTAGCCGCCCCCCCGGCCCCGACCGATATCGTCGGGTCGTGGACTGCATCGTCCTCGTGAAGCAGGTCCCGGATGTCTCGAACATCCCGGAGGATGCCTGGGACCGGGAGAAGGGCACCCTCCGCCGCGCGATGCTCGACAGCATCCTGAACCCGCTCGACCTCCATGCCCTGACCTTCGCCGCCCGCCTGGCCGCGGCCGATCCGGACGCCCGGATCGTCTTCCTGACGATGGGTCCGCCGATGGCCCGCGAGGTCCTCGTCGAGTGCCTCGCCCGCGTCCCCGGCGAAGCCGTCCTGCTGACCGACAGCGCCTTCGCCGGGGCCGACACCGGCGCCACCGCCTACTCGCTCGCCTGCGCCATCCGTCGCATCGAGCGCGAGCTGCTCGACGGGCGTCGCGACTACGCGATCGTCACCGGGATGCAGTCGGTCGACGGAGACACGGCCCAGGTCCCGCCCCAGATCGCCGAGGAGCTCGGGATCGACCACATCGCCTATGCGAAGGGGCTCGTGACCGAGCCGCAGATCGCCATCCGACGGATCGCCTCGGAGGGTGTCGAGGACGTCCACCCGCTCCGCTGGCCGGTCCTCGTCACGGTCACCGCCTGCACCGACACGCTGTACCCGACCTTCGCCGGCGCCCGGACCGCCCGCCACGCGCGGGTCCACGAGTGGGGCGCCGATGCGGTCGGGGCCGACCGGACGCGGATCGGCCTCAAGGGCTCGTGGACCCAGGTCTGTCGCCTGTTCAGCCCCTCGGAGGTCCGGGCGAAGGCCTGCGAGGTCCTCCACGACCCGGCCGACCTCGTCGAGCGGATCTCGTCCCGCTACCACACGGCCGCCCCCGGGGCCGACCCGGTGGCGGAGGATCGCTACGACCTGGCCGGCCGCGAGCCGACGTACCGCGGCGAGCTGTGGGTCTTCGCCGAGCGCGAGGGCGACGGCGTCCGGAGCGTCTCGCTCGAGCTCATCGGCAAGGTCCGGCGGCTGGCGGAGGACCTCGGCGAGCGGGTGGCCGCGGTCCTGCCGTGCGAGACCGCCGGCGACCGGCCGGCGACGCTGATCGCCGCCGGGGCCGACGTCGTCTACGTCCTCGAGCACCCGCTCCTCGCCGCGTTCGACCCGCTGGCCCACAAGAAGGCGATCGCCGACCTCGTCCGCGACCGACGGCCGCAGATCCTCCTCTTCGGCGCGACCCCGCTCGGCCGCGAGCTGGCGCCCCGGGTCGCCTACGCCTGCCGCTGCGGGCTGACCGCCGACTGCACCCGGCTCGAGATCGGCGACATCTCGAAGGGCGGCGTCGACCTCGTCGGCGTCCTCAAGCAGACGCGCCCGGCGCTCGGCGGGAACGTCATGGCGACGATCATGACGAAGGACTCGCAGACCCAGATGGCGACGGTCCGCCCGGGCGTCTTCAAGGTCCCGGTGGCCGATCCCGACCGGACCGGCGAGGTGGTCCGCGTGCCCGTCGAGCTCGGCGCTGCCGACCTCGGGCTCGAGGTGGTCCCGGTCGAGTCGTTCGCCGCCCGGGCCTCGATCCGGGACGCCGAGATCATCGTCGCGGGCGGCCACGGCTTCCGGTCGCGGACCGACTTCGAGGCGTACCTCCAGCCGCTCGCGCTCGGGCTGGGGCAGCTCCTCGGCGCCAGCACCAAGGTGGCCGCCTCGCGGATGGCCGTCGAGGACGGCTTCACGACCCACGACTTCCAGGTCGGCCAGACCGGTCAGACGGTCCAGCCGCGGCTCTACGTCGCGATCGGCATCTCCGGCGCGGTCCAGCACATCACCGGGATGCAGGGCTCGGAGATCGTCGTCGCCATCAACAAGGATCCCAAGGCGCGGATCTTCGACTACGCGGACTACGGCATCGTCGGTGACATCGAGACGGTCGTGCCGGCGCTGGTCAAGGCGACGGAGGCCGCGGCATGAGCGAGCGACCCATCGACGTCCTCGTCGTCGGCGCCGGCCCGGCCGGTCTGGCCACGGCGATCCGGCTCCGCCAGCGGCTCGCCGAGACGGACCCCGAGGCGTCGGTCGTCGTCATCGACAAGGCGCCCCGACCGGGCTACCACTGCCTGTCGGGCGCGGCGCTCGAGCCGGCCTGCCTCGACGAGCTCGTCCCCGACTGGCGCGACGACCGGCGGCTGATGGAGCACGTCACGCCGGTCGAGCGCGACGAGCTGTGGTTCCTGGTCGGCGACCACGCGATCCGCGTCCCCGAGGCGGTCGTCCCGACCCGGATGCGGCACACCGGCGACGTGACCGTCCCGCTCGCCAAGCTCGTCGACTTCCTCGCCGGCCGCGCGGAACGGGCCGGCGTCGAGTGCTACGGCGGGTTCGCAGCGCGTTCGCTCCTCATCGAGGACGGCCGGGTCGCCGGCGTCGTCCTCGGTGAGCTCGGCCTCGACGCCCACGGCGGCGCGAAGTCGAACCACCGGCCGGCCGAGCCGATCCGGGCCCGGGTGACGATCCTCGCCGACGGCTCGCACGGGGTCCTCTCGACCGAGCTCCGCGAGCGGTTCGGCGCCGGGCGCAACCCGCAGGTCTGGTCGCTCGGGCTCAAGGCCGTCGTGCGCTTCCCCGGCGAGGACCGCTTCGGCCCGGGCCGGGTCGTCCACACGCTCGGCGACCCGGTGCCCGCGAGCGGCTTCGGTGGCGGGTTCCTGTACAGCATGGGCGATCGGACGGTCGCGATCGGGCTCATCCTCGGGCTCGACTGGCGGCAGGGCGACCTTACCCCGCAGCGCGAGCTGGAGCGCTTCCGGGCCCACCCGTTCGTGGCCGACCTGCTCACCGGCTCGATCACGGTGGCGACCGGCGCGAAGACGATCCCGGAGGGCGGCTACCACGCCCTCGGGCGCGTCGCGGTCCCGGGCGCGCTCGTCGTCGGCGACGGCGCCGGCTTCGTCAACATGGAGAAGATCAAGGGCATCCATTACGCGATCCGGTCCGGGATCGCCGCGGCCGACACGGTCGCCGAGGGCCTCGCCGCGGTCCGCGACGACGGGCCGGCGGCGCGGGTCCCGCTCGAAGGCTACGTCCGGCGGCTCGACGAGGCGGGCGTCCTGCCCGACCTCCGGCATGCCCGCAACTACCGCCAGAGCTTCCAGTGGGGCATCTACCCGGGCGCCCCGCTGTCCCTCGTCCAAAGCCTCATCCCGGCCCGCCTGCCGATGGCCCCCGACTCCCACGGGAGCCGCCCCGGCGCACGGCTCAAGCGGCCCGACCCCGGCGGGATGGACGGGGCGACGTTCGTCAGCCTGACCGGCTCGCTCCACCGCGAGGACGAGCCACCGCACATGACGATCCTCGACCCGGCCCGCTGCGCCGCCTGCGCCCGCGACCACGCCAGCGCCTGCACCCACTTCTGCCCGGGCCAGGTCTACCGCTGGGACGGCGAGCGGATCGTCCTGTCCGCCTCGAACTGCCTCCACTGCATGACCTGCGTGGTCAAGTGCCCATCGGAGAACATCCGCTGGCTGCCGCCCGAGGGCGGCGAGGGGCCGCGCTTCAAGCAGATGTAGGCACGCCGGGGCCGCCGGGCGGCCCCCTGCTCGGCCCGACCGTCAGCCGCGGTGGTGGAGGTGCTCCGCGGCGACGAACGACAGGCCGTGCTCGGTCAGGGCGCGGGCGGTGTGGTTCGTCGCGTCGAGCTTGTCGGCGAAGTCGTCGGCGAGAGCCTCCCAGTCGCCGCTGGCGATGACCTCCTCCTTGTCCCGGAAGTAGTCGAGGATGTCCGACGGGTGGGGGCGGGCCGCGTCGACCGCGGGATCGCCGCCCTCGTGCTTGGCCGAGATGTTGGCGACGTGGTCGGACAGGGCGACGAGCTCGTCGCGCCGGTCGTAGGGCTGGCGGACGATGCTCCGCTGGGTCTCGGTGATGTGGTGCTCGAACCGGACGGCCGTCTCGAGCCCGAGTGCCCGGCGGACCTGGGCTGCGATCTCGAGCGTCTCGTTGTCGACCGAGTTGCTCCAGTTGAAGCCGACGAGCGGCGTCGAGCCGTCCTCGCGGGCGAAGAGCCGGGCCCCGAGCATCGTCCATAGCCCGGCGTACGGGTTGTCGTTGCCCATGAAGACCGAGATCTTGAACTCGATGTCGACGCCGAGCCGGTAGAGGAGATAGCCGATCAGGACGGTGCCCGGGTTGAGGTTGAGGACCTGCCGGACGCCGTACTCGGTGTAGTAGTGGAGGAACTCGTCGACCCACAGCAGCGGGTGGTCGTTGGGCTGGCCGACGCCGCCGAAGTAGCCGGTGATCGTCGCCGGGCCGTCGAGGTGGACGTTGGAGCCGTCGGTGCCCTTCGTGTCGAGCGTCTCGACGACGCTCGCGCCGATGATCCGCATCGCCGCGTGGACGGCCGGCAGGTCGCCGTCGAGCTCCTGCTCGCGCATCTTGCGGACGCGGATCCAGCGGCCGGGCATCAGCGCGCGGTCGTCGATCGCCCGCCGCGCCGCCGCGATCACCCACGGGAAGTACTGGAGCGCGCTGACCTCGAGGGTCACCGCCATGTCGTCCCGGAACGTCATCGTGTCGGCCCGGTCGCCGAGGACCGAGCGGCGGTAGTCGGCGACGCTCACGAAGGCGCCGCGATCACGTTGCTCGGTCAGCCACTCGAGATCGGCGAGGTACTCGGGCCGGGTCGCGCGCACGCGATCGAGCAGGGCCGGGATCGTGCCGGCCTCGGCGGCCCGGCGGTTGATCTCGTCGGGCGTCCCGTACCGGGCGACGACCTCGAGCAGGTCGCTGACCACCCGCTCCTCGGGATCGAGGAGCAGCGCGTTCAGCTCGGCGAGGCGGTCGTGCGGGATCGCCAGCCGGTCGCGGATGTCGGTGCGCGTCTCGGTCGTCACCGCGGGTCCTCCTCGACGAGCCGGACGAGCTCGTCGTACTCCTCGTCCTTCATCCCGAACCAGTTCGCCGGAGCCGGGAACGTCCCGGCGGTGACCTCGGCGACGTACGCCGCGAGGCCGGTCCGGATCGTCGCCCCGGCGTCGGCGAAGACCTTGGCCATCCGGGGGGTGAACTTCGGGTAGAGCCCGAACGCGTCGTGGTAGATGAGCAGCTGCCCGTGGGCGTGGGGCCCCGAGCCGAGACCCATGATGATCGCGCCCCGCGCCCGCTCTGTGATCAGCGCGCAGACCCGGTCCGGGACGAGCTCGAGGAGGACGCAGAAGGCGCCCGCATCCTCGAGGGTCCGGGCGTCGTCGACGATCTTCTTCGCCTGCGCCGCGCCCTTGCCCTGGAGCCGGAACCCGCCGAGCGCGCTCGCGCTCTGCGGCGTCAGCCCGAGGTGGCCGATGACCGGGATCCCGGCCCGCGCGATGCCGGCGACGCGGTCGGCCATCTCGGCGCCGCCCTCGAGCTTGACCGCGTCGCAGCCGGTCTCGGCCATGAACCGGCCGGCGTTGCGGATCGCCGTCTCGACGCTCGGCTGGTAGCTCATGTAGGGCATGTCGCCGACGACCCAGGCGTTCGGCGCACCGCGCCGGACGGCCGCGGTGTGGCGGACCATGTCGTCCATCGTCACCGGCAGCGTGCTGTCGTAGCCGAGCATCGTCATGCCCAGGCTGTCGCCGACGAGGATCATGTCGACGCCGGCCTGGTCCTGGAGGTACGCCGTCGGATAGTCGTAGCAGGTCAGCCAGGTGATCGGGACGCCCTCGGCCTTCTTGGCGAGGAGCCCCGGCAGGGTCATCCGCTTCCGTTCGGGTGCCTTCGGCTCGGTCACCGCGGTCTCCTGTGCTCGATCGGGCCATGGGTCGGTCGGTCGGTCTCGGCCGTGCCGTCGGGCCGGCCATCGCGGGGCATCGTCGGCGTCCGCGCGCCACCAGGGTAGGGCCCTCCGGCCCGCGGGATCGGTGACCGCCCGCCCCTCGGGGAGCGGCCGCCACGGCCGGCCGTCGAGCGCTCCCAGAGGCGCCCTTCGGCCCGTCCCGGGCGGGCGGTTCGGCCGTCGCGGGGCGCCCGGACCGCCCCGACGATGGGCCCCTGCGTCCATGCCGTCGCCGTCCACCGGCGCGCCTTCCGAGGGTCCAGATACGATGACCGTCGAGACGTCGTTCGGGCAGATGCCCGATCCGTTCCAGCCGTTGCCGCCGCTGTCCCCGGCCGCCGCCCGCACGGAAGCGGAGCGATGCCTCTACTGCTACGACGCGCCGTGCACGCGCGCCTGCCCGACGAGCATCGACGTCCCGTCCTTCATCCGCAAGATCGCGACCGGCAACATCGAGGGCAGCGCCAGGACGATCCTCGCGGCCAACCCGCTCGGTGCGACGTGCGGGGCCGCCTGCCCGGTCGAGCGCCTGTGCGAGGGCGCCTGCGTCCGGAGCGCCCTCGACCGGCCGATCGCGATCGGCCGGCTCCAGCGCCACGCGGTGGAGTCGTATGCCGCGTCGGGCGGGGTGTTCTTCACGCCCGGCGACGAGACCGGCAAGCGGGTCGCCATCGTCGGTGCCGGCCCGGCCGGGCTCGCCTGCGCGGCGGAGCTGCGGCGGGCCGGCGTGGCCGTGACGCTCCACGACGCGAAGCCGCGGGCGGGCGGCCTCGGCGACCACGGGATCGTCCCGTGGCGGCTGCCGCGCGAAACGGTCGCCCTCGACGTGGCCGAGGTGGAGCGGGCCGGCGCCCGCTTCGAGCTCGGCAGCGTCGTCGGTCGCGACGTCGACCCGGCCGCGCTCCTCGGCGCCAACGACGCGGTCGTCCTGGCGATGGGCCTCGGCCACGGCAAGCGGCTCGGCGTCCCCGGCGAGGACCTCGACGGCGTGATCGATGCGCTCGACCTCATCGGCCAGGCGATCGACGGCGGCGAGGCCCTTGCCAGCGGCGGTCCGCTCGCCGGCCGGCGGGTCGGCGTCATCGGCGGTGGCAGCACCGCCTTCGACGCCGCGGCGGCCGCGGTCCGGCTCGGATCCGAGGACGTGACGCTCTTCTACCGGCGCAGCGCCGCCGAGACGCCGGCCTACCCGCACGCGATCGACCTCGCCCGGTCGCTCGGCGTCGGGATCCGCTGGCTGACCGCGCCGGTCGAGATCCTCGGCGACGGTCACGTCACCGGCCTCGCCCTCCAGGCGATGGCCCTCGGCGAGCCCGATGCGTCCGGGCGCCGGCGCCCGGAGCCGGTCGAGGGGTCGCGTTCCGAGGTCGCCCTGGACGTCGTGGTCCGGGCCGTCGGCCAGGACGGCCCGACGGGGATGGCCGCGGTGCTCGAGGCCTTCGGCGTCCCGCACGCGGCCGGCGTGGCGTCGGCCGACGCCGCCTCCGGGCGGACGGCGAATCCGAAGGTCTGGGCGATCGGCGACATCGTCAACGGCGGCGCCGAGGTCGTCGACGCCGTCCAGGCGGGCAAGGTCGCGGCCGGCTCGATCGTGGCCGCCCTCGGGCTGGCTAAGCCGACGATCGTCCCGGTCCGCCCGACCGATGCGACCGTCCCCGGCGTCGACCTGTTCACCGACATGGCCGGCATCCGCAGCCCGAACCCCTTCTGGCTGGCCAGCTGCCCGATCAGCAACAACGGCGAGATGGTCGCCCGAGCCTTCGACGCCGGCTGGGGCGGCGCCGTCTGGAAGACGATCGGCGAGCCGATCCGCAACGTCACGGCCCGCCTGGGCTCATTCGAGCACGGTGGCCGGAAGCTCGTCGGGATCAACAACATCGAGCTCATCAGCGACCGCCCGACGGACGTCAACATCGCCGAGATCCGCGAGGTCAAGAAGCGCTACCCGAACAATGCGGTCGTGATCAGCCTCATGGTCGAGGCGAAGCGGGAGGCCTGGCACGAGATCCTGGCCAAGTGCAACGACACCGGGGCGGACGGATACGAGCTCAACTTCGGCTGCCCGCACGGGATGAGCGAGCGGGGCATGGGCGCCGCGGTCGGCCAGGTCCCCGAGTACGTCCAGATGATCACCGAGTGGGTGATGGAGAAGGCCGAGCTGCCGGTCCTCGTCAAGCTCACCCCGAACGTCACCGACATCCGCTACCCGGCCCGCGCAGCCCGGGCGGCCAACGCCGACGGCGTCGCCCTGATCAACACGATCAGCAGCCTGATCGGGGTCAACCTCGAGACGTGGGCGCCGGTGCCCGACGTCCGGGGCAAGGGCTCGCACGGCGGCTACGCCGGGCCGGCGGTCAAGCCGATCGCGCTCAACATGGTCTCGCAGGTCGCCTCCGACCCGGACGTCCGGCTCCCGGTGTCCGGCATCGGCGGCATCGAGACCTGGCGCGACGCCCTCGACTTCCTGCTCGTCGGCGCGACGACCGTCCAGGTCGGCACGAGCGTGATGCACTACGGCTTCCGCCTCGTCGACGACCTGATCGACGGCCTCTCGACCTACCTGCGGGCGAAGGGCCTGCACAGCCCATCCGAGCTCGTCGGCAAGGCGCTGCCGACGATCACCGACTGGGGCAACCTCGACCAGGAGTTCCGACTGCTCGCCCACATCGACCAGGAGCGCTGCATCCACTGCAACCTGTGCTACGCGGCCTGCAACGACGGTGCCCACCAGGCGATCCGGCTCGAGCGCTCCAACGGGACGTCGCACCTCGAGGTCGAGCCCGACCACTGCGTCGGCTGCCGGCTCTGCCAGTACGTCTGCCCGGTCGAGGACTGCATCACCTTCGAGGCGCTCGAGGGCGCGGCCGCCATCCACTAGATCGGTGCATGATCCGCGGGTGGACGCCGCACCGCTCCGGGTCGTCATCGCCGAGGACTCGGTCCTCATCCGCGAGGGCCTGGCCCGCGTCATCGCCGAGTCCGGCGGCGAGGTCGTCGCCGCGGTCGGCGACGGGCCCTCGCTCGTCGCCGCCGTCGTCGAGCATCGCCCCGACGTCTCGGTCGTCGACGTCCGGATGCCGCCCACCCAGCGCGACGAGGGGCTACGCGCGGCGATCGAGGCTCGCCACCGGGTGCCGGGTGCGCCGGTCCTCGTCCTGAGCCAATACGTCGAGCGACAGTACGCGACCGAGCTCCTGGCCGATCGCGCCGGCGGCGTCGGCTACCTGCTCAAGGACCGGGTCGCCGACATCCGCGAGTTCATGGACGCGCTGCGCCGCGTCGCCCGGGGTGGCACCGCGCTCGATCCCGAGGTCGTCGCCCAGCTCATGGTCCCTCGCCATGCCGACGACCGGCTCCACGCGCTGACCCCCCGCGAGCGCGAGGTCCTCGGCGCGATGGCGGAGGGGCGCACGAACGTCGGGATCGCGGCGCTCCTCGGCATCACCGAGGGGGCGACCGAGAAGCACATCGGCAACATCTTCGGCAAGCTCGAGCTGCCCGACTCGGAGAACGACCACCGGCGGGTGCTGGCGGTCCTCGCCTACCTCGGCGACTGAGCGACCCCGGCCGGGGCGGCCGGGGCGGCTGGTGGGGCCGGGATGAACGCCCGGACCACCGTCGGTCCGCCGGCCGGGCTCTCGACCGCGAGCGTCCCGTCGAGCGCCTCGACCCGCCCGGCGAGCCCGGTCAGGCCACCGCCGGGCACGACCCGGGCGCCGCCCGTGCCGTCGTCCCAGATCTCGACGACGAGGCCGGGCTCCTCGGCCCGCAGCCGGACCTCGCAGCGGCTCGCGCCGGCGTGCTTGGCCACGTTCGCCAGCGCCTCCGCGACGACGAAGTAGGCCGCCCGCTCCATCGCGTCGGGCAGCCGGGTGCCCTCGGGCAGGCTGCTGACGATCGCGGTCGGCACCGGGCTGCGGGCGGCGACCGCGCCGAGCGCCGCGACGAGCCCGCGGTCGAGCAGGATGGCGGGCGCGATCCCGCGGACGAGGTCGCGCAGCTCGGCGAGCGCCACGCGCGCCTGGTCGCGGGCCCCTTCGACGAGCTCGCGCGCCCGTGCCGGATCGGTCTCGATCCGCTCGGCGGCGAGGCCGAGGTCGATCGTCAGGGCGACGAGCCGCTGCTGGGCGCCGTCGTGGAGGTCGCGCTCGATCCGGCGCAGCTCGGTCGCCTCGACGTCGAGGACGGCCCGACGGCTGCCCTCGAGCGTCTCGACACGGCGCTCGAGGCGCCGCTGCTCCGAGTCGCACAGGAGCCCCGCGATGACCGCCCGATGGAGCGCCATCAGGCCACGGGCGGTCAGCGCCGCGACGGGCAGCAGGGCCAGCCCGGCGACGCCGGCCGCGACGGCGATCGCCTCCGGTCGCAGGGCGAGCCCGGTCACCTCGAGCCCCCCACCGGCCAGCTGCCAGATCGGCACCGACAGGAGCGCGATCGTCGCGGTCCACATCGCGACGACGACCACGAGCTCGAGGACGGTCAACGGGAACGCGACGAAGACGTACACCACATCCCGCCAGCGGCTCTGGTCGGCGAAGACCGCCAGGACGACGTCGCGCAGGTCGCGGCCGTACGGCCGGTACGCGTGGGGGACGAGCGGCCGCGGGTCGGCGAGTCGGGTCCGGGCTCGCTCGACGCGGGCGACGAGCCGACAGCCCTCGATGCCGATCCCGATGACGACGACGCCGACCCCGATGAAGAGCAGCGACGACCCGGTCGAGATGGCCGCCAGGGCGAAGGAGATCGCGACGACCTCGACCCAGAAGCCGAGGACGATGGCGGCGGTCGCCCGCCAGGTCGCCGGGTGGAGCGGGGAGAGGAGGACGGTCCCGACCACGCCCCGGTCCGCCCCCGCGATCCGGCCGCCGACGAGGGCGCTCAGGAGCAGGAGCAGGCCGAGGACGAGGAACGGGGTCCCGATCATCGGGCCGCTGCGTCCGGATCGGTGCCGGCCGGCTCGGCCG
>CAZABC010000014.1:14593-49239 GCA_964483405.1 uncultured Anaerolineaceae bacterium
TCGGGATGACGAAGACCAGGATGACGTAGAGCAGGATCGTGAAGCCGAAGAAGAAGATCGAGACGACCCACAGGACGCGGACGACGGTCGGGTCGAGTCCGAGGTAGTCGGCCATTCCGGCGGCGATGCCGGCGAGCTTCCGGTCGGTCCGGGAGCGGTACAGACGACGGGCGTTCACGGGGGCCTCCCTGCTGGGTCCGATGGTGACGCCGGCGTCGCCGGCCGTCACGGCCGGAGCACCACCGGGCGTCGATGACCCGAGGCTACGCCGTGCCCGCCTCGCCGCCCAGCCGGGCACCCGGCGTCCTGGAGGTGGGGCTAGCCCCCGTCCGGGGGCCGCAGGTGCGCATCGAAGAAGGCGAGGATCCGGCGGCGGGCGTCGGCCGCGGATGGCTCGTGATACCGGGTGTCGGCGTACCGGCCGGCGATGATCGCCCAGCGCGGCAGCTCGCCGGGTTCGTACCGGTTGAGGAAGCCATGGCCGGCCCCGGGGTAGACGGCGACGTCGTGGGCGATGCCATGGCTCTCGAGGGCCGTCTCGAGACGGGCCGCCGCGCCGCGCAGCGAGCGGTCCGTCGCGCCGTAGCTGCCGACGACCGGGCAGGCCCGCTCGAGCATCGTCAGCGCGTCGGCGGGGACCATCCCGTAGTTGACGCTCGACGCGTCGTAGCCGCCCATCCCCGCGAGCAGGAGGGCGAAGCCGCCGCCCATGCAGAAGCCGATGACGCCGACCGGCCCGCTCGCCCGCTCGTGGGCCGTGAGCCATCCCCGCACCGCCTCGAGGTCCTCGAAGACGTGGCCCTTGCGGGCCATCGCCTGGCGCATCGTCGTGAACAGGCAGCGCATCCGGCCGCCCCAGTAGTACAGGTCCGGCGCCGCTGCGAGGTAGCCCTCGCTCGCGAGCCAGTCGGTCTGCCGGCGGAGGTCGCTCGACATCCCGAGAGCGTCCTGGATCACGACGACCCCTGGCCACGGGCCGGCGGTCTCCGGCGTCGCGACGTAGACGGGCAGGTCGCCGCGGGAGCCGCGGATCGCGATCATCGTCCCCATCGGCATCGATGGTGCCATTCCACGCCCGGCGCGTCTCGAGACCCAGGTCGGTGTCAGGATCCCGGTCGCGACGGCTCGCTCGCGCGGACCGGACCGGCCGCCGGGTGCGGCTCGGGGTCGAGCTGCCCGCCCCGGACCGTCGCGCCGACGACCATCGCCGCGGTCACGAGCACGACGTTCTTGATGATGTACTGGCCCTCGAGCGTCGGGGCGATCGGGAAGACCGTGAACGTCTCGGTCGGGAACAGGAGGAGCGGGGTCAGCGTCCCGGCCATCTGGACGGCCAGCAGGAGCAGCGTCGCCCGCAGGAAGCGGCCGCTCAGCAGGCCGATGCCGATCGCGGCCTCCCAGGCGCCAAGGACCGGGACGGCCACCGACGCCGGCACGATGCCGAGCGTGAGGACTTCGATCGTGCGGCCGGCGAGATCCTCGGCCGGGCTGAGTCCAGGGACCAGCTTGAGCGCGCCGAACCACAGGAAGACGATGCCGAGCGAGACGCGGAGGAGCGGGATCGCCGAGGCGGCGAGCACGGCGGTGATCCGGCGGTCGAGCCGCTCGAAGCGGGCGCGGAGCATCGGGTCGGTCGTGGCGGCGGAGCGGATCATCGGCGTTCCTCGTGGTCGGGTCCCCGCCCTATCCTTCGTTCGAGCGCCGTCGCGGGATCGCCCCGGGGCTCGGCTTCGTGGCCGGGCGCGGCGGGCCATCCACGCGAGCAGCGGAGCCGAACCTCGGGCATGCGGATCCTCATCGTCGGCGCGAGCGGCTACATCGGCGGGCGCCTCGCCGGCATCCTCGCCGCGCGCGGCCACGACCTCGTCCTGACCAGCCGTGACGCTCGCCCGCTCGCGGCGCGCTTCCCCGGCGCCCGTGTCGTCGCCGCCGACCTCCTCGTGCCGGAGACGCTCCCGGCGGCGCTCGAGGGCGTCGAGGTCGCCTACTACCTCGCCCACTCCATGGGCGCCGGCGAACACGGGTTCGCCGAGCGCGACCGGACGGCGGCGCGCAACTTCGCGATCGCCGCGGCGCTGGCGGGCGTCGCCCGGATCGTCTACCTCGGCGGCCTCGGCGACGACGGCGCCGATCTCTCGCACCACCTCGCCAGTCGCCACGAGACCGGCGCCGAGCTCGCGGCCCACGGCGTCCCGGTGACGGAGTTCCGGGCGGCGGTCATCATCGGCTCCGGCAGCGCGTCGTTCGAGATCCTCCGCCACCTGACGGAGCGGCTGCCGGTCATGATCACGCCGCGCTGGGTCGAGACCCGCTGCCAGCCGATCGGCATCCGCGACGTCCTCGACTACCTCGCCGGCGCGCTCGATCACCCCGAGGCGACCGGGATCGTCGAGATCGGCGGGCCGGACGTCCTCTCGTACGGCGAGATGATGCGGACCTACGCCCGCATCCGCGGGCTCCGGCGACTGATGATCCCGGTCCCGGTCCTGACGCCGCGGCTCAGCTCCTACTGGGTCAGCCTCGTCTCACCGGTCCCCGCGGGCATCGCCCGACCGCTCATCGAGGGGCTCCGCAACGAGGTCGTGGTCCGTGACCCGGGGCCGGCGACCGCGTTCGGGCTCAGACCGATCCGCTACGAGGAGGCGGTCCGCCGGGCGATCGAGCGGACCGACCGCCACGACGTCGAGTCGACCTGGTTCGACGCGCTCGCGACCCCCGACAGGGCGAGCCTCGGCTCGGTGACCTCGCACGAGGGGATGATCGTCGAGCGGCGCGGCCGGACCATCGCGGCGCCGCCCGAGCGGGTCTTCGCCGAGGTCGAGCGGCTCGGCGGTGACGCCGGCTGGCCGTCCGCGAACGTCCTGTGGCGGATCCGCGGGCTGATGGACCGCGCGGTCGGTGGGGTCGGGATGCGGCTCGGCCGTCGCGACCCCGATCGGCTCCGCGTCGGTGACGCGGTCGACTTCTGGCGGGTCGAGGAGGTCCGCCGCCCCGGGCTCCTCCGGCTGCGAGCCGAGATGAAGGTCCCCGGGCGGGCCTGGCTGCAGTACGAGGTGCTTCCCGTCGATGGCGGCCGGAGCCGGCTCGTCCAGACGGCCTTCTTCGAGCCGAAGGGGCTGCCGGGCCTGGCGTACTGGTACGCCCTCTACCCGATCCACGGGATCATCTTCCGCGAGAGCGTGCGGACGATCGGCGAGCGGGCCATGGCCGCCGAGCGATCCCCGGCGGACTGAGGGTCAGGCCTTCGGCTTCGACGCCGGACGTCTGGCGGCCGGGGCGGCCGTCGGGGCGGGGACGACCGGCGGCGCAGCAGGCGGGTCCGGTACCGCGACGGGCTCCGGGGCGGTCGGCGCTGGAGCCGCGACCGGCGCTTCCGCTGTCGCCGGCACCTCCGCCCGAGGCTGCGCCGGTCCGTCGGCGGCGGGGGGACGGGCGCCCGGACCGACCGGCTCGAGGTCGACCGTCCGGACCTGCCGCGTCCGACCGGCCTCGGTCCGGACGAGCGCCGCGGGGATGACCCCGCCGACGAGCCGCTCGACGACGGCGACCTCACCGGCGTAGAGGCCGCCCCCGAGGATGGTCACCCGCGAGCCGACGACGATCCCCTGGCGGCCGAGGCCGGCGGTCGTGTCGATCGTGACCGACGACGGCGGGATGATCGGTCCCGGCGACGGCGGAGGCCCCTTCTTCGGGCGGGTCGGCCGGTAGACGACCTTCTTGCGGGCCATCTACGAGGCCCGCCCCGAGCGGCCGCCCGACAGGCGCTCGCCGGGGAGCACGACGTACGGGTCATGGCCCGGTGCCCGGCGCGGGACCGGCCCGAGAGCCTGGGCGGCGCGAGCCGGTCGGCGTGCGTCGTACCGCGGGGCGGTCGGACGCGGGCCTCCCGGGCGCCCGGCCACCGGTCGCGGCGTGCCGGGGCGTGATGGGCCGCCGCGGTGCGCGCCCGGACGGGGCCCGCCCGGACGGGGACCGCCCGGTCGCGGATCGCCCGAGCGGAGCCGGATCGGCTCGGCACGGATCGATCGATCGGGCTCGAAGCCCGCGACGACCTCGGACGGCAGGGGCCGGCCGAGGAGTCGCTCGATGTCGCGCAGCAGGCCGGCCTCGTCGACGCAGACGAGTGAGACCGCCTGCCCGCCGACACCGGCCCGGCCGGTCCGGCCGATCCGATGGACGTAGTCGGAGGCGACCGTCGGGAGCTCGTAGTTGACGACGTGCGGCAGGGCATCGATGTCGATGCCGCGGGCGGCGATGTCGGTGGCGACGAGGATCCCGACCCGACCCCGCTTGAACGCATCGAGCGCGCGGACGCGCTGCGACTGGCTCTTGTTGCCGTGGATCGCGGCGGCCGGGATGCCGTCCCGCTCGAGCTGCTCGGCAAGCCGGTCGGCGCCGTGCTTCGTCCGGGTGAAGACGAGCGCCTGGCCGATCCGGCCGGAGTGGACGAGCCGGGTCAGCAGCTCCCGCTTCCGGTGCCGGTCGACGGCGATGACCGCCTGGTCGACGAGCTCGGCGGGCGTGTTCCGCGGCGCGACGTCGACGGTCGCGGGCTGGTCGAGCAGGCCGCCGGCGAGGTCCCGGATCTCGTCGGAGAACGTCGCCGAGAACAGCAGGTTCTGGCGCTTCGCGGGGAGCAGCGCGAGGATCCGGCGGATGTCGCGGATGAAGCCCATGTCGAGCATCCGATCGGCCTCGTCGAGGACGAGGATCTCGACCCGCGATAGGTCGATCGTCCGCTGGCCGACGTGGTCGAGGAGCCGCCCCGGGGTGGCGACGACGATCGCCGGACCGGCCCGGAGCACGCGGGCCTGCGGCTCGAAGCCGACGCCGCCGTAGATCGCGACCGAGCGGACCGGCCGACGGCGGCCGTAGGTACGGACGGCCTCCTCGACCTGGAGGGCGAGCTCCCGGGTCGGGGTGAGGACGAGGGTCCGGACGGGCGGGCGACCGGCGTGGGCGGCCGGACCCGCGGCGTGGAGCCGCTGAAGGATCGGAAGGACGAACGCCGCCGTCTTGCCGGTGCCGGTCTGGGCGCCGGCGAGGACGTCGCGGCCCGCCAGGACGAGCGGGATCGCCTCGCGCTGGACGGGAGTGGGCTCGGTGTAGCCCTCGTCCGCGACGACGCGGACGAGCTCGGGCGTCAGCCCGAGGGAGTCGAAGGACATGGAGAACGCTCCTGAGGGCCCTCCCGCGCTGTCGCGGGGCCCGGTCAGGGCGGTGGATGGATCGAGGTCGGACGGTATGGACCGCGGGCGCTGACCGGAGCGCCCATCGAGCACGAAGGAGCGGAGTGTACCCCATCGCGTCGTTCGGAGCCGACGGCGGGCCGGTCGGGCGCCGAGGTCCCGGCGGCGGCGCCGCACCGTCGAGCCGCTGGCGACGCCGCTCGTCGGGCGCGTACGCTGCACCCTCACTCGTCGTGGAGGGACAGCCATGGACCATCGCCAGATCGACCAGGTGCTCGAGGCCGCGACCCGGGTCGTCGCAGGCGGGGCGATCGCCGCGAACGGGCACGGCAACGTCAGCGTCCGGGTCCCCGGCGCCGACGAGATGTACTACACCTCGGCGTCCTCGCTGCGCGGCCTCGGTCCCGAGGGGATCGCCCGGGTCGGTCTCGACGGGACGCTCCTCGAGGGCGAGCTGCCGCCGATCCAGGGGGCGGTCGTCGCGATGCACACGATGCTGTACGCCGACCATCCCGACGTCGGCTGCGTGATCCACACGCACTCGCCGTACGCGACCGCGTTCGCCGTGGCGAACCGGCCGATCGACTGCTGGATCGAGGCGCTCGCGATGTTCGGGCTCGCCGAGGGCGTCCCGCTCGCCGCGTACGGGCCACGCGGCTCGGCCGAGGCGATCGCCAACATCCGCGCCGCTGTGCGTCCCGGTGTGCCCGCGGTCCTCCTCGCCAACCACGGCGTGCTCGTGTTCCACCGGACGCCAGAGCTCGCGATCCTCGTCGGCGGCGTCGTCGAGGAGGCCGCCCAGGCCGCGATCCATGCCGGCGCGGTCGGCGGACCGGTGGCGATCCCGCCGGACCTGCGGGCGGCCGCGCTCCAGCGGGCGATGGCGTTCGACACGGCCGGGACGCGGACCGCCTGAGGCAGGCTCGGCGCCGGGACCCCCGACGCCGCGAGACCGCGCCGCGATCCCGCGGCGAGACCAACGCGCGGGTCGTGCGGCGGGGATCGTGGCGGCGCGGGCGCACCGGCGGTGCTCGCGTTGCGGGAGCCGCGGAGGTATCGTCTGTCGTGCGGACGTCGTCCGCTCGATCGGGTCGCAGGTCCGGGGAGGCAACACGTCATGTCGCTGCGACGACGGGTGGAAGAGGCGCAGCGGATCGCCAGCGGCGGGGGCGCGGCCCCGCCCGCGCCGGGTGTTCCGGGCTCGCCGGGCGTGCCGCCCCCGCCGGCGACGCCGGCCGCCCCGATCGCGCCGCCCGCCCCGATCGCGCCGCCCTCCCTTGCGAGGCCCGCCTCGGCCCCCGCGACCGCGAGGCCCGGTGCGCTGGCCTCACCGCTCGCCGCCGGCCAGTCGGCGGCCCGGGCCGAGATGCTTCGCGAGATCCGGTTCCGGCTCCAGGACGAGCTGAGCAGCGCCTCGACGGGGCTCCTCGGCGCCGACAAGGCCGACGTCCAGACCGGGATGGAGATGCTCGTCGACCGGATGGTCCGCGAGAACGACTTCGCGATCACCGGCGAGGAGCGCCGCCGGCTCGTCCAGGACCTCGTCGGCGAGATCGGCGGGCTCGGACCGCTCGAGCCGCTCCTGGCCGACGAGACGATCACCGAGGTGATGGTCAACGGCCCCGACCAGATCTACATCGAGCGGAAGGGCAAGATCGAGCGCGTTCCCCGCTCGTTCCTCAACGACGAGCACGTCCTCCGGATCATCGACCGGATCGTCACCCCGCTCGGCCGGCGGATCGACCAGTCGAGCCCGCGGGTCGACGCTCGGCTGCCCGACGGCTCGCGGGTCAACGCGATCATCCCGCCGCTGTCGCTCGTCGGCCCGGTCATCACCATCCGGAAGTTCTCGACGACCCCGTACACCGTCGACGACCTGATCGGCTTCGGGACCGCGACCGCCGAGATGTTCGAGTTCCTGCGCGCCTGCGTCCTCGCCAAGCTCAACATCTTCGTCTCGGGCGGCACCGGCTCGGGCAAGACGACGACGCTCAACGTCATCTCCTCGTTCATCCCCGAGGAGGAGCGGATCATCACCATCGAGGACGCGGCGGAGCTCCAGCTCGACCAGGAGCACATCGTGACGCTCGAGGCGCGCCCGCCCAACCTCGAGGGCCTCGGCGAGATCACGATCCGCGACCTGCTCCGCAACTCGCTCCACATGCGGCCCGACCGGATCATCGTCGGCGAGTGTCGCTCCGGCGAGGCGCTCGACATGATCCAGGCGATGACCGTCGGCCAGGAAGGCTCGCTCTCGACCGGCCACGCGAACAGCCCGGCCGACATGCTCCGCCGCCTCGAGACGATGGTCCTCATGGCCGGCGTCGAGCTGCCGCTCCGCTCGATCCGCGAGCAGATCGCCTCGGCGGTCGACCTCATCGTCCACACCGCCCGCCTCAAGGACGGCTCGCGCAAGATCGTCAACATCACGGAGGTCTACGGGATCGAGGACGACGAGATCCTCCTCCAGGACATCTTCGAGTTCGTCCAGTCGGACTACCGCGACGGCAAGATCTACGGCGACCTCAAGCCGACCGGCATCCGGCCGACGTTCATGCCGCGCTTCGCCCAGCGCGGCATCCCCCTCCCGGAGGGCGACTTCGGGATCCCGCCCGAGGATCCCGAGCACCCGACCCCGCCGGGCAAGAGCCGCTGGATCACCGGCGAGGCGCCGCCCCCGCCCGAAGCGTCGCGACTCGTCGCCGGCCACGGGCGGGTCGCCCGGGCGGGCGGGATGCTCTACGTCAACTCGATCGGCCCGGTCGACCCCGAGACCGGCCGCGTTGTCAACGGCGGGGTCGTCGACCACACCCGCCAGTGCCTCCGGAACCTCAAGGACAAGCTCGAGGCGGAGGGCAGCTCGCTCGAGAAGATCGTCTGGGCGTCGTGGTCGCTACGCGACCCGGCCGAGTTCGAGTCGTTCAACGAGGAGTGGGTCCGCTGGTTCCCGGCCGACATGCCGGTCGGCCAGGGGACGCTCATGCCGGTGCTCCAGCGCCGGGCCGGCTTCAAGGTCTCGATCGGGGTGATCGCGGAGGCCTGACGACCCGCCGGACCCGGGCCGGACGGGGGCCGACGGTCGTCGCGCCGCGGGCGGAACGGCACTGCGGCCGTCGGGTCATCGCGGAATACCGTCGGGCCGAGGCCCGACCGTGGTCCTCGCGCGGGCCCGATCCGCGCCGCCGCCACTCCCGGAGACTGCTCGCATGCCCACCGCACAGGCCGCCATCGACGACTTCCTCGCCCAGAAGCGCATCGCCGTCGCGGGCGTGTCGCGGAGCGGCGGGGCCCACAGCGGCAACGCCGTCTACCTCCGCCTCAGGGAGCGCGGCTACCAGGTCTTCGCCGTGAACCCCAACGCCGACACCGTCGAGGGTGACCCCTGCTACCACGACCTGAAGTCGATCCCCGGCGGTGTCGACGCGGTGGTCATCGCGACGGCGCCGGCGGTCGCCCCGTCCGTCGCCAAGGAGTGCGCCGAGCTCGGCATCACCCGGGTCTGGATGCACCGTTCGTTCGGCGGCGGGAGCGTCTCGAAGGAGGCCCACGAGCTCTGTCGGGCCAGCGGCATCGCCTCCATCGCCGGCGGCTGTCCGCTGATGTACGGGCCGACCTCGGACGGTGGCCACCGGTTCATGAAGACGCTCCTGGGCCTCTTCGGGCAGCTGCCCAAGGAGACCTGATCCCCGGCGCGCCGCGCGGACGCGCGGTCGGGCTCCCGATGGCGGCAGGGCCGCGCGAGCGGTCGCAGGCCGACGTGCTCTCGGAGCGTTTCGGCCAGGTGCCGTGGCGCCGGGCGATGCGCGACGCGGTGCAGCAGCGGCTCGGGCGCGGCCCGACGGCGTTGCCCGACCGCCTCGAGGGCGCCGTCTACGGGCACCTCGCCGGTGGCGCGGCGGCGACGGCTGGCCAGCCGGCTCCGGAGGCAGCGTCCGGCCGGCCCCGCGACCCGATGCTCGCGCTGCTCGCGGCGCTGCTCGACCCTGCATCGGAGGCCGAGCGAGGATCGTCGGCCCTCCGGTCGCTGCCGCCCGTCACGGCCACCGCCGACGTCCTGGCCGTCCCGCTCGTCCTCTATCGCCGGGACGCAGCGGCGGTCGCCGACGTCGCGGCGCGGGTGGCCGGACCGGCCGATGGCGACGGCGGCGCCCGGGCCGGGACGGCGGCCGCCATGTACGCGCTGCTCGTCCGGCGCCTGCTCGCCGGCGAGCGGGGGCGATCGGCCGTGCTCGGCCGGGCGACCCGCGAGCTGCGGACCCTCCTCGACGGGCGAGCTGTGCCCGACGCGACCGACCGAGCGGGGGTCGTCCTCTGGTCGGGCTGGGAGGCGTTCGCCGGCGCGAGCGACGTCGAGACGGCGATCGCCCGCGCCCGCACCGGGGCCGAGGGCCGTCCCGATCCCGAAGCTCGCGATCGAGTAGCCCTGGCCGGCGCGCTGGCCGGGCTCTACTGGGGCAGCGCGGGGACCGGGGCGGCTCGGCAGCGGGCGCTGCCCGACGCGTCCGCCGCGCGCCGGCTCGTGGACCGGCTCATCGAGACCGATGTCCCGGCCTGGGACGGCGAACCGTGGCGCACGTCGACCTCGGTCCCGCTCGAGGTCGACGCCGTCGACGTCTCGGGTCTCGAGGGCGGCGTCAGGGGCAGGCTCACCATCACCAGCCTCCCCGGGAAGCGCTACGTGGGCTACCACACGGGCGCGCATTGGCGGGACCCCGACACCGACGCCGCCCGGCTCCACGAGCTCGGGGTCGACGTCCTGCTCCTGCTCGTCGAAGACCCCGAGCTCGTGCGGTGCAGGGTCACCGGCATCGGCGAGGTGCTCGCGGCCCACGAAGTCGAGCTCGTCCGGTTCCCGATCCGGGACCCGCTCGTCCCGCGCGACGGTCCGGCCTTCCACCGGACCCTCTCGATCCTGCTGGAGCGGCTGCGCACCGGGACCTCCGTCGCCATCGCCTGTCGGGGCGGCTTCGACCGCGCGGGGATGGCCACGGCCTGCCTCCTGCGCGAGGCCGGCCTCCCGGCCGCGGTGGCGATCGAGCGGGTCCAGCGGGCCCGGCCCGGGGCCCTGACGCTGCCCGACCAGCAGGCGTTCGTGGGGGCCTGGCCGCCGCGCTGACGCGCCCTACCAGCGGTCGTAGCGGACGAGCTCCTCGAGCGGCTTCCGCTGGACGTGGCGCGGCGAGGCGTCGGGCGTGTCGGCGGGGAAGCCGAGCGGCGTGAAGAGCCGCGGCTCGGCCTCGTCGGGGGTCGCGAGGACCTCCCGGGCGGCGGCGGGGTCGAACGCGGCGATCCAGCAGGTGCCGAGGCCCACGTCGGCCGCCGCGAGGACCAGGTGGTCCATGACGATCGCGGCATCGACATCGGCATGGCTCCGGCCGTCGTACATCGTCCGCCGCCACGCCTCGGCCGGGATCGCACAGACGCACAGGACGATCGGCGCCTGCACGAACCAGTCGCGGTCGTAGATGCGCCGCAGCTCGGCCTCGCGACCGGGGGTCCGGACGACGATGATCCGGAACGGCTGCTTGTTGGCGGCGGTCGGGGCGATCCGGCCGGCCTCGAGAACCGTCGCGAGCAGGTCGTCGGGTACCGGATCGGGCCGATAGGCGCGCGAGCTGTAGCGGCGCCGGGCGAGGTCGAGGAATGTCATGGCGCGCCTCCGAGCGGTGTCCCTCCCCGGTGGAGTATGGGCTCGGGGTCGGTCGCGCGGTGGTCGCTACGCCCGGACGCGCTCGCCACGCGGGTCGTAGAGCGGGCGGAGCGAGGGCGTCGCCGCGTGGCGCCGGTTCGCGATCTCCACCTCGTACCGGCCACCGAGGATCCACTCGGGCGTCGCCGCGCCCGGCTCGCCGGCGTCGACGTAGCCGAGGGCGATCGCCCGGCCCAGGGTGTGCCCGTACCAGCCCGAGCTGGTCTTGCCGACGAGGACCCCGTCCCGCCAGATCGGCTCGTTGCCGTAGACGAGCGGCTCGGGCTCGTCGAGCGAGAGGACGACCAGGCGCCGACGCAGCCCCGCATCCCGGAGACGCAGCAGGGCGTCCCGGCCGATGAAGCCACCGGGCTTGTCCCAGGCCACCGCGAAGCCGAGGCCCGCCTCGAGCGGCGTGTCCTCGTCGGTGATGTCCGAACCCCAGAACCGGTAGGCCTTCTCGATCCGCAGCGAGTTCAGGGCGTGATACCCGGCGTGCCGCAGGCCCAGCCCATCCGACGCGGCGATGAGCTCGTCGTAGACGTGCTGGGCCTGGTCGGCGGGCACGTGGAGCTCCCAGCCGAGCTCGCCCATGTAGGTCACCCGGAACGCCCGCGCGATCGTCAGCCCGACCTCGATGGACTGCATGGTCATGTACGGGAAGGCGTCGCTCGAGAGATCGGCCGGGGAGACCCGGGCCAGCAGCTCGCGGGAGGCCGGGCCCTGGACGTTGAGGACCGCCCAGGCCGCGGTCACGTCGACGGCGACGCAGCGCGCATCGGGCGGGATGTGGCGCTCGGCCCACTCGAGGTCGCGCATCTGGTCCGCCGCGGCGCTCACCACCATGAAGCGGGTCTCGTCGAGGCGGGTGACGGTCACGTCGCCCTCGATGCCGCCCCGCTCGTTCAGCCACTGCGTGTACACGATCCGGCCCGGCTCCACCGCCACGTCGTTGGCGGAGAGGCGACCGAGGACCGCCTCGGCGTCGGGGCCCCCGACGAGCAGCTTGCCGAAGGAGCTCTGGTCGAAGACCCCGACCGCCTCGCGAACGGCCCGGTGCTCCCCGGCCGAGGCGTCGAACCAGTTCTGGCGACCCCAGCTGTACCGGTAGGCGGGCTCCATGCCGGGGGTGGCGAACCAGTTGGCGCGCTCCCAGCCGGCCGTCTCGCCGAAGCACGCGCCCGCCGCCGCGAGCCGGTCGTGGAGCGGGCTCTTGCGCACGCCCCGCGCGGTCTCGACCTGGCGGAACGGCCAGTGCATGTCGTAGAGGAGACCGAGGGTCTCGGTCGTCCGCTCCTGCAGGTAGCGCCGGTTCACCTGGAACGGCATGAACCGCCGGATGTCGACCTCGGAGAGGTCCATCGGCGGGTGGCCGTCGACGATCCAGTCGGCGACCGCGCGACCGGCTCCCGGCCCGGACTGGAAGCCGACCGAGTTGAAGCCGGCGGCCACGAAGTAGCCGCGGAGCCCCGGCGCCTCACCGAGGATGTACCGGTCGTCCGGGGTGAAGCTCTCCGGACCGTTGAAGAACAGCCGGATCCCGATGTCGTTGAGCAGCGGCAGCCGGCGGGCGGCCATCTCGACGAACGGGCCCAGGTGGTCCCAGTCCTCCGGCAGGGTCCCGAAGGCGAAGTCCTCCGGGATCCCGTCCATGCCCCATGGCTTCGCCCCGGGCTCGAAGAACCCGACCATGATCTTGCCCGCGTCCTCGCGGATGTAGGCGGTGTCGTCCGGGCATCGCAGCACCGGCAGGTCGGGCTGGAGCCCCTCGACCGGCTCGGTGACCAGGTAGAAGTGCTCCGCCGCGTGGAGCGGGATGTGCACGCCGTTCCTCGCCCCCAGCTCACGGGCCCACATCCCGGCGCAGTTGACGACGACCTCGCAGCCGATGTCGCCGGCCTCGGTCCGGACGCCGGTCACGCGGCCGTCCTGCGTCAGCACGTCCGTGACCCGGGTGTGCTCGAAGATCCCGCCGCCGCGCTGCCGGAAGGCCTTGGCGATCGCCTGCGTGGCGTCGGTCGGGTTGGCGATCCCGTCGGCCGGCAGATAGGCGGCCCCGACGATGCCCGATTCGTCCATCAGCGGCCACATCCGCTTCGCCTCTGCCGCGTCGATCGCCTCGACGTCGAAGCCGCAGACCCGGCCCATCGAGATGCCGCGCTCTATCTCGGTCCAGCGCTCCTCGGTCCGGGCCACGAGGATCGACCCGGTCGTCCGGAAGCCGGTGCTCAGGCCCGTCTCCCGCTCGGCGTCCCGGAAGCACTCCTCCGCATAGGCGGCCAGCCGGGTCATGTTGTACGTCGCCCGCAGCTTGGTGACGAGCCCCGCCGCATGCCAGGTCGTCCCGCTCGTCAGCTGCTTGCGCTCGAGCAGCACGGTGTCGGTCCAGCCGCGCCGGGCGAGGTGGTAGGCGACGCTGACGCCGACGATGCCCCCGCCGATGACGACGACGCGGGCGTGGGTCGGGATCCGGGTGCTCATCGGGCTCCTCGGCGGACTCCTCGGGCTGGGCGGTCTACGGCCCGATGCTAATCCGCGGCGCGAGCCGGCGACGGCCCATCGCTCACCTGGCCCGGTGCCGGCCTCACGACCGTGGGCGCGCTCGCCGGGTCATGTCTCGGCGACCTCGTAGCCGGTCGGGCCGGGGAGGTAGAACAGCTCGTCCGGGTAGCACCACCGCCAGTCTTCGCCGGGCTGGGCCGACCGGATCATCGGATGACCCGTTTCGTGGAAGTGGGCCGTCGCGTGGCGGTTCGGGCTGTTGTCGCAGCAGCTCGTCCGCCCGCAGGTCAGGCACTGGCGCAGGTGGACCCACGTGGCCCCGATCTCGACGCAGGTGGAGCACACCTCGAGGGGGGGATCGACCGGTGGGTCCGCCACGAGATGGTCGCAGGGCTGGGTCATCTGCCGGGTCCTCCTGGTGGCCGCCAAGTGCGGGCGGCCGGGTGCACAGCGTACGACCATGCGCCCGACGTCAGCCGTCGCCTCGGGGCCCCGGCCGAGCGACGCGCGTGACGGCGCCGACGAGCGATGCCACCGGATCCGGTCGGGCCGCGGTCCACGGCCCCGGCGACATGCCCGCGGAGGATCCTGCTCGACCCGGGGGCTATCCCCACCCGGCCGACGGGGGCTGACCGGCTGGCACCCGACGTGGCGGCGGCGCACGATGAGGTCGATGCGAGGCGGCGGCACTCGGGCGGCACCCCGACGGGACGTCGGTCTCTCGAAGAGCCGCACCGCCGAGGCACGGACCCGCTAGGAGGAGACGATCGTGGCGACGAGTGACACGCCTGCGAACCCGGAGGTCAGGGCGACGACGGGCAAGGTCGGGCGGAAGGGCGGAGGGTCGACGAGGAACACGCCCCCGGCCGGCGGCGGGGCCGTGTACGGGCTCGGGATGATCGGCGCCCTCGCCTACTTCATCGGGACCGCGGAGTCCGGGCGGGACTACGTCCTGGCCGTCGGCAAGGCCGTCGTCTGGCCTGCCCTGCTGGTCTACCGGGCGTTCAAGGTCCTGGGCGGGTAGGGCATCCCGACCCTGCGGACCGTCCAGGCTGGCGACGAACGCGGTGATCAGGCTCGGTCGGTCACCGAGCGTCGCTCAGGCGGTGACGGTCGGGCGCCGCGCGCGAGCCAGCCGCTCCGGCAGCCCCGGGCGCCACCGAGACTCGGTCCGCGTCCGGCTCGCCCACGGTGAGGCTGCGGGCTGCGTCGAGCGGCGCGCTCCTCGAGTGGCTCGGGCCAGCCGCGGCTCCGGGAGGTCGGGGAGGGGGAAGTGGAGCGGGAGACGGGATTCGAACCCGCGACATTCTGCTTGGGAAGCAGACACTCTGCCAACTGAGTTACTCCCGCTCGGGAGCACGTCCTGAGTCTATCGCAGCCGCCCCGAGCGCTCAACGGGCGCAGCCATCGGCGTGCTCCGTCTCGGTCTGCGCGGCTCTCGCCTACACATCACCCCGGATGCGCGAGTAGACCACGCAGTCCACCGGCACGCCCCCGTGGTGCAGGTCCCAGGCCCGGAGGACCCCCTCCCGCTGGAAGCCGGCGCGCAGCACCATCCGGTCGGACGCCTCGTTGCCGACCATGACGAAGACGTCCAGGCGGATGGCCGCGGTCGTGGCGAACGTCCAGTCCGACACCAGTCGCAGGGACCGGGTGCCGACGCCGCGACCACGCGCCTCGGGTGCCAGCCAGAGGCCGAGGGTCGCCTGGTGCCCATCCGGGCCGAACCGGGTCACGGCCCCGAGCAGCCGGTCGGTGGCGGCGTCGACGATGGCGAACGCCGCGCCCGTGCCGGTCCGCCACATCGCCCCCGAGCTCTCGATGAGGGCGTCCGCGTCGGCGGGCCCGAACGGCTGGGGGATCGTCACCCAGCGGGCGATCTCGGGGTCCTGGCAGACCGCGAGGACGGCCGGCGCGTCCGCCGGGCGCCACGGCCGCAGGACGAGCTCGTCGATCGTCAGGGTCGCTCCCGGCTCCTCGTCCATTCGCCCATTCTCCCCGAACCGGGCGCCGGAGTCGCCGCCGCCGCTACCGGGTCGTCGCCGCCGCCCTACCGCCCGAACCGCCGAGACCGGTGCTGGTACGTGCGGATCGCCCGAAGGAAGTCGATCCGGCGGAAGGCCGGCCAGTGGGCCTCGCAGAAGTGGTATTCGCTGTAGACGCTCTGCCAGGGCAGGAAGCCCGACAGCCGGATCTCGCCCGAGGTCCGGATGATCAGGTCGGGGTCGGACGATCCGCGGGTGTAGAGATGCGCCGCCACCGCCTCGGCGGAGAGGCTGTCGGCGAGCGCCTCATAGACGGCGTAGACCGGTCGGAGGACGAGCCCGACGGCCGCCCGGTAGGCGCGGCCGGAACGACCCGTGGCGAGCCTCGTCAGCGGGTCGCGCCGCGTGCGCAGCTGGTTCATCGCCCTCCTGACGAACGAGCGGACCGCCTCGCTGCGGCCGTCGGGTCCGGGCTCTGGCTCGAGCTCGGCGCGAGCAGATGATCCACCCACTCGCCGACCCCGCTCCAGACGCGATCCACGCCGGCGGCGCGGAAGACGGCGGGTTCGGTCGTCCGCCCGACCGCGACGAACGACGCCCCGACCGCCCGGGCCATCTCGAGGTCGGCCGTCGCGTCGCCGACGTAGACCGATCCGGCCGGTGGCACGCCCATCGCCTCGATCGCCCGGAGCAGCCCGTCGGGCCGGGGCTTGAGCCTGGCCACGTCATCGGCGCAGACCGTGACCTCGAACAGCCCATCGAGGTCGAGCCGCGCCATCGTCGGCGCGACGACCGATCGCGTCGACGCGGTCACGACGCCGAGGCGGACGCCACGGCGCCGCAGCCGCCGCAGCCCGCCACGCGCCCACGGCAGGACCCTCGGGCTGCCTCGCAGCATCTCGGCGGCCCACCGCTCAGCCGTCTCGTCGAGGCGATCCTCGGGCACCCCGAGCTCGACGTACGAACGGCGCCAGTCGGGCGTGTAGCGCTCCCGATACCAGGTCCGGTCGAGCCGGATGCCGAGCGGCGCGAGGGCCTTGACGTTGGCCCGGTAGATCATCGCCATGGTGTCGACGAGGGTGCCGTCCCAGTCGAAGAGCGCCGCGGCGGGCAGTCGATCCACGGGTGCGATGGTAGGCCCATCGACGATGACGACGATCCTCAGGCGCGCATCCGGGCCGATCGCGCCGGGTCCGGCGCCGCCGTCGAGTGGCGGACGACGAGCTCGATCGGCAGGTCGACGGCGGGCTCGGCCGTCTCGTCACCGGGCCGACGGGCCGCCGCGTCGTCGCGCGGCCGGCCGTCACCCGGTTCGCGATCCGGCGCGTCGAGGAGGAGTCGCGCCGCGGCATAGCCCTTGAGCCGCAGCTGCTGGCGGACGGTCGTCAGGGACGGTCGGGCATGGACGGCCCGCGCCAGGTCGTCGAAGCCGACGATCGAGAGGTCGCGCGGGACGTCGAGGTGGACGGCCCGGGCCGCCGCGATGGCGCCGATCGCCAGTCGGTCGCTCATGCCGAGGATGGCCGTCACGCCGTCGGGCAGCTCCAGCAGGTGGCGCGCCGCCTCCGCCCCGAGCGCCTCGTCGCTGTGGGCGCACTCGAAGACCGGCGACCCGCCGGGGCCGACGCCGGCCTCGGCGAGGGCCTCCCGGTATCCGAGGAGACGCTCGAGCGAGATGTCGTACGTCGCGGCCGCCACCCGAGCCTCGCCGGCCGGCCCGGTGTACCCGTCGGCGGCCAGCGGCAGGCTGACGATGCCGATCCGCCGGTGGCCGAGCGCCACGAGGTGGCGGGCCGCCTCGCGCGCGCCGCCACGGTCGTCGACCGCGACGAGCGAGACCCCGGCGAGCCGGGGCTGGTCGACGATGACGACCCCGATGCCGCGGCCGAGCACGGCGTCGAGCGCGGCGGTGCCCCGCGGCAGCGAGTAGGCGACGAAGCCGTCGACGGCGACGTCGGCGATCGATCGCGTGTCGCCCGCGCGCGTCGCGGCGGGCAGGATCATCAGCCCGAGCCGCCGCTCTTCGCAGGCATCGGCGATGCCCCGGATGAGCTCGGCCGACGTCGGGTCGTCGAGGGAGAAGGGGAGCGGCTCCGGCAGGATCAGGCCGAGTGCGCCGGCACGCCGCGTCCGGAGCATCCGCGCCACCGGGTCGGGCCCGGCGTAGCCCGCGACCCGGGCGGCCTCGAGGATCCGCAGCCGCAGCTCGGCCGAGAGCTGGTCGGGCCGGTTGAATGCGTTCGAGACCGTCGTCTTGGAGACGCCGAGCGATGCCGCGAGGTCGTCGAGCGTCAGTCGCCCGCCGCGCGTCGGCCTGCCGGCTCCATCCATCCGCCCCGGGCCTCCCCTGGCTTCTTGACCGATACAGACGAACCCGCTACGATACCGATGTCTTGACCGGTTCAGACCAGAATGATACGACAGCGAGCCGGTCCGACGACAGGAGCGTCCGATGTACGGCCTGATGACCACGACCGATGCCACCCGAGCCCGCGAGGCGGTCGACCGCGCCTTCCGCGAGCACACCAACTGCCGCATGTGCGGCGAGGCGATGCGGCTCGACGAGCGGAACGGAGGACTCTGGATCGAGTGCGCGTCGCTGCGCTCGCGGACCGGCCTCCGTCTCTGGATCGAGCAGGGGCTCCACGACCGCCACCGGATCGACCTGCCCGAGACCGAACCCGTCCTCGCGGCCGCCTGAAGGGCCCCGAGACCGAGCCCGTCTAGCCCCTCGGCGCCCCGAACCGGTCCGGGTCGAGCTCGCGCGGGATCCCCGGCCCGCGGCCGAGGACGAGGTCGGCGATCATCCGGGCCGACGCCGGGCCGGTGGAGACCCCCCAGGGTCCGTGCCCGGCGCAGACGAAGGCCCCCCGCAGCCCCGGCACCGCCCCGACGAGCGGCAGCCCGTCGACGCTCTGCGGCCGCGCGCAGGCCCGGACGCCGCGGATCGGCGCGTCGGCGACCCCGGGCACGAACCGCGTCGCCCCGGCGAGGATCCGCTCCAGCCAGTCCTGCGGGTCGGGCTCGTGCGAGAGGAACGTCGAGCCGACGGCGGCCGCGCCCGGCAGCGGCACGAGGCTGAAGTCCAGCTCGTGCGGCTGCGATCCGTGTGGTCCGCCCGGCGGGGTCCGTGGGTCGCCGGCGCCGTCGGTGACCGCGCCGCCGATCGCCTCGTCGATGCCCGCCGCCTCGAGGACATGGCGCGGCGGGGTGGCGATCTCCGCCTCGACGACGACGCCCCAGCGCGGACGGATCGGGGCCCACCGGCCCGACGGGTCGAGCAGCTCGGGGGTCCAGGGTCCGGCCGCGACGACGACCGCCCCGGCCGGCACGAGCCGCCCCTCCACCCGGATCCCGACGACCACGTCACCCTCGACCGTCAGCTCGGCGGCCCGACCCTGTCGGACCTGGGCACCGAGCGACTCGGCGAGGGTCGCGAAGGCGTACGTCGAGGCGCCCGGCATCACCGGGAAGCCGATGTCGACCCGGCAGGCCCACAGGTCCGGCGCGAGGGTCGGCTCGACGCCGAGCAGCTCCTCGCCGCCGAGGACGTCGACCCGGAGCACCGGGAACGCGTCGGAGATCCGGTCGGCCTGCTGCCGGACGACGACCTCCTCGGCCGAGACGAACAGCATCCCCGACGGCTCGGCCGCGAACCGGAAGCCCGCCGAGCCGGCGGCGAGGGCGCGGTGATGGGCGAGCGTCTCGTGGTAGAGCGCGGCGAGGACCGGGTCGAACGGGTGCTGGACGACGCCCGAGTTCGCGCCGGAGGCGCCCGACGCGAGCCCCTCACGCTCGACGAGCACCACCCTGGCGCCGGCCTCGGCGAGGAACGCGGCGGCGGCGGCCCCGACGATGCCCCCGCCGACGACCGCCACGTCCGGCGCGGGTCCGTTCGATGCGTGCATGGCCAGAGCCTACGCCGCCGTCACGACGCGATCACGCCGCCCTCGCGACGGACCGCCATGCGGTGCCGCGGGCGCGGCCCGACCTCGCTCAGCTGTCGGCTAGCGCCCGCTCCAGCTCGGCCCACTGCTCCTCGACCGGGTCGAGGCCGATGTGGAGCCGGATGAGCTCGCCGCCGGTCCAGGGGCTGACCGAGCGGCCCGGGCCGAACTGCGCGACCGGCATCACGAGCGGCTCGTAGCCGCCCCACGAGTAGCCGATCCCGAAGATCCCCCCGGCGGCCAGCCGGTCGGTGAAGGCGGTCGCGTCGGCGGGGCCCGCCGGCCGGCCGTCCGGGGCGAGGAGCTCGAACGAGAACAGCCCGCTGCTGCCGTGGAAGTCGCGCCGCCACAGGTCGTGCCCGGGGTGGTCGGGCAGGGCGGGGTGGAGGACCCGGCCGACCCGGGGGTGCGCGGCGAGCCGGCGGGCGATCGCGAGCGCGTTCGCCTCGTGGGCGCGGATCCGGAGGGTCACGGTCCGGGCGCCGCGCAGGAGGAGGAAGGCGTCCTCGCCGTTCGTGCAGATGCCGAGGTCCCAGGCCGCCCCGCGAACGACCGGCAGGAGCTCGTCGGTCGCGAAGACCGCACCCGCGAGCACGTCGGCATGCCCGCCCCAGTACTTCGTCAGGGCCACGACCGAGACGTCGACCCCGTGGTCGAACGGCCGGAAGATCCCCGGCGAGCCCCACGTGTTGTCGACCATCGTCACGACCCGGTGGTCGGCCGCCCGCGCGGCGGCGACGATCGCCGGCACGTCACCGATCTCGAAGGTGTTCGTCCCGGGGCTCTCGATCCAGATGACCGCCGTCTCGGGCCGGATCAGGCCCGCGATCCCGGCGCCGATCAGCGGGTCGTAGTACTCGGTCGTCACGCCGAGCCGGGCGAGGATCCCGTCGCACAGGACGCGGACCGGGCCGTAGGCCGCATCGACGACGAGGATGTGGTCGCCGGGCCGGACGACGGCGAGGAGCGCGGTCGAGATCGCCGCGAGGCCGCTCGGCGCGAGGGCGGCGACCGTGCCGCCCTCGCCGGCTTCGAGGAGCCGGCAGAGCGCCGCGGTCGTCGGCGTCGAGAAGGTCCCGTAGACCGACGACTCGGGATCGCCGGCAAGCCAGCGCTCGCGGACGCGCTCGAGGTGGCCGATGTCGTCGAAGATGACCGTTGAGGTCCGCCAGACCGGCGGGTTCGGGGTCCGGAAGCGGCCTTCGTTCATCCGTCGATTATCGGCTCGGGCCGCATCCCTTGACAGGAGCCCGCGACGGCGCTTGGCTGGCGCCATGGAGGCGCGCTTCATCGGGTTCGGCGAGGTCGAGATCGACGGCCGCCGATACGAGCGCGATGTCGTCGTCGAGCGCGGCGTGGTCGGCAAACGGGACAAGAAGGCGTCGCGGCCGCTCCGCGATCGGTACGGCCACACGCCGCTCAGCCTCCTCGAGCCGATCCCGTGGCGGTGCCGGCGGCTGATCGTCGGGACCGGCGCGGACGGGATGCTGCCGATCGAGCCCGGTGTCCTCGCCGAGGCCGACCGCCGCGGAGTGGAGCTCGTCGCGCTGCCGACCGCCGACGCCTGCCGCCTCCTTTCCGGGGCCGACCCCAAGGAGACCGCGGCGATCCTCCACGTGACCTGCTGACCAGCCGATGGAGACCGCGATGGACGACGCGATCCGGGCCCGCTTCTCGCCGGCCCCGGGCGTGGCCTACCTCGACACGGCGACCTACGGCCTGCCGCCCGACGCGACCGTCGAGGCGATGCGGGCCGCGCTCGCCGCCTGGGGGGACGGGTCCGCCCACTGGATCGACGACTGGGACCGGCCGGCCGAGGCCGCCCGGACCTTCTTCGCGGCGCTCATCAGCTCGACCGCGGACCGCGTCTCGCTCCAGCCGGCCGCGTCGACCGGGGTCGGTCTCGTCGCGGCGACGCTCGGCCCCGACGACGAGGTCGTCGTGCCCGACGACGAGTTCACCTCGGTCCTCTTCCCGCTGCTCGTCGGCCGGGAGCGCGGCGCGGTCGTCCGCGAGGTCCCGTTCGAGCGGCTCGTCGACGGGATCGGCCCGCGGACGACGCTCGTCGCCGTGAGCGCGGTCCAGATGCAGACCGGCCGGACGGCCCCGCTCGAGGCGCTCGCCGATCGCGCCGCCGAGGTCGGGGCTCGGCTCCTCGTCGACGCGACCCAGGCCGTGCCGCTCGTGCCGCTCGCCGGGATGGTCGACCGGATCGACTACCTGGTCGCGGCGGCGTACAAGCACCTGCTCTGCCCGCGCGGCGTCGCCTTCCTCGCCGTCGGCCCGGGTCGGGCCGCCGAGCTTCCGCCGCTCGACGCCAGCTGGCGGGCCGCGACCGACCCGTACGGCCGCTTCTTCGGCGGGCCGTTGACGCTGCCCGACGACGCCCGGCGGCTCGACGTCTCGCTCGCCTGGCTGCCGTGGGTCGGCGCGGTCGAGTCGCTCGGGCTGCTCGCGGCCTGGGCGCCGACCGGTGCCTTCGAGCGGGCGCTCGACCGGGCCGGCCGCCTTGCCGACCGGCTCGGGGTCCCGTGGAGCGGCGCGTCGCTCGTCTGCCCGCCGATCGACGACCCCGATGGCGCCCGGGAGGCCCTCGCGGCGGCCGGCGTGCGAGCCGCCGTGCGCGGAACGGCCGTCCGCTTCGCCACCCACGTCTACACGACCGACGACGACCTCGACCGGGCCGCCCGGGCGATCGAGCCGTTCGTCCGGCGCTGACCGCCGCCCGCCCGGAGCGCTCGCGGACGCGCCTTGGTACCCTCTCGGGCCCGTGAACGTCGTCCTCCTGAGCCCGCACTTCCCGCCGCAGCTGCGGCACTACGCGATGCGCCTCCGCGAGGCCGGCGCGACGGTCCTCGGCATCGCCGACGAGGCATGGGAGGCGCTCCATCCCGACCTCCGCGGTGCGCTGACCGAGTACTACCGGGTCCCCGACATGCACGACGAGGACGCGCTCGTCCGGGCGATGGGCTGGCTCATCCACCGCCACGGCCGGATCGACCGGCTCGAGTCGCTCAACGAGTACTGGCTCGAGACCGACGCGCGGCTCCGGACGGCGTTCGACATCCCCGGCATCCGGCTGGCCGCCGTCGGCCGGGTGAAGCGCAAGTCGGCGATGAAGCGCGTCTTCGAGCGGGCCGGTGCGATCGTCCCCCGCGGCCGGGTCTGCCGGTCGCCGCGGGAGGCCCGTCGGCTCGCCGCCGAGCTCGGCTTCCCGATCATCGCCAAGCCCGACGTCGGGGTCGGCGCGGCCGCCACGTTCCGACTCGAGGACGAGGCCGCCCTCGAGGCCCACCTCGCGTCGAAGCCGCCCGGCGACTACCTCTACGAGGAGGCGATCGAGGGGGCCATCGAGACGTACGACGGCATCGCCGACCGCGAGGGGAACGTCGTCTTCGACGTCACGATGTCGTATGGGCTGCCGGTCATCGAGGCGGTCGCCGGCGGCGACATGTACTACTGGATCGACCGGACGATCCCGGCCGACCTCGTCGACGTCGGCCGACGGGTCCTCCGGGCGTTCGACGTCCGGGAGCGGCCGTTCCACTTCGAGTTCTTCCGTCGGCCCGACGGCGCCCTCGTCGCCCTCGAGGTCAACATGCGCCAGCCCGGCGGGATCACCGTCGACATGTGGAACATCGCCAACTCGATCGACTGCTACCGGGCCTGGGCCGACGTCGTGACGACCGGCCGGGCCGAGCTCCAGCCGACGCGGGCGAACGTCTGCATGTACGTCGGGCGCAAGCGTGGCCGGCCGTACGTCCGGTCGCACGAGGAGGTCATCGCGCTGGCCGGGCCCCGGTTCGCCCACCACGAGCGGATCGACGACGTCTTCGCGCCGGCGATCGGCAACGAGGGCTACCTGCTCCTCGACCCCGACCGGGCGCCGCTCGTCGAGCTGGCCCGCGCCATCCACGAGACCCGGGCCTGAGGCGGCGCCGGTGCACGTCGAGGAGCACCTCATGCCGAGCGAGGCGCTCGGCCACGACATGGCGTTCCGGGTCTACGGCCACGACGGCCGTCCGGTCGTCGCATTCCCCTCGCAGGACGGGCGGTACACGGACGTCGAGGGCTTCGGGCTCGTCGAGTCGATCGCCCACCTCATCGAGGCCGGCCGGATGCGGCTCGTTGCCGTCGACGGGGTCGACTGGCAGAGCTGGACGAACGCCTCCGCCCACCCGGCGGACCGGGCCCGTCGGCACGAGGCCTACGACCGCCACATCGCCCACGAGATCGTCCCCTGGGTCCGGGAGCGGACCGGCTGGGCGACCGCCTGGGCGACCGGCGCGAGCATGGGCGCGTATCACGCGGCGAACGTCGTCTTCCGGCACCCCGATCGCTTCGATGGCCTCATCGCGATGTCGGGCGTCTACCAGATGGCCGACTTCACCGACGGCCACGTCGACGAGACGGTCTACCTCCACTCGCCGCTCTTCTACTTGCCGAACCTCGACGACCCCTGGTACCTCGACCGGCTCCGGACGGCGAAGATCGCGATCGTCGTCGGGCAGGGGGCCTGGGAGGAGCCGATGCTGACCCAGACGCGGATCCTCCGCGAGATCCTCGCCGCGAAGGGCATCCCGGCGATCGTCGACGAGTGGGGCCGCGACGTGGACCACGACTGGCCGTGGTGGCGACGGATGCTCCCGCACTACCTCGAGCGGCTCGGGGTCTAGGGCGCGCTGGTATCGTCGCGAGCGTGACGGATCCCACAGCGCCCGACCCGGGGCCACCCGCGCCGTCCGCGGTGCCGCCGATCGTCGCGCGCTGGCTGGGCCGCGTCCCGTACCGGGAGGCGCTCGATCTCCAGCACCGGCTCCACGCGGCCCGGGTGGCCGGCCGCGTCCCCGACACGCTCCTCCTCCTCGAGCACGAGCCCGTCCTGACCCTCGGCCGGCGGGCCGACGAGGCCTTCGTGCGGGCGAAGCCGCGGGAGCTGCGGCGGCGCGGGATCGAGGTCGTCCGGGTCGAGCGCGGCGGCGAGGTGACGTACCACGGGCCCGGTCAGCTCGTCGCCTACCCGATCCTCCGCCTCGGCGACCGGGGGCTGCTGCTCCGGCCGCTGGTCCGGGCCCTCGAGGCCGCGATGATCGCGACCTGTGTCGCGCTCGGCGTCGACGACGCGGATCGCCGCGACGGCCAGCCGGGCTGCTGGGTCGCCCTCGCGACGCCCGCGCCGCGCAAGATCGGCGCGCTCGGCCTTCGGGTCGAGCGCGGGGCGACGTACCATGGGATCGCCCTCAACGTGTCGGTCGACCTGGCCGACTTCGACCTCATCGACGCCTGCGGGCTGCCGGGGGTCGTCTCGACCTCGATCGCGGCGGAGGTCGGTCGCACCGCTGAGCCGCCGACGACGGCCTCGGTCGCCCGGGCCGCGGCGATCTTCGCCGGGGCCCTCGCCGCCGATCTCGGCGCGTCGCTCGACGGGGCGCTGCCGCCCGACGCCGATCCCGCCGCCGAGCGAGCCGCGGTCGAGCGGGTCGCCGCCGAGTGGGTCGCCGCGGAGTCGACGCTGCTATCGTGACCCCGATGGGCGCCGGGCTCTTCGAGCTGCGCAAGGACGCGATCACGGGCTGGTGGGTGGCGACGATCGTCGACCGCCAGTTCCACCGTGATCGGTTCCGGACGTCCGCCCAGCCGGCCGACGACCACGGCGAGTGTCGCAACTGCATCGAGCCGGCCGGCGACGGGATCCGCACCCGCATCCTGAAGGACTACGCCTTCAACGTCGTCGGGACCGAGGAGGAGGCGCGGGCGCTCGACGCCGGGCTGGCCCAGATGCGGCTCTCGCAGGCCCGGGCCAGTGGTGCCTGGAAGACGGTCGTCGCCCCGCCGGGCGAGCACCGGGCGCTCCATCTCGTCGGGTCGGCGCTCATCGGTGGACTCCTCGAGGGGGTCCGGGCCGAGATCGAGCGGGCGCGCGAGGACGGCGCGCTCGAGTACGTCCAGGTCGTCCAGAACTGGGGCCGCCAGGCGGGCGCCCGGACGAACCACCTGTGCCTCGACATCTACGACCTGCCGCAGGTGCCCCACCGGGTGGGGGAGGAGATCGGCGGCGCGGCCCGGTTCGTGATCCGCGAGGGCGAGTGCCCCTTCTGCCGGCTCGTCCGCGAGGAGGTCAGGACCGCCGACCGGCTCGTCTGGCAGGACGCCGCGAGCGTGGCCTTCGCGCCGTATGCCTCCCGTTCGCCGTTCGAGGTCTGGGTCGTCCCACGCCACCACGAGGCCGACTTCGGGCGAGCGACGGACGGCGACGTCGCATCGACGGCCGAGGCGCTCCGCCAGGTCCTCGGGCGGCTGGCGACCCTCGACCAGCCGCCGTACAACCTCGTCCTCCACACCGCGCCGCTCCGCGAGCGGGTCGACTCGACCTTCCACTGGCACTGGGAGATCCACCCGCGGTTGCGCGAGATCGCCGGGCTCGAGCTCGGGACCGGCCTGCCGGTCAACCCGGTCTCGCCCGAGGAGGCGGTCGACGAGCTGCTCCACGGGACGCCGCCGGAGGACGCGATCCTCGGCGAGGTCGAGGAGCCGTGACACGAGGCGAGGTCGCCGGTCGCCGCGGCGCGGATCCGCGTCACACCGCCTGCGGCCACCTCGTCCAAGGCGCACGAGGCATCGGGAACGTCCTGCCCTTCGTCCCATGCCCGCGACCGGAGCAGTCATGGCCACAGGCGTCACCGCCACCGCCGCGCTCGCCCTCCCGTGGGTCGGACCGGTGACGGACCGCGATCGTGCCACCGCGGACCGCTTCCTCGAGGAACTGTTCGCGAAGCACCACAACGAGATCTACGCGTACCTCATCCGGATGCTCCGCGACCCGGAGCTCGCGGCGGACCTGACCCAGGACGCGTTCGTGAAGGCGTACCGCGCGCAGGCGTCGCTCGAGAAGCCGGAGAACGCCCGCGCCTGGCTCTACTCGATCGCCCACCGGGTCGCCCTCGACGAGCTCCGACGCCGCAAGATCGTCCGCTTCGTCCCGTGGACCGGCGAGTCCCGCGGGGCCTCGCCGTCGGCCGAGCACCTGGCGATGGACGTCCGGCTATCGGGCGACCTCGCCCGGGCGCTCGAGCGGATCCCGGAGCGCCAGCGGACCGCCCTGATCCTCGCCGAGATCCACGACCTGACCGGGCTCGAGCTCGCGGCGGCGCTCGGCGTCAGCCACGTGGCCGCCCGGGCGCTGCTGACCCGGGCCCGCGAGTCGCTCCGGCAGGCCCTCGCCGACGAGCGTCGGCTGGCCGCCGAGGCCGAGGCCACCCGTGACGCCGCCCGGGCGTCGAGCGATCGCGGGGCGATCCAGTGATCCCGTTCCTGCCCGGCGCGCGCCGTCGTGCCGAGGATGCCGATCCGCATGTCCGTGCCCGCTCGCTCATCAGCGACCGGATGGATGCGCCGCTCGACGGCGACGACGCCGGCTGGCTCGACGCGCACCTGCTCACCTGCGACGAGTGCCCGGCTGTCGCCGCCGACTACGAGGCCCAGCGGTCCCTCCTCCGCGACCAGCCGATGCCCGAGGCGCCGCGCGACCTGTGGGCCCGGACACGGGCGGCGATCGAGCTCGAGCACGGGCCACCGTCAGCCCGCCGGGATCCGCGGCGTTCGCTCATCCCGGTCGGGGCGCTCGGTGCAGCCCTGGTCGTCCTCGTCGTCGTCGGCGCCTCGTTCCTGTCGACGCCGACCGTCACGCCGCCGCTGGCGTCGCCGACCGTAGGCCCCGTGGCGGTCGGGACCCCGACCCCGGTCCCGACCGAAGCGCGCCCGACGCCGATCCCGGTCACGGCCGGCGACGTGGGCTGGGTGACCCGGGATGACGACGGCTCGTACGTCATCGCCTTCGCCCCGGTCGAGGAGGTCTGCACCGACGACAGCCGCCCGGACTGCGCGCCGATCGACCCGCGGGCACCCGAGGCGGTCACCCTCACCGAGGCGCCGCGGGCCGTCGTCGCCGCGCCGGACGATGCGTCCCTCGTCGTGATGGATGCCGAGACCGCCGCGACCGGTGGCGCGGTCTACGTCGTGCCGTTCGGCGTCCCGACCGGCGAGCCCTCACCGGCTCCGTCGACCGAGCCGTCGCCGTCGCCGTCGCCGTCGACCGAGCCTTCGACCGGCCCGTCCGTCTCGCCCGGGCCGAGCGCCACCCCGTCGATCGCGCCCTCGGCGTCGCCCGAGCCGTCCGGATCGCCCGAGCCGTCCGAGGCGCCCGGCGGGGCCATCGAGATCGCCGCGGGTGTCATCGTCGTCGGCGAGACCGCGGGCTACTCGTCCGACGGGGCCTGGTTCGCCTTCTCGGCCCGCCCGTCCGACGGCAGCCAGGGTCCGGACATCTACCTCTGGCGCGCCGGCACCCGGTCCGCCATCCCCGTCACGACCGACCACCGCTCCGTCTTCGCCGGCTGGCTCGGGACGCTGATCCTCGGCAGCCGGGCCGTCGACGCACCGGCCGTGGTGGTGCCCGGCGAGCCGGGCATGTCGCCCGACCCGTCGCTCGAGCCGACGGCCCCCGGGGCCACGCCGAGCCCGGCCGGATCGGCCTCGCCCGACGCCTCGCCCGACCCGGCCGTCGTGCCGGCCTCGTTCATCCTCGATCCCGAGACGCTCGTCGAGACCCCGATCAAGGCGCCGATCTGGCGCCCGGCGGTCGACCCGACCGGCGGATGGGCCATCTACTGGGAGGGCACGCTCGTCGCCGACGAGACCGGTATCGGCTGGGTGCCGGGCGAGGGTCGCCTCGTCCTCGCACCGTGGACCACGCCGCCGCTCAACGAGCCGGTCGACCCCGACGCGTCACCGAGCCCGTACGGGTCGGCGTCGCCAGGGCCCTCACCGTCACCCGAGCCGTCGCCCAGCCCCAGCCCCGAGCCGTCCGCGACGCCCGAGGCCAGCGGCAGCCCCGCCGCGTCCGTGGTGCCGAGCCCGATGCCATCGCCGATCACCGGACCCGTCGCGCTCGCCGAGGGGCCGCTGACGGACTGGGACACCCGCTGGTCCGAGGACGGCGGCCGGTTCGCGGTCTGGGTCGCCGACCCGGCGGCCGAGGGGATCGGGATGCTGGCCCTCCACGTGCTCGATCGCGAGGTGGCGGGTCCCGGCGCGGCGATCCTCGACCCGTCCGGGCCGCCGCTCGTCGGCATCGTCGCCCTGCCGGGCTTCTCGATCGGCGATGGCCGCCTTGCCTGGGCGACCCCGGCGGGCCAGGACGGCGAGCCGAGCCGGATCGTCGTCTTCGCCTGGTCCGGCCCGGAGGCCGGTCGGAACGAGACGCTGCCGGTCGAGTCCGACACGGTCATCGTCATCCGCTGAGCCCGCGTCGACGTACCGGCTCGCGGGACGCTCTGTGCTCGTCGGGGACCGGACCCGACTTATCCACACCGCACGGCCCGTCCGTCGCCTATCGTCCGACCCGCCATGCGGCCCAGGATGGTGCTCGCGGGCGCGGCGCTCACCGCCTCGCTCGCGTTGGTGGCCCTCCCGGGACTGGTCGGCTCCGCGACCCCGAGCGGACCCGGCCTGCCCGAGGCGGCGGCCTACCGGTCGATCGACCCGGCGATGCGTCGGGCCGACGCGCTGCACGCGCTCGGCCCGCTCGATCCGGCGCGCCGGTCGGCCGCCACGCTCGACGCGACGACCGCCTTCGCCGATCCGGGCACGACCGCGGACCGGGTTCGGGCCCTCGCCGTCCCGACCGGCCGGCCCTCGACCCCGCAGCCGCGATCGGCAAGCGGCTTCGACTGGAAGCCGGCCCGCTACACGATCACCGGCATCGCGACGTTCTACGACCATGGGACGACGGCGATGCGGCTGCCGCGGGGCACGGTCATCCGCATCTGCGGCGCCGGCGGCTGCATCGAGCGCGTCGTCAGCGACTACGGACCGTTCGGCCGGGGTCGCGTCGTCGATCTCCACCGACCCGACTTCTTCGCCATCTGCGGCTGTGCGTCGTGGGCCGGGACGACGCCGGTGACCGTCCACGTCTACTGAGGCCCCGGGGCTGCGGTAGACTGCGGGGGTCCCTTTAACGACCGGCCCCGCGAGGCCGGGAAGGAGGAGCCCAGCGTGCGACGGCGCCCCAGCCCGCGCCTCGGACGGATCGGCGGACCGGCTCGATGAGCGGTCGCCGGATCATGACCGCCGACGAGGTCCGACGCGCGATCGTTCGCGTTTCGCACGAGATCGTCGAGAAGCACGCCGGCACCGACGGCCTCGTCCTCGTCGGGATCCAGCGCCGCGGCGTCCCGATCGCTCGTCGGCTGGCAGCCGCCATCGAGGAGCACGAGGGCGTCGCCATCCCGGTCGGCGCGCTCGACATCACCTTCTACCGGGACGACCTCTCGCTCATCGCCCAGCAGCCGGTCGTCAAGGGCACCGACATCGCCTTCGACCTCAACGGCCGCACGGTCGTCCTCGTCGACGACGTCCTGTACACCGGCCGGACGATCCGGGCCGCGATGGACGCCCTCGTCGACTTCGGCCGGCCGCAGGCGATCCGGCTCGCCGTCCTCGTCGACCGCGGCCACCGCGAGCTGCCGATCCGGGCGGACCACGTCGGCAAGAACGTCCCGACCTCGCGCGAGGAGCTCGTTCGCGTCGAGCTCGCCGAGACCGACGGCGAGGATGCGGTCACGATCGAGCTCGGAGCGGGCGCCGGGACCGTCGCCGGTGGGCCGGCCGCATGAGCGCCCGCGGGTCCGGGGCGCCGCTCGTCCCGGGTGTGACCGACGCGCCGGTGCCGGCCGCCACCGCCGAGGCGGTCGAGGTCCCCTGGCGCCACCGGCACCTGCTCGATGTCGACGTCCTGTCCTGGCCGGAGATCGAGCGGGTCATGGTCACCGCCGACGCGATGAAGGAGGTCCTCGCCCGGCCGATCTCGAAGGTCCCGGCACTCCGCGGGCGGAGCGTGACGATCCTCTTCTACGAGGCGTCGACGCGGACCCGGGTCAGCTTCGAGGTCGCCGCCAAGAACCTGTCGGCCGACGTCGTCAACATCACCGCCTCGGCGTCCTCGGTGACGAAGGGCGAATCGCTCGTCGACACGATCCGGACGGTCGAGGCGCTCGGGGCGCAGATGCTCGTCATGCGCCACGGACGATCGGGCGCGCCGTACCTCGCCGCGGAGCACTTCAGCGGGTCGGTCCTCAACGGCGGCGACGGCTGGCACGCCCACCCGACGCAGGCGCTCCTCGACCTCTACACGATGCGCGAGCGGCTGCCCGCCGGCTCCGTCGCCGGGCGGAAGGTCGTCATCCTCGGCGACATCCTCCACAGCCGGGTCGCCCGCTCGAACGTCTGGACGCTGACCGCGGGCGGGGCCGACCTGTGGCTGTGCGGCCCGCCGACGCTCGTCCGCGGCTTCGAGGCCTGGGCGGCGCGGGGCGCGGCAGCCGGGCGGCGGTTCACCGTCACGGCCGACGTCGATGCCGCGCTGCGTGACGCCGACGTCGTGATGGCCCTCCGGATCCAGAAGGAGCGGATGTCGTCGGGGCTGCTGCCGTCGCTCCGCGAGTACGCCGCCCGGTACGGGCTGACCCGCGAGCGGCTCGCCCTTGCGAAGCCGGATGCGCTCGTCATGCACCCGGGGCCGATGAACGAGGGTGTCGAGATCGCCGCCGACGTCGCGACCCACGAGCGGTCGGTCATCCTCGACCAGGTCACCAACGGCGTCGCGGTCCGGATGGCCCTCCTCTATCTCCTCGCCGGGACGCTCCCGCCGACGGGGGAGGCCCGCGGTGGCTGAGCGGGGCGCGAACGCCGTCGGGCGGGCCGCTCCGGCCGAGGGCCGGCCGGCCGATGCGCTCGTCGTCGGCGAGACGCTCGCCGACCTCGAGCTGACCCGGGCCTGGCTCGTCGACCCGGCGGCCGGTCGCGAGGGCCCCGGCGAGATCGTGGTCCGCGACGGGATCCTCGAGGCGGTCACCTGGCTCGAGGGCGCCGAGGCCGAGGGCGCCGGCCCGGACGGGGTCGTCGTCGCCCCCGGGTTCGTCGACCTCCATGTCCATCTCCGCGAGCCGGGCAACGAGGACGCCGAGACGGTCGCGAGCGGCCTCGCCGCGGCCGCGCACGGTGGGTTCACGACCGTCTGCGCGATGCCGAACACCGACCCCGCGCTCGACGAGCCGGCGGTGCTCGGACGGATCGTGGCCGCCGCCGCCGCGTCGGGCTCGCCGGTCCAGGTCCTCGCCCACGGCGCCGTCACGGCCGGCCGTGCCGGCGAGACGCTCTCGGCGATGGGCGAGCTGGCCGACGCCGGCGTCGTCGGGTTCTCCGACGACGGCGCGCCGCTCAGGTCGCCGACGCTGCTGCGGAACGCGCTCGCCTACGCCGGCGCGCTCGGGCTGCCGATCGTCGAGCATGCCGAGGACCCCGCGCTCACCGGCGGCGCCGAGATGTCGGAGGGGTTCGTCGCGACGGTCCTCGGCCTGAAGGGCTGGCCGGTCGCGGGGGAGGCGGGCGCCGTCGCGCGGGCCATCGCCGTCCTCGAGGACGTCGCGGGCGACGTGCCCGGCGCGCGGCTCCACCTCACCCACGTCTCGACCGCCGCGGCCCTCGCGCGCATCCGCGAGGCCCGGACGCGCGGCCTGCCGGTGACCTGCGACGTCACCCCGCACCACCTCGCCCTGACCGACGAGTGGATCGCCGGCGCCCGCCGCTGGGCCTGGGAGGCGCTCGACGCCGAGGGCCGGGCCCGCGATCCATGGGCGGACGGGGCGCTCGTCGCCGGGCCGTTCTCGACCGCCTGCCGGGTCAACCCGCCGCTCCGCTCGGCCGAGGACGCCGCCGCGGTGCTCGGGGCGCTCCGCGACGGGACGGCCGACGCGGTCGCGACCGATCACGCGCCGCACACCCAGGTCGACAAGGAGGCGGAGTTCGGTGACGCGGCCAACGGGATCCCCGGGCTCGAGACGGCGCTCGGCGTGCTGCTGTCGGCGGTCGGCGCGGGCCGGCTCCCGCTGGCGCGGGCGATCGCGGCGCTGACGACCGGACCGGCCGCGATCCTCGGCGAGCGGCTCGGCCGCCCGGTGGGCCTCGTGGAGGGAGCGCCGGCCGATCTCGTCGTCGTCGACGCCGGCGCGACCTGGACGGTCAACGCCGAGTCGCTCGCCTCGCGCGGCAAGCACACGCCGCTCCTCGGTCGGGAGCTGCCCGGCCGGGTGCTCCTGACGGTCGCCGGGGGGCGGGTCGCCTACGCCGCGGCCGAGCTCGACGAGGCCGACGCCACGGGCTGACACGGTCCATCGTGCCGAACCGCGCTCCGGAACGGTCGCGCCATCGGCTACGCTCGACCCACCATGACCGACCCGCTCGCGACCGTCGAGGCCCGCGCGCTCTGGCAGGTCCAGGTCCCGGCCGGGATCGACCGGACCGGCCGGCCGCTCCCCGACGCCGCCGACGTCGTCGTCGTCGGCGGCGGCCTCACCGGGCTCGCGGCCGCCCGCAAGGGCGCCCGGCTCGGCGCCTCGGTCGTGCTCCTCGAGGCCGAGCGCCTCGGCTGGGGAGCGTCGACGCGCAACGGCGGGATGTGCCACCCCGGCTACAAGTGGGGCCCGACGACGCTCATGGAGCGGTACGGAGCCGTCCTCGGCCGGCGGCTCTGGGACGACTCGGTCGCGGCGTTCGACTGGACCGAGCGGACGATCGCCGAGGATGGCATCGACTGCGACTTCGTCCGGTCGGGCCACCTCGAGCTGGCGTACGCCCCGGGTCACGTCGAGGAGCTCCACGCCGCCGCGGCGTCGCTCGCCGCGGTCGGCGCGACCAGCCGCTTCGTCCCGCGCGAGGAGCTCCGCACCGAGATCGGGACCGACGCGTACTACGGCGCGCTCGCGATCGAGCGCAGCGGCGGGCTGCACCCCGCCAAGTACCACGCCGGGCTGGCCGAGGCGGCCGCCCGCGCCGGCGCCGACCTCCACGAGGGCGTCCGGGCGCGCCGGGTCCGGCCACAGGCCGACGGCCGGGTCGTCGTCGAGACCGACCGTGGCGCGATCCTCGCCCGCCACGTCGTCGTCGCGACGAACGGCTACCCCGACGGGCTCGTGCCCGCGCTGCGGCGCCGGATCATGGCCATCGGCTCGTACATCATCGCGACCGACCCGCTGCCCGAGGACCTCGCCCGCGAGATCAGCCCCAACGGCCGGATGTTCTTCGACACGAAGAACTTCCTCTACTACTGGCGCCTCACGCCCGACCGCCGGATGCTCTTCGGCGGGCGGGCGAGCTTCTGGCCGGGCTCGATCGAGAAGTACGCCCGGATCCTGTACCGGGCGATGACCGAGGTCCACCCGCAGCTGGCCGGGCAGCGGGTGGCCCATGCCTGGGGTGGCAAGGTCGCCTTCACCTACGACCGGATGCCGCACGTCGGGACGACCGGCGGCGTCACCTACGCGACCGGCTGCTGCGGCTCGGGCGTCGCCATCCTGCCGTGGCTCGGCGAGCGCGTCGTCGACTGGGTCGTCGGCGGCGGCGAGCGGCCGGCCCTCGCCGAGCTGTCGTTCCCGCTCGTCCCGGCGCCGTACGAGGGCCGGGCCTGGTTCCTGCCGTTCGCGGGCGAGTGGTGGAAGACGCAGGATCGGCTGGCGGCGCGGACGCGGGAGAAGTAGCCGCCTCGGGAGGTGGCGTGCGTCCGGCCGGTCCGGAGCCCGGGCGCCGCGCCGAGATCCGCGCGATGCTTCCGGGCCGGGTCCCGCGCCGGGCCGCGCGCAGGTGTGGGGCGGACGCCGGGGCGGAGCAGGCGGTCAGGTTCCCGCCACATGGGCGCCGCCGAGTTCCCGACCGACGCATCCGGTCCGATCTCACGCCAGGTGGGCGCTCGACGTACTGCGAGCGTCGACGGAGCGTCGGCTTCACGCGTGACGAGCATACGGCGAGGCCGAGGTGACCCGATCAGATCGATTGATCACCTGGCGCGACATCCGGCGATGGGCGGCGCCGGAATCCGGGGGCGCCTCGCGGGACCATGCTCAGCCTCACCTCGCCGCAGCGACTCCAGATCGGCCGCCGCGACACGACGGGCGTTCCGCGCCCGTGCCAGGTGAATATGGCAGTCGGACGGCCTGCGAGAGGCTCGGCGAAGGACGCGTCGCCACCTGGGATCGCTCCAGGCGAGTCAAGCGTGACCGCGACCGTGATCGCCCGGCCCACCGGATGCGGACGTGCACCCCGGCTCGGTGGGCACCCCCGGCTCGGCGAGCACCCGCGGCGCACTGGGAGTCCCCGGCTGCGTGGGGGCCCGCGGTCGGGCGAGGGTCGGCGGCTCGTGGCGGGTCCCGCCGAATCGTTGGCGGATCTCGAAGTCGGGCTCGGTCGGCAGCGTCTCCGGCGAGGCCGGGATCGCCGCGCCGCA
>CAZABC010000014.1:49339-64816 GCA_964483405.1 uncultured Anaerolineaceae bacterium
ACCCAGAAGACGAGCTCGGGATCGGCGCCCTCGGGGATCATCGCCGTCCGGTGCCGGTCAACCGCCGGCCGCGATCGCCCGGAGGCGGTCGAGGAGACGGTCGACGTCCGCCTCGGTCGCGAGGTAGTTGACGATGCCGGCCCGCAGGTGGGTCCGGCCACGCAGCGTCGTCGTCGAGAGCCAGCCGTCGCCGGAGCGCTCGAGCTCGGCGGCCAGGCGGTCCTGGTGGGCGTCGAGCGCCTGCGGGTCCGACCTCTCGAGCGCGTCGGCCGCGGCCCGGCCACCCGGCAGGTGCCGGAAGCAGACGACCGAGAGCTCCGGATCGGCCGGGACCGCCTCGAGGTCGTCGGCCTCGGCGCAGCGCCGGGCGAGATGCGCCGCGAGGTCGTCGTTCGCCTCGACGAGCCGGCCGAACCCCTCGGTCCCGAGGTGCTTCCAGCAGAGCCAGAGCTTGAGCGCCCTCCAGCGGCGGGTCCCCTCGAAGCCGTGCTGGTAGAAGTTCAGCGGCTCGTCCGCGTCCGGGTGGACGACCTCGCCGCCGCGGTAGTACTCGGGCGAGCGGTGGAAGGTCTCGAGGAGATCGCCCCGCCGCCGGACGAGCAGGGCCCCGATGTCGTACGCCTGGAAGAACCACTTGTGCGGGTCGACCGTCACGCTGTCCGCGCGCGACAGGTCGCCGATGCGCGGCGCGTCGCGCTCCGAGAGCAGGGCCGCGCCGCCGTAGGCCGCGTCGACGTGGAGCCACAGCCCCTCGCGCCCGGCGAGGTCGGCCAGCTCGTCGACGAGGTCGACCGACCCGGTGTTCGTCGAGCCCGCGACGCAGCTGATCGCGACCGGCAGGAGCCCCGCGACACGGTCGCGGGCGATCGCCGCCTCGACCGGCTCGGCGTGGAGCCGGAACCGCTCGTCCGACGGCAGGACGACGAGGGCGTCCTCGGGGAAGCCGAGCTCGTCGAGGGCGCGGGCGATCGAGAAGTGGGTCTGGTCGCTCGTGTAGACCCGGACGCCCTCGAGGTCGCGGCCTCGCGGCGGGCGGTCCGGCACGAGTCGCCCGAGCCGTCCGAGCGCGCCCGCGAGGTGGACGTCGCGAACGAGCGCCATCGCCATGAAGTTGGCCATGACACCGCCGCTCGCGAGGAGCCCGAAGCTGCCGGCTCCGTAGCCGACGAGGTCGCACAGCCAGCGGACGACCTCCTCCTCGACGAACGCCCCGGCCGGGCCGGCGTGCCAGACGTCGATGCCCTGGTTCGTCCACTGGGCGAGGACCTCGCCGGCGATCGACATCGGCAGCGGCGGCGGGGTGAAGTAGCTGAAGCTCCGCGGGTGGTAGGCGTTGAGCTGGTGCGAGGCGAGCCGGTCGGTGAACTCGCGGAGGACCGCGTCGCTGGGGGAGGGGGCGCGCGGGGCCGGCGCCGGTCCGGCCCGATCGCCGTAGAACTCGGCCCGCAGCGCCGGGTACGCGACCGGCTCGCCCATCGCCCGGCGGAGGGCCTCGTCGTAGAGGTAGTCGAGGGCCGCCGTCCAGGTCGCCAGGCCGAGCCGTTCGAGGGCGGGGCGCGACGCCTCCCGGTAGCGGAACCCGAGCAGCTCCGGCTCGGGGTGCCAGGCGAAGCGCTCGAGGAAGGCGGCGATCTCGTCGGCGGTCGGCTCGCGCGGCGCGGTCGGATCGAACGGGTCGGGCGGGAGCGGCATGGGTCGATGGTAGCGGGACGGCCGGCCACGGCCCGCGCCCGACCGGCATCCGCGGGCGTTCCACGCTAGAGTCGCGGCGTGACCGAGCCCTCCCACCAGCGTCCGTCCTCCTCCCGGCCCGTCCAGTACAAGGGTTCCGACCTCGACCCCGAGAAGGGCCCCGGCCTCGGCTGCTTCTGGTTCCAGGTGGGGATCCTCGCCCTGTTCATCGTCCTGACGCCCCTCAGCGTCCGGCTCGGCTGGCCGAGCTGGGCCAGCGCGGTGCTGCTCTTCGCCACGCTCGGGCTCCTGCTCGTCGCGGGGCAGACGGTCATCTTCCTGCTCCGGCTCGTCGCCGCGGACCGGCGCGAGGGGCGGCGCCGCCCGATGGCCAGCCGGACGCCGACGGTCGGCGAGCTGGAGGACGGGGCCGCGGGGGCCGCCGGGGCCGCCGCCGAGCCGGCGAGCGCAGCAGCCCCGGGGGACGCCGCCGATCCGGGGACCCCGGTCGACCCGGACGACCCGGCCGTCGCCCCCGACCCGCCCGGCTGAACCGCACCCCGTGCGACAATAGCCGCCGCCACACCCGGCTCGACTCCGGAGGATCGCTTCCCGTGCCCGTGCTTGCGACGTTCTTCTCCGTCCGCCGCGGTCGCGACCCGTTCTTCAAGACGTTCATGCGGACCCAGTTCCCCAAGCAGGTCCGCCAGTACGAGGAGAAGTTCGGGATCCGCTTCATCGGCTGGTACAACGTCGCCCACGGCTGGGACTTCGACAACGTGATCCTGATGGAGCTGCCGGACTACGCGACGCTCGACCGGCTCGAGGCGGACGAGACGACCCGGGCCCTCGGGCACCGGGCCGGCGAGTGGATCTTCGAGCGCCACCACTCGATGTTCCTCCGGGAGCGGATGGGCACCGATCTCGAGTACCACGGCTAGCGAACGGAGGCGACCCATGGCTGACGCACGGAACGACCTGTTGGGGGAGCTCGCCGCCGATGCCGCGCTCGAGCGGAAGGAGGCGCTCGTCGGGGCGAGCGAGCAGCTCCACCGGTTCCTCGACACGCACCGCGACCGGCTGGCCGAGATCGGCGGGCTGACCCTGATCGACGATGACCCCGACTACCTCTCGGTCGCGCCCGATGGCACGTTCCGCAGCCGGAGCCGGTTCCTCGACGAGGCGACCGGCGAGTGGGTCAGCGAGACCGAGGTCATCGAGTCGGCCTCCGAGCTCGTCGAGCTCTATAACCCGGCCGACATCTACGCCGCGTTCGCCGAGGCTGCGCGCGAGGCCGCCGGGCTGGCGCCCGAGCCGACCGCCGCCGACGACCTGCTCGAGGTGGCCGGGGTCGCCCCGGACGAGACGTTCGTCGAGGGCGAGCGGGCCGTGTACGCCGGCGCCGCCGATGCCTGGGCCGCCGGTCAGCCGAGTGGGTCGGAGCCGGCCGACGAGCTCGACGCAGCCCGGCGCCTCTACGACGTCGCCCTCGAGTTCCAGGAGCGCAGCCAGCGCTCCGAGGCCCGTCTGCTCGAGCAGTTCGAGGATGCCGCCGCGCGGCTGTCGCCGATGCTCGGCGACCTCGTCATCGTCGACGACGAGGACGAGCGGATGGTCCTCGGCGCCGACGGCCGGCTCCGCGCCGACGTCGTGCCCGAGGACGCGACCGACACGTGGCGCTCGCTCACGACCCCCGAGGCGCTGGTCGAGTTCTACGACCCGACCGACGTCTTCGGCGACCTCGCCGACTCGCTCGCCGAGGGCTGGCCCGAGGTGGCGCCCGAGGTCGAGGGTGCCGACGGGGACGACGGATCCGAGGGAGCGCCGGACGGCGACGACGAGGGGCGCGGCTGAGGCGAGCCGCCGGGTCGACCGCCCGAGCCAGCCATCGGATGCGCCTCCTCGCCGCCGAGCTCGTCGATAGCCGGGAGATCCTGCCCGGCCAGTGGCTGCAGGCGTTCCACGCGCCCGCGCTCGCGAGCGGGGCTCGCGCCGGCCAGTTCGTCCATGTCCGGACGGGCGACTTCTCGGGCCTCGTCCTGCGCCGGCCGTTCTCGATCAACACGGCCGACCCCGCGACCGGTGTCGTGTCGATCCACTTCCGGACCGTCGGGCGGGGCACCGAGTGGTTCACCCGGCTGCGGCCGGGCGACACGATCGACATGCTCGGGCCGCTCGGCCGGCCGTTCGAGGTCGACCCGCGGAGCCGGCACCTGCTGCTGCTCGCCGGCGGCCTCGGCATCGCCGGTGTCCGCTTCCTCGTCGACGAGGCGATCCGCGATGGCCGCCAGGTGGTCCTCCTGTTCGGCGCGACGACGGCCCGGATGGTCTACCCGTCGTCGCTCCTGCCCGACGAGGTCGAGTACGTCGTCGCCACCGACGACGGGTCGCTCGGGCACCACGGGCTCGTCACCGACCTGATCGCCGACTATGAGGCGTGGGCCGACCAGGCGTTCGCCTGTGGCCCGCGGCCGATGCTCGTCGCGGCTTCGGCGCTCGCCGTCGGTCGTCGCGAGCGGCTCGGCGTCGCGAAGCTCGGCCGCAAGCGTGGCGGCGGCCGGCCCGACCCGTTCGGCTCGGTCGTCGCCCGGCGCAAGGCGTTCCTCCAGGTCTCGATGGAGCAGCGGATGGGCTGCGCGGTCGGGGCGTGCCTCGGCTGTGTCGTGATGGGCACGAACGGCCAGCCGCAGCGCGTCTGTCGCGAGGGTCCGGTCTTCGCGTCGGACGAGATCGACTGGGAGTCGGGCTGGTGAAGCCGAAGAAGCGGGTGGTCACCTCGACCGACGGCCGTCCGGGAAAGCCGAAGCCGGCGAAGCGAACGCCGACGGTCCGCCGGATCAGGAGCGCGATCGTCCCGGCGCCGACGCAGACCGGGGCGCGACCGGGCCGGGCCGGCACGACCGGCGGTGCCGGCGCGACCGGCGCCGCCGGGCCGGTCGACGAGCGGCTTCCCGGCGAGCGGCCGCCGGTCGACCTCTCGGTGGACCTGGCGCCGCGGCGCGGGGGGCTGCGGCTGGCGAACCCGATCCTCGTCGCCTCGGGGACGTTCGGCTACGGCGTCGAGTACGGCGATGTGGTCGACGTCGATCGGCTCGGCGCGATCTGCTGCAAGGGCACGACGCTCAAGCCGCGGATCGGCAACCCGCCGCCGCGGGTCACCGAGACGCCCGGCGGGATGCTCAACTCGATCGGCCTCCAGAACCCGGGCGTCGACGCCGTCGTCGAGAAGTACGCCGGGACCTGGGCGAGCTGGCGGGTCCCGGTCGTCGTGAACGTCGCCGGCGAGTCGGTCGGCGACTACGTCGAGGTGGTCCGGCGCCTCGACGGCGTCCCCGGCATCGCGGGCATCGAGCTGAACATCAGCTGCCCCAACGTCGGCCGGGGCGGGCTCCAGTTCGCGATCGACGCGGGGGCCGCGGCCGAGGTCACCGCCGCCGTCCGCCGGGCGACCGACCTGCCGCTCCTGGTGAAGCTCTCACCGAACGTCGCCGACGTCCGGCCGATCGCCCGGGCGATCGCCGATGCGGGGGCCGACGCGCTCACGGCGATCAACACCCTCTCGGGGATCATGGTCGCCCCGGATCGGACCCGGCCGCTCCTCGGCAACGTCTACGGCGGCCTGTCGGGGCCGGCCGTCAAGCCGGTCGCGCTGCGGGTCGTGTACGAGGTCGCCCAGGTCGTCGACATCCCGGTCGTCGCGATCGGCGGAGTGACCGAGCTCGCCGACGTGCTCGACTTCCTCGCCGTCGGCGCGGTCGCCGTCCAGGTCGGGACCGCGATCTTCGCCGACCCGACCCTCCCGGTCCGTCTCGTCGACGAGCTTGCCGACGAATGCCGGGCGCGCGGCCTGGACTCGTACCGGCCGCTCGTCGGGACGGCCCTCCCGAGGCGGCCCGGCGCACCATCCGCCAAGGGGGTGGAGTACCGGCCCTGAGCGGATCGTCCTCGTGGTGCATGGTATGGTATGTGTATGTTCAGCGAACGGACCCAGGTCCTCCTCTCGCCCGGGCAGGTGGCGAAGCTCAAGCGGATCGCCGCGCGCGACGGCCGCTCGGTCGGTGCCGTCATCCGCGATGCGGTCGACACGTACGTCGACCCGGGCGACGACTCGCGACGGCGAGCGGTCGAGACGATCTGCTCGATGGACGCACCGGTCGACGACTGGGAGGTCATGAAGGCGCAGATCATGCGCAGCCAGCTCGGTGACCGGTGACCGTCTTCATCGACGCGGCGGTGCTCATGTATGCCGCCGGAGCCGAGCACCCGCTCCGTGCGCCCTGTCAGCAGGTCCTCGACCGGATCGGTCGCGGGGAGCTCACGGCCACGACGTCGACCGAGGTCGTCCAGGAGATCGTCCACCGGTACCTGGCCATCCGACGACCCGACCTAGCCGTCGCCATCTCGGCCGGCACGCTCGACCTGTTCGCCCCGGTCCTGCCGGTGACCCATGCGCTCATGCGGCGGGTCCCGCGCCTCGCCGACCGCTACCCGGACCTCGCCGCTCGCGATCTCATCCACGTCGCGACGTGCATCCACGAGGGGATCGACACGATCGTCACGACCGACGCCGCCTTCGACGCCGTCCGCGAGGTCCACCGGATCGACCCGAGGGAGCTCGTCGCATGACCACGATCCGTTCCGGGGCCGCCATCGCCGCCCGCCGGGCCATCGCCGCGCGCACCGAAGCCGTGTTCCGGGCGTCGGGCGCCCTGCGCGACGGACACTTCCAGCTGAAGAGCGGCCGGCACAGCGACGCCTACCTCGAGAAGTTCCTCGTCCTCCAGGACCCGGTCTCGACGAGCGAGCTGTGCGCGTTCTGGGCCCGCGAGCACCGCGACCCCGCCGGGACGCCACGGGTCGACGTCGTCGCCGGGCCGACGACCGGCGGCGTCATCCTCGCCTTCGAGACCGCCCGCCAGCTCGGGGTCCGGGCGATCTTCGCCGAGGAGGTCCAGGAGGCCGGCGGCCTGCCGCGCCGCGAGTTCCGGCGCGGGTTCGAGGTCCGGCCGGGCGAGCGCGTCCTCCTCGTCGATGACATCCTCACGACCGGCGGCTCGCTCGTCGCGATGCTGCCCGCGGTCGAGGCGGCCGGCGGCGAGATCGTCGGCTGCCACGTCCTCGTCGATCGCTCCGGCGGGAAGGAGACGCTGACGTCGCCGTCGACCGGCCGGACCTACCCGCTGCGGGCGCTGTGGCGCCTCGAGCTCCCGACGTACCGGCCGGGCTCCGGCTGCCCGCGCTGCTGCGATGGGACGCCGCTCGAGACGCCGGGCTCGTCCGGGGCCGGGGGCGCGATCCCGGCGTGACCCGGTCGCCCGTGGGACCGCGCCGTGCGGCGCACCGTGCCCACCTCATCGCAGCGACCATGGCGGTCGTCCTCGCCCTTGCCGTCGCGGCCTGCGCGACCGGCCCGACGTCGCCGCCCGCCGCATCGGTCCCGTCGTCGCCGGTCGTGGGCATCGTCATCGACGTCGACTCGGCCGGGCTCGGCGACGTCCGCGGCTTCACCCTCCGGGCCGACGACGGGACGACGCTCGGATTCACGATCGGCCGGCTCGAGCCCGGCTCGTTCGATCCCGGGCACCTCGCCGAGCACGTCGCGACCGGGGTGCCGGTCGAGGTGACCTTCGTCGTCGAGGGCGACGTCCTCGTCGCAACCAAGCTCGACGACGCCTGACCCGGATCCGCCCTACTCGAGGATCGCATCGACCGCCGCGTCGAGCTCGGCGTCGTCGACGACGCCCTCGAACGAGCCGGCGATCGTCCCCGACCCATCGATCGTGTAGATCCACGGCTCGGACAGGATCCCGTAGGCGTCGACCGCCGGGACCGGCGCGAACTGGCCGCTCTCGTCGACCACCGGCTGGAGCCGTGCCCCGTCCCAGGTCAGCTCGTACGGCTCGACGTTGATGACGAGCAGCTCGGGCCGCTCGGCCGAGATCGCCTTGACCTGCTCGAGCATCGGGCCGCACGAGGCGCTCCGGCAGAACGCCGGGGTCGCGAAGATGAGCAGGAACGGGCGGCCGTCGGCCAGCGCGTCCGCGACCGAGACCTCGTAGAAGGACGGCTCGGGCACGATGTCCGTCGAGATCCGCTTCGGGTCGCCGTCGACGTCGGCGAGGGTCGGCGTGTCGACCGATGCCGCGGCCTCGCCGACCCGGAGCGCCGAGCCGTCCGCCTGGACGTCGAAGGTGAACGGGATCGTCTCGAGCGGCGCACCCGGTGCCTCGGTGGTGAACTCGGCGATCCAGGCGCCGGGCTCGGCGAGGTCCACCGTTGCCCGGTAGACGCCCGAGACGTCCTCGATCGCCCACATGAACGTCCCATCGGCCTCGACGGCCGCCGTCGGACCCTTCGCCTCGGGGTAGAGGCGGACCGAGGCGGTCCGGTCGGGCGAGGCGACCGGCCGATTGCCCGTCTCGTCGAGGAACGAGAAGAGCATCCGGTCGGTCCCGACGACGAGCTCGGAGCTGACGATGACCGGCAGGACCGAGTACGTGGCCGGCGTCGACGGCGAGGGCGACGGCGACGGCTCCCCACCGCCGCCGGTGCAGGCGCCGACGGCGAGGGCCGCGCTCAGGACGAGTGCGAGGCGCGTGCCGGCAGCCCGGCCGCGCCGTGGATGGAGGTGCATCCGCGAATCGTAGGCCGAACGCGCGCGACGCGCCGTCGGCGACCCGGCGGTGGCCCTGCGACGCGCCTTGGGTGGCCCGGCGTCCCTCCCGGCCGCTCCGCTCCGGTGCCGCGGCGACCCGGTGGTAGGATGCGCGCCGTGCCCGCCCAGCCGATGACCCGCTACCAGCGACTCGCGCTCGCGACCGTCGTGGCGACCTTCCTGCTGGTCACGGTCGGCGTCCTGACCCGGGCGACCGACTCGGGGCTCGGCTGCCCCGACTGGCCGTTCTGCTACGGCGGGATCCTGCCACCGCTCGACGACGCCAAGGCCTGGATCGAGTGGGCCCACCGCGGCATCGCCGCCGTGATCGGCCTCCTCATCCTCGGGCTCGTCGGGCTCGCGGTGATCGACCATCGCGATCGGCCGTCGATCCTGTGGGGCTCGGTCGCCGCCGCGGTCCTCGTCGGGTTCCAGGCCTGGCTCGGCCGCGAGACCGTCCGGCTCGGCAACAGCCCGGCGTCGGTCATGGCCCACCTCGCCGCGGCGATGGCGCTCCTTGGCCTGCTCGTCTTCCTGGTCATCCGGAGCCGCTACCCGGCCCGGCTGCCGGCCCGCGGGGCGAGCCAGCGCTTCACCCTGCTCGCGACCCTCCAGGCGGTCGCCCTGTTCGGTCTCCTGCTGTTCGGCGCGAACGTCACCGCCGGTGGGATCACGGCGGCGCTCGTCTTCGGGGACTGGCCGCTCATGGGCGGCACGTTCGTCCCGCCGCTCACCGACCTGACGGCCGCCCACGTCCTCCACCGCTGGGTCGGCGTCGTCGTCGGGCTGCTCGTCGCCGCGACCTGGCTCGTCGCCTGGCGGACCCAGCGCGACCGACCGACGCTGGTCCGGCTCGCGACGATCGTCGCGGTCCTCTACCCGCTCCAGGCGGTCGTCGGCGGGCTCCAGGTGCTCACCAAGCTCGCCGACTGGTCGCAGGTCGTCCACGTCGCGCTGGCGGCGGCGATCTGGGGCGTCGCGGCCGCGCTCGCGACGGTCGCCTACTACTCCGCCCGGACGGCGCCCGCCCCGGCGGCGTCCGGCCCGGCGGCGTCGGTCGACACCCCGCCCACCGGCGGACCCGGCGGTCCCAACGACCGGCCGGCGGCGGCCGATGCGGCGCTGGCGGCCGAGGGGGCGCTGGCGGCCGGCGCGGCCCCCTCGGCCGACCCGTCGAGGCGCGCGACGGTGATGGCCTACGTCGCGCTGACGAAGCCGCGGATCATCGAGCTCCTCCTGATCACGACCGTCCCGGCGATGGTCCTCGCCTCGCGCGAGGTGCCGGGCATGGAGGTCGGGACGTGGGTCTGGCTGACGGTCTGGACGCTGGTCTGCGGGACGCTCGCCGCCGGCAGCGCGAACGCCATCAACCAGTACCTCGACCGCGACATCGACCTGCTGATGAGCCGGACCCGGCGCCGGCCGCTGCCGGCCGCCCGGGTCGAGCCGGAGCGGGCGCTCGTCTTCGGCATCCTCCTCGGCATCGTCTCGCTCGTGCTGATGGCCTGGTTCGTCAACCTCGTGGCGGCGTTCCTGACGCTCTTCGCGATCGCCTTCTACGTCCTCGTCTACACCCTGCTCCTCAAGCGGACGACGACCCAGAACATCGTCATCGGCGGCGCGGCCGGGGCGCTCCCGCCGGTCATCGGCTGGGCGGCCGTGACCGGGAGCCTCGCCCTGCCGGCGATCCTCCTGTTCGCGATCGTCTTCTACTGGACGCCGCCCCACTTCTGGGCGCTCTCGCTCCGGCTGCGTCGTGACTACGAGGCGGCGCGCGTCCCGATGCTGCCGGTCGTCCGCGGGATCGCCGAGACGACCCGCCAGATCGGTCTCTACACGATCCTGCTCGTCGCGATCTCGCTCGTCTTCTTCGCCGTCGCCCGGATGGGCCTCATCTACCTCGTCGCGGCGGTCGTCCTCGGCGTGCTCTTCCTGTGGCAGGCGTACCGGCTCTGGCGGACGGTGACCGAGGAGGCGTCCACGGCGGGCGCGATCCGGCTCTACAAGTTCTCGATCAGCTATCTGACCCTGCTCTTCGCCGCCGTCGCGGTCGACGCCCTCGTCCTCATCCGGGTCGGCTAGCGCTCCGGAGGTCGGCGAGGAGCGGGTCCGCCGTGACCGGGCCGCCGAGGAAGTCCGTCAGCAGGTCCGCCGGGCGGCGGGCCGAGCCCCACCGGAAGAGCGCCTCCGTCATCGTGACGTACCAGCCGGGATCGCCGGTCGGGTGGTCGCCGCGGAGCGCCCGGACGCGAGCCCGGAGGGCGGCGGCGACGATCGCCGACATCGCGTAGTTGGCGAGATAGCCGGAGGCGTCGATGAGCTGGCCGCGCATCGCCCACCAGGAGCGCTCGGGGTGGGGCGCGAGCCCGAGACCCTCTGTCGTGACCTCGGTCCAGACGTCATTCGGCCGGCGCGCCGGCCGCCGGTGGAGCTCGATCTCGAAGAGGGCCCAGCAGACGTCGAGGACGACCGACCCGAAGCGATGGAGGACGGCCTCGCGCGCGGTGGCCGCGTCGCCGAGGTGGTGCGCCTGCCAGGCCGGCTCGTCCGCGTCCCAGCCGAGGAGGTCGGCGGTCGCCTCGAGGAACGCCGCCGACTCGACGGGGAAGTCGGCGTGGGCCGGGCGGGCCGTCACGGCCGCGAAGTGGACCGCGTGGCCGCTCTCGTGGACCAGCTCGACGAGATTGCCGAGGCCCCCGACCGCGTAGGTCGCGAAGACCCACGGCGGGCGCGATCGCCAGCCGCCGCGACCGTCGGGCTCGGGGCCCATCGGCATCGTGAAGGCGACCGGGATGACCGGCCGGCCGGGTCGCGGCAGGACGTCGTAGCGGATCCCGAGGCTGGCGGGGTCCGCCCCGAGCGAGGCCAGGTGGGCGTCGTTGAGGGCCGGCAGCCGCTCGGGCGGCAGGAGCGGGTCGAGCCGCCGCGCGGCCGCGCCGCAGGCGTGCCAGTGGTCCCACGGTTCGAGCCGATCGGGACCGGCGGCCTCGCGCCAGGCCGCGAGGATCGAGTGGAGCATCGGCTCGAGCGCGCCCGGGGCGATGCCGAGGGCGGCGGCATTGGCCTCGATCGGCGAGCCGTCGCGCCGCCACCGCGCTGCGCTTGCTGAGAGCAGCCGACGATACGGGCTCGCCTCGCCACCGTCGCCGTCGACCGCCCGCCAGACCGGGTCGAGGGCCTCGAACAGCGCCCGGCGGCGCCCGGCGTCGGGCTCGACGGCGAGCCGGGCGAGGACGGACAGCCGGTCGAGGCGCTCGCCGTCGACGCGGACCGCGGCGGCGGCCCGGCCGTAGCGGCCGAAGACGGTCCGACGGAGCGCCGCGACGTCGTCGGGCTCGTCGGAGGTCGAGCCGGCGATGGCGGTCCCCGGGACGGGCTCGAGCTCGTCGAGCCAGCCGAGGCTCGACCGGATCGTCGCGATCGCGTCGCGCTCGGCGTGGGTCGAGGCCGTGCCGCCGGCGGTCTCGAGCGCGGGACCGAGGGCTCGCCGCGCCCGGCGATAGCGCCGGACCAGCCCCGCGGTCGATCCGCCCGGGGGATCGGCCGGGGCGCCCCGGCTCCGGGCGACGACGACGTCGCCGGCGAGCCGGAGGAGCTCCGCCCAGGCAGCTTCGAGGCCGTTCGTCGCCATGGGCCGAGGATAGTGCGGTCGTCGTCGCCCGTGGATCGCGGACGGTGGCCGGAGGCCCTACTCGCCCGCCATCTCCCCCTCGGCCTCGATCTCCTCGCGGCGCTGGCGGCTGAGGCGGCCCTCCCGATCGGTGTACCCGAGCGCCCATTGGACGAGCGGGCCGATCCCGAGGGCGAAGACGACGGTCCCGATGCCGATCGTGCCGCCGAGCAGGAAGCCGACGACGAGGACGGCCACCTCGAGCCCGGTCCGGACCCGCCGGATCGACCAGCCGGTCCGGGCGTGGAGCGCGGTCATGAGGCCGTCGCGCGGCCCTGGACCGAGGTCGGCGCCGAGATAGAAGCCGGAGCCGAGGCCGATGAGCCCGATGCCCGTCGCGAGCAGGGTGAGGCGAACGGCGACATCCGCGGGATCGGTGGCGCGCAGGTCGAACGGCGCCAGCTCCGGGAGCAGGGCGAGGCCGATGTTCGTACAGGTGCCGATGAGCAGGATGTTGGCGATCGTCCCGATCCCGGGCCGCTCGCCGAGCGGGATCCAGGCGAGGAGGACGACGACGCCGAGCAGGATCGAGACGGTCCCGATGGCGATCCCGGTCCGGACCGAGATGCCCTGGTGGAGGACCTCCCAGGGGCTCAGGCCGAGTCCCGAGCGGACCATCAGCGCGATGCCGAGCCCGAAGATGACGAGCCCGAAGAGGAGGCCGGGCAGTCGCGGGGCGGCGGCGCGAAGGTCGAGACGTTGGCGCACCGGTCGATGGTAGCCGCGCACGGGGCGGGCACCGGCTCCGGCGCTGCATCCGCGGGCATGACCGGACGGGGCGGTGCGCTTCTGCCAACATCGACCCATGGAGCTTCGCTTCCTCGGCGGCGCGACGACCGTCACCGGCTCGCAGTTCCTGCTCGAGACGGCCCAGGCGCGGGTCCTCGTCGACTGCGGGATGTTCCAGGGCGGCCCGAACGAGGCCGTCCGCAACCGGGTCCCGTATGCCTTCGAGCCGGCCGACATCGACACCGTCCTCCTGACGCATGCCCATCTCGACCACTGCGGGATGCTGCCGAACCTCGTCCGTGAGGGGTACCGCGGGCCGATCCACGCCACCCACGGGACGGTCGAGCTCGCGACGCTCGTCCTCAAGGACTCGGCCAAGCTCCAGGCGGAGTTCGCGAAGCGAGCCGACCGACGCGACCGCCGCGACCCCGATCGCGCCGCGGCGGAGGAGGCGGAGCACCTCGCCCGCCTCGAGGAGGCGCTCGAGCTTGCCGAGGCCGGGGAGGCGATCGGCGAGTCGGCCGACGTCGAGGCCCCCGGCGTGCTCCGGGCGGCCATCGACGACGACGTCGACCGCGAGGCCGACCTGCGTGGCCAGCCGGCGGAGCTCGATGTCGACCTCGACGAGCCGCTCTACGACGAGTCCGACGTCGAGGCGGCCGCCGCCCGCTTCCGCGCGATCCACTACGAGGAGGAGCGCGAGGTCGCCCCGGGCGTCCGCGCGACGTTCCTCGATGCCGGCCACATCCTCGGCTCGGCGATCATCCGGCTGCGGGTCGTCGACCGGCCCGGCGATCCCGAGCGGACGATCGTGTTCTCGGGCGATCTGGGGCGGCCGGGCACGCCGATCGTCCGCGACCCGACCGTGCTCCACGAGGCCGACTACGTCGTCGTCGAGTCGACCTATGGCGGCCGCGAGCACGATCCTGAGGTCGAGGCGGTCCGGGTCCTCGCCGAGACGGTCCGCCTCGTCGCCCGGCACGACGGCGTCCTCCTCGTGCCCGCGTTCGCGATCGGGCGGACGCAGGAGGTCGTCTGGACGCTCGACCGGCTCGTGGACGCCGGGGCCATCCCCCAGCTGCCGCTGTACCTCGACTCGCCGATGGCGACCAGGGCGACCGAGATCTATCGGCGCCACGCCGAGTACTTCGACGACGCGACCCGGGAGCTGCTCGAGCTCGGCGCGACGCCGCTCGACTACCCGCGCCAGATCGTCACCCGGGAGGCCGCCCAGAGCCGGGCGATCGCCAAGGCGCCGCGGCCGTACATGATCGTCGCGAGCAACGGGATGCTGACCGGCGGCCGTGTCGTCGCCCACCTGCGCGAGCTCATCGACGACCCGAGCGCGACGATCCTGTTCGTCGGCTACCAGGGCGAGGGGACCCTCGGGCACCATCTCCAGCACGGCGCGGCGACCGTGCGGATCGACGGGCGGGAGCGGGTCGTCCGCTGCCGGATCCGGTCGATCAGCGGCTTCTCGGCGCACGCCGACGAGGGCGAACTGCTCGGCTGGCTCGGCGGCTTCATCGAGGGTCGCCGGCCCGGCGACCCCGGCGTGCCGCGGCGGGTCTTCCTCGTCCACGGCGACCCCGACGCCCAGGCGGCCCTCGAGCCGAAGGTCCGGGCGCTCGGGTTCGACCCGTACGTGCCCCGCTGGCGCGAGGGCGTCGAGCTCGACTGATCGGGCCGCCGGGCGGGGTCGATCCCGCCACCCGGCGATCCATTCCGCGCCGTAGCCGTCGTGCGCACCAGGGCCACGCGGTGACCGAACCCGCGCCGTAGCCGTCGTGCGCACCAGCGCCACTGGTGTTGCCACTCGCGCGGTCGGCCCCACCACCTCCGCTGGTGTTCCGTTGGGCCGCGCCTCCACCCGCGCGCCTCTCCATCCGCGCGGCCACGCTCGCGCCCGCCCCCACGCGCTCGCGAGCACCAGCCACATTGGTGACGAGCCCTCCGACCCGCTGGAGCACCAGCGACGCTGGTGCGAACGATGTGCGGGGGCGGCGGAACCAACAACGCTGGTATGGGTCGGCTCGAACGAGGTGCCGGCGTGCGCCGCCGAGGCCGCTGGTCGGTGGTCGTCGCACGGGACGCGACGGCGGGCGTACCCGGCACGATCGCGGTGGCGGAGCGGCGGGCCACGGCGCCGAGTCGCGGTAGACTCCGGCGACACCCGGCACCGCTCGAGCGCGCCGAGCCCTGCCGTCACGGAGTGCCGCCGACATGCCGGGCTCCGGCCACCTGCCCGTGCGTCGCCGATCGCGAGGAACCCACCGCCGATGACCCAGGCGTCCCCGTCGCTCTTCACCCGCGAGGAGATCGAGGCCGTCCGCCGCCCGTTCCGCGGTGCGACGCTCCTGCCGGCTCGGGCGTATCAGGACCAGGCCGTCTATGACTGGGAGGTCGAGCACGTCTTCTTCCGTGACTGGATCGTCGTCGGTCGGGCGGAGGAGGCCTCCGAGCCGGGCACGTTCGTCACCCGCGAGGTCCTCGGCGAGCCGGTCATCCTCGTCCGCGGCCGGGACGGGGTCCTGCGGGCCTTCTACAACGTCTGCCGCCACCGCGGCACCGCGGTCGAGGAGCGCGAGTGCGGGACGGCGGTCCGCTTCCAGTGTCCCTACCACGCCTGGATCTACGACCTCGACGGGCGGCTCATCCGGGCCAAGCACACCGACGACCTCGAGGCCTTCAGCTTCGAGACCTTCGGCCTGACCCCGATCCGCTGCGAGACCTGGCAGGGCTTCGTCTTCCT
>CAZABC010000015.1:0-18295 GCA_964483405.1 uncultured Anaerolineaceae bacterium
GGGGCGATGGCCCCGCGGTTGGCGACGTGGAGGGCGATCGAGGCCGGATCGATGAGCGCGCCGTCCTCGAACGAGAGCGCGTCGGGCAGGGCGAAGATCGTCTTGACACCCTGGACGACGAACGTCGCATCGGCGCCCTGGACGCTGTGGCCGTACTGCTTGTGGAGCCCGGGGCGGCCGTAGTTCTCGCACAGGTTGTAGCGGCCCTCGACGCACTCGCGACAGACGCCGCAGGCGTCGTGCGAGGTCCCGGCGACCCGGTCGCCGACGGCCCAGCCGAAGCGCTCCGCACCGGGACCGAGGGCCACGATCTCGCCGGCCCACTCGTGGCCGGGGATGAACGGGAACGCCGGCGGCCAGAAGCCCGGGTAGTCGCCCCGGATGATGTGGGCATCGGTCCCGCAGATCGAGACCGCCCGGACCCGCGCGAGCACCTCGTTGGGTCCGGGAACGGGCACCGGCACGTCGTGGATCTCGAGGCGGTTCGGCTCGACGACGACGAGCGCCTGCATGGTCGCGGTCACGGTGCGCCTCCTGGCTGGGTGCGGGGTGCGAGCGGCCGCCCGGGGGACGGTGAGGTGGGTCGGCGCCTGGGGCGTCGGCGGCTCAGGCTCCCTCGACCGCGCCGGTGAGCTTGTCGTAGAGCGACCCGGCGTTCCAGGTCTGGATGTAGTCGAGCATGTAGCCCTGGCCGATGTCGACCGGGCCGAAGCGATCCCGGAAGTGGACCCGCTCGACCGTCTCCTCGCGCGTCCAGCCCTTGGCGATCGCCGTCGCGACGGCCGTCTTCCACTCCATCAGGTGGGACCGCTGGACGTCGAGGTAGGCCTTCGTCACGACCGGGCCGTGGCCCGGCACGATCCAGTCGACGTCGAGCGTCCGGATCCGCTCGAGGGCGTCGAGCCACTGGGCGACGTTCGAGGTCATCAGCCACGTCTGGCAGCCGGAGAAGATCGTGTCGCCGGTGAAGACGACCCGCTCCTCGGGCACGTGGACGGCCAGCTGGCCCGGCGTGTGGCCGGGCGTGTGGAGGAGGTGGAAGGTGTGGTCGCCGACGTGGAGGGTCAGGTCGCCGGTGAACACGATCGTGCCCTTGTTCGGGTCGCGGTAGTACTCGTCGCGGTCCGGCCAGAGGGCGACGCCCTCGGGGTCGTCGAGGTCGGTGCCCATCGGGTCGTCGCCGGGGATCGACTGGTAGGCGTAGGCGAACGGGTCGAGCTCGGGGTAGACGACCATGAACCGCTCCCAGAGGCCCCGGTGGTTCACGACGGTTCCCGCACCCCGGAAGTAGTAGTTGCCGAAGATGTGGTCGACGTGGTGCTCGGTGTTGACGATGTAGCGGATCGGGCCGTGGGACTCCGCGAGCTGCCGCATCGCGACGGCCTTGGTCGGGAGCTGCGGCGTGTCGATGACGACGACGCCGTTCGAGGTGGTGACGAAGCTCGGGTTGCAGCCCCGCAGCTTCGTGTTGGTGAAGACGTTGCCCGTGACAGGCTCCATCTCGAAGGCCATCGCGTGGTCCGTCACCCTCTCTTGCGCAAAGGCTGCTACTGGGTCGCCGTCAGGCCACCATCGATGCCGAGGATCTGCCCGGTGACGAACGAGGCCGCATCGGAGCAGAAGAACAGGACGGCGCCGGTCAGGTCATCCGTCCCGGCGACGCGGCCGATCGGGATCCGGCTGACGATGCTCGCCTTGAACGCCGGGTCGTCGAGGAGCATCGCGACCTGCGGCGTGTCGACGAAGGTCGGCGAGATGGCGTTGACCGTGATCCCGTGCTTGGCCCACTCCGTCGCCCACTGCCGGGTCAGCGAGCTGATCGCGCCCTTGGCGGCGACGTACGCCGAGTAGCCGGCGTTGATGCCGAGTGAGGCGCGGACCGACGAGATGTTGACGACCCGGCCGCCGCGCCCGCCGGCGATCATCGCCCGGACCGCCGGCTGGGTGGCGACGAGCGTGCTCCGCACGTTCAGCTCGTAGATCCAGTCCCAGGCGTCGCGCGGGTAGTCCTGGGCGTCGAAGAGGACCTTGCCCGCACCGCCGCCGACGGCGTTGAAGATGATGTCGAGGCGCCCGAAGTCGTCGAGCGTCTCCTGGACGATCCGCTCGGCGTCGGCCTCCTTGGTCACGTCGGCCGTGACGCCCTTGCAGACGCCTCCGAGCTTGCAGACACGTGCCGCCGACGCCTCGGCCAGCTCCGCCGAGCGGTCGACGACGACGACCTTGGCGCCTGCGCCGGCGAGGGCGGCGCCGACCGCCGATCCGATCGCCCCGCCGCCACCGGGGATCAGGGCGACCCGCCCGTCGAGCCTGAACCTGTCGAGCTCAGCCACCGTCCGTCCTCCATGAATCATCGATTATCGAGGATACGGGATGCGGCGCCGACGGTCAACGAACCGGACGGCCGCCGCCCGGCCCGCTGGACGGGTCGCGGCATCGGGCGGGGTCTGGCTCAGCCGACGTGGGCGACGATGCCGGACCGTGGAGCGAGCCGGAGCGTCGCGGTGCCGTCATCGCCGACGCGGCCAGCAGCGGGGTGCGACCAGCCCGGCAGCGGCCGGCCATCGAGCCAGGCGCCGGCCGCCCCGGGGAGGGAGGCGACGAGATCGATCGGCTCGTCCCCCGCGTTGAGGGCGACGACCCAGCGCTCCGCCCCATCGGCTCGCTCGATCGCGATCGCGTCCCCGGCCGTCCCGGCGATCCGCAGCGCACCGTGGCGGAGCGCTGGCGCCGCGTGCCGGAGGTGGAGGGCAGCCCGGGTGAACGCGTGCAGGTCGTGATCCCGGTGGGCCTCGTCGGTCGGGAACGCGCCGCGGCTGCCCGGGTCACGCCCGCCCTCCATGCCGACCTCGTCCCCGTAGTAGACACACGGCGCTCCGGGCAGCGACGCCTGGAGGAGCGTCGCCAGCTTCACGGCGTCGCGATCGCCACCGGCCATCGTCCGGAAGCGCGGCGTGTCGTGGCTGCCGAGGAGGTTGAGCTGGACCGCGGTCACGGCCGGGTCGTAGAGACCCATGACCCGCTCGAGCTCCGTCCCGAACGCCGCCCCGTCGAGCCGCCGGACGTGGTCGCGGTACTGGTCGTGGAAGCCGATCGCGCCATGGTCGAGGTGCCGGCCCGCCGTGAAGCCGAGGATCGCCTCGGCGAGCGGGTAGTTCATCACCGCGTCGAACGTGTCGCCGGCGAGCCACTCGGGCGTCTCGTGCCAGATCTCGGCAACGATGTAGGCATCGGGCCGGACCGCCCGGCAGCGCCGTCGGAACTCCCGCCAGAAGTCCGGGTCGTCGATCTCGAGCGGGACGTCGAGCCGCCAGCCGTCGGCGCCGAAGCGGAGCCAGTGCTCGGCGACGGCGAAGAGGTGCTCGCGGACCGGCGGATGGTCGGTGTTGAGCTTCGGCAGGGCCGGCAGGTCCCACCAGGCCTGGTAGCCGAGGCGCTCGAGCGAGCCGCCGTGACCGTGGCCGTGGGGGTTGGGGTACGGCTCGAGCCCGCGGCCGGCGGCGAGGCGGTCCCGGTCGACGTGGTACCAGTCGAGATACGGCGACCCGAGCCCGTTCTCGACGATGTGGTGGAACGGCCAGAACCCGCGCCCGGTGTGGTTGAAGACGCCGTCGAGGATGACCCGCATCCCCCGCCCGTGCGCGGCGTCGAGCAACTCGCGCAGCGCCGCGTCGCCGCCCAGGAGCGGGTCGACCGCGAGGTAGTCGTCGGTGTGGTAGCGATGGTTGGAGGCCGAGGTGAAGACCGGGTTGAGGTAGATCGCCGTGATCCCCAGGTCCTCGAGGTACGGCAGCCGCTCGGCGACCCCGAGGAGATCCCCGCCCTTGAAGCCGTGGTTCGTCGGCGGCGCATCCCACGGTTCGAAAGGTCCGGGTCGCGCGACGCGCGGACTCGCAGCGAAGCGATCGGGGAAGACCTGGTAGAACACCGCGTCGCGGACCCAGGCCGGCGTGTCGATGGGCACGCCGCGCAGTGTAGCGGCGGGTCGGCCGGCCCGAGCGGCGGAGTCGCCGGGGTGAGCCGGACGGCTGCCCGGACGTGGGCGACATCGGGTGGACCGCGGTGGCTATCATTCGGGCGGTACCGACGACGGCATCCTGGCCGCTCGCACCCTGTTGGAGGCCGCACCCCTCGCGGCCCACGAGGAGGATCGATGCTCAAGGGCCTGACGGGTCTGCTCCGCCGCTACCTGCCCCTCGCTGTCGTGCTCGCCATCGCCCCGGTGGCGCTCGCTGCGTGCAGCCAGCTCGACGACAACACATTCGGGTTCTGGGACCTGGTGTGGGGCATGATCGTCTTCTTCTTCTGGTTCATGGCGATCTGGATCTTCATCTCGCTGTTCGCCGACATCTTCCGCCGGGACGATCTGTCGGGCGGCTGGAAGGCGATCTGGATCCTCGTCCTGTTCGTCGTGCCGTTCCTCGGCGCGCTGATCTACATCATCACCCGCCCGAAGGCGACCGCCCAGGACGTCCGGATGATGGCCCAGGCCGAGGCCGCTTCGAAGGCCGCCTCCGGCGTGTCGACGGCGGACGAGCTCGCCAAGCTCGCCCAGCTCCGCGACTCCGGCGTCATCTCCGTGCCGGAGTACGAGTCGCTCAAGGCCAAGCTCATGCAGTAGTCGGACCGCCCGCACGGGCGACCGACCCGCGCAGCAGGACGGCCCCGAGGGCGACCTCGGGGCCGTCGCGCGTCCACGGGCGGGGCGGCGGCGTGCGACGCCCTGCCGCGGTAGCCTCTCGCCATGCGACGCCCCCCTCGCCTGCTCGCCGCAGGCCTCGTCCTCGTCCTCGTCACGGGCGCCTGCGCCGGGTCGGCCTCGCCGTCGCCGGGCGGGACGACGACGCCCGGATCCTCGCCCTCCGCGGGCCCATCCGCGGGCGCATCCGGCGGGGGCGCCTGTGCGGCCCCCTCGCCGGGCTCGGCCTCGGACGACTGGTGGCGCGACCGCGTCTTCTACCAGCTCTTCGTCCGGAGCTTCCAGGACTCCGACGGCGACGGGATCGGCGACCTCCGCGGGGTGATCGATCGGCTCGACTACCTCAACGACGGCGACCCGGCGACGACCGACGACCTCGGGGTCACCGGGCTCTGGCTCATGCCGGTCTTCGAGGCCCACTCGTACCACGGCTACGACGTCGTCGACTACCGGGCCATCGAGCGCGACTACGGCACCGCCGATGACCTGAAGGCGCTGGTCGACGCGGCCCACGCGCGCGGGATCGCCGTCATCCTCGACCTCGTCCTCAACCACACGAGCTCCGAGCACCCCTGGTTCGTCGAGAGCCGCGTGCCGACGTCGGAGCGGGCCGACTGGTACGTCTGGAGCGAGTCCGACCCGGGCTTCGCGGGTCCGAACGGCGAGGTCGTCTGGCATCCGCTCGACGACCGCTGGTTCTACGGCTACTTCTGGGACGGGATGCCGGACGCGAACCTGCGCGACGCGGACGTCACCGCCGAGCTCCGCGACGTCGCCGCGGACTGGATCCGCGACAGCGGCATCGACGGCTACCGCCTCGACGCGGTCAAGCACTACGTCGAGGACGGCGAGGAGCAGGTCCACACCCCCGAGACGTTCGCCTGGGCTCGCGACTTCCGCTCGAGCGTCAAGGCCGTCCGCGGTGACGCCCTCCTCGTCGGCGAGATCTGGGACGTCTCGCTCCTTGCCGCGAAGTACGTCGAGGAGGAGGCCGTCGATCTCGCCTTCGAGTTCGAGCTTGCGAGCGGGATGGTCCGGGCGGCCCGGCTGGAGGACACGAGCCCGATCCTCGGGCTCGAGCGGCAGCTGCTCGAGCTGTACCCGGCTGCCGAGTACGCCACGTTCCTGACCAACCACGACCAGGATCGGGTGATGAGCGAGCTCTCCGGCGATACGGGGGCAGCCCGGGCCGCCGCGTCGCTCCTGCTGACCGGCGCCGGCGTCCCGTTCGTCTACTACGGCGAGGAGGTCGGGCTGGCGGGCCGCAAGCCCGACGAGCGGATCCGGGTCCCGATGCCCTGGGACGGGACCGCCCCGGCCGGCGGCTTCAGCAGCGCGACCCCGTGGCAGCCGATGGGCGACGACTGGCCGGCCGTCAACGTCGCGGCGCAGGCCGATGACGAGACCGCGCTCCTCGACCACTACCGCGAGCTCATCGGGCTGCGCGCGGCGCACCCGGCGCTCCGGAGCGCCGCGACGTACTACCTCGACACGTCGGATCCGACGGTCCACGCCGCGCTCCGCGTCGCCGACGACGAGACGCTGCTCGTGCTCGTCAACCTCGGGGCGACGCCGGCCCGCGACGTCCGGCTCTCGCTCGACGCAAGCCCCATCTGCGACCTGACGTCGGCCACGCTCCTGTGGGTCGACGACGAGCCGGGCGGCGACGCTCCGCTCGAGCCGCCGACGCTCGTCGGCACGGGTGGCTTCGCCGACTGGGCCCCGATCGCCGAGCTCGCCCCGCGGGGCGTGACGATCATCCGCCTCGGGTCGTAGCCGACTGGGCGCGGGACGGACCGGCGGACGCGGGACGGCCCCGCCGCCGGGGCGACGGGGCCGCGAGATCGCGTCGGGTGGGCCGGCCGGACCGCCCGGTGTGCCGGGTCCGTGGAGCGGTCAGCCCTTGACGGCGCCGACCGCGAGACCGGAGGTGATGTACCGCTGGGCGAAGAAGTAGACGATCGCCGGCGGGATCGCGAACAGGATCGCGAAGGCCGAGAAGAGCGACCACGGGGTGTTGGTGAACTGGCCCTGCATCGCGAACAGCGCCATCGCGAGCGTCTGGTCGCTGACCTGGTTGAGGAACATCCACGAGAAGTAGAACTCGGTCCAGCCGGACACGAAGCCGAGGAACGCCGTGACGGCGAGGGCCGGCATCGCGAGGGGCAGGATGATCCGCAGGAACGTCTGGTTCCCGGTCGCCCCGTCGACGGCGGCCGCCTCCTCGAGATCCCGGGGGATCGTGTCGAGGTAGCCCTTCAGGTTCCAGATCGCGAAGGGCAGCAGGCCGCTGATGATCGCCAGCCCGACGCCGAGGAGCGAGTTCCGGAGGTTGAACTCGCCGATGATCGGCAGGCTGAGGGTGACCTGGTTGAGGAGGACGAAGAGCGGCGTCAGCGTCGCGACCGCCGGCAGCATGAGGACGCCGAGGATCGCGAGCATCAGGACCTCGCGGCCGCGGAACTTGAGCCGCGAGAACGCGTAGGCCGCCATCACCCCGATGCCGACGCTGATGACGGAGGTCCCGACCGCGATCTTGAGGCTGTTCGCGGCGAGCTCGAGGAAGCTGATCGGGTTGTTCGTCGGCTGGGCGATGACCTGGCGGTAGGCCTCGAGCGTCGCGTTCGTCGGAAGGAGGCTCAGCCCCTCCGGGCGCGACCGGTTCAGCGGATCGAGCGAGAGCGAGAAGACCCACATGACCGGGAACATGACGGTGAAGAGCAGGCCGATCGCGCAGGCCTGCAGCAGCGCCTGCTTGAGCAGGGAGGGCTTGCCGCGTCGGCTGCCACGGAGCGTCGGCCGGTTGTAGTTGAACCGGCGGCGCGCCTGGACGTTCAGGGCGCCGGCACCGAAACCACTCATGTCGGCCCCCTACAGGTCTTCGTAGCTGCGCGTCGCCTGGGCCAGCCGGTTGGTGACCAAGGTGATCGCGAGAAGGATGAAGAACATGATCACGGCGAAGGCCGCCCCGACGCCGTACAGGCGTTGCTCGTTCACCAGCCGGTAGGCCTGCGTCACGAGGAGCTCGGTCCGGCCGAACGGCCCACCCCCCGACATGAAGTAGGCGAGGTGGAAAAGGTTGAAGGTGATGACGAAGCCGTAGATCGCGTATGGGAGCATCGCCGGCCGGAGGTACGTCAGGGTCACCGTCCGGAAGCGCTGCCACGGGCCGGCGCCGTCGATCTCGGCCGCCTCATACAGCTCGTTCGGGATGCTCTGGAGGGCACCGGTGGCAACGACCGAGTTGAGCGGCCAGCCGAGCCAGGTGTTCGTCACGAGCATCGCGAAGAACGCGAGCGGCAGGGGGATGAAGGCGATCGGGTCCTCGACCTGGCGCAGCCAGTCGATCCGGAACATCTCCGCCGGGAGCCCGACCCAGCCGCCCAGGATCATGAGCAGCTGGTTGATCGCGCCGTAGTCGGCGTCGTACATGTTCTTCCAGACGGTCGCCACGATGATCGGCGGGATGACGACCGGGATGATGAACAGCGCCCGGTAGACGCGCTTGAACCAGAGGCCCTTGGTGTGGAGCAGCAGGGCGATCGCCACGCCGAGGACGACATGGATCGCGACGTTGCTGAGCGCCCACCACATGTTGTAGATGATCAGCCGGACGAAGCTGAAGTTCGGGATCGCCAGCTGCGACCGGATGACGTCGATGTAGTTCTGGAGCCCGACGACGTTCGGTGGCGGCGACTCGGGCCGCAGGTTCTGGATGCCGTAGTCGGTGAACGACATCCACACCTGGTAGGCGAGCGGGTAGAGCGTGATGACCCCCATGACGAGGATGGCGGGGATCAGGTAGAGGTAGGCTCCCCGACTCTTCCGCCCTCCACCCGCGAACGCGGCGAAGCGGCCCTTGGCCTTGACCTCGGTGGTCGCTGCCGTCATCGGCGATCCCTCTCCTCTCCCCTTCGGCTCGCTCGGGTCGCAGATCGTGTGTGGCGGATGCTATCGGGACGGGGCGCCGTCAGGCGCCCCGTCCCGCATCCGATCCCGCCGGGCGGGACCGGATCTCGGCGACTACTTGCCGTTCGCGGCGTCCATCGCGGCGCAGGCGTCGGCGACGGCCGTGGCCGCGTCGGCGCCCGTGTCGAGGACCTGCTTCCAGGCGTTGTCGAAGTTGCCCCAGTAGTTGTCCATCTCCTTGATCTGCGGTCGCGGGTCGCCCTCGAGGATGGCCTCGGCGAACGACTTCACGAGCGGATCGATGATCTGGATGTTCTTGTTGGCCGGGACGTGGCCGGCGACGTCGACGTAGATCGTCTGGGCATCCTTGTCGACCATGGCCGACGCGGCGGCGACGGCGAGGTCGATGTTCTTCGAGGAGGCGTTGATGTACCAGCCGTCGACGCCGGTCATCGTCCGCGCCTTGCCACCGGGACCCTCGGGCACCGGGGCGACGGCGAGGGCCGGTCGGGCGGCGCGGTAGTCGCCGAGCGTCCAGTTGCCGTTGAGCATGACGTCGATCTGGCCGTTCTTGAAGGCGTCGTTGACCTTGCCGTAGTCGGCGTCGACGAGGGCGCCGGCGTCCTTGAGGGCCTTGACGTAGGCGATCGCGTCGGCGACGCCGTTGTTGGCGGTCGCGGCGCACTTGCCGTCGGCGTCGAAGATGGCGCCGCCGAAGGCGCTGTAGAAGCCCCAGCCGAAGTACGGGCCGGAGATGACGCCGAGCTTGCCGCCGCCCTTGACGAAGTCCAGGAGCTCCTGGGTCGTCTTCGGAGCGGCCGTCACCTTCTCGCTGTCGTAGTACATGGCCACGGCCTTGAGGGACTCGGGCACCATGAACGGCTTGTCATCGACCTTCGAGCCGTTGACCGAGACCTGGCTCGAGTCGGCGAGCACGGTGTCGATCTTGCCGGTCAGGTCGACGAGGAACGCGCCGCGGACCTGGGCGCCGAGGCTGTCGTTGGGGGCGATGAACAGGTCGGGCCCGCCGCCGGCGGCCGACTCGGTCTCGAACTTCTTGAAGATCTCGCCGAACGGGACCTCGAGGACGTTGAGCTTGAGGTCCGGGTTGGCGGCCTGGACGTTCTCGAGGATCCGCGAGAACGCCTTGAACTCGGCGTTGCCGCCGGACGAGCCGTAGGCGTGCCAGATGGTGAGCTCGCCGGACAGGGTCGTCGGACCCTCCGACGGAGCCACGGACGCGCCGGCGGACGGAGCCGCGGACGGCTCGGCCGACGGGGACGGGGTGGCGGCGGTCGAGCACGCCGCGAACGCGATCGCGGCGACCGCGACGATCGCGCCGAGTCGAAGCTTCAGCTTCATCCTGATCGTTCTCCTCCTGGAGCTACTGCCTGATCGACAGTTGGCCGTGGTGGTGGCCGGAGACTCCGGCCGCTGCGGCCGCCTCGGACGGGCGGCCATCGTTCGGTACGGACTCGCTTCGGGAGGTCCGCACCGACGCGGACCGCTCACCGGGAAACCTCAGTGCTGGACTCCGGGCACCTCCCTTCGCATGACGGGCGCCGCGGTCGACGCCCGGATGATCAGCCGTGTCTCGAGCCGGCGGTGCTCGGCGGGCTCGGGGCCCATGCCGTCGACGAGCGACAGCAGGAGCCTCGCGGCCTCCTCGCCCTTGCGGCGGACCGGCTGGTGCACGGTGGTGAGGGCCGGATCGGTCGTCGCGGCGAGGTCGATGTCGTCGAAACCGACGATGCTGACCTCTGCCGGGACGGCCACGCGCAGGTCGCGCGCGGCCCGCATCGCCCCGATCGCCATCGCGTCGCTCATGGCCAGGACGGCGGTCGGACGCAGGCCGTCCTCCCAGGCGCGGTGGAATGCCGCCCAGCCACCGTCGAGGCTGGCCGGGCCGACGACGACCGCCTCGTCGGGCAGGTCGATGCCGGCGCTCGCGAGGGCCCCGCGATAGCCGCGCAGGCGCCGGTTGGGGACGCTGTCCGGGTCGGCGGCGGTGCCGGCCTGGGCCGGCTCGACGCCGATGACGAGGAAGTCGCGGTGGCCGAGGGCGATGAGGTGCTCGGCGGCGCCCCGGGCGGCGGCCTCGTCGTCGATATCGATCGACGCGTGGTCCTCGAGCCGGCTCGAGTCCACGAGGACCATCGGCAGGCCGACCCGCTGGACCGCCTCGACCTCGGGATGGCGGCCCGACAGGCCGACCGCCACGACGCCGTCGACGGTCGCCCGTCCGACCGCGCGGGCGAGCGAGCCGTGGACCGGCGAGATGAAGTGGAGCGCGTACCCCGAGTCCTCGGTCGCCAGGGCGACGCCCTCGGCGAAGGCGCCGAAGAACGGGTTCGAGAAGATCGTCGAGAGCGACTGCGGGGTGAGGATGCCGATCGCGCTCGTCCGCCGCTGGCTCAGCATCCGGGCGACGGGGTGCGGCCGATAGCCGAGCGACCGGGCGACGTCGCGGATGCGCGTCGCCGTCTCCTCGCTGAGGCGGTCCGGGTTGTTGAAGGCGAACGACACCGCCGTCTTCGACACGCCCGCCTCGCGGGCGACGTCGGCGATGCGCGGTCGCCGGGTCCGGGTCTCCAACCTGGCTCGACTCCGTGGGCCGCGGGCGTCGCTCGCGACGCCTCGGCGGGTCTCCTCCGTCCGCTCCTCGGTGCGGCGGGACGAGCCGGCCTGGGGAGCGTGCAAAACCGGTTTAGCAAACCGGTTTAGGCGAACCCTACCCGCGTCCCGTGGCGCTGTCAATACCCGTCGGCGGGCGTGAACGAGGTGCGCGCCGGCGACCCCGGCGGCGCGCGGGCGGTACGATCGCGCCGATGCTCGATCGACTGCGCGGGATGCCGCCCGGCGTCCTCGTCTTCCTCGGCTACGCCTTCCTCATCCTCGGCGGCGTCGGCATGTCCCTGCGGTTCGTCATCGACCAGGCGATCGCCGCCCCGATCAGCCCGGTCGGCATCGTCGTGATGTGCCTGCTCGCCTACACGATCTTCACCGTCACCCTCGTCCTCCAGCGCAAGCAGGCGGCGCGCGGATTCGCCCTCGGACTGGCGACGCTGACCATCCCGGCGGTCCCGCTCCTCCTCGTGTCGGGGATGCCGATCCCGGCGCTCATCGTCCTCGGCCTCGCCGCCATCCTGTTCCGGGGACTCACCCGGCCGGCGGTCCGGACCTGGTTCTCCGAGCCGTGACCCCCCGGTCGTGAGCCCGGGCCCGGGCCCGGCGTCAGGTGCGGAGTCGCGGGCGCGCTCGCGCGAGCGGCGCTACCCTATCGCCTCCCACCTCGACGCACCCTGCGAGGCGAGCACGTGACCAAGGCATCGAAGTCGTCGTCCCCCTCCGGTAGCCCCAGGGCGGGGCGGCGCGAGCGTGACCGCGGGCACCCGCCCGCCCGGACCCCGTTCCTCGAGCGCTACCGCGGCTGGATCGTCGCCGTCGCCGTCATCGCCGGGATCGGGCTCGTCGGCGGGTTCGTCTTCCTCTCGGCGACCTCGCCGTCGTATGCCTGCTCGACGATCTGGCAGGACCCCGAGCCCGACCCGGACCCGGAGCGGCTCGGCGCCCCGCAGGACGACATGGGCAACGCCCACGTCTCCCTGAACGAGTTCGTCCGCTACACGTTCTGCCCGCCGGCGTCGGGATCGCACGTCAACCGGACCGGCCAGGGGCCGATCCAGGCCCGCTTCTACGGACCCGACGACCAGGCCGTCCCGCAGGGCTGGGTCCACAACCTCGAGCACGGCGCGATGGTCGTCCTCTACAGCTGCGACGAGGGCGACGGCTGCGGCGACGCGGCGCAGGACGAGCTCCAGGCGCTCTTCGACGACTTCCCGGACAGCCCGGTCTGCGGTGTGCCAGCCGGCCGGAACGGGCCGGTCATCGCCCGCTTCGAGGACATGCCCGCCCCGTACGCGACGCTCGTCTGGGGCCGCGTCGAGTACTGGGACACCCTCGACACCGACGGGTTCCTCGAGTTCTTCGCGACCGAGGCGGAGCGGGCCAACCCCGAGCCGCAGTGCCCGCCGCCGAGCCCGAGCCCGTCGCCGGACGCGTCGCCGTCGCCGAGCCCGGGCTGAGCGCAGCGGAGCTTCGGGCGGCGATGCACCTGTACGCGTACCGCGAGGCCGACGGCGCCCGGACGTTCGGGCTCCGCGTCGAGGGCGGCATCCTGCCGTGGCTCGCCCTCGACCCCGAGCGGCGCTGGCTCCACGCGCCGCCGCTCGTCGAGCTCGAGCCGGCCGCCGCGCTCGCCTTCGGCAACGTCCCCGCCGACGCCCGGCTCCGGCTCGCGCACGCGCTCGAGGACGCCCGGCGGCGCGGCGTCGTCCCCGTCCCGGTCGCCTCGCTCCGTCCTGCACCCGCCGTCTGGGCCCCCGGCAAGATCGTCTGCATCGGCCTGAACTACCGCGACCATGTCGCCGAGCAGCACCTCGAGCTCCCGACGCGACCGACGCTCTTCGCGAAGTTCGCCAACGCGATCGTCGGCGACGGGCAGCCGATCGTGCGGCCGTCGGGCACGCGGGCGCTCGACCTCGAGGCGGAGCTCGGCGTCGTCATCGGCCGGCGGGCGACCCGGGTCGCCGCGGCGGACGCGATGGACCACGTCGCGGGCTATGTCGCCTGCAACGACATCACCGCCCGCGACTGGCAGGGCAACAAGGCCGCCCTCGGTCCCGGCGAGCGCGGCGACGGCCAGTGGCTGCGGGCCAAGGGTTCCGACACCTTCCTGCCGATCGGACCGGCGTTCGTCACGCCGGATGACCTGCCCGACCCGGGGGCGCTCGCGCTACGCTCATGGCGGATCCCCGGCGCCGGCCCCGAGGCCGGGCGGGCGATCCCGATGCAGGACGGCACGACCGCCGACATGATCTTCGGCATCCCCGCGCTCATCGAGTTCGTCAGCGCCGCGATCACCCTCGAGCCCGGCGACCTGCTCGTCACCGGCACGCCGGCCGGAGTCGGCGTCTTCCGCGACCCGCCCGTCTTCCTCGAGCCCGGCGACCGAGCCCGGGTCGCGGTCGAGGGGATCGGGGCCATCGAGAACCCGGTCGTCGACGCGCCCGCCTGACGGCCGACCCAGGGAGGCGACCATGCTCGCCCTCGTGAAGACCGCCGCCGGTCCCGGCCTCCAGCTGGAGGAGGTCCCGGTCCCGGCGATCGGGATCAACGACGTCCTCGTCCGGGTCCGCCGGACCGGGATCTGCGGGACCGATCTCCACATCGAGTCGTGGGACCCGTGGGCCGCCCGGACGATCCGGCCGCCGCTCGTCGTCGGTCACGAGTTCGTCGGCGAGATCGTCGAGGTGGGGGCCAACGTCGGCGACTTCGCACCGGGCGACCTCGTCAGCGGCGAGGGCCACGTCGTCTGCGGCCGCTGCCGCCACTGCCTCGCCGGGCGGCGGCACCTCTGCGCCAGGACGATCGGCCTCGGCGTCGGCCGCGATGGGGCGTTCGCCGAGTACGTCGCGATCCCGATGACGAACGTCTGGCACCACTGGGCTGGGATCGACGAGGAGGTCGCGGCGATCTTCGACCCGTTCGGCAACGCCGTCCACACCGCGCTCGCGTTCCCGATCCTCGGCGAGGACGTCCTCGTCAGCGGGGCCGGGCCGATCGGGCTCATGGCGACCGCGGTCGTCCGCCACGCCGGTGCCCGGCACGTCGTCGTGTCCGAGCCGAACGCCTACCGCCGCGAGCTCGCCGAGCGGATGGGGGCCTCGGTCGCCGTCGACCCGCGCGAGCGCGACCTCCGCGACGTCTGGCGCGGGCTCGGGATGGTCGAGGGCTTCGACGTCGTCCTCGAGATGTCGGGCAACCCGACGGCGCTCCGGACGGCGATCGGGAACATGGCCCACGGCGGCGGGATCGCGATCCTCGGCATCCCGACCGAGGAGATCGCCCTCGACATCAACGAGATCGTGTTCAAGATGCTGACGGTCAAGGGGATCTACGGTCGAGAGATGTACGAGACCTGGTACAAGATGACGGTGATGCTCCAGTCCGGCCTCGACATCCGGCCGGCGATCACCCATCGCTTCTCGTTCCGCGACCATGCGGCCGCCTTCGCCGCGGCCCGGTCCGGCGACTCCGGCAAGGTCATCATGGATTGGACGACGTGATGGCACCGACGACCGCCCGCCCCGACCCGCTCGCGTTCATCGACGACGAGCTCGCCGCGCTGCGGGCCCAGCAGCTCTATCGCCCGCTTCGGGTCATGTCCTCGGCCCAGGGGCCCGTCTGTGTCATGGACGGCCGCGAGGTCATCAGCCTCTCGTCGAACGACTACCTCGGCCTGACCCATCACCCGCGCCTCCGGGCCGCCGCCCTGCGGGCGGTCGAGGCGTTCGGGGCCGGGTCGGGGGCGGTCCGGACGATCGCCGGGACGATGACCCTCCACGAGGAGCTCGAGGCCGCCCTCGCCGCCTTCAAGGGGGTCGAGGCGGCGCTGACGTTCCAGTCCGGCTTCACCGCCAACACCGGGGTCATCCCCACGATCACCGGCGACGCCGACCTCATCGTCAGCGACAGCCTCAACCACGCCTCGATCATCGACGGGATGCGGCTCTCGAAGGCGCCGCGCGTCGTCTACCCGCACAAGGACGTCGAGGCCCTGCGGGGGCTCCTCCGCGAGGCCCGCGAGGTCGGCCGGCCGGCGACCGGCGAGCCGTACCGCCTCATCCTCGTCGTCACCGACGGCGTCTTCAGCATGGACGGCGACATCGCGCCGCTGCCCGCGATCGTCGAGGCGGCCGAGACGCATGGCGCGGCCGTCTTCGTCGACGACGCCCACGCGTCGGGAGTCCTCGGCAGGAACGGCCGCGGCACCGTCGACCACTTCGGGCTCCACGGCCGGGTCGCGATCCAGGTCGGCACGCTGAGCAAGGCCGTCGGCGTCCTCGGCGGGTACGTCGCCGGGTCGCAGGCCCTCCGCGACCTGCTGACGCAGCGGGCGAGGCCGTTCCTCTTCTCCACCTCGCACCCGCCGGCCGTCGCGGCCGCCTGTCTCGAGGCGATCCGGGTCTTCGAGGAGGAGCCCGAGCTCCACGACCGGCTCTGGGCGAACACCCGGCGGTTCAAGGCCGAGCTGGGCCGCCTCGGCTTCGACACCGGGGAGTCGGAGACGCCGATCACGCCCGTCATCCTCGGCGAGTCGGCGCTCGCGATCCGCTTCAGCCAGCGCCTGTTCGAGGAAGGCGTGTTCGGGACCTCCGTCGTCTACCCGACCGTCGCGATCGACCGGGCGCGGATCCGGACGATCGTCACCGCCGCGCACACCGACGAGCATCTCGACCGGGCCCTCGCCGCCTTCGATCGGGTCGGCCGCGAGCTCGGGATCATCGCCGGGTGACCGTCGAGCCGGGGGGCGACGACGCCGCAGGCGAGGCACGCCTCGACCTGCCGCTCGACGCGCACCTCCATACCGACCGCTCGCCCGACGCGGACGTCCCGATCGACCTGTACTGCGCGGTCGCCGAGCGGCGCGGGGTCGCCGAGATCGCGATCACCGACCACGTCGACTTCGAGCCGGGGGCGCCGGCCTACGGGTTCGCCACGTTCGCCGACCGCGAGCGGTCGGTCCGCGAGGCCGCCGAGCGGTGGGCGGGCCGGGTCGCAGTCCGGTTCGGCGTCGAGGTGACCTACCAGGCCCGGCACGACGCAGCGATCCGAGATCACCTCCGGCGCCACCCGTACGACTACGCGATCGGCTCGGTCCACGTCATGGCGGACTCGCCGTATGGCGCCGGGCGGGTCGCGGGGTTCGTCGCCGGACGCTCGCTCGCGGAGGTCGTCGAGCCGTACTTCGCCGAGGTCACGGCGGCGGCCAGGAGCGGCCTCTTCGACACGATCGGGCATCTCGACTTCGTGAAGCGGTACCTCGTGCCGCACGTGACCCCGGCCGACCTGGCCGCGGCGCCCGAGCTGTACGAGCCGGTGCTGCGGGCGATCGTCGAGGCTGGATCGGCCCTCGAGATGAACACGAGCGGCCTACGCCAGGCGGCCGCGGAGACCTATCCGGCGGCATGGGCGGTCGAGCGCTACCGGGCCCTCGGCGGCTGGCGGGTGAGCGTCGGCTCGGACGCCCACCGGCTGGAGTCGTTCGGCTTCGGGCTGGCCGACGGCTACGCGATCCTCGCCGCCGCGGGCTTCGAAGAGCTGGCCTTCCGACGCGGCGGGGCGCCGGTCGCCGTGGCGATGCCGGCCCGGCCGGCGCCGCAGCGCCCGTAACGCCGGGGCGGTGCGGTCGTTATGACACACGACGACCATGCGCTCGAGCGACTCGTCGAGCTGGCTCGCAGGGGCGATGCCGAGGCCTTCGGCCGGCTCTTCGACCACTTCCACGAGCCGGTCTACCGCTTCGTCGTCAGCCGCGTCCGGCGCCCGGTGGACGCGGAGGACCTGACGCAGACGATCTTCGTCAAGGCCCTGGAGGCGCTACCGCGATACGAGTCGCGGGGCGTCCCCTTCGGGGGCTGGCTCTTCCGGCTGGCCAGGAACACCGTGATCGACCACGTTCGCACCCGCCGCGACCACGACGACCTCGGGGCCATCGCGGAGCGGACCGGCGACGAGGCCGAGCCGCACGACGTCGTGGCGACGCGGGCGGACATCGACGCCGTCGGGCGGGCCCTCGGGCGCCTGACCGACGACCAGCGGGACGCCATCGCGCTCCGCTTCTTCGCCGGGCTGTCGGCCCGCGAGGCGGCGATCGCGATGGGCAAGCAGGAAGGGACCATCCGCGGATTGCAGTTCCGGGCCATCGCCGCGCTGCGACGGGAGCTCGGGATCGAGCCGCCGGGCGGGACCGCCGGACCGGACGACGACACGGGAACGCGGAGCTGATGGACGAGCGAACGGGCCTGGACGCGCAGCTGGCGGCACGCCTCGAGGCGTATGCCGACGCGGCGCTGCGCCCCGACCCGGTCGCGACCGCGCGGACCCGGTCGGCCGTGATGGCCGCCGCCGAGGCGGCAGCGACCGTGCGGCCCACCGCGAGTGCGGCGACGGCGCCCGTGGCGAGCCCGACGACGTCGCCCATGGCTAGCCCGACGACCCCCGTGGTCGTACCTGCGTCCTCCCCCGGCGGCCGGTCGATGTGGCCGACGTGGCGGCGCGCGGCAGCGCTGCTCGCGGCCGCCGCGATCATCCTCGTCGTGGCAGGTGGGACGCTCGCGGCGGTCGGGCCAGGTGGGCCGCTCTACGAGCTGCGACTCGGGCTCGAGACGGCGGCGCTGCCCGGCGTTGGCGACGCCCGATCCGACGCCCAGGCCGAGCGGCTCGAGCGGCGACTCGGGGAGATCCGGGCCGCGGCGACGAGCGGAGACGCTGAGGCGCTGCGGGCGGCGGTCGAGGCCTACCGCGCCGCCGTCGACGACGCCCTCGACGACCCCGCCGCCGGCGGTCCGGCGACCGAGCGGCTCGAACTCGTGCTCGAGCGCCACCGCGTCGTCCTCGCCACGGTCCTGGCCGGCGCGCCGGAAGCCGCCCGCGCCGGGCTGGAGCGAGCGATCGATCGGAGCGACCGGGCGATCGAGCAGCTCATGGACCGGATCGACGATCCCGGCGGGCCGGGCGGTGGCCCGAACGCCGAGCCGTCCAAGGGGCCGGCGGCCTCCGACAAGCCGGAGCCGTCCAAGGGGCCGGCGGCCTCCGACAAGCCGGAGCCGTCCAAGGGGCCGG
>CAZABC010000015.1:18395-59675 GCA_964483405.1 uncultured Anaerolineaceae bacterium
GAGCCGTCCAAGGGGCCGGCGGCCTCCGACAAGCCGGAGCCGTCCAAGGGGCCGGACAAGAGCCCGAAGCCCTGACGCCGCAGCCGGCCCGATGCCGGCGGGCCCGATGCCCCGAATGCCGGCCCACGACCGTCCGGCTGCGCTAGGCTTCCGCGGATGACCCGCGCGACCGCCCCATGGAGCTGACCGTCCTCGGCGCCGGTCCGGCGTACACCGTCCGGCCCGGCGCCCTCGGCTCGTCGTACGTCGTCCAGGCGGATGGGGCCGCGCTCGTGCTCGACCTCGGCCAGGGCGTCTTCCCATCGCTCGCCGCGGTCGTCGAGCCGAGCGAGGTCGTCGCCTTCGTCGTCAGCCACCTGCACCCGGACCACTGGATCGACCTCGTGCCGCTCCGGCACTACCTGCGCTACGAGTTCGAGCCGCCGCGTCGGGCCCGCGTTCACGCGCCCATCGACCTCGTCGCCCGCGTCGACGCCCTGCACGACGAGCCGGGCTGGTCGTCGGAGGCGATCGACGCCGAGGTCCTCGTGGCCGGGCGACGCTCGATCGGCCCGTTCCGGGTCGAGGCAGCGAAGGTCCGCCACACCGACGACAGCTACGCCTTCCGGGTCACCGTCGGCGGGGAGGACGGGCCCGGCCTCGTCTACTCGGGCGACTGCGGCGTGGCCGCGGACCTCGCCCCGCTCGTCCGGCCGGGCGACACGCTCCTGACCGAGGTCGCGTTCGGGCCCGGCCCGGTGCCGGTGCCCGACCTCCATCTCGACGGCCGCTCCGTCGCGGCGCTGGCCCGGGCGACGCGACCGAGTCGGATCTTCCTCACGCACCTCCAGATGGGGTACGACCCCGACGAGACGGTCGCCGCCGTGCGAGTGGGGTATGACGGGCCGCTCTCCTTCGTGAGCCCGGGAGACCGCATCACGATCCCGGGCTGAAGAGCGACCGGCGGCGGGCGGGCACGGAACCGGGCCGTCAACGCGGGAGCTGTGGCCGCGAGCCGCCGATCGGTGACCTTGCATCAGATGCAGAAGTGCGACCGATGTGCGCCGCGCCGGGCAGCCGACGACCCGTACCGGGGTCGGCGAGCCCGCGTCGTCGTGCACGGATCGAGCGACGGCGGAGCGTCAGCCAGCCACGGCTGGTCGCCAGCCGGCCGCGGCTCGTCGCCAGCCGACCGCGGCTCGTCGCCAGCCGGCCGCCGGGCGCACCACCACGGATCCCCGGCCACCGCTCCCGCTTCGCCCGGTCGCACTTCTGCGTGAGACGCAAGCCGGCCCGGACCTCGGCGCCGTGGGGCGCGGAGCGAAGTGCGGCCGGGGTGCGGATCGCCGCACCCCGGCCGGGGGCACCAGGGACAGCGCGAGGATCAGCCCGGATCGGCCCGATCCATGGTCCGGGAGCGCCGCCACGGGGTCACCGAGATCGCGGCGATCAGCGAGGCGAGGCCGATGAGCAGCCACGAGATGGCCTCGTGGTTCGTCGCGGACCGATCGTCGGCGGCGTCCGTCGGCGGCAGCGTCGGGGACGGGCCGCTGACGACGCCAAGGACGTCCTGCTCGGGAGACGGCGCGGGGCAGTCGCAGTCGCCTGTCGGGCCATCGAGCTCGTCGTGCGGATCCGGATCACCGGTCGGCTCCGGGAGGGGCGTCGGATCGGGCAGCTCGGACGGGTCGGGCTCGACCGACGGATCGGGCTCGACGCTCGGATCGGGCTTGACCGAGGGGTCGGGCTCGACCGAGGGGTCCGGCTCGACCGAGGGGTCCGGCTCGGTCGACGGATCGGGCTCGGCCGACGGCTCCGGCTCGACGCTCGGGTCCGGCTCGGTCGACGGATCGGGCTCGGCCGACGGCTCCGGCTCGACGCTCGGGTCGGGCGCGACCGAGGGGTCCGGCTCGGCCGAGGGGTCCGGCTCGACGCTCGGGTCGGGCGCCACGCTCGGGTCGGGCGCCACGCTCGGCTCCGGCTCGACGCTCGGGTCGGGCGCGACCGAAGGGTCGGGTGCGGTCGACGGGTCGGGCTCGACCGTCTCACAGGCGATCGACAGCGCGATGTTGCGGTCGGCGACCGCGGCGGTCTGCGAGCCGCCATCGAGGACCTGCGCATGGACGTTCAGGTCGTACGAGCCGGCGCCGAGGGCGAACGACGCCTCCCAGCCGAGCTCGTCGGGCGACAGCGTCCAGTCGCCGATGTCGGGGCTACCGGCCCGCTTCACGCCGTTGATCTTGACGAAGTCGTCGCCGAGGGCGAGCGACACGCCCGGGCGCGTCGCGACCATGACCGCCAGCACGGCGCGGTCGCAGTCGTAGCGGAGGGAGAGGTCCGCCTCGACGACCATCGTCGCCTTGCCGGCCCGATACATCGGCGCGAACACGTCGGCGGCCGACCACTCGGCGCGGTCGCCATCGACGACGACCCCTCCGCCGAAGGCGGGTACAGGTGCCGCAGCGCGAGCGCCTGACATGGCGGGCCAGCCGACGGCGGCGAGGACGAGCGCGCCCGCGGTCGCCAGACCGAGGGAGCGGAGGGTGAGGGTGGCGACGAGCGAGCGTCGCCGAAGCGTTCGGTCCATGGTCCCCGAGTCCTTTCACGTTGTCTTGGTGCCTGTCCCGACCCTGCGGCCGGGGCCCTTGCCTAAGGGGCAGCACCATCGTGGACCGGGGTCCGGTACCTGTCTAGGACCTTCGGACGGCCGAGTGAGCACCGCTCCACCCCGGACCGCACCGACGACATGGAAACGCGGTGCCGGGCGGCACCGGGACGGCCCATGACGGCCGTACGGGCCGGTCCTGGGACGTTCGGCGGACGGCCACGACCCGGGCCGGTCATCCGGCGGCGGCGGGCGGACGACCGCCAGCCCCAGCCGAGCCTCCGGTCCGGGTCGCCCGCCCGACGCCGGGCCGGACAAGAACAGACGAGGCGCGCCCCAGGCTAGGGCGCGCCCCGTCCGGGTCTCGGGGACCCGAGGGTCGGTTCCGGCGGTCGTACCGGGCCGCTCACCCGCCCGAGGGAGGGCGAGCGGTCGGTTGCCGATCGCGCAGCGCTAGCTGCGGCGGTCCCGCCGGCGGACATGCTCCGGGACCGGGGTGATGAACCCGATCACCAGGGCGAAGGCCGCGAGGCCGATGAGGGTCAGCATCAGGGCGAAGCCCGCGTTGCTGTCCTGCGAGGGGATGGGCTCGAAGGTGTCCGTCGGCGGAGGCGTGACCTCCTGCGGCGGCTCGTTGACGAAGACCTCGCTGTCGTCCGTGGACGGCTTGGTCTCGGCCGAGTCGATCGTCGCCACGTTGACGAGCGGCTGGGCGAGTTCGGCGGCGCCGTCGGCGATGACCACGTCGTAGGTCAGCGAGCCGCTGGCCGTGACGGTGGCCGCCTCCCAGCGGAGGGTCCTCGTCGCCTCGTCATACGAGACGAAGCTGAACTCGGCGTTGCTCGAGGCTGTGCCGTCGACGTAGGTCGCGCCCTCCGGCAGGACGTCGGTCAGGACGCCGTCGGTGACGGGGCCGTTCGTGAGGGTGTACTCGAGCGTGTAGGTGACGGTGTCGCCCTCGTTGGCGGTCGGCAGGTCGACGGTGGTGCCGTCGCCCAGGTCGATCGTCTCGATCGGGGCATCGTTGCTCTTGACGAGGGTGAGCTCGGGGACGGTCACGGTCTCGGTGTCGCTGACGCAGGTGTCGTCAGCGGTCGAGACGCGCGCGGCCTCGAGGCCGCCGCCGAGGGCCACGCAGAACTCGGCGGTGTTGGTCTGATCGCCCGTGGCGGCGTCGTCGTCGATCGTCACCTGGTAGGTGATGGTCGCCGCCGGATCACCGCCGAGCTCGAAGTCGTAGGTCCAGGTGAGCGTCCGGCCGTCGTCCGAGACCTCGAACGAGGTCGCGGACGGGTCGGAGGTCTGCGAGCCGTCCACGTAGGTCTGGCCGACCGGCAGGGTGTCGACGACGGTGCCGGACGGGACCGGGCCGTCGAGCACGACCACGTCGATCGTGTAGGTGACGGTCTGGCCCTTCCCGACGATGCCGTCGGCATCATCGACGCTCTTGTCGACGTCGATGTCGGGGCAGATGACCTCGACCGAGTCGCTGGCCTCGTCGCTGCCGTCGTTGGTCGTGGTGACCGTGGCGGTGTTGTCGTAGGTCGCGCAGGCCTCGAACGAGGTCCGGGCGGTGATGTGGACGGTGACCGAGGCACTCGCCGCGAGCGTGGCGCCGTCCTCGCCGCCGAAGCTGAGGACGTCCTCGTCGATGGCCCAGCCATCGTCGCCGCTGTCGATCGACCAGGTCACGCCCGCGGGGAGCGGGTCGCTGACCTTGACGCCGTAGGCGGTGCCCTCGCCGGCGTTGGTGACGGTGACGGTGAACCCGATCGGGTCACCGGCGATGACGACGGCTTCGTCGGCGGTCTTGGTGATCTCGATGTCGGCACAGAGGACGTCGGTCGAGTCGGACGCGGTGTTGTCGTCCGCGTCCTCGTCGGCCTCGTTGGCCGCGCCGACGGTGACGGTGTTCGGGACGGTGCCGCAGTCCTCGGCGGTCGTGTCGCGGACGACATGGACCGACGAGCTCTCACCGGCGGCGAGGTCGCCCGCGAAGCTGAGCGTGCTGCCGTTCAGCGTCCAGCCGCCGTCATGGCTCTCGATGCTCCAGCCGCTGCCGGGCAGCGAGTCGTTGGCGTAGGCGCCGTAGGCCGTGCCGTCGCCGATGTTGCTGATCTCGACGGTGAAGCCGATCTGGTCGCCGGCGCTGACCGTCTCGTCGTCGGCGACCTTGGTCACCGTGACGTCGGGGCAGTCGACGAGCTCGGTGGCGTCGTCGGAGCCGAGCTCCTCGTCACCGATGCCGATCGTGGCGGTGTTCGGGATGGCGCCGCAGACCTCGGGGTTCGAGGTCGCGCTGACGTGGGCCGAGCTCATCTCGCCGCTGGCGAGGTCGCCGGCGAAGGCCAGGACCTGGGCGCCGGCCGCGCCGCTGAGCGACCAGCGGTCGTCGTCCGTGTCGAGGCTCCAGAGGAGGTCGGCGGGCAGCGGGTCCTCGACGTAGACGCCGAAGGCCGTGCCGGCGCCGGTGTTGCCGATGTCGACGGTGAACCCGACCGGGTCACCCGCGCTCACGGGATCGGCGTGGTCGGCCGTCTTGGAGATGCCGATCGCCGGGCAGTCGACCTCGACGACGGCGTCGTCGCTGTTCGGCAGCGGGGCATCGGCGGGCTCGTTCGAGGCCGAGACCTCGACCGAGTTCTCGAGCTCGAAGTCGCCGTTCGCGCACTGGGCGAACGAGGTCTCGCCGGAGAGGTAGATGAAGACGTGGTTCTCGTCACCCTCGCCCTCGGGCGCCATGTCGCCGAGGTCGCAGGTGAGGCTGGTCCCGACGATGTCGCAGTCGATGCCGTCGGGGTCGGTGCCGTCGACGACCCAGGTCACGCCACCCGGGAGGGTGTCGGTCAGGGTCACGTCGTAGGCGATACCGGGGCCGGCGTTCCAGACCTCGATCGTGAAGCTCGCCGTCTCGCCGGCGCTGATCGGGCTGACGTCGGCCGTCTTGTCGACGGTGATGTCCGGGCAGAGGACGTCGGTCGAGTCGGACGCGGAGTTGTTGGCGGTGTACTCGGGGGCGTTCGGCTCGTTCGATGCCGTGACCTGGACGGTGTTGGGGACCGTGCCGCAATCGTCGGCGGTCGTGTCGCGAACCACGTGAGCGGACGCGCTCGCCCCTGCGGCTAGCTCGCCGGTCCAGGTCAGGAGGCTCCCGTCGAGCGACCAGCCGCCGCTCTGGTTCTCGATGGTCCAGCCGCTGCCCGGCAGCGGGTCGGCCGCGAACGCCGTGTACGCGGTGCCCGGGCCGAGGTTGCTGATGCCGATCGTGAAGCCGATCTGGTCGCCGGCGCTGACCGAGTCGTCATCGGCGACCTTGATCGCGATGACGTCGGGGCAGTTGACGGTGACCGTGTCGGTCGCGCTGTCGTCGTCGGTGTAGGCGGGGGTGTTCGGCTCGTTCGTCGCGTCGACGGTGGCCGTGTTGCTGACGAGCCCGCAATCCGCCGCGTCGGTCACGCCACTCACGTGGACGCTGAACGAGGCGCCGACGGCGATGGTGCCGACGTTGCAGGTCAGGACGTCGCCGGTGATCGAGCACTCGGCCTTGTCCGGGGACTCGGTCCAGGCGATGCCGCCGGGGAGCGTGTCGGCGATCGTCACGCCGTAGGCGACGCCGGGACCGGCGTTGCTGACGGTGATCGTGAAGCCGATCTCGTCACCGGCGTTGACCGGGTCCGCGTCCGCCACCTTCGTGACGTTCACGTCCGGGCAGTTGACGGTGATGGTCGCCGTCGCCTGGTCACCACCGTCGTTCGTCGTGGTGACGACCGCGGTGTTGGAGAGGACGCCGCAGTCCGCCGCGTCGGTCATGCCGACGATGTGGACGCTGAAGCTGGCGCCGGACGCGAGCGTCCCGACGTTGCAGGTCAGGATGCCGGCCGCGATCGAGCACTCGGTCTTGTCCGGGGACTCGGTCCAGGCGATGCCGCCGGGGAGCGTGTCGGTGATGGTGACCCCGCGGGCCTCGCCGTCACCGCTGTTCGTGACGGTGATCGTGAAGCCGACCTGGTCGCCGGCGTTCACGGTCGCCGCGTCGGCGACCTTGGTGATCGAGACGTCGCCGCAGAGGACGTCGATCGCGGCGCTGTCGGTGTTGTTGGCGGTGTACTGGGTCGTGTTCGGCTCGTTCGTCGCGTCGACGCTCGCCGTGTTCGGGATGACCGCGCAGTTCGCGCCGCTCGTCGGCGCGGTGAGCGTGATCGTCTTCGTGGCACCGGGCGCCATCGTGCCGAAGTCGCACGACACGACGTCCGGGTTCGGGGCGTTGTCGATGGAGCAGGCGGCGGCGTTCGCACCGCCGACCGTCCAGCTGTAGCCGGCCGGCAGGCTGTCGGTCAGGCTGACGCCGTAGGCCGTGCCCGGGCCGAGGTTCTCGACGACGATCGTGAAGACCGCGTCGTCGCCGGCCTGGACGGTCCCGGCGTCGGGGGTCTTGGTGACCTTGACGTCGGGGCAGTTCACGGTGACCTGGGCGGTCGAGGTGGCAGAGCCGTCGTTGCCCGAGTTGATCGTGCCGGTGTTCGGGATGACGCCGCAGGCGGCGAACGTGGTCTGCGAGGTCACCGTGACGGTGCCGCTGACCGCGGTGTTGCCCGGGATCGACCCGACGTTACAGGTCAGGACGTTGGCCGCCAGCGCACAGGTGCTGCCCGTGCCGGTGAAGCCCGAGATGGTCCACGACAGGCCGCCGGTCGTCGGGAGCGTGTCGCTGACGACGACGCCGGTCGCCGTGCCGGCCTTCGAGTTGCCCCACGAGAGAGTGAAGCTGATCGGGTCACCGGCGCTGACGGTGCCGGTCGAGGTGGTCTTGAGGATGGTGACCTGGGCCGGGATGACCTCGAAGCACTCGGTCGTCGTGTTCGTGTGCGAGGCGGCGAGGTACTTGCTGCCCTGGGCCGGCGTGTACTCGACCCGGAAGCAGTAGAAGCCCACGTCGGATGGCGAATCCGCCGTCCACAGATCGGAGACCGCCTGACCGCTGGAAAGGGTCTTCGTGGCGCCGACCTTCGTCCCACCGGTCGAGCAGTCCGGGACGCCGGCAGCGTCCGGGCCGCAGACGTAGAAGTCGACCGTGCCGGTCGCGGGACCCTTGTCGCCGCCGACCGCGGCGAAGTCGGAGACCGACTCGCCGACGTTGATGGTGCCGACCGAGCCGAGGCTCTGGCCCTGCGGACCGCGAACCTGGGTGTCGATGTCCGGCTCCGCGCACAGCGAGAAGCTGCCGAAGGCGAAGTCGGAGAGGGTCGACGTCGGGGAGGGCGACGAGCGCGTCTCGGCGACGAACGAGGCGAAGCAGCCACCGTCGAGGCCGAGGGCCGTCAGATTGATCCCACCCTCGACCATGCCGCCGGCCGGGATGTCGTTGTTCGCGCCGCCGGCACCCTTGTCGTCGAAGGGCCAGTCGGGATTGGTCGGCGCGGTCGCCGCGATCGCGCAGCGGAGGTCGCCGGCAGGGGTCGTGGCGCACGAGCCGCCTGCGGCGATCTGGTCGAGCGTGCCGGCGGTGTCGCCGCCGCTGCCGACCCACTCGTAGACCCGCAGCTGCGGGTTCGCCCCACCGTTCGCGAAGTCGATCTGGACGAGGACGTCGCCGACGACATGCTGGCCGGTGAAGCCGCCGCTCGCGGGACCGCCGGTCAGCCCGAAGTCGTCCTGGATGAACCAGAAGCCGACCTGCGCAGCGCCGTTGCTGGCGTAGCGGTCGAGGCCGAAGTAGACGATCAGCTCGCCTTCATGGTCGTACGCCGCGGCGTAGGCATGGGCGATGTCGTTCTTGTCCTGCGGCTGGCTGACGGTCGTCCAGAGCCAGCTCGGCAGGTCGCTCGTATCCTTCGTGTCGCCGCCGGTGAAGTACTTGTCCGGGTTGGCGGCGGTCCCGCCGTTGATCTGGTCGGTGACGAAGAGCGTTTCGAAGGCGCTCCCACCGCCGCCGTAGATCGGGTTCCAGTCGTCGCCCGGGTCGGCCGAGCCCTCGACGTTGCCGTCGAGCTCGAAGAGTCCCTCGTCGTGGACGGCGAGCACGCTCGCCGGCGCCGCGAAGGACACGTACTGCAGGACGAGTGAGAACAGGAAGAGCGCGGTCCACAGCAGGGTCAATCCCCGCCGCGTACGCGCGCTCATCGTGAGCCAGATACCCCGAGACACGATAGCCACCTCCCGATCCCCGAGATCCACGGTCAGTCGATGTCGACGACCTTATGCGTGGCGCGATATCGCGCCGATCGATTCCGTCGGGGGAAGGGGCCCTGCACCGCCCCCGAGACGGTGGCCGGACGACCAGGAGTACCAGTGGGTACCGGGTCCGGCAGCGCCACCATAGGCGCCGGGGGCAGCAGATGGTACTGGGCTGGTCCGCACCTGACCAGTACCGAATCTCCCCATGTGCAACCGACCGCGGCGTCGATTCGCGGCGATAGCGGTGCGGGCAGGCACCGACCGTACCATGACCCGCCGGGTCGGCCCATCCCGATACCATGGCGGGGCCCCGTCCCGCGGGGCTCCGTCCCGACCTCGAGGAGCGGCGACCGCCATGCCCGACCCGACACATGCCCCGACACCGCCGATCGCCTCGCTCCGCAGCGCTGTGCGGGCGGCCGTCGAGCGGGCGTGGGTCCGGGCCGTCGCCGCCGGCGACCTGCCGGCCATGCCGTCCGACGCGGAGCGGCCGGCCATCGAGGTCGAGCGACCGGCCAACCCCGAGCACGGCGACTTCGCGACGAACCTCGCGATGAAGCTCGCCCGGCCGTACCGGCGGGCGCCGCTCGAGATCGCCCGAGCGCTCGCCACGGCACTCGAGGCCGATGCCGCCGCGCTCGGTGCCCGCGCCCGGGCGACGGGCGCCGGCGCTGCAGGAACCGACGCACTGGAGCCCGCCTCGCCGGTCGGGTCGGTCGAGGTCGCGGCGCCGGGCTTCGTCAACATCCGGCTCGCCGACGCGGCGCTCGCGGCGATCGTCGCCGAGGTGCTCGCGCGGCCGGCCGACTGGGGTCGCGTCGCCGCCGCGGCGCCTCGCCACGTCAACGTCGAGTTCGTCTCGGCCAACCCGACCGGCCCGCTCCACATCGGCAACGCCCGTGGCGCCTTCGTCGGCGACCTCCTGTGCCGGGTCCTCGAGGCCGGCGGTCACCGGGTCACGCGCGAGTACTACTTCAACGACTTCGGGAGCCAGGTCCGCAACCTCGGCACCTCGGTCCTCGCGATCCGCCGGGGCGAGCCCGTCCCCGAGGACGGCTACCGCGGCGACTACGTCCACGAGCTCGCGGCCGCGGTCCCGGCCGAGGTCTGGGCCCATGCGAACGAGCCCGACGGCGATGCCGCATGGACGCTCGGGCTGTGGGCCTCGGAGCGGGTCCGGGCGGGGATCGAGGCCAGCCTCGAGCACCTCGGCGTCCACTTCGACGTCTGGAAGAGCGAGGGCTCGCTCCACCGCGACGGCTGGGTCGAGCGGGCGATCGACAAGCTCGCGGCCGGCGGCCACACCTACGAGCAGGACGGCGCGCTGTGGTTCCGCTCGACCGCCTTCGGCGACGACAAGGACCGGGTCATCCTCCGCTCGAACGGCGAGCCGACCTACTTCGCCGCCGATATCGGCTACGTCGTCGAGAAGTTCAGCCGCGGCTTCGACCACCTCGTCTACATCTGGGGCGCCGACCACCACGGGACGGTCGCCCGGGTCCGCAACGCCGCGACCGCGATGGGCTACGACGCCGAGCGCGTCCAGATGATCCTCACCGCCTGGGTCCGCTTCGTCCGCGACGGCGAGGAGATCTCGATGAGCAAGCGGGCGGGCACGTTCATCACGCTCGACGAGCTGCTCGCGGAGGTGGGGGTCGATGCCGCCCGCTGGTTCTTCGGCTCACGGGCGCCGACGACCGGGATCGACTTCGACATCGAGCTCGCCAAGAAGCAGTCGAACGAGAACCCCGTCTACTACGTCCAGTACGCCCACGCCCGGATCGCCTCGATCCTCCGGAAGGCGGAGGGCGCAGGGCTCCGGCCGGCCGACGGGATCGGCGGCCTGCTCGGGACGCTGGACGGGGCGGGGTCCGATATCGGGGTCGGCCCGGCGGAGGGGGGCCAGGCGGAGGGGGGCGGGGCGGCGCCGGATGCGGCCACCATCGCCGCCGCAGTCCTCGCCCGTCAGATCGCCCGACTGCCCGAGGTCGTCGAGGACGCCGCGACCGCCGAGGAGACCCACGGGATCACGGCCTACGCGACCGAGCTCGCGACCCGCTTCCACGCCTTCTACCGCGACGCCCGGGTCGTCGTCCCCGAGGAGCCGGAGCGCTCCGCCGAGCGACTCGCCCTCTGCCTTGCGACGCAGCGGACGATCGCCCGCGCGCTCGGCCTGCTCGGGATCTCAGCACCCGAGTCGATGTAGTCCTAGGACGCGGCGCCGTACCCCATCGCGGCCACGGCGGCGTCGAGCGCCGGTCCGTCGCTGGCGAGGATGACGACGACCTCGGTGTCCGAGGCCCGGATCACCGTGCCGGGCGAGTCGCCGTCGCCGACGGCCCGACCCGCGGAGTCGAGGAACTGGCGGGCGTCGGCGGCCGTGTCCCAGGCAGTCCGCCAGACGACGGCATCCGCTCCGTCGGGTCCGGTCAGGTAGGCCATCCGGTCGCCGCCCCAGCCCTCGGCCGCGTCGTCGGCCGTCGTCCGGGCGATCCCACCCTCGCGGAGCCAGACCGACGCCTGGAACTCGCCGAAGGTGTCCTCGAGCGCCCCCGTCCAGCCCGACCCCATCCGTGTCGCGAGGTCGGCCGGCAGCTCGACGTCGAGCGGCGCCTCGCCCGCCTGGTACTTCTCGGGGTGGAGGACCTGCTCGGTCGAATCGGGCGGGTCGGCGTAGAGGCGGTCGACACCAGCCCAGCCGTCCTCGCCCTGGACCGCGAGGACGAGGTCGAGGCCGGCGAGGTACGGGAACTGGAGGACCTCGGTGAGGATCGTCGGCATCCGCTCGAGCAGCGCCTGCTGCTCGGGGTCGGCGGCCGCCTGGGCGACCTCGACGAGCTCCTCGGGCGTCAGGTTGCTCGTCGCCCACTGGACGCCGACGAGCGTGGCGTCGCCCTCGGCCAGCGCCTGGCGCGCCAGGACGAGGTCGCCCTCGTCGTCCACGTCCGGGATGAGACCGCCGAGGTCGAATGCCTGGTCCTGGAGCGCGTGGTCGATCTCGTGGCTGATCGTGAACTTCTCGAGGCCCCCGATCGCCTCGCCGCGCGAGACGACGTACAGCTGCTTCGTCTCGTCGTCGTAGAGGCCGAGGACCTGGCTCCCGAGCAGCTCGAGATAGAGCTCGCCGAGATCCTCGTCGGCGTCGAGCAGGCCGAGCCGGGTGAGCATCCCGTCGCTGGCGTCGAGCTCGGCCACGCTCGTCTCCTCCTCGAACGACCGGCGGACGAACGCCTCGAGGCCGTCCTGGTCGAGGACGGCGGTGTCCAGCGGCGTCTCGAGCGGCAGCTCGCGGATCTCGGACACCTGGCCGGCGATCTCGTCGGCCAGCGCCTCGACGGCCGGATCGGTCGTGGCCGAGGGTCCGGCCGACGCGCCGGGCGGGCCACCCGGGGAGGCCGAGGCGCCGCCCGACGGCGCCGGGCTCACGCTCGGGGTCGAGGCGGCGGCCGACGGCGACGGGGTCGTGTCGCCCGTCCCGCATGCGGCGACGAGCAGCGAGATGGCCAGCAGCGTGGCGATGGCGACGAGCGCGCGGGCGGCGCGGCCGCTGGAGGTTCGGGGGCGGTCCATGGGCGCGATGGTCGCACGGGTCCGATAAGGACGCCGTCAACGGAGGCGCCTCGCCCGGCCCCGCGCCGCCGGATGTCCGTTTCTTAACCATCCGTGCTCTCGCGGATGAATCCGCCGTCCGGCAACGTAGTCGACGGAACGACCCCTCAGAGTTCCATCCTCCCTCCCTCCGACCGGAGGCGCCGATGGGCAGGCGCCTCCGGTCCTCCTTTTCCCGGGCGGTACGTCCCGGTCGAGCCGACCGTGGCAGAATCCACCGTCATGGAGCTCACCTGGTACGGCAAGACCTGCATCCGCCTGCGCGGCAAGGACGCCACCGTCGTCGCGGATCCCTATCGCTCGATCGTGGGGCCGACCGGCCGCGGCATCACCGGCGACATCGTCACCTTCAGCCACCCCGACGACTCGCCGCTGCCGCGCGCGAAGGGCAAGCCCAGCCGCGACGGCGGGAGCCTCCTGCCGACGAGCCTCGAGGAGGCGTTCGTGCTCGACGGTCCAGGCGAGTACGAGGTCCGCAACGTCCTCCTGACCGGCGTCCGCTCCTACCGTGACGACAAGCGCGGCGCCGAACGTGGCCGCCAGACGGCGTTCGCGATCGAGGTGGACGGCATCCACACGATCCACCTCGGCGACATCGGGCACCTGCTGTCCGAGGAGAAGGTCGCCGACATCGGGAGCGTCGACGTCGTCTGCGTCCCGATCGGCGGGGCGCTCTCGGCGACGAAGGCGGCCGAGCTCGTCGCCCAGCTCGACCCGAGCATCGTCGTGCCGATGCCCGTCTGCGAGGACGGGCCGCCCTGCGACGAGGCGATGCGCCGCTTCCTCCACGAGATGGGGGCCCAGCCCGTCGTCCAGGCGCGGCTCTCGGTGACGCCGTCGAGCCTGCCGGGCGAGACCACGACCGTCCTGCTCGAGGCGCGGGGCAAGCAGCCGGGCGGATGACCGGCGCCGGAGGCGACCGGCCCACCGCCTGACCGCCGCCCGCCCCGGGTCCCGCCGACCTCAGGCGCGATCGAGGACGACGCGACCCCGCTTCACGACGGTCCGGACGAGGTCGGCGCCCGGCCAGTACGGCAGCTGATCGACGTCGGGTGCCCGCCAGACGACGAGGTCGGCGGCCCGCCCGGGCTCGAGCGAGCCCACCTCGTCGCCGAGCGCGAGGGCATGTGCGGCGTTCACGGTGACCGCCGAGAGCGCCTCGGTCGGGGTCATCCGGAGCTCGAGGACGGCGAGCGTCATCACCAGCGGCAGGCTCGGCGTCGGCGAGGTGCCCGGGTTGAAGTCGGTCCCGAGCGCGACCGGCACGCCCCGCTCGATTAGCGTCCGGGCCGGCGCGTGCTCGGACTTCATGAGGAACCACGACGTCGTCGGGAGGAGCGTCGCGACGACCGGCCGTGGGCCCGCGGCCGCCGCGGCGAGCGCGTCGATGCCCGCCGCGGACGGCGTCCCGAGATGATCGGCCGACCAGGCCTCGAGCTCGACCGCCAGCTCGGCGCCACCCGACGGCGCCAGCTCGTCGGCGTGGAGCCGCGGCTCCATCCCGTAGCCGCGGGCGGCCTCGAGGACCCGCCGCGACTGGTCGACGGTGAAGACGCCGGCCTCGCAGAAGACGTCGCAGAAGCGGGCCCGCCCGTGGGCCGCGACACCGGGCAGCTGGGTCTCGAGCACGTGCCGGACGTACGCCTCCGTCCCGTCGGGCCGGGTCCGGAACTCGGGCGCGACCGCATGCGCCCCGAGGTAGGTCGGCACGATGTCGGTCGGCCCCTCGCGGCCGAGCTCGTGGGCCACCTCGAGCAGGCGGACCTCGGTCGCGAGGTCGAGGCCATAGCCGGACTTGACCTCGACGGTCGTCGTCCCGTGGCCGAGCATCGCGTCGAGCCACCGACGACCGTGGTCGAGGAGCGTCTCGGCGTCGGCCTCGCGGGTCGCCGCGACGGTCGACAGGATGCCGCCGCCGGCGTCGAGGATCTCGAGATACGTCGCGCCCTGCAGCCGGAGCCGCAGCTCGTCGGCCCGCGCCCCGGCGAAGAGGAGGTGCGTGTGCGGATCGACGAGGCCCGGCGTCACCAGGCCACCGCCGGCGTCGAGTCGCGCGAAGCGGGCGAGCGGCATCCCGCCGGCCTCGAGCCTGGCCTCGACCGCGGCCCGCGGCCCGACGGCGACGATCCGTCCCTCCCAGGCGGCGACGACGGGGGCGTCAGGCGCGTCCGGCCCGCCGACGGCCGAGGCGTCGAGGAGCCCGACGTCGTCCTGCGCGACGCCGCGACGGATCCCGCCCGCGAGCGTGGCGACCTGGGCGGCGCCGGTCACGAGCAGGCCGGCGGGCCCGCCGGTGTCGCGACCGCCCGAGATGACCCGGAAGGTCATCGGGAGCCCTCCGTGCCGCCGCCGGCAGGGCCGCTCGCGCCGCGGGCGGCAGCGAGCCGGAGCTCGAGCGCCATCGACGGGTCGGCGTCCATCAGCTGGAGGAACGTCGCGGCCGCCGCGAAGCGCGCCTCGACCGGCGAGGCAGGATCGGCCCCGGCGTGCGTCGCGACGTCGAGGAACGCGGCCAGCGGCGCCAGGCCGATGAGCTCGGATGCGGCCGGCCGGACCCCCTCCTCCAGGGCGAGGTCGGCGATCTCCTCCCAGACCCGCCACATCGGCGTCGTCGTCGTGTCGAGGAGGTTCATCGAGACCTGGGCGCGGCCGCGGTCGGCGATCCAGAACCCGTTCGCCTGGACCTTCGGCAGGCCGCCGCCGGATTCGCGGACGCGACGGGCGATCCGCTTCGCGATCTCGAGGTCGTCGGTGGCGAGGTCGATGTTCCAGGCGACCAGGAACGGGCGAGCGCCGACGGCGACGGCACCGCCGGTCGGGTGGGTCCGCGAGGGGCCGGCGTCCGGCTCGCGACCGCGCTGGCCGATCTCGACCTTCAGCCCCTCGTACTGGCCGCGACGGACGTCGGCGAGCCGGACCCGGTCGGGCCGGAGCGCCGCCTCGGCATAGAAGAAGACGGGCAGGTCGTAGTGGGCGGCGAGGCGGCGCCCGAACGACCGGGCCAGCTCGACGCAGTCGGCCATCGTCGTCTCGCCGAGCGGCACGAACGGGATGACGTCGACCGCCCCGATCCGCGGGTGCTCACCCCGCTGGCGCTCCATGTCGATCTCGGCGAGGGCGACGCCGACGAGGGCCTCGAGCGCGTCACAGACCGCGACCGCGTCACCGGCCATCGTCAGGACGCTCCGGTTGTGGTCCGCGTCGCTCGTCCGATCGAGGAGGTGGACGCCGGACGTCGCGGAGACCGTCGCGGCGATCCGGTCGACGACGTCGAGGCGGCGGCCTTCCGAGACGTTCGGAACCGATTCGACGAGCCGCTCGGCCATGAGCCTATGGTGCCAGCCCGCCGACGGGTCGGTGATGCGCTCCGGCGCGACCGGTGGGCAGCCTCGCGAGATCCAGGGCCGCCGCTGGCCCGAACCGGAGGTACCGACCAGCATCGCCGCACGAGGACCGCCGATGGCCGCCACCACGATCACCCCACGCGACGACGGGCCGTACCGGGTCGCCGGATCCTTCGAGCTCGTCGATGCCGCGGGCGAGCGCTTCGTCGTCGAGGCCGATCGGCCGGTGTTCCTGTGTCGCTGCGGCCACTCGGCGAACAAGCCGTTCTGCGATGGCTCGCACCGCAGCAGCGGCTTCGCCAGTGTGGTCAGGGCCCCGGCGCCGGTGGAGTCCGCCGAGGGCTGACGACCGGCCGGGTTGCGCCGAGGTCATCCGACGGTAGACACTCGCCCGGCATCCTGGCCGGGCGAGCCCGCGGCCCGGACCCAAGCCGGAGCGTTCGTGACCAGCCCGAGCCCGAGCCCGCCGGCGGCCGCCGATACGGCCGCGCGCCGCAGCCTCCTTCGCCATCCGGACTTCCTGAAGCTGTGGTCGGCCGAGACGGTCAGCCAGTTCGGGACGCAGGTCTCCCAGCTGGCGATCCCCCTCGTCGCGGCCCTCATCCTCGAGGTGGAGCCGTTCGAGTTCGCGCTCATCGGCTTCTTCGCGTTCCTGCCGTTCATCCTGCTCAGCCTGCCGGCCGGCGCCTGGGTGGATCGGCTCCGGCGTCGGCCCATCCTCATCGTCGGCGACCTCGGGCGGGCGATGCTGCTCGCTTCGATCCCGATCGCCTACGCCCTCGGCGCGCTGACGGTCTGGCAGCTGTACGTCGTCGGGTTCTTCGTCGGCACGCTGACGGTCTTCTTCGACGTCGCCTACCAGTCGTACCTGCCGTCCCTCGTCGACCGCGACCAGCTCGTCGACGGCAACGCGAAGCTCGAGATCAGCCGGACGGTCGCCCAGACGGCGGGGCCGGCGCTCGCGGGCGGGATCATCGCCGCGCTGACCGCCCCGCTCGCCATCCTGCTCGACGCGATCAGCTTCGTCGGCTCGGCCCTGTTCGTCTTCGCCATCCGGAAGCACGAGCCGTCACCCGACCGGCACATCGACGAGCACGGGCGGCGGCGGGTCGGGCTGCGCCACGAGGTCGCGGAGGGGCTCCGCTACGTCCTCGGCAACCCGTACCTGCGCGGCATCGCCGCCTCGACCGGGTCGAGCAACTTCTTCACGAACGTCTTCTTCGCGACATACCTGCTCTACCTCGTCGAGCCGCCGCTGTCGTGGGGGCCGGCGCTCATCGGCCTCGTCTTCGGGCTCGGCAACGCGGGCGCCATCTTCGGCGCGCTGACGGCGATGCGCTGGAGCCAGCGGTTCGGCCTCGGGCCGGCGATCGTCGGCTCGGCGTTCCTCAGCGGCCCCGCCCTCGTCCTCATCGCCCTGGCCCCGCCCGACCTCGCGGTCCCGCTCATCGTGACGGGCGGCGCGATGATGGGCTTCTCGTCGGTCGTCTACAACGTCAACCAGGTCAGCTTCCGGCAGGCCATCACGCCGCCCTCGATGCAGGGCCGGATGAACGCGACGATGCGGTTCATCGTCTGGGGCACGATCCCACTCGGCACGATCACCGGCGGGCTGCTGGCCCAGTTCCTCGGCATCGAGGCGGCCATCTGGATCGGCGCGATCGGCGGGTGCTTCACGTTCCTCCCGCTCGTCGTCACGCCGGTCCGGACGCTCCGGACGATGCCGGACCACGCCGACGAGCCGGTACCGGCGGCGGTCCTCGACGAGGCACTCGACGAGGTGACGCTCGCCTCGGGCCCGACCGCGACGGCCGACCCCGACCGCGGCTGACCGGACAGGACCCGGCCCACGCCGTCAGCCCTCGTCGAGCATCGGGACCCGGACCTCGCGCTCGCGGGCGACCTCGATCGCCCGCTCGTAGCCCGCGTCGACGTGCCGGACGACGCCCATCCCGGGGTCGGTCGTCAGGACCCGCTCGAGCTTCTGGGCCGCGAGTTCGGTCCCGTCGGCGACGACGACCATCCCGGCGTGCTGGCTGTACCCGATCCCGGTCCCGCCGCCGTGGTGGATCGAGACCCAGGTCGCGCCCGCGGCCGTGTTCACCAGGGCGTTGAGGAGCGGCCAGTCGGCGATCGCGTCGGAGCCGTCGGCCATCGCCTCCGTCTCGCGGTTCGGCGAGGCGACCGAGCCCGCGTCGAGGTGGTCGCGGCCGATGACGATCGGCGCCGACACCTCCCCCCGACGCACCAGGTCGTTGAAGGCGAGCCCCGCCTTCGCCCGCTCGCCGTAGCCGAGCCAGCAGATCCGGGCCGGCAGGCCCTGGAACGGGACCTTCGCCTCGGCCATCTCGATCCAGCGGCGGAGCGCGGCATCCTCCGGGAAGAGCTCGAGGATCGCCCGGTCGGTCCGCAGGATGTCGGCCGGGTCGCCCGACAGGGCGGCCCACCGGAATGGACCCTTGCCCTCGCAGAAGAGCGGTCGCACGAACGCCGGCACGAAGCCCGGGTAGGCGAAGGCGTCGACGACGCCGGCCTCGAACGCCTGGGCCCGCAGGTTGTTGCCGTAGTCGAAGACGACGGCGCCGGCCGCGCCGAAGGCGAGCATCGCCCGGACGTGGTCGGCCATCGAGGCCATCGAGCGGCGGACGTAGACCTCGGGCTGGGTCCGGCGGAGGACGATCGCGTCCGAGAAGGACATCTCCGCCGGCACGTAGCCGGCGAGCGCGTCGTGGGCCGACGTCTGGTCGGTGACGACGTCGAAGCGCTCCCCGGCCCGGGCCCAGTCGGGCTCGATCTCGGCGGCGTTGCCGACGAGCGCGATCGACAGCGGCTCGCCGGCCGCGGCGGCCGCCCGAGCCCAGGCCAGCGCCTCGTCGGGCGACACGGTCAGCCGGTCGACGTAGCCGATCTCGTGGCGACGCCGCGCCCGCGGCTCGTCGACCTCGATGCAGATCGCGACGCCCTCGTTCATCGTCACCGCCAGCGGCTGGGCGCCGCCCATCCCGCCGAGCCCGGCGGTGAGCGTGACCCGGCCCCGCAGCGTCCCCCCGAAGCGCTGCCGGGCGAGCTCGGCGAACGTCTCGTACGTCCCTTGGAGGATCCCCTGGGTCCCGATGTAGATCCACGACCCGGCGGTCATCTGGCCGTACATCGTCAGGCCCTGCCGCTCGAGCTCGCGGAAGACCTCCCACGTCGCCCACTTCCCGACGAGGTTCGAGTTGGCGATGAGGACCCGCGGCGCCCACTCGTGGGTCCGGAAGACCGCGACCGGCTTGCCCGACTGGACGAGCAGCGTCTCGTCGTCGCCGAGCCGGCGGAGCTCGCGGACGATCGCGTCGAAGGCAGCCCACGAGCGGGCGGCCCGGCCGGTCCCGCCGTAGACCACGAGCGCGTCGGGCGCCTCGGCCACCGCCGGGTCGAGGTTGTTCATCAGCATCCGGAGCGCCGCTTCCTGGCCCCAGCCGCGGCAGCTCAGCTCGGAGCCGTGCGGGGCACGGACCGGCCGGGCGCCGGGGAGCGGGGCGATGCTCGAGGTCGGGGTCGTGGGATCGGACACGGCGGGCTCCTCCGGTGGATGGCGGCAGTGTGCGCCCGCCGCGAGCCGGCGTCCGGGTGGCTGGCGCACCCGCCGGCCGGGCGGCTCAGGCGCGGAGGCCGGCGATGACGAGCTCGCCGTAGCGGGCCGGGCCGAGCGCCTGGACGGAGACGACGTGGTCGACGCCGTCGACGACGAGGTGCGTGTGGTATGTCAGGACCCCACCGGCGCACGAGCCGATGACGGTCGGCCGGCCGCCGATCACCGCCTCGGCCGTCCCGGCGACACCGCCCGCCTGGGCGCACACGCCCTCGTCGAACGAGTCGCGCCAGGAGCGATACCAGCCCTCGTCGAAGACGCCCGGACGAAGGGCGTAGACGAACGGCACGGCGTAGTCGTCGCCGGCCTCGCCGACGACGAAGGCGACCACGCCGGCCGAGGCGTCGCGGACGAGATCGGGGTCCGAAGCGCTCTCGGCGAACGCGGCGGGCTCGGGGACGAGCGGCCGCCCGTCGACCTCGGCCGGCAGGATCGCGAGGAGCCCGTCGTCCCACGGCACGCTCGGGCCGGCCGCCGACGCGCCCGCCGATGGTGAGGCACCCGCCGAGGGCGAGAGGGCCGCTGGGGGCAAGACCGTCGACGACGGGGCAACGCTCGGCGACGGGGTCGCCGGACGTGCGCCGCAGGCCGCGGTCACCAGGGCGAGGGCGAGGGCGGCGACCGGGGCGCGTCGGGCGCGGATCAGCCGAGCTCCCGCCGAACGACCGGGAACCGCTCGTCGTCGACGGCGAGGTGGAAGCCGCAGCGCAGCCAGAACGCCGGCGTGGCGGCGCTCGTGGCATCGGGCCGGGCGCCGGCCTCCGGGTACGCCTCGACCGCCGCGAACCCTCGCCGTTCGAGGTCGTCGCAGACCGCCTCGACCAGCCGGATGGCGTGACCCGAGCCCCGGGCCGCCGGCGTTGTCGCGATGCAGGTGACGACCGCCGGCAGCGGCGCGTCGGGCAGCTTCGGGTAGAGCTCGCGGATCCGGCTGGCCCGCGGGTAGGCCGACAGCGGCCCGAATTGAGCGTAGGCCGCGGGCACGTCGTCGAGGAGCAGCACCTTGGCGTAGCTGCCGAAGATCGCCATGCCCCGGCCGAGCAGGCCGAGCTTGCGCGGCGCATCGGCGCCGACGGCCGGCCCGGCGGTCCGCTTCGGGGCGAACGGGTTGTCGGCGAGCCCGTCGCCGGCGGGCGCGAAGGGGTTGGCCGCCGGAGCGGACGCCCGGGACGCGGCCGCGAAGGGGTTCTCGACGGGCGTCGGATCGGGCGCGAACGGGTTCGACCCGCCGAAGGGGTCGCGCGGCCTCGGCGGCGCGGCCGGCGCCGGCGCGAGCCAACTCGCGCGATGGGCGCGCGAGCCGCGATCGGCATCCTCCCAGTAGTCGCACGTGCGATGGTCGAAGCCCGGGTCGGCACACGGCGGCAGCAACGCGAACGTCTCGCCGTCGACCACGTCGACGATCCGGATCGTGTCCACCCGCGCAGGGTAGCGCGACTCCGGGTCGACCGGAGCCGGCCGGATGACGGTCGGCTCTGGCCGTCGCCGCTGGCCCGCGCGAGCATCGGGTCATGATCACGACCGAACGCCCGTTGCTCGCCGCTCCCGCCGAGCCGCACGTGCACCACGCGCCGCACGCGCCGACCGCTCCAGCGGCACCCCCGGCCTTCCCGCCGCTGCCCCCGCCGCCGGCGAGCGCCGCCAGCGGCGTCACCTCGGGTCGCAGCCGCGCGATGTTCAAGACCCTCGACCGCTGGTTCGCCGTGCCGGTCCACCGAGCCGGGCTGGCCGCATGGCTCGGCACGCCGCTCAGCGGCTGCCAGCTCCTCCTGACGACGACGGGTCGTCGTTCCGGCCTCCGGCGGGACACGCCGCTCGGATACTTCGTCGCCGAGGGCGCTGCCTGGGTGCTGGCCGGCTACGGCGCGTCGACCCACTGGTACCGCAACCTGCTCGCCGACCCGGCGGTCGAGGTGCTCATGCCCGCCCGGGCGCCCTTCCACGCGCGAGCCGAGGAGATCCTCGACCCGGTCGTCCGCGGGCGGATCATCCCGCCGCTCGTCCGGTCGATGGGCCTGCCGGGCTCGCTCATCGGCGCGAACCCGGCGACCGTGACCGACGAGCGGATCCTCGAGCTCGTGGCGTGGGTGCCCCTCATCCGCCTGGTCCCGGTGGGCGAGCCGCTCATCGCCGGGCCGGACGACCCGGGTGGGACCGGCTGGATCTGGCGCCAGCTGATGATCCTGACCATCGCCGGGCTCGTGGTCTGGATGAAGGTGGCGGCGATCCGGGCGTTCGTCGGCGCGGTCCGGCGGTAACGTCCGCGACGCCGGGGGCCCCCGCCGGGTGGCCCGGCGGGCCCGGTCGGCCCGGTCGGCCCGGCGGGCCCGGTCGGCCCGGCGGGCCCGGTCGGCCTGGTGATCCCGGCAGCCCCTCGACCCGGGCGAGCCCATCGGCCGTCCCGGCGAAACCCTCAGCCGCCGGCCAGTTCGGCGAGCGCGCCGCTCCGCACGAGGTCGGTGACGGCCGCGAGATCCGGTCCGAGCTCACGGTCGTGACCGAGCCGCGCGACGCGGGCGCGGACGCGGCGGTGGGCCTCCGCGACGCCGGCGCCGGGGCGCGGGGCGACGCCGTCCGTGGCCTCGTGGGCGAGGGCCTCCAGCCGCAGGTCGAGCGCCTGCGCGGCGACGAGGAGCTCGATCGCCACGATCCGCTCGACGTGGTCGAGGACCACGCGGGCGTGACGGCCGGCCGTGGCGCCCATCGACACGTGGTCCTCCTGGTTCGCCGAGGTCGGGATCGAGTCGGCCGACGACGGGTGGGCGAGGACCTTGTTCTCCGACGCGAGCGCGGCGGCCGTGTACTGGACCATCATCAGGCCGGAATCGAGCCCCGAGCTCGCCGCCATGAACGGTGGCAGCCCGCCGTTGAGGCGCGGGTCGAGCAGCAGCGCGGTCCGCCGCTCGCTGATCGCGCCGAGCTCGGCGATCGCGAGCTTCGCGAAGTCGAGTGCAAGGGCGATCGGCTCGCCGTGGAAGTTGCCGCCGCTGATGACGAGGCCGCCGCCGGTCGCGAGCGTGCCCTCGGCCGCGACCCCGCCCTCGGGGAACACGAGCGGGTTGTCGGTCGCCGCGTTCAGCTCGACGTCGAGGACCCGCCGGAGATGGTCGAGGGCGTCGCGGACCGCGCCGTGGACCTGCGGGACGCAGCGGAGCGAGTACGGGTCCTGGACCTTGTGGGCATGTCCGTGGTGGCTCGTCTGGACGCCCGAGTCGCGGAGGAGGTGGCGCAGCTCGGCGGCGACCGCCACCTGGCCCGGGTGCGGCCGGGCGAGCTGGTAGGCCGCGGCGAACGCGACATCCGTGCCCAGGAGCGCCTCGACGCTCATCGCCGCGGCGACCGTGGCCGTCCGCCCGAGCCGGTCGGCGTCGGCGAGCACGAGCGACCCGAGGGCCGACATCAGCTGGGTCCCGTTGAGGAGCGCGAGGCCCTCCTTCGGCCCGAGCACGAGCGGCTCGAGCCCGACCTCCCTGAGGGCGATCAGGGCCGGGACGTGCTGGCCCTCGAGCTCGACCTCACCACGGCCGATGAGCGGCAGGGCGAGGTGGGCGAGCGGCGCCAGATCGCCCGAGGCACCGACGCTGCCCTGTTCGGGCACGACCGGGTGGATCCCGAGGTCGAGGAACGCACAGAGCCGATCGACGAGAAGCGGGCGGCAGCCGCTGTGGCCGAGGGCGAGGGTGTTCGCCCGGAGGAGGAGCATCGCCCGGACGACGTCGCGCGGGAACGGCCGGCCGACACCGACGGCGTGGCTGACGAGGAGGTTCTCCTGCAGCCGGGCCGCGTCGGCCGGCGGGACGAAGGTCGTCGCGAGGTCACCGAAGCCGGTCGTGAGCCCGTAGACGACGGCGCCGGCCTCGACGAGCCGCTCCACGACGTCGCGGGCCTCCTGCATCCGCTCGCGGGCGTGGATGTCGAGCGCGGCGCGGGCGCCATGGCGGGCCACCGCCTCGACGTCGGCGATCGTCAGGTCGGCGCCCGTCAGGACGACCGTCGAGGCGACCCCGGCCGAACCTGCCGCAGGCGGGCCGGATGCGCCGACCGACCGAGGCTCGAAGTGGGGTCCCTCGCCCGGATGCCGGCCCGGGCCGCCGCTGCGCTCAGTCACCCGGCGAGCATAGTCCGGTACCATCCCGCCGTGCCCGACCCGTCGCCCCCTCGGGGTCGGTCGCCGTCGACCGTCCCGCCGAGGAGCGCCCGTGCTCGAGTTCATCGACAAGATCGCCATCCCGTTCCTCGAGGGCCTCTACGGCGCCGTCGGCTACCTCGGGGTGATGATCGCGATGGCGATCGAGTCGGCGATGGTCCCGCTCCCGTCCGAGCTCATCCTCCCGTTCGCCGGGTTCCTCGTCTCGGACCCGACCCAGATCGAGCCGTTGACCGGGCAGCCGTGGTCGTTCTGGATCGTCGTCGTGTTCGCGACCATCGGGAACACGATCGGCTCGCTCATCGCCTACACGATCGGCGCGTACGGCGGCCGACCGTTCCTCGAGCGCTACGGGCGCTACGTCCTCATCCGGCCGCACGAGATCGAGGTCGCCGACCGCTTCTTCGAGCGCTGGGGGTCGGAGACGGCGTTCTTCAGCCGGCTCCTGCCGATCGTCCGGACGTTCATCAGCTTCCCCGCCGGCGTGGCCCGGATGAACCTCGTCAAGTTCATCGCCTACTCGACGGCCGGTGCGTTCCTCTGGTCGATCCTGCTCGTCTGGTCGGGCACGATCCTTGGCGAGAACTGGGAGGACATCCGGGCGATCCTCCAGCCGTTCGACCTCGCGATCGCGCTGGGCGTCTTCATCGTCGCGGTCGCCCTGCTCTGGTGGCGCCTCGGGATGCCGGGCTACCAGCGGGGCGTCGCGGCGGGCGTCGCGGCGGGCGTCGCCGGCGCGCCGGCCGTACCGGACCCGACGGACGCGGGCACTGCCGATGCGGCGGGCACTGCGACCGAGCCGGGGTCCGCGCCCGCAGCCGATGCGGCGGGCGCCGTGGCCGCGGACGCCGAGCCCGAGCCCGAGCCCGAGCCCGAGCTCGATCCGGACGGCGACCCGCCCCCGCCCAGATCCGGGCTCGAGGCATAGGCTGCGCCCGGTCGGATGGTGCGTCCGACCGGTGGACACGGTGCGATGTCGCTGCGGCGGTCGAGTGTCGGCGGCCGCAGCCGAGGCGCCGCATCGGTCTCACCAATGCCGCTGGTACTCCAGCGGATCGGGCGGCCCGGTCGGCGACTTCGGGTGCCTCCCCCACGCTCGCCGACCCCGCCGGCGCCCTGATACGACCAGCGTCCCTGGTATCGGGATGGCGACCCCGACGGAACACCAGCCACGGTGGTGGGACCGACGGGTTCGGCAAGAGCACCAGCAAGGGTGGTGGGAGCGACGACCCGGCGCGCAACACCAGCCACGGTAGTGGAGCGACGCACCCGGCACGGAACGACGCACCCGGCAACCGATCCGGCGAACGAACATCGCCGGCCGCGACTTCACCCGTCGACGGCGAGCGCTCGCTCCTCGGGCGCCGGCCGAGCCCGGAACAGCGCCCAGAGCGCGACGTCGTAGCCGATCTTCAGGGCGCCGGCGATGACGAAGCCGGCCCCGGCGAACGCTGCCGAGGCGACGATCGGCGCGGCGATGAGCGGCGAGATGGCCTGGCCGGTCGTCCGGGCGATGCCGGTGACGCCGGCGGCGGCCGATCGCTCGTCGGGATCGACGACGGCCATCGTGTACGACTGGCGCGTCGGGACGTCCATCTGGCTGATCGTCGAGCGGGCGAGCAGCGCGAGGATCGCGAGCGGCGCCGTCGGCATGAGCGGGACCAGGATGAGCAGCACGTTCGATGGCAGGTGCGTGTAGACCATCGTCCGGATGAGCCCGATCCGGGCGGCGATCCGAGCAGCCGCGAGCGCGGAGACCGCCGCGAGGAGGTTCGTCCCGAAGAAGACGGCGCCGATGACGGCGGGGTCGAGGGCGAACCGCGCGGCGAACCAGTAGGCGACGAGGCTGTCGAGGATGAAGCCACCGGCGAACGCGTCGACGGCGAACAGCGCCGACAGCCGGAGGACCGTCCCGCGCGACCGGTGAAGCCCGAGCCGGCCGCCGATCGTCGACCGCGCCGCGCCCGGGACCTCGACCGCGCCCGACAGCCCGGCGAAGACCAGCGCCAGCCCGAGCCCGATGGCGCCGTAGGCGAGGACGACCACCCGCTCCGCGTCGACCGCCGCGACCCCGGCATCGCGCAGGATCTGGACGGCGACCCCGGCGGCGAGCGCGCCGAGGGCGGCCATCACGTAGCCGGCGAGGTTGTACCAGGCGAAGACGCTCGTTCGCCGCCGGTCGGGGACCAGGCCCGACAGGGCCGCCTGCTCGATGGCGAGGAACGGCCCGACCTCCTTCCCGCTCGGGCTCAGGACGCCGAGCGTCGACGCGATCAGGAGGAGCGGCACGAGGTCGGTCGCCGCCACGACGACCGCCGCACCGGCCATCAGCAGCGACCCGGCAACGAGGACCCGGCGCCGCCCGACGCGATCGGCGTGGGTGGTGAGGGCGAGCGAGATGACCGTGTCGCCGAGGAGCGTCAGCGTCAGGAGCAGGCCGATCGTCACGGGGTCGAGGCCGACCCGCCCGAGATAGACGACGAGGACGACCGCGAGGCCGCCGTAGGCGAGCATCCGCAGCGACCGGGCGCCGAACAGGCGAACCCCGTCGGGCCCGAGGCCGAACCGACGGTCCGTCATCGCGCCCCGAGTCTACGCTCGGGCGGCGGCGGTCCTCCGCCGTGGCCGTCCCGTCATTCGGCGCGCGTGCGAGAATGCCCCCGGAGGAGCGCCCGACCGATGACCGACGATCACGCGACGACCCACCCGAAGACGATGACGACGGCCCACGCCGACACGGCGGCCGACACCGCGGCCGCCACGACCGCCGATCACGCGGCCGTCGGGGACGACCACGGCGCGGGCCATGGGCACGGCGAGGCCGAGGTACCCCTCGGGCCGGTCGACGTCGTCGCCTGGGGCGCCGGCCTGCTCGGCGTCCTGCTCGGCGGGGTCACCGCCCTCGCCTTCGCGCTGTCGACCGGCCTGCTCGACGCATGAGCCTGCCGCTCAGCGTCCCGCGCGCAGGTAGACGAGCGAGTAGACCGCGCCGACGAGGATCGTGCCCCCGACGATGTTGCCGAGGGTGACCGGCACGAGATTGCCCACCAGCCCGGCCCAGTCGAGCACCGCGTAGTCGGCCGGGACGGCGTCGATCGACGCCCAGAACGAGGCCGGCGCGAACTCCCGGATGAGCATCCCGACGGGGATGAAGTACATGTTCGCGACCGAGTGCTCGAAGCCCATCGCCACGAACGCCGCGATCGGCGGGACGATCGCGAGGATCCGGTCGGTCGTGGTCCGGGCCGAGTAGGTGAGCCAGACGGCGAGACAGACGAGGCCGTTGCAGAGGATCCCGAGGACGAACGCCTGGAGCGGGCCGTAGCCGACCTTCGTCGTCGCCGTCCCGAGCGCCACCTCGCCCACCGCGCCGCCCCCGAACGCGTACTGCCCCGCGGTCACGACGAGGACGGCCGTCCCGACCGCCCCGACGAGGTTCCCGGCGTAGACGATCGCCCAGTTCCGGACGACCGCCCGGGTGTCGACCCGACCCGAGGCCCACGCCATCGCGAGCAGGTTGTTGCCGGTGAAGAGCTCGGCCCCGCCGACGATGACGAGGATGAGGCCGAGCGAGAACGCGACCCCGGCGACGAGCCGGGTGATCCCGTACGGCAGGATCCCGGCCGCGCCGGCGGCGACCGTCGTCGCGAACGCGGCGCCGAGGGCGATGAAGGCTCCCGCGAGGACCGCGAGGACGAACATCGGGAGCGCGTCGAGGCCGGCCTTGCGGACGCCGATGTCGGCCGCCTTGCTCGCCATCTCCGCCGGCAGGAGCGCGTCGAGGCGGGCCTCCGTCACGGTCGGGTGATGCGGCGGGGCGTCGTGCGACGGCGGGTCGCCACCGGACGCGGATGGGCCGCCACCGGGGGCGGGTGGGGCACCCGCCACCGGACCGGACCCGCTGGGTCGGTCGCCCGGGAGCGGGGCGCCGATCGAGCCGCTCACCGGCCTAGAAGAGCCCGAGGACCTCGCCGTCCTCGTCGATGTCGATGTTCTCGCCGGCCGGCCGCGATGGCAGCCCGGGCATCGTCCGCATGTCACCCGCGAGCGGATAGATGAAGCCGGCCCCCGCCGCCAGCCGGACGCCCCGGATCGGGAGCCGGAAGCCGGTCGGGCGACCCTTGCGCGACGGATCGTGGCTCAGTGAGAGGTGGGTCTTCGCCACGCAGACCGGCAGGTGGCCGTAGCCGCCGGCCTCGAAGTCGGCGAGCGTCTTCTCGACGCCGGGCGCGAAGTCGACGCCATCGGCGCCGTAGACCTTCGTCGCGATCGTCTCGATCTTCTGGCCGAGCGGCATGTCGTCGGGATAGAGGAAGCGGAAGCCCTCGCCGCCCGCCTCGGCCGCGGCCCAGACGGCGCTCGCGAGCGCCTGGGCACCGGCGCCGCCGTCGGCCCAGTGGGTCGTGACGACCGCGTCGGCCGCTCCGGCCGCGACCGACACCTCCCGGACCGCTGCGTACTCGGCCGCCGTGTCGGTCGGGAACGCGTTCAGCGCGACGACGACCGGGACGCCGTAGGCCCGGACGATCTCGACATGCTTGGCGAGGTTCGCCGCGCCGGCCCGGACCGCCTCGACGTTCTCGGTCATCAGCGCCGGGTCGAGCGGCTTGCCGGCGACGATCCGGCCGACCCCGCCGTGCATCTTGAGCGCCCGGATCGTCGCGACGACGACCGCGACGTCGGGCCGGAGCCCCGACGCCCGGCACTTGATGTCGAAGAACTTCTCGGCCCCCATGTCAGCGCCGAAGCCGGCCTCGGTGCAGACGACGTCGCTCGTCGACAGCGCGACGCGATCGGCGATGATCGAGCTGTTGCCGTGGGCGATGTTCGCGAACGGCCCGCAGTGGACGTAGGCCGGCCCACCCTCGAGCGTCTGGAGCAGGTTGGGCTTGATCGCATCCCGGAGGAGGACCGTCATCGCCCCCGCGACCTTGAGATCCTCCGTCGTGACCGGCTTCCCGTCGCGGGTCCGGGCGACGACGATCCGACCGAGCCGCTCGCGCAGGTCGCGCAGGTCGCGCGAGAGGGCGAGGATCGCCATCACCTCCGAGGCGACGGTGATGACCCACTCGGTCTCGCGGGGGACGCCGTCCTCGCGACTCCCGAGCCCGATCACCGCGTGCCGCAGGGCCCGGTCGCTGATGTCGACGACGTGGGGCCAGCTGATCGCGTGCGGATCGATGCCGAGCGCGTTGCCGTGGTGGAGGTGGTTGTCGATGAACGCGCTGGCGAGGTTGTGGGCCGCGCCGATCGCGTGGATGTCGCCGGTCAGGTGGAGGTTGAAGTCCTCCATCGGGATGACCTGGCTGTAGCCGCCACCGGCCGCGCCGCCCTTGATCCCGAAGACCGGGCCGAGCGACGGCTGGCGGATGGCCACCGCCGCCCGCTTGCCGATCCGGTTGAGGCCCTGGGCCAGGCCGACGGTCGTCGTCGTCTTGCCCTCGCCGAGCGGCGTCGGGGTGATCGCGGTGACGAGGACGTACTTCCCGCGCGGTCGCTCGCGCTCGACCCGCTCGACACCGGCGAGCGTGATCTTGGCCTTCGTCGGGCCGTAGAGCTCGATCTCCTCGTCGCGGAGGCCGAGCTCATGGGCGACCTCGAGGATGGGGCGAGGCCGCACCGAGCGGGCGATCGCGAGGTCGGACGGCACCGGGATGGCGGGCGGGGTGGTCACAGGGTCGTCTCCGGCACGGGTACGGCGAGGGACTGGGCGCCCAGCGGGACCAGGCCCCGAGCCTGGTTCCTGGCCGCCTCGATCAGGTGACTGAGGAGGATCGCGTTCGTCAGCGGCCCGACGCCGCCGGGCACCGGCGTGATCGCCGATGCGACGCGGCTCGCCGAGGCGAAGTCGACGTCGCCGACGAGCCCGTCGCCGACGACGTTGATGCCGACGTCGACGACGACCGCGCCCGGCTTGAGCATGTCGCCGGTGATGAAGCCGGCCCGCCCGATCGCGACGACGACGATGTCCGCGGTGCGGACGATCCCCGCCAGGTCGACGGTCTTGCTGTGGCAGATCGTGACCGTGGCGTTCTCGCGCAGGAGCAGCAGCGCCGCCGGCTTGCCGACGACGTTCGAGCGGCCGACGACGACGGCATGCTTGCCGGCGAGCTCGATCCCCGACCGCTTGAGGATCTCGACCGAGGCGTGGGCGGTCGCGGGCAGGAAGCCGTCGTAGCCGAGCGACAGGAGACCCGCGTTGAGCGGGTGGATCCCGTCGATGTCGCGCATCGGGTCGAGCACGTCGATGACGGCGCGCAGCGGGATCCCGGGTGGCAGCGGCATCTGGACGATGACCCCGTCGATCGCCGGGTCGTGGTCGACCGTGCGAAGGGCGTCGACGAGGGACGCCTCGGTCGCCTCGGCGGCTTCCACGAACCGGCCCTCGATCCCGACCTGGCGACAGCCCTTCAGGATCCGCTCGAGGTAGACGACCGACGGGGCGTCGCGGCCGCACAGGACGACGGCGAGCCCCGGGGGTCGGCCGGCCTCGGCGGTGAAGGCCTCGACGTCGGCGTGGACCGCTGCCCGGATGTCGGCCGCGATCGGCGCGCCGAGGAGCAGCCGCGGGCCGGGCTCGGCCGACCCGGTGCCGTCCGCGACGGCCGGGGAACCGGCGACCGTCGTCACGTCGGGTCGGACGGCGGCGGGAGCGGCGGGAGCGCCGGCCGGGTCGCGCCGCTCGCGACGACGTCGCGGGTCTCGGCGGCCAGCCGCTCGACCTCCGCGAGGAGCTCCGCGACACGGGCGGACAGCTCGGCCGAGAGCGCCTCGTCACCGGTCATCGGCAGGTTGACGAGGACATTGGCGGCCGCCCCCCGAGCCGCGGCCTCGGACAGCAGCGCCGCCACGGCCAGATCCGACGCTGCGTTCGCGTTGCTGCGGCCGGCGAGGACCTCGGCGCCGGTGACGATGTCGCGGCAGGCCTCGACCGCCTCGAGCGGCGCCATCGCGGCGACCCGCGCGGCGGCCTGGAGCGCGGCGGTCCTCGCGGCCTTCTCGTCGTCGGTCTCGCGTGGCAGCCGCATCGCGACGCCGAACCCGGCATAGGCGGCCGCGTCCTCGTCGGCGATCCGGAGACAACGCCCGGCGAGATCCGTCGCCGCGGCTCGCGTCCGGACGATGAGCGCCTCGTGGTCGACGTACTTCGGCCGGCCCTGCGAGAGCGAGGCGACCATCGCGACGAGGCCCGCGGCCAGGGCCGCCGCGACCGCCGACGCGGACCCGCCACCCGGGGTCGGCTCCGCCGACGCCAGGTGCCGGACGAACTCGTCGAGGGTCAGGTCGCCGAACCGCACCCGCCCAGGCTGATCCACGCACCGGATCGTAGCAGCGGCGATCGGCGATCGGACGGCCCGGACCGCCCCTCGGGCCATCCGTCCGGCGCATCCCGGGCGGGCGTCACGGCACCCTCCGGGTCCGGGTCGCGGGGCGGACGTGGTACCGGCACGCCCGCCCCGCGCCGTCGAAGGGCTCGGCGACCGGGGAGGAGCCGGACGCCGGCGAGGGGACTTCGGGATCAGGCCGCGACGTCGACCGCCTCGACCGTCCAGCGCCGGCCGCGCGGCCGGTAGGTGAGCGCCAGGCGCGCGCCGGGCGTCTCGACCTCGTAGACGATGCGAGGACCGGTCGCGACCCGGTAGGCGGACGTCTCGTCGCGGACCGCGGCGAGCGCCGTCACCGGCAGCGTCCGCTCGCCCCAGGTGACCTCGCGAGGTCGACCGTCGAACCAGCCGGTGCGGACGCGGACGGGGACCGGCTCGACACGGATCATCGCCATCTCGTGACTCCTCTGTCTGGAGCCCTGTGTCGACCGGGGCACGTCGGCGACCAGAACGTCTGTTCGATACGCGATGCTAGACAGAACAGGTGTTCGATGTCAAGCGTCGTCGGGCGGATCGTCGGGCGCCTCCATGTCAGCTTGCGTGTCACGCGGTCCCGACCCGGTCGGGGATCGTCCGGACGCTCCCGGCCGTCCGGTCGGATCCGGGGAGCGCCGCTCGGCCGGGGTCATCGGGTCGCGCTCGAATGGCGCCGGGATCCCCGTCCCGATCAGCCGTGCCCGGGTCACCGCCCGCTCGCCGTAGCGTCGCCGGATGACGTCGGCGGCCTCGGTCGCCCGCCGCCGCCGGTCGTCGTCGGCGGCGAAGAGCCCGAGCTGCTCGGGCTCGGCCAGGTGCGACGCGGTCACGCCGACCAGGCGGACGCGGATGCCGCGCAGCTCGGGCCGGGCGAGCTCGAGCGCCGCCCGCCAGATCGGCTCGGCCATGTCGGTCGGCGGGACGAGCGGCCGCTGGCGGGTCACCGTCCGGAACGTGTCGTCCCGGATCTTCACCGTCACCGTCCCGGCCCGAAGCCCGGCGGACCGGAGCCGTCCGGCGACGCCGTCGGCCATCGCCAGCAGCGTCCGCTCGATGACCTCGCGGTCCGCGGTGTCGACGTCGAAGGTGTGCTCGTGGCCGATCGACTTGGCCGGGTCGCCGGCGTCGACCGGGTCGGGGTCGACCCCGAGGGCCCGCTCGTGAAGCGACGCCCCGTGCCGGCCGAGCCGCCGGACGAGGACGTCGACCGGCAGGGCGGCGAGGTCGCCGATCGTCCGGACGCCGTGCTCGCGGAGCGCGGCCGCGGTCTGCGGTCCGACCCCCCACAGCCGCCCGACCGGCAGCGGAGCGAGGAAGGCGGCCTCCGAGCCGGGCGGCACGACGACGAGGCCGTCGGGCTTGCGGAGATCCGAGGCGACCTTGGCGACGAGCTTCGTCGTGGCGACCCCGACCGAGGCGGTCAGGCCGAGGTCGTCGGCGATCGCCGCCTTGATCCGCCGGCCGACCGCCTCGCCGTCGCCGAACAGGGCCCGCGACGCGGTGACGTCGAGGAACGCCTCGTCGATCGAGACCGGCTCGACCTGCGGCGTGAACCGCCGGAGGATCGCCATCACCTCCCGGCTGACGGCCGCGTACTTCCGGCCGTCGACCGGGACGAAGACCGCGTCGGGGCAGAGCGCGCCTGCCGTCCGGAGCGGCATCGCCGAGTGGATCCCGAAGCGGCGCGCCTCGTAGCTGGCGGTCGAGACGACGCCGCGGTCGCCCGGTCCGCCGCCGACGACGACCGGCCGCCCGCGCAGCTCCGGCCGGTCGCGCTGCTCGATCGCCGCGAAGAACGCGTCGAGATCGACGTGGAGGATCGTCCGAGGGCCCGGGTCGCTCACGGGCGCTATCATCGCGCGGCCGTGCCAGCCGCCCTGTCGCTCATCTGGCTCGCCGCACTGGCCGTGCCCGGGATCGCCGCCCTGGCGCGGTTCGCCCCGTTCCTGACCCCGCTCGAGCGGTTCGCCCACGGCGCCGTCCTCGGGATCGTCGCGGGGACGATCGTCCTCGTCCCGCTCGCGACGCTCGCCGGGCTCGGCCCGCTCGTGATCGCGGGCACCGGCGCGGTCGCCATCGCCGCGGGGATCGCCCTCGCCGTCGTCCCGCCGCGTGGCGGCCGTCGGCCCGCCCCGGTCGACGAGCTGCGCGACGCGATCAGGGCGGCCCGCGCCGCCGGGCCGGTGGCCACGGCCCGCGCCCGCCTCGACCCGTGGGCGACCGCGCTCCTCGTCGGCCTGACGGCCTGGTGGTCGATTCTCTGGACGACCGCGATCCAGCGGGCGGAGGACGGCCTGTGGGCCGGCCACGAGTACATCTGGAGCGACTGGCCGACCCACCTCGGGATCGTCACCCGGTTCGCCTGGGGCGACAACTTCCCGCCCGAGAACACCCTCTACGCCGGCCTCCCGCTCAGCTACCACTACCTGTCGGACCTGACCCCCGCCGCGTTCGTCGTCCTCGGCCTCGACCCGGTCGTCGCGCTGCCGCTCCACTCCTTCGCCCTGTCGATCGTCGCGGCGCTCTCGCTGTGGGCGTTCGTCCGCCGGCTCGGGATCGCCCCCGCGCTCGCGACGCTCGGGACGGCGCTCTTCCTCCTCGGCGCCGGCCTCGGCTGGGTCACGACGGCGGCGACGCTCGACCGGCTCAAGGACCTCTTCGTGACGCTGACGACGCTGCCCTGGGACGAGAAGGCGGTCGGCGAGCTCCACATCCGCTTCTTCAACCCCTACCTGGCGTTCCTGATGTCGCAGCGGGCCTACCTCTACGGGCTGCCGCTGGCGATGCTGATGCTGACCCTCCTCGTCTCGGCGGCCCGGCGGCGATCGGTCCGCCGCTTCGTCCTGGCCGGCGTCGTCGGCGGGCTCCTCCCGCTGTCGCACCTGCCGACCCTGCTGGCGATGGCGATCGTCGTCCCGTTCCTGGCGATCCTCCTGCCGTCACGGCCATGGCGCGACCCGCTCCGGCGGATCCCCTGGGCCGGCTGGATCGCCTTCGGGCTCGTCTGGATCGCCGTCGCGCTGCCGCAGCTCCTCAGCCAGCTCGGCGGCGGGGCCGGGGCGCTGTCGGCCTTCCGGTTCCAGCTCGGCTGGGTCGCCGAGCCGGACCCCTGGTGGTGGTTCTGGGTCAAGAACCTCGGGCTGTTCATCCCGCTCGCGCTCGTCGGCCTCGCTGTCCGGCGGGCAGTACCGCCCCGCTCGGCCCGGCTCCTCGTGGCGCTCTGGTCGATCTTCGTCGTCGCCAACCTCGCGGCCTTCCAGCCGTGGGACTGGGACAACCACAAGATCCTCGTCTACTGGTTCCTCGGCGTCGCGATCGCGGCCGCGGCGGCGCTCGTCCACGCCTGGCACCGGTTCCCCGGGCTCGCGGTGCGGCTCCTCATCGTCCTCGCGGTCGCGACGATGGTCGGCTCGCCGGTCCTCGAGATCTCCGACCAGGCCCAGGGCAACATGCGCTACCGGATGCTCGAGACCGAGCAGATCGAGCTCGCCGAGCGGCTCCGGGACGCATCGGCGCCGGGCGACCTCGTCGTGACCGGGATGCAGAGCCACGACCCGGTGATGATGCTCAGCGGCCGCCAGATCCTCATGGGCTACTGGGGCCAGCTGTGGGTCAGCGGCATCACCTACGAGGAGCGCCAGCGGCAGGTCGGCGAGATCTACAAGCTCTCGGCCGAGGGCGAGGCCCGGATCCGCGAGCACGGCGTCGACTACGTCGTCATCGGCCCCGACGAGCGACGGGCCGACGGCCTCGCGGCCAACGAGGAGGCCTACGCGGCGCGGTTCCCGATCGCGGTCGCGACCGCCCGCTGGCGGGTCTACGACGTGCGCGAGCTCAGCGGGGACACCGAGCCGTAGACGCGCGGCGCCAGCCGGCGCCGGATGCAGCGGACCGGTCAGCCCTTCGGCTCGACGACGACCGTGACCTCGGAGGTCATCCCGGCATAGACCTTGATGGCGACCTTGTACGTCCCGAGCGTCTTGAGCGGCTGGTCGAGGTCGATCTTGTGCTTGTCGACGGTGATGCCGCGCCGGCCGAGCGCGTCGGCGATGTCCTGGGCGGTGATCGAGCCATAGAGCTTGCCGCCCTCGCCGACCTTGACGCCCATCGTCAGGGTCGTCGACGAGATCCTCGTCGCCGCGATCTCGGCCTCCTCGCGCTCGCGCTTCCGCTTGTCCTCGCGGCTGGCGATGTCGTGCTGCCACGCCCGGTAGGCCCCGCCGGCGGCCGGCACCGCGAGCTTGTTCGGGATGAGGAAGTTGGTGGCGTAGCCGTCGGCGACGACCTTCATCTCGCCGCTCTTGCCGAGCTTCGAGACGTCCTGGGTCAGGATGACCTTCACGCGAGCGAACCCTCCCTGGAGATCCAGGCGCGGAGCCGAGGCCCGACGCCGGCCTGCGCCGCCAGCTCGGCGGCGGTGTCGATGAGGCGCGGGACCTCGCGCATCGCCCGGCGGATCGGGCGCGGCGTGAAGCGGCGCAGCTGGTCGATGTCCCGGTGGAAGGCGTCGGGGTCGATGCCGAGCTCGTCCAGCTTCTCGCCGACGATCTCCGGCGGCACGCCGTCGAGGAACAGCTGGACCGACAGGAGGACGACGATGATGTCGTCGAGCCCGCCGACGACCGGGATCCGGTCCGGGATGAGGTCGCGCCCCACGAGCAGGTAGCCGCCGCCCAGCGCGAGCACCGCCTTCCGGCGGACCGGGATCCGCGGGTCGGCGAGGAGCGCGAGGATGAGCCGGACGTACTCGGGGGCGCGGCTCGCCAGCGGCAGGAACGCCGCGAGCGAGAGCGCCCGACCGAGCGTCGCGCCGGTCGCGGCACCGCGGGACCGGCGACGGGAGCGAGAGCGGGGCATTCGGGTGGGACCTGACCTCGAGCGGGCGAGCGGTGCGGGCTCGCCTCAGGGCGGGAAGTCTAGCACCGCGCCGTCGCGCTCCCCGGCGCGACCGCTTGACATCGAACACCTGTTCGGTATCATCGACGCGAAAGGAGGTGCCGGTGACCAGGCACGACGCCGAACGGAAGTCCCGGATCCTCGACTTCATCGCCGCGACGATCCGCGCCCGCGGCTACCCGCCGTCCGTGCGCGAGATCAAGACCGCGGTCGATCTCCGCTCGACCTCCGCCGTCCATCACCACCTCCAGGTCCTCGAGCGGGAGGGCTACCTCGAGCGCGGCGAGGGCCTCTCGCGCGCCCTCCGCCTCACGCCGACCGCGGCGCTCCACCTCGGCCTGTCGTCGGAGCTCGTGCCGCAGGGCGCGACGAGCGACGGGCACGTCCTGCCGGTCGTCGGCGAGATCGCCGCCGGCGGCCCGATCGAGGCCTACGCCGACGCGTCGGAGACGCTCTCGGTCCCCGAGATGCTCGCCCCGTCGGGCGACGCGTACGTCCTGCGGGTCCGCGGCGACTCGATGGTCGAGGCGGCGATCATGGACGGCGACTTCGTCCTCATCCGGCCACAGACGACCGCCCGCAACGGCGACATCGTCGTGGCCCAGGTCGAGGAGAACGCGGTCACCCTCAAGCGCTTCTTCAAGGAGAAGGACCGGGTCCGGCTCCAGCCGGCCAACCCGGCCTATCCCGCCCAGTACTACGACGACGTCCGGATCCAGGGCAAGCTCATCGGGGTCATCCGCAAGCTGGACTGACCGGGCCGCCGTCCACACGTCGTCCACACCGCCGGAGCGGCCGTCCACGCGGGTCGCCCGGCCCCGCCGACAAGTCGTCGATAACCCACTGGCGCCGGACGGCCCCGAGGGGCGACGCTCGGCCCGTCACCACCCGCGCCCGGAGCCCCGCCCCGCGTGATCGACCGTCTGCCGCCCCAGAGCCTCGAATCCGAGCAGTCCGTCCTCGGCTCGATCCTCATCGAGCGCGACGCGATCGTCGAGGTCGCCGAGTTCCTCCGGCCCGCCGACTTCTACCGTGACGCGAACGGGCGCGTCTACGCGGCGATGCTCGAGCTGTTCGAGCGCCGCGAGCCGATCGACATCGTCACCGTCGCCGAGACGCTCGAGCGGCGGGGCGACCTCGAGGCGATCGGCGGGCGGACCTACCTCTCGGGCCTCTCGAACCAGACCCCCACGGCGGTCCACGCCGTCCAGTACGCGCGGATCGTCGAGCGCAAGGCGGTCCTGCGGAACCTGATCGGCGCGGCCGGCAGGATCGCCGGCATCGGCTACGAGAATCCGGCCGAGATCCAGGAGGCGATCGACCGGGCCGAGGCCGAGCTGTTCGCGGTCAGCGAGCGGCGGGTCCACGCCGGCTTCAACCCCCTCCGCGGACTCCTCCACGAGGCGTTCGACCGGCTCGACTACCTCCACTCGCATCGCGGCGAGGTCAGCGGCGTCCGGACCGGCTTCGCCGAGCTCGACACGCTGACGACGGGGCTGCAGCGGAGCGACCTCGTCGTCCTGGCCGCGCGGCCGTCGGTCGGCAAGACGAGCCTGGCCCTGAACATCGCCGAGCACGCCGCCGTCCACGATGGCCGGTCGGTCGGCATCTTCAGCCTCGAGATGAGCAAGGAGCAGCTCGTCCTTCGCCTCCTCTCGTCGGTCGGCGACATCGACTCGCAGCGGCTCCGGACCGGCTTCCTCGAGGACCTCGACTTCAACCGGGTCGCCAACGCGATGACCCAGCTGTCCGAGGCACGGATGTTCATCGACGACACCCCGAACATCTCGACGATGGAGCTCCGGACGAAGGCGCGCCGGCTCCAGGCCGAGGCCGGCCTCGACCTGGTGATCGTCGACTACCTCCAGCTCATGCAGGCGACGACGACCTCGCGCGACGCGAACCGGGTCCAGGAGGTCTCGGAGATCTCGCGCGGGCTCAAGGCGCTCGCTCGCGAGCTGTCGGTGCCGGTCATCGCCCTCTCGCAGCTGTCCCGCCAGCCGGAGATGCGCGAGTCGAAGGAGCCGCGGCTGTCGGACCTGCGCGAGTCCGGTGCGATCGAGCAGGACGCCGACCTCGTCATGTTCCTGTGGCGGGAGAAGGATCGCGCCCAGGAGGACGGCGACGCCGACGTCGAGGAGATCAACCTCCACCTCGCCAAGCATCGGAACGGGCCGACCGGGCGGATCAAGCTGATGTTCAAGAAGCGCCAGACGCGGTTCTTCCCGGCCGCCGTCGGCGATCGCTACGCGGACGCCCTCGCCTGATCCGCGACCGCGGCGGGCCCGACACCCGGGTTCGGACCGGTCAGCTCGTCTCGTCGGGGAGGAGCGGTCGGATCGCGAGTTGGTATGTCTTCGAGCCATCAGGCTCGACGAGCCCGATGTTGACGACCCCGCCGCCGAGATCGGTGACCTCGAGCGCCGCCAGCTCCTCGGCGGTCATCACCCGCCGGGCGAACATGATCCCGTCGCCCTCCTGGACGAAGTCGGCGGGCGCGATGTCGGCCCACGGCCAGGCCATCGGGTTCGCCCCGAACCCGCCTTCGTCGTCCATCAGCACGCCGCGCCACCGCTCGGGCTCCCAAGGCGTGCCGCTCATGGTCAGGTCGGTCGCGACGCCGCGGAGCCGGTCGACGAGGGCCGTGAACGCCGCCTTGATCGCCGCGTCGGGGTCGTTGCCGGGGTCGAAGCCGAGGGCGTAGACCGAGACGGTCTTGTCGATGCCGCCGGCGACGATCCGGAAGGTCGTCGTCGGCGCGTCGGCCACCCCGCCGGTCTCGTAGCTCGGCCGGGCGAGGCCGAGCCCGCCCTCGGTCAGGGCGAAGCGGAGGAGCGTCTGCATCGCCTCCGGGTCGAGCTTCGTGGTGTAGAAGGGCAGCATCCCGATCAGCCCGCTCGGTCCGGGGTCGGGCATCGGGGCGAGCTCGTCGCGGGCGATGACCGTGCCGTCGCCGTAGAGGGTGAACCAGGGCGCCTGGGTCGCGTTCCAGCCGATCGGGACGAAGCCGCCGCCCGTCTCGATCCGGAGGACGACGTCGGTGGCGCCGGTCGGATGGTCCACGCCACCCTCGGGTGAAGTCGACGGGGGCGGCGACCCGGCCGCGCTCGGACTGGGCACCGCGGTCGCCCCGGGTGACCCGGTGCACGCGGCAAGGACGATGGCCAGCAGGGCAAGGGGCAGCGGACGCAGGCTCGACATGGCGCCCCGACGCCACGGATGCCGCTCGGGTTCCGCGCGACCGGGAGCCTCCGGTGGCTCGTGGCGGCGCTTGACGGCGGCCGTATCGTCCCGCGTATCGGATCCGGGGTCGGGACGGGAGGGGTCGAAGCGTGTACCAGGACCGGAGCCTTACGTGTCGCGACTGCGGCGAGGCGTTCGTCTTCACCGCCGGCGAGCAGACGTTCTACGCGAGCAAGGGGCTCCAGAACGACCCGCAGCGCTGCGCCGCCTGCCGGGCGGCCTACAAGCAGGCGAAGAACGGCGGCGGTCCTCGCGAGTACCACGCGGCGATCTGCGCGTCGTGCAACGGGCAGGCGATCATCCCGTTCGCGCCTCGCAACGATCGACCCGTGTACTGCAGCGCCTGCTTCGACAAGGTCCGGGCCGGCGCCGCGACCTAGACTGGCTCGTGCGCACGCGGCGGCCGGCACGGCCTCCCGTCGCGTCCCGGTCGCCCACCCGCGGCCGGCGCCAGGAAGGAGGCCCGCGTGGGAGTGATCATCATCCGGGAGATGGTCGGCACGAGCCCGGTCTCGTGGAGCGACGCCGCCCGCCAGGCGGTCGCGACGGCGTCCCGGACGGTCCGCAACATCCGGACGGTCGAGGTCCTTCGCTCGACCGCGCGGGTCGAGAACGGCGAGATCGTCGAATACCTCGTCGAGCTCAAGATCGGCTTCGAGTACGAGCCCGAAGCGGGCTGAACCGCTCCGGTAACTGGCGGATGAGTGCGCGCGCGCACCATCACGCCTCATGGCCGGACCGACCTTCGACCCCACGCTCGCACCCGCCGACGCTCGACGCCCGGGTGTCGGACGCGGTGCCGAGGCGGTGCCGGTGGGGCCGGGCCGGTCGTCGGAAAGGCCGATGCCGGTGACCCGCCGCCACCCCCAGGTCGGGCCGGCGATCCAGCCGGGCAAGGTCGCCCCGCCGCCGCTGCGAGCGGACACCCTCAGCCGGCCGCGCCTGAATGACTGGCTCGCGGCGAAGATCCACCACCGGGTGGTGCTGCTCGTGGCCGAGGCGGGGTACGGCAAGACGACGCTCCTCGCCGACTTCGGCCGGACGACCCGCCAGCCGATGGCCTGGTACCGGCTCGACGAGGACGATCGCGACCCGGTGGTCTTCGCGGCCCACGTCGTGGCGGCCGGACGGGCGATCGATCCGGGGTTCGGACCCGAGACGACCGCCGCGATCGAGGAGCTCGCACGCGGCGCCGTCGGCCGCGATGCGATCGTCCGGACCCTCGCCCGCGAGCTCCACGCGCTGCCGCCCGGGACCATCCTGGTCCTCGACGACTGGCACCTCGTCGACGGATCGTCCGAGGTCCGGACGATCCTGCGCGAGGTCATCCGGGGCGGCCCCGAGCGCCTCACCCTCGTCATGGCGACGCGGCGTCGGCCGACGCTGCCGCTGGCGCGCCTCCGCGCCCAGGGCGAGGTCATCGAGCTGACGACCGACGCCCTCCGGTTCCGACTCGACGAGACCGAGCGTCTCTTCCGCGACGCCTACGGGCTTCCGCTCGAGGCCGACGTCCTCGCCGAGCTCGACCGCCGCACCGAAGGCTGGGCCGCCTCGCTGCAGCTCGTGCGAGCGGCCGTCGCAGGCCGGTCGAGCGCCGCGACCCGCGAATTCGTGCGGGGCCTGGAAGGGTCGCACGAGGAGCTGTACGACCTGCTGGCCGAGGAGGTCGTCGGCGAGCTCGACCCGGATCGGCAGCGATTGCTCATGGAGCTCGCGGTGCTCCAGGCGGTCGACGTGGACCTCGCGGTCGCCGTCAGCGGGCGCGCCGCGACCGACGTCCGCGAGCACCTCGATGCAGCCGAGACGACCGGTCTCCTCGGCCGGCGGGTCCTCGGTGGTCGGCGCTCGCTCCGCTATCACCCGCTCGTCGCGGAGTTCCTCCTCGAGCGGCTGCGCCGCGAGATCGGCGACGACGGGGTCGCCGATCTGCATCGCCGCGTGGCCGCGTACGCGACCGGGCGCGACTGGCGGCTCGCCGCCCACCACCTCGCGGCCGCGAACGAGGTCGCGGACCTCCACCGGGTCCTCGCCGACTCGGCCGGCGAGATCGTCGCCTCCGGCGAGCTCGCCCGCGCCGAGGGCTACCTCGAGCGCTTCCCGCCGGCCGCCCCCGACCCGGCGCTCGAGATCATCGTCTCCCGCCTCGACTTCTACCGGAACGACGTCCGGGCCGCCCTCGCCCGGGCCACATGGGCCGCCGAGCACGCCCGGCCGGACCTCCGCGCCGCCGCCCGCGCCAACCTCGCCTCGGTCGCCTTCATGTCCGGCGACATCGCCCTCGCGTCGGC